>DEFO01000006.1 GCA_002350805.1 Prevotella sp. UBA2850
GTTAACTCGCTGATAATCAGGTGTCATGTGTTTTAACAGATGATATACATGTTATACAAACCCTATTTTATATCGTGCGTGAGGCGGTTTTGTGTAATTTTGCAGCAGAAAATCGTAAAATAGCTAAAAACTAACTGAGATGATGAAAAAAGAATTATTGAAACGCTGCTGCGGCAGTCTGACGGGAGGAGCGCTGCTACTCGCCGCAACCCTGCTGACGGCGGCTCCTCTGCCGGTGCGGGCGGCTGCTGCCGTGGAGCAGACGGCAAAGACAACGCAAGTGACGGGTATGGTGACCGACCCGGAGAAACAGCCCTTGATTGGTGTTACCGTGACCCTGGTGGGAACCGAGACACGGGCCATCACCGACGCTGAAGGTATGTTCCGCATCAGCGTGCCCACGACGGGCAAGCCGGTGCTCGAGTTCAACTACATCGGTTTTAAGAAAAAGCAAGTCAACGTCAGCGGTGCCAAGCTGCTGAACGTGATGATGGAAGAAGACGTCAACGAGTTCAACGAGATTGTGGTGACCGGTTACAGCAGCCAGAAGAAAGCCTCGATCATCGGCTCGATAGAGACCATCAACCCCGGTGAGCTGAAGTTCGGTACCACGCGTACCTTATCGAACAATCTGGCTGGTAAGCTGAGCGGTGTGATTGGCATTCAGCGCTCGGGAGAGCCCGGCTACGACGACTCGAACTTCTGGATTCGTGGTATCTCGACCTTCTCGGGAAGCAACAAGCCGCTGATTCTGATTGACGGTGTGGAGCGCGACCTCGATAACGTCGACGTGGCTGAGATTGAGTCGTTCTCGGTGCTGAAAGACGCTTCCGCCTCTGCCATGTATGGTGTGCGCGGTGCCAACGGTGTGATAGTCATCACTACCAAGCGCGGTAAGATAGGCGCACCGCAGATACGCTTCCATGTGGAGCACTCCATCAACGAGCCCACACAGCTGCCCGAGTTCCTGAATGCGCCCGACTATATGACGCTGCTCAACGAGCTGGCTGCCCAGGACGGCACGGCACTGCCCTTCACCCAACAGCAGATAGACCGCACCCGTTCGGGCTACGACCCCGACCTCTATCCGAACGTGAACTGGGTGGACGAAATCACCAAGGACTATGCCTACACCACCCGTGGCAACCTCGACGTGAGCGGTGGTAGCGACTTCCTGCGCTACTCGATTGTGGCCTCTTACTTCAAGGAAGGCGGCATCCTGGAGCAGGACAAGAGCCTGCTGGTGGACAATGCCACGAACAACCAGCAGTTCAACCTGCGTACCAACATCGACATGGATGTGACGAAGACCACGTTGCTGCGCGTGAACATCGGCGGTTATCTGAACCGATTCAAGAAACAGCGCTGTAATACCGACGATGCCTTCGGCCAGGCCTTCCGCACGCTGCCCTTCGTGCATCCTGCCCGCTACAGCGACGGTGCCATTCCGAAGATATCGAACCGTGCCAACCCCTGGCAGACCGTGACCCAGCAGGGTTACGACTTCACCACGTCGTCGAAGATTCAGACGCTGTTCAGCGTGGAGCAAGACCTGAAGATGATTCTGAAGGGACTGAAGGCCAAGGCCCTGTTCAGCTTCGACCGCTGGAACCGCAGCCGCCGCAGTCGTACGGCCAATCCCGGAACAGTATTCCCGGCTACGGGTCGTGACGAGGAAGGTAACCTCATTTACAGCCAGTTTGAGACCGGCGACGAGTCGATGGGCTCGGAGCAGGGCACTGAGTATGGTAACACCCGTGTGTATTTCGAGACCGACCTGATGTACAACAACCGTTTCGGCAAGCTCGATGTCGACGCTCTGTTGCTCTACAACCAGCAAGCCTACGACGACGGCAGCATTCAGGACTACCGCAAGCAGGGTATGGCCGGCCGTCTGTCGCTGACCTACGACAACCGTTACGTGGCTGAGTTCAACTTCGGTTACAACGGCTCTGAGAACTTCGCCAAGGGCAAGCGCTTCGGTTTCTTCCCCTCGTTCGCCATTGGATGGCTGATGAGCGAGGAGCCTTGGATGGAGTCGGTGAAGGGCACATTCAATAAGATTAAGTTCCGCGCCAGCATTGGTCAGGCCGGTGACGACAACATCGGTGGCCGCCGCTTTGCCTACCTGGGCACCCTGTATACGGGTCAGGAAGGCTACACCTGGGGCACCACCGGTCAGCGCAGCTACAGTGGTATCACCGAGGGTGACATCGGCGTTGACAATCTGACATGGGAAACCGTGACGAAGAAAAACCTTGGTTTTGAACTGGGACTGTGGAACATGCTCGACCTGAACTTCGACATCTTCCGCGAGGATCGTAAGAACATCTTCATGCAGCGCACCATCGTGCCCACACAGAGCGGTTTCGTTCAGGCACCGTGGGCCAACTTCGGTAAGGTGCACAACCAGGGTGTCGAGGTGACGCTCAACCTGCACAAGCAATGGAACAAAGACTGGTTTACCTCTGCCTACGGCAACTTCACCTACGCCAAGAACCGCGTCGACGAGAAAGACGAGCCCGAAGTGCTGAAGGGCACTCACCGCTCGGCCACCGGGCGCTCGATGAACGAGCTGTGGGGACTCACCGCCGAGCGTCTGTTCGGCTATGAGGACTTCAATGCCGACGGTACTCTGAAAGACGGCATCCCCTCGCAGAACGGGGTGGGCGCCGTGACGCTCCATCCGGGTGACATCAAGTATGTCGACGTGAATGGCGACGGTGTGATCACCGAGGAAGACGAGGGCTACATCGGCGGTACCGAGGACCCGCGCATCGTCTATGGCTTCGGTGGCGTGGTGAGCTACAAGAATGTCGACTTGAACTTCTTCTTCCAGGGCTCTGCCGATATGTACCGTGTCATTGGCCGTCAGCCCTACTTCCTGCCGGGCGGCGGTACCACCACCGAGGGTAATGCCTATGCCACGAATATCGACGACCGCTGGACCGAGCAGAACCAAGATCCCTACGCCTTCTGGCCGCGCCTCTCTTACGGTCCGAACGTGAACAACTATCGTGCCTCCACTTGGTGGAAGAAAGACATGAGCTTCCTCCGCTGTAAGACCATCGAGGTGGGTTACACCCTGCCGAAGAGCTGGCTGGAGAACTTCTATGTGAAGAGCTGCCGCGTGTTTGTCAGCGGAAACAACCTCTTCTGCCTCTCATCGTTCAAGATGTGGGACCCCGAGCTGGGAACCAACGACGGACTGAAGTATCCGATGAACCGCTCGATCATGTTTGGCTTAGACATTAACTTTTAGTTCATAGTTCAATATTCATAGTTAACAGTATGAAAACGAGATATATCAATGCAATATGCGCCCTGTGCGTAGTGTTCGGCGGGCTTTTCGCCTCGTGCTCCGACTATCTTGACAAGGAGCCCGACACCGAGCTCACCACCGAAATGGTGTTTGAGAACCGTGACAAGGTCTACTCGTGGCTCAGCTACGTGTACAACATCATCCACAACCCCGACAAGTGGGCCCTCACGGCCGACGGCTACGAGGTATTTGCCGACGACATCACTCCCTCGGCACGCTGGCAGCAGTGGGACTGGGGCGGTGTGATTCCGAAGATTCTGGGTCAGTGGACCATCAACTCCACATGGGGCGGTAACCTGTGGCACATGATGCCCCGTTACATCCGCCACGGCTACATCTTCAACAACATGGTGAAGGCCATGCCCGACCACGATCTGCCCCAGAGCGAGATCGACAACATGAAGAACGAGATCAAGTTCCTCTGTGCCTACGGTTGGTGGCAGATGGCTGAGAACTACGGTGGCATTCCCTTCAAGCCCGACTATATTGCCCCTACCGACTTCACGCTCTCTGAGCTGATGGTCGGACAGTCGAAGTTCGACGATGTGGTCGACTACTGCGACAAGCAGATGCTCGAGGCTGCCATGGCCCTGCCTGCCGTCTACGACGATCCCTCGAAGTACGGTCGTGTGAACCGTATCATGGCGCTCACCGTCCGCTCGCGCATGCTGCTCTTCGCCGCCAGTCCGCTGGTGAACGGCAACCCTTGGTACACCGACTACGTGAACGACCAGGGCGAGCAGATCTTCAACTCCACCTACGACCACAACAAGTGGGTGAAGGCTGTTGAGGCCTGCAAGCTCTGCATCGACGAGGCCGAGAAAGCCGGCTATGCCCTCTACACCGAGATGGGTCCCAACGGCAAGCCCGACCCCTTCCTCTCTACCTACAATGTGCACATCAAGCGCTGGAGCGAGGGTAACCACGAGATTACCTTCCCCGTGACCAAGGGCAACAGCTACCGCGACACCTTCCTCCGCACGGCCTCTGTGCGCGAGTATGGCGGCGGTAACGGACTGGGTGTCTACCAGGGATTGGTCGATGCCTTCTTCACCCGCAACGGTCTGCCCATCACCGACCCCAACTCCGGTTATGTGGAGGAAGGCTTCTCGACGGTGGTCGACAACCGCTCCGACGAGACTACTTGGGAGTATGGTACCGGCAATCCCGGCGAGGTGACTGCCCGTGGCACCTATAACATGTATTGCAACCGCGAGCCCCGTTTCTACAATGCCGTCTCGTTCCACGGCTCATGGCTGGCTGTCGGCAAGCGCAAGTACAACTTCTTCATGAACGGCCGCGACAACGTGCAGACCTCGTCGCCCCACGATGCCCCGCAGAACGGCTATCTGGTGCGCAAGGGCCTGAACGTGCTCGACAACTACCTCACCGGTGCCATCACCGACCGCCAGGGCTTCACCTACCGTCTGGCCTTCACCTACCTCGACTATGCCGAGGCCTTGAACGAGGCTTACGACGATGGTGCATCGCGCCTGAAAGCCCTCGAATATCTGAACCGCATCCGCGAGCGTGCCGGTGTGCGTAAGTACACCTTCGACAATGTCGACGCTACCGACGAGGAGTACATTCAGATTCAGAACAACCAGACCGACGTGCGCCGCGTCATTCGCGCTGAGCGCCGTGTGGAGCTGTGCTGCGAGAACAACCGCTGGTTTGACATCCGCCGTTGGAAAGACGCCGAGAACCTGCCCGAGATGTGCGGCGACGACTACGGCATGAACTTCCAGGGCCGCAACCAGGCCGAGTTCTTCAAGCGCACCGTCTATCAGACCCGCGTGTGGAAGCGCCAGTACTACTGGATGCCTATCTACATCGACGAGTACGAGAAGAATCCTAACCTGCGCGAGGCTCCCTTCTGGGTCATCGAGTCGGAGGATTGAGGCCAGTCGGAGAATTGATGAAGAAAGAGTAACAAGAAAAAAGTGAAGCAAACATGAAAAAGTCAGTATATCTTTTCAGCCTTCTCTGCACGATGCTCTGCATGGCATCCTGCAACGAGGACCCTACCTATTTCGAACTGCCCACCTATCCCGACGAGATGCACATCCGCAGCTCAGTCGAGGAGATCATCCTTAACAAGGGCAATGCCGACCAGACGGCTGTCACACTGACCTGGGACAAGGCCACCAGTCCCATCTCGCCCTCCGACGAGGTGACCTACAAGGTGTGTCTCTATCCCACGAGCCAGAAAGACCTCAAGTCGGAGTATATCTCTACCGGCACCACCCAGCAGCTGCAGCTCACCCACGACCAACTGAACTCGATGGTGGCCCGCTGGGCCATTCCCGGCGAGGCCGTCAAGGTGACCGCCCAGGTGCTGAGCATCGTCAACAACGAGCAGAAATATGTGCGCCCGGAGCTCTCGACCGTTGAGTTCATCGTCACCGGCTACGAGAAGTATCCTCCTTATCTCTATATGGTGGTGACCGACCAGACTGGCATGAAGTCCACCCAGCGACTGGAGCAGCGCCAGCTGGGCACGGGCATCTACGAGGTGAGTCTCAACATGGTGCCCTGCACCTTCCACTTCCAGACCTCCGACGCCGAGTATCCGCTCTACGGCCAGGCTGCCGACGGTAAGCTCGACTACGTCACCGGCGGTGCCTTCACCGAGTTCACCAACACCGACTCGGGCACTCGTACCGTCATCGTCGACACCAACTCGGAGTATAACGACTGCCGTGTGCTCGACATCGTGCAGCTGCCCACGCCGGGTCAGATCTGGATTTGCGGCAACGGATGCTCAGTAGGCTGGAACACCAACACCACAGCCGGCCGCATGGAGATGGTAGGTACGGCCCGCGAGCCTTACTACTATGCCTGGACGGGCGACTTCAATGCCGGCGGTGAGCTGAAAATCGGCCTTGGCGGAGGATGGGGCGACCAGTTCTTCTTCGCACCAACCGACAATGCCGACCCCCTGACCGACCATCGTCTCTTCATGTACCGCTTCCAGGATGCTGGCGGCGACGTGAAGTGGGTGCCCTCGGTGAGCGGCCGCTACACCTTCAAGCTCTGTCTGCTGGCCAACGACATGTGGACCAGCTTCGAGCCTGCCAACTAAGAATCATGATGGGTGTTAATAGTTGAATGAAGATATGACAAGCAATCAGATAAGTCGAAAACTAACAGGGTGGGCGAGGGCCTGTGTGCCTTTCGGGCTCCTTGCCCTGCTCCCTCTCATGGCCTGCGCTGCCGACGAGGTGAAGACCTACAACAACCCCGTCATCAACTACAGCCTGCCCGACCCGACGGTCATCCATGCCAGCGATGGCTACTTCTATTTGTATGCCACCGAGGACACCCACAATGTGCCCATCTACCGGTCGAAGGACCTCGTCAAATGGCGCTATGCCGGTACGGCCTTCACCGACCAGACACGCCCCATGGACTTTGTGCCCAACGGAGGCATCTGGGCGCCCGACATCAACTACATCGGCGGACAGTACGTGCTCTACTACTCGAAGTCGGAGTGGGGCAAGACCTGGCAGTGCGGCATTGGCGTGGCCGTCAGCGACCGCCCCAACGGCGGATTCCACGATGCTCATAAGCTGTTCATCAGCAGCGAGGTGGACATCGAGAACTGCATCGACCCCTTCTTCATCCAAGACGATGGCAGGAACTACCTCTTCTGGGGCTCGTTCCACGACATCTATGGTGTTGAGCTGACCGACGACGGACTGGCCGTCAAGGAAGGCTGCACACCGCAGAAGATAGCCGGCGGACTGATAGAGGCGACGATGATTCACAAGCGCAACGGATTCTACTATCTCATCGGCTCAGCAGGCACGTGCTGCGAGGGTGCCAAGAGCACCTACCGGCTGGTGATGGCCCGTTCGCGCAACCTCTTCGGACCCTATGTCGACCGTGAGGGACGCAGCGCCGTAGGCGACAACTTCTCGCCCCTGCTCAACAAGAGTCCCGAGGTCTACGGTCCCGGCCACTGCTCGGAGTTCGTAGAAGACGAGAAAGGGCAGACATGGGTGCTCTATCATGGTTTCCAGGCCAATGATGTAGACGCCGGGCGTGTCACCTATCTCGACCGCATCGAGTGGGGTAGCGACGGCTGGCCCCGCATCCAGAGCATGCGCCCTTCGACAGAGGCTGAGGCACCCGTCTTCGGCACGACGGCCATTGAGGATATCAAGGCCGACAACCGCTGTCTCATCCAGCCGCTCGACGGCTCTGCCATGTATCGCATCGACAGTCCCGACGAGCACCTGTTCTCGTGGCAGCTCTACAACCTGAACGGCGGACTGCTCGACGAGGGCGCTGCCCGCCATACGGCCATTGTCGACACCTCGTTCATCCAGCGCGGGATGTATATCATCAAGGTGGCTGGCAAGTTCGGAACCCACTGCGAGAAACTCCTGAAAATGTAAACTCCTTTTCATATTTAAATGGGAGAGTGTACACTTCTCACATCTCTCTCTTGATGGGGTCGGCCGTGCAGTCGGCTCCATTTTCTTGGCAGACAGTCGGTGTCGTTCACTTGCCATGCGGTCGACTCGATTAACTTGCCGCGCGGTCAGCTCGATTAACGTGTCATGCAGGCGGTTTCATTAACTTGCCTGACGTTCGGTGTCGTTTCTTATAGGTAGAAAAGTCAAAGATCGCTTTCTGACATTTACTTATCTCTAAATTTGCTTCTAAAACCACTACAAAGATACTGAAATAATTCGAGTTGTGCAACTATTTTGTCGTAAAAAATGACACCTGTCGCAAAAAAGTTTTTTGAAATCTTTACAAGTGAGATGGCGTGCATCAGCCTATCCGGCAAATCGTCTGGCCGGCCATAATGGTATCCTTGCCGCCCAGTTCCTTATATTTTCTCGGTACTTTTTACCGTAGCTTATAAGGGAAAAATCATGAGCATTATGAAGACCTTAAAAACTCATAGAAAATGCAACTGACTGAAAAGCAATCGTTTAGCACAAAAACCTTAAAACCTTAAAACCTTAAAACCTTATCGTTTAGCCTATAAAAAAACAGAAAATGAGTTTCTATATATTATATATTAATATATTATAATATATTAATATATAAACATAATTTTAAAACCTATTCGTTAAGGTTTTAAGGTTTTAAGGTTTAAGGTTCTCCTGTAGGCAAGGCTAACGACCTGTCTTTTCCTGTATAGTGTTGACTCCTTTTGAGCCTTGATTTGTTGTTGTTTTGTTAATTACTGTTTGTTGTACTGATTCTGTTGACTTGTCTCTCTGATCAGGCTGACTGCTTTCCTGCATTTCTTGTCCCTTTTCCCGGGTTTGTGGACTCAGAATGTCTCTGACTTGACGGTGAACGATTTGTTCACCGTCTGATCATCATCAACCAATGGTCAGACAGAAATGCCTCCGGTGGCTTAACCGGCTCAAAACTGAGCCCGTCGCTTTCCCCGCGCGCACAACGATGCCGTCTGGAAAACTCTGAACGTCCTCTGAGTTTCCCGAGGGCTGCTCGGCGCATTTAGAGTTGAGAAGACCCTACCCAGCCTCCCCTATAGGGGAGGAGCGGTTACCCTTGAAGCTGGAGAAAAATCTGTGAAAATCCGTGGCATCTGTGTGACTTTGTGAATTGAGAATTATATAAATCGGTGTAAATCTGTGTAATCTGTGGGCAAATGTCAAGAAAAACGAAAATTTTTCCGCCCCCCGAAAATAGTGCCGAAAACGCTTGCATATCACCGGAAAAATAAGTAACTTTGCAGTAGACCCTAGACAAGTTGAGAGTTGAGAACTGAGGCGTATGATTACCTTTGGAAACGGCCGGAGGGGGCTTTAAGCTGGAGAAAAGCATCCTTAACGGAACGAAAGCAGGAGTGCAAGAGGCGGAGTATTGTCTACACTCCTACACTCCCACACTCCTACACTCCTAAAAAACTTCACTCCTAAAAAGCTCCTAAAAGCTCTCCACTTCTAAAAAGCTCCTAAAAGCTCTCCGCTCCTAAAAAACTCCCCAAAGGAGCTCCTGGCTTAGAGCCCTCTGGCCTTGAGCAATGCTGAGGCATCGGGCGACTTCATTCCTGTAAAGTCGGTGAACATCTGCATGAGATCACCCGTGTTACCACGACTTAGAATCTTGTCGCGCAAGTCCTGACCCACCTCAGGCTTCAGCGGTCCGCGAGCGGCGAAGCAATCAGCGATATTCACGGCCAGCACTTCCGTCCACAGATAACTGTAATAGCCTGCTGCATAGCCTCCTCCCCATACATGGTTAAAGTAAGACGTTGAGTAGCGTGGCGGTATCTGAGCGTTGAGCAGACCGATGTCGGCAAGAGCCTTTGTCTCGAACTCGGCAGCCTTGTCGGCGGTAGGAATCTGGTCAGTTGCGAGCATGTGCCAGGCCAGGTCGAGGCAGGTGGCTGCCAGGTTCTCGCCCAGGGCATAGGCCGTCTGGAAGTTGATGGACTTGAGCATCTTTGCCTTCAGCTCGGCAGGCATGGGCTCGCCCGTCTGGGTGTGCTTGGCAAAATGGTCGAACACCTCGGGAATGGATGCGAACGACTCGTTGAACTGCGACGGCATTTCCACGAAGTCGCGGGCAACGGCCGTACCGCTCAGCGTGTTGTATTTGCAGTTGGAGAGGATGCCGTGGAGGGCGTGTCCGAACTCATGGAACAATGTGCACACCTCGTCCCATGTGATGAGTGTGGGCTGTCCCTCGGGGGCCTTGGCATAGTTGGTGACGTTGTAGATGATGGGCAGCTGCTCGCGCAGGGTGCTCTGCTTGGCAAACGAGCTCATCCAGGCTCCGCCGCGCTTGGTGGGTCTGCGGAAGTAGTCGCTATAGAAGAGTGCCAGTGGCTTGCCGTCCTTGTCGATCACCTCGAAGACTTTCATGTCGGGATGATAGACGGGAATGTCGGTACGCTGCTTGAAGGTGAGGCCGTAGGCTCGGTTGGCGGCATAGAACACTCCGTTCTGCTGTACGCTGTCGAGGTTGAAGTAAGGCTTGACATCATCGTCGGAGACCTCGAGCATCTCTTTCTTCATCTTGGCAGAATAGAAGAAGCGGTCGTACGGCTCCAGCTTGAAGTCGGGACCCTCGGTCTTCCGGGCATACTCCTCAATGGCTTTGGTCTCGGCATCGGCCTTGGGGGTGTAGTCCTTGATGAGCTGCTTGAGGAAGGCATAGACATTGTCGGGTGTCTTGGCCATCGTGTTCTCGAGCGAATACTCGGCATAGTTCTTGTATCCCATGATGGCAGCCTTCTCGGCTCTCAGCTTGGCAATCTCGACGACGAGGGGGAAGGTGTTGAACTTCTCGTTGGTGCCGTCGGCCCTGTGGATAGAAGCCTCGAAGACCTTCCTACGCAGGTCGCGGTTCTGCAGATTGGTGAGCAGCGCCTGCTGGGTGGTGTTCACGATGACGATGCAATAAGGTGCCTTGCCTCCGCGGCTCTCGGCGTCGGCCTTGCATTGTGCGATGTCGGCCTCGCTCAATCCTGCCAGATCGTCTTTATTGTCCACCCACACGGCAGCATTGTTGGTGGCATCGGGCAGCAGGTCGCCCCATTGCTGCTGGAGTTCGGAGATGCGCATGTTGATTTCCTTCATCCGTGCCATCTTGTCTTCGGGCAACAAGGCTCCGGCACGCACAAACTTCTTATAGACCTCCTCGAGCAGTTTCTGGTCCTCGCCCGTGAGTTTCTCGTGCTCGTTGTCGTAGACCGTCTTGATACGTTCGAAGAGCTGCTTGTTGAAACTGATCTCGTTGGCCAGTTCGGTGAGCAGCGGTGTCACCTTCTTCTCGGTGTTGGCAATCTCGGGCGTCTTGTCGGCGCTGCATAGGCTGCTGAAGACACTCTCCACGCGGTCGAGCAGGCGTCCGCTCTCGGCATAGGCAACGATGGTATTCTCGAAGGTGGGCGCCTCCTGGCTCTCTACAATCGCCTTGATGATGCTGCGCTGGTCGTCGATGGCCGCCTTGATGGCAGGCAGATAGTCGGTAGGCTTGATCTTGCTGAAGTCGGGTGCTCCGAAGGGCAGTTCGCTGGGCTGGAGCAAGGGGTTTTCAGACGTTCCTGCTTCGTTGCAGGCGGTAAGTTGCATCATAGCCGATACGATGGCAATAGAAGTCATAACTCTTACGATTTTCATCATCTTGTTTTGTTTTTGAGGGTTAATATTTTTCTAACTGAAGAATTGCGTGAAGGCCTTGACACAATACAGATGGTCGGCAGTGCTTCCGGTCTCGCGGCAGCTGTGCATGGCCAGTATGCCGTTGCCCATGTCGACTCCGCGCAAGGGGATGGAAGACGCCAGGATATTGCCCAAAGTGCTTCCGCCAGCCACATCGCTATGGTTGACGAACCGCTGACAGGGCACGCCTGCCTTGCGGCAAATCTCGGCGAAGATGGCGGCAGAGACGGCATCGCTGGCATACTTCTGGGCTGCATTGAACTTGATGACGGGACCGCCGCCCAGCACGGGATGGTTGGTGGGGTCGAACTTCTCGGTGTAGTTGGGGTGCAAGGCGTGCGCATTATCGGCAGAAACCATGAATGCTCGCTCTACGGCCTGGCTGAAAGCCTCGGGTGAGCCGCCCTGTGCCAAGGCGATGCGGTTGATGATGGAGGCGAGGAAGGGACTGCCTGCACCCTGCTTGGTCTGCGAGCCGGTCTCCTCGTTGTCGAAGATGGCCAGCACTTTCGTGACTGCACTCTTGCCACTGCCCAGCAAGGCCTCCAGTCCGGCAAAGCACATCGACAAGTCGTCGAGGCGGCCGGAGGAGATGAACTCGTTGTGAACACCGAAGGTGCAAGCCGGCGTGGCGTCGGCCAGATAGAGGTCGAAGTCGAGGATGTCCTCACGCTTCACGGGCTGCTGCCTGTTCAGTTCCTCGAGAATCACATTCATCAGCATGTTGCCTTTCTCCAGCTCATCGCTGACAATGCCCAGCAGGGGCAGCACGTCTTTCTGCTTGCTGAGCTTCACGCCGTCGTTCACCTGCCGGTTGAAGTGAATGGCCAGGTTGCTGATTTGCAACAGGGGCCGCTTCACATGCATGAGCAGGGTCTGCGGGGTGTACTCGTCCTTGCCCCTGACAATGACCCTTCCGGCAAGCGTCAACGGACGGTCGAACCATGTCGACATGATAGGACCTCCATACACTTCAGTGTTGAGCTTGACGATACCGCCCTCGCATGGCATCTCGGCATTGGGCTTGACGCGGAAGGTGGGCGAGTCGCAATGGGCGCAAATCATGTGGAAGCCTGCATCGGCAAGGGGTTTGGAACCTATCTCGAAGGCATAGACCGACGAGTCGTTCTTCGTCACAAAGAACTTATCGCCAGCAGCCACCTTTCCCAGCGGCTCACACGGATTCACACGGCGGTAGCCGGCTTTCTCCAACTCTTCGACAAGGTTTCTAACGGCCAGGAAATTCACTGGCGATGCATTCAGGAAATTCAGTAATCTATTGATCATTGTTCTTATCTTTTCTTTCTGTTCAACATAGGTAAATTAACGGGGGAAGTTACTTCTTCAAAGCAACAAGGAAGCCATTTCTTCTAAGCAACGAGGAAGCCTACTTCGTTGAATCAACGGGGAAGCCTACTTCTTTGAATCAACGAGAAGGCCATTTCATTAAATCAACGAGAAGGCCACATCCATCATTTTCGTGAACGTTGTCTGACGCTCCTCAGCAGTAGTCTCCTCGCCCGTGATGATATGGTCGGAGATGGTGCAAATGGTCAGCGCCCTCTTCCCTGCCCTCGCGGCATTCAGATAGAGAGCGGGCGCTTCCATCTCGATGGCCAGCACGCCCATCGACATCCACTTGTCGTTGTGAGAGTGCTCTTTGTAGAAGATGTCCGACGAGAACACATTGCCCACCTTGTAGCGGTAACCCAGGCGCTCGCACGTCTCTGCTGCTCCGCGCAGCAAGCTGAAGTCGGCAATCGGCGCATAGGTGCCGGGCAGTTCGAACTGAGAAGCATAGTTGGAGTCGGTGCAGGCACCCATGGCCAGCACCAGGTCGCCCACGTGCAGGTCCTCTTGCAAAGCACCAGCCGATCCAACGCGGATGATGGTGTCGACGTCGTAGAAGTTGAAGAGTTCGTAGGTATAAATACCAATGGAGGGAATGCCCATGCCATGTCCCATCACACTCACCGGCTTGCCCTGATAGGTGCCTGTGTAGCCCAGCATGCCACGCACCTGGTTGAACAACACGGGATTCTCGAGGAATCTCTCAGCCATGAACTTGGCGCGCAACGGGTCGCCGGCCATAATCACAGTTTTGGCTATCTCGCCAGCTTGGGCCCCAATGTGGGGAGTAGGTGTTTTTGCCATAATGAACGTTTTTATAGTATTAAACAATTTTCTTCTGTTCGCAAAGATAGGAAAAATCGGCCAATATGCCAAATTTATTTTCTCCGAACCACTTCACGACAGACTTCCTCACCTCTATCATACAATGAAGTACCTTATTTATATATAGCGTCCGTCGACGCAAAACAGGGTCGTAAGCCAGTGAGAAACACGAAGAAAGAGGCAGAAAAGAGAGACGTAAGCTAGTGAGAAACAGAAAGAAAGAGGCAGAAAAGAGGCGTTTGATGTTAAAAATAATAAACAAAAAGTACACTCTATTGGTAAAAAAACTATATTTGCAGAAATTTTTATATTCTAATCATTAAAATTATTTATTATGAAAAAACTTTTCGTTTTGGCTATTGCAGCTCTTGCAATGACATTTGTAAGCTGTGGCAACAAAGCAAAGGCTCCCGAAGCCGAAGTAGTAGACACCGTAGCAGTGGCTGATGCAGCAGCAGAGGCTGAGGCAACCATCAATGCCCTCGCAGAGAACCTTGAGAGCAAAGACTTGAATGCTTTCCAGACCGCCCTGGAGGCCGTGAAGGCAAAGGTGGCCGAGTTCCTGGCCAACAATCCTGCTATTGCTCAGGAGTATCTTTCTAAGGTTCAGGGCTTCCTGAAGGAGAATGCCGACAAGATCAAGGAGTTTGTAGGTGGAAACGCTGCCGTTGCAACATTGGTTGACGGTATTGGTGCTATTCCTTCTGAGACTATTGAGAAGCTCACTGGTGCTACCGACGCTCTGAAGGCTCTTGGTATTGACGCTGCTGCTGTTGCTGGCAACGCTGTTGAGGGTGCCAAGGATGCTGCCGCCAACGCAGTTGAGGGTGCTGTAGAAGGTGCAAAAGACGCCGTTGAGGGTGCCAAGGATGCTGCTGCCAACGCTGTTGACAACGCCAAGAACGCTGCTGCCGAGAAGGCTAACGCTGCCGTTGAGGACGCTAAGGCTAAGACAGGTGCTGCCATCGACAAGGCTGCTGCTGACACCAAGAAGAAGCTGGGTCTCTAATTAGAATGAGCCGAGGCTCTAATAAGAATGAGCCAGGTCTCTAATAAGAATGAGCCGGCTCAACTATTGAGCATATTGAGCAATATCATATTCAACACCATAAAGAAAGGTCGCCCACAATGAGCGACCTTTTTTATTTGCTGTCTGTGATGGAATCACTCCCGGCGACAGACGAATACCGAGGGGTGTCCTGATCACGTTATCTGATTCTGTCTGCTGCTCATACGAGAGCTTCTTATCAGTTTCTGTCAGCTGCTCGAACGAGAGCCACTTATCTGATTCTGTCTGCTGCTCTCACGAGTGCCTCGTCGGCCAGTATTGCCTTGCGAGCCATGACATATAGAATCATGGAAACCAAGGGAAGAACCGCCGCAAAGGACGGGTGGAAATCGCCATAGGCGAGCACCTGACTGAAAACAACATACACCACATACCATCCCAGGCAGAGCAACACGTTGAAAAGACAGAAACGAGCCTGTCCCTTGCGGTTGTGGTAGCTGAAAATGGCTGCAATGCAGATGGGGAGCGTGACCAGCAGGATGGCGAACAAAGCCCACACGGCAAAGTTGTGCGCCCCGTTAGGCTCCACCACCCAGAGGTTATACATGCTCATGTCGGCTCCCATGCCCTGAGGAGTGAAGCTTCCCACGGGAAGGCACAGACAAACCACGGTGCAGATGAAAGCCAGCAGCATGAAAAGAGTTTGCTTGCGCTGAATCATAGTTCCACTCGCTTATTTGTTATCCTTTGAGGGATCGCGGAAATAGACATTCCCGTCGATGAACTCCTGAGTGGCCAGCAGCGACGGCTTGGGCAATTTCTCGTAGTAGCGCGAAATCTCAATCTGCTCACGATTCTCGAAAACCTCCTCCAGACTGTCATTATAAGAGGCAAACTCAGCGAGCTTCTTGCTGAGGTCTTGTTTGATTTCCACTGAAATCTGATTGGCACGCTTGGCGATGATGGCTACACTCTCGTAGATGTTTCCTGTTTCATCGCATAAATCCATAATGTTGCGTGTAACGGTGTTAACCGGTGCTTTTGACTTCTTGTAATCCATAAAAAGTTGACTAAAATATAATTGTTTTTTATTCTGTTATTGCATTGTTGTCATCCGAGCTTTCGCCGGTGTATTTCTTGCAGCGGCTGATATATTTCTCTGCCAGCGACTTGTCTTTCGAATCAGGATACTCGTTGATAAAACCATAGCACTCATCCTCTGCATCGCGGTAGCGCTCCATGCGCTTTGCCTCGGTACTGTTCTCAGCCAGCTCGAACTTGCTTTTCATGATGAGCAGGGCAAAATCCTCACGCTGCTTGCTATAGGGATAGTCCTTCAAGGCATTCTGGGCCGTCACAATGCAAGCCTCGTAGTTGCTTCCGCCCAACGAGCAGTTGCCGAAGTAAGTGCCTAAGTTATAGTAGAGTTGCGCCGACAGCAGTTCTTTGGTCACCAGCTTGTTTTGCAGGTCGAACATGCGGTACTGCGCCTGCCTTTTGTTCTTCGCATCGGGGAAACGGTCAAGATACTCTTGATAGGCAGCAATGGCAGCTACCGTGGGCGACTGGTCGAGGCGTGGCTCGGGCGTGCTCTCGAAGAGGCTCTCACCCACATAGTAGGAGGCCAGCTCGGCATAGATGCCCTTGGGGTACGACTGGCAATACTTGCGGAAGGTAGCCGAGGCCATCTCGTAGTCCTTTGCCAGGAACTGGGCCATGCCCAGCATGTAGAGACAGTCCTGGGCGTTCTCCGTTCCCTTCATGGGAATCACCAGCTGGTCGAGCAAGGTGATGGCGCGCTGATATTTGCCATTGGCAAAGCACTCCTTAGCGTATTCGTATTTATAGTCGTTATCTTGGCTCTTAAACACCTGGTTGAACTCATGTGCGCAACCCGAAAAGAGCACAATAGTGCATATAGAGATCAGAATAATTTTCTTCATGTTCTTTCAATTTTCCGAAATTCGTCGCAAAATTACACATTATTCTAATAATGACAAAATGAAGTATACGTTTTTTTGCAAAAAAATGCTGAAAGTGTACATATATTACGATGTTTTTAGTATTTTTGCACTCTATGAATTTCAAACTGACATCTAAATTCAAGCCCACAGGCGACCAGCCTGAAGCGATTCGCGAACTGACAGAAGGACTGGAGCGTGGCGACCGCGCCCAGGTGCTGCTGGGTGTGACTGGCTCGGGAAAGACATTCACCGTGGCCAACGTGATAGCCAACGTGAACCGCCCCACCCTGATTCTCAGCCACAACAAGACGCTGGCCGCACAGCTCTACGAGGAGATGAAAGGCTTCTTCCCCGAGAATGCCGTCGAGTATTACGTATCCTACTACGACTACTACCAGCCGGAGGCTTACCTGCCTGCCTCCGACACCTACATCGAGAAAGACCTGGCCATCAACGATGAGATCGACCGGCTGCGGCTCTCTGCCGTCTCTGCTTTGCTTTCGGGCAGGAAAGACGTAGTGGTGGTCTCCTCCGTCTCGTGCATCTATGGCATGGGTGGCCCCACCTCGATGGCCAACAGCGTCATCAACCTCAAGAAAGGCATGATTCTCGACCGCAATATGTTCTTGCGCCGACTGGTTGATGCCCTCTATGTGCGCAACGACATCGAACTCAAGCGCGGTACTTTCAGGGTGAAAGGCGACACCGTGGATGTGTTCATGGCCTATAGCGACAACCTGCTGCGCGTCACTTTCTGGGACGACGAGATTGACAGCATTGAGGAGCTCGACGCCGTGACGCTCCACCGACTGGGTTCGTTCGAAGAATATCAGATATATCCTGCCAACCTTTTCGTGACTTCCAAGGAGCAGACCGAGATAGCCATCAGACAAATACAAGACGACTTGCTGAAGCAGATTGAATTCTTCAACGAGATAGGAGATGGCATTAAGGCTCAGCGCATTAAGGAACGTGTCGAGTACGACATGGAGATGATAAAAGAACTGGGGCATTGCTCGGGCATAGAGAATTACTCGCGCTATTTCGACGGCCGTGAGGCTGGTCAGCGACCCTATTGTTTGTTGGATTTTTTTCCAGAAGATTTTCTATTGGTCGTCGACGAGAGCCATGTCTGCGTCCCACAGATCAGCGCCATGTATGGAGGCGACCGGGCCCGCAAGACCAACCTGGTGGAATATGGCTTCCGCCTGCCTGCGGCCTTCGACAACCGCCCGTTGCGCTTCGAGGAGTTCCAGCAGATGATTCATCAGGTGATCTACGTATCGGCCACTCCTGCCGACTTCGAACTGAACGAGGCCGAGGGTGTGGTGGTCGAACAGCTGATACGCCCCACAGGACTGCTCGACCCCGAGATTGAGGTGCGTCCCAGCGAGAATCAGATAGACGACTTGTTGGACGAGATCCTGACACGAAGTCAGCGGGGCGAGCGTGTGCTGGTGACGACGCTGACCAAGCGCATGGCAGAAGAGCTGACCGAATACCTGCTGAACCACGATGTGCGCGCCAACTACATCCATAGCGACGTAGCCACACTCGACCGCGTGAAAATCATGAGCGACCTGCGTGCCGGCGCCTTCGATGTGCTGGTGGGCGTCAACCTCCTTCGCGAGGGACTGGACCTGCCCGAGGTTTCGCTGGTGGCCATCCTCGACGCCGACAAGGAAGGGTTCCTGCGCTCGCACCGCAGTCTCACCCAGACGGCAGGACGTGCTGCACGCAACGTGAACGGCAAGGTGATCATGTATGCCGACACCATCACTCAGAGCATGCAGCTCACCATCGACGAGACCATGCGCCGACGTGCCAAACAGCTGAAATACAATGAGGAGCACGGCATCACGCCCCAGCAGATTGTCAAGGAAATCAAGACGAGCCTCTCCACCCGTACCGAAGACTTACGGCCCGATGCCCGGGAAATCAAGATGGCCGTCACCGGCTCACCATCCTATGCTGCCAAAGGCGAACCCGCCAGTGGAGCCTTTGCCGCCGACCCGGTTGTGCGCCGCATGACAAGACCCCAGCTGGAGAAGTGCATCGAAGAGACCACCCGTCTGATGAAGGAGGCAGCCAAGAAGTTCGACTTCCTCCAGGCCGCTCAATATCGCAATGAAATCGTGCGCCTGCAAGAACAACTGGAATTGAAATAACGTTAATTTATCCTTACATTGAGAGTTATTCGCACATTATTTATTAATTTTGCACCAACTTATCAATCAGTATCACGCGTATGATGAAGAAAATTGCACTTGCCATATTGCTGTGCATGCCCTTAGGGATGCAAGCACAGAGCGTCGTCAACGATGCCAAGCAGAAAGCCGAACTGGCCAAGAAAGCCGCCGAGGAGGCTGCCCGTATTGCCGAGGAAGCTCGCATAGCCGCCCTCAAGGCCGAAGAGGCTGCAAAAGCTGCCGAGGAAGCCGCCAAGGCTGAAGCGAAAGCCAAGGCCAAGGCTGAAGAGGCCGTGAAAGAAGCGAAGGCTAAAGAGGCTGTGAAAGAGGCTAAAGCTAAAGAGGCTGCAAAAGAGGCAAAAGCTAAAGCTGAGGCTAAAGAGGCTGAGGCTAAAGAGGCCGTGAAGGAGGCTAAGGCTAAAGAAGCCGCCAAAGAGGCTAAGGCTAAAGAAGCTGCCAAAGAGGCTAAAGCAAAACTCGAAGAGAGCACCACCAACAAATGGGAGGTCAGCAACAACGAGCGTGCGGTGAAGGCCTTGACCGAATCAGCCGCTGCTGCAGCACCCAACCCCGACGCCAAGTATCTGGAGGGTGCCGTGCCCGAGGTGAACGGACAAGTGGAGTGGCGCCTGAGCATCGACGTCCCCGGCAAGAGCGCCGAGTGGATCTACGACAAGCTGGGCCAGCTGTTCACCGACATGACCCATGCGGAAGGACAGATGGAGCAAAGCCGTGTGGCTTTGGCCGACGAGGCCACCCACACCCTGGGCGTGAGATTCCAGGAGTGGCTGGTGTTCCGCAACTCCACCCTCTCGCTCGACCGCACCGAGTTCAACTTCACCATCATAGCTGAGTGCACCAACGAGCATGCCGATGTGAAGCTGGGGCGCATCAACTACGTGTACGAGGAAAACCGTGACGGCGGCATGACCGCCAAGGCCGAGGAATGGATCACCGACAAATACGGACTGAACAAGAGCAAGACCAAGCTGGCCCGCCTCTCAGGCAAGTTCCGCCGCAAGACCATCGACCGTAAGGACTATATCTTCAGGGAAATCAAGAATACACTTTTGTTGGAAGACTAAAATCATTTCGTAACACATGACTTTGCAAAAGAGAAAAAGAGGAGAAAACCACGACGTCGAGGAGCGTCCCGACCGCTACCTGCGCCTGCGCAACATCCTGAACCTCATCTTCATGGTGGGCGCCATCGTGGGTGTGGCCGTCTATTTGTGGGCCGACAGCACCGTGGGCACCATTATCATTCTTGGCGCAATGGTGTTCAAGATGGTTGAATGCGTTTACAGATACAAGAAATGAAAAGAGCATTAGCCGTCATGGCTCTCCTGGCAGCTACTGCCGTCACCGTCGTGGCTCAGATCAGAGATTTGCAGCCCGAGGGTGGCTTGGCTATGCCCGGCCAGCAAGACAACCGCACCGTCATGAACCGCGACACCACGAAGACCGACAAGGAGATTCCCATGGGTCTGAAGGTGTGGAGCGTGGACGAGCGTTTTGGCGACCGCACACCGGCCACCGCCGACACCCTGCACTATATGTTCATGAACAGCATCTTCAACACCGGCCTGCGCTCGGAATACAACTCTACGGGCAACGTGGGTGCACCCCGCGAGCATCGCATCTTCATCGACCGGCAGGAGAACGACCAGTTCCTCTTCACCCAGCCATACGATTATTTCATTACGCCCCCCGGTAAGTTCCACTTCACCAACACGCTCTCGCCCATCACCAACCTCGCCTACAACACCTGTGGCGACCGCAACAACGGCGAGGACCACTTCAAGGCGCTCTTTGGCGTGAATGCCGGCAAGCGCATCGGACTGGGCTTTAAGTTCGACTACATCTACGGGCGCGGCTACTACCAGAACCAAAGCACAGCCCACTTCAACTACACCATGTACGGCTCTTATCTGGGCGACCGCTACCAGGCTCATCTGCTGCTTTCCACCAACCACCAGAAGGTGACTGAGAACGGCGGTATCACCAACGACGACTATATCACCCACCCCGAGGTGTTCAGCGATAATTTCCGCACCAGCGAGATACCAACCCTGCTCGAGCAGAACTGGAACCGCAACGACAACCAGCACGTCTTCTTCACCCACCGCTACAGCCTGGGCTTCAACCGCAAGGTGCCCATGACCGAGGAGGAAATCAAGGCGAAGAAGTTCGCCATGGCCTCACAGAAAGAACAGGAGGAGAAGAAAGCCCGCGAGGAAGCCATGAAGCAGGCCAAGAAAGAGGGCCGCGAGTGGAACGAGGCCGAATACCAGCAGCGCACGCAGAAAGACTTCGGCGGACGCCCCGACGATGCCAAGATTGCGGGCAAGGAACCAGCCCCTGCTGACAGCACCGCCACTGAGGGCACCGGCCGCATCAAGGTAGGCAGCAAGGAAGAGGCCGACCGCCTGCTGGCACAGGAGAAGACCCAAGAGAAGGAGGACACGGCATGGGTGAAAGACGAGTTTGTGCCCGTGACCAGTTTCATCCATACGGCCAAATTCGACAACTACCGCCGCATCTTCGAGGCCTATCGGGTGCCCGACACCTATTACGCCAACACCTACAACGTCGTGGAAAAGCTCGCCTCCGACTCTATCTACGACAAGATTGGCCACTACCGGCTGAAGAATACGCTCGCCATCGCCCTGCTCGAAGGCTTCAACAAATGGGCCAAGGCAGGACTGAAAGGCTTTGTCACCTCCGACCTGCGCCATTTCTCCCTCCCCGCAGAAGCCGCCGAGGGCGACACCCTGCCGGGCTTCCGCTCGTTCAACGAGCACACCCTGAGCGTGGGCGGACAACTGAGCAAGACACAGGGCTCGCTCTTGCACTACAATGCCACCCTCGAGACGTGGCTGATGGGCGAAGACGCCGGCCAGCTGAAGGTCGACGCCTCTGCCGACTTGAACTTCCATCTCTTCGGCGACACCGTGCAGCTGGCTGCCAATGGCTATCTGCACCGCGTCAACCCCACGTTCTTCTATCGCAACTACCAGTCGCGCCACTTATGGTGGAACAACGACAAGCTCGACAAGGAGACGCGTCTGCACCTCGAGGGCACGCTCACCTTCGGAAAGACCAACACCCGACTGCGCGTCGCCTTCGACAACATCAAGAACTACACCTATTTCGGTCAGGACTGGGCCGTTGATGGCACCGACCGCTATGGCTACAACGTGGCGGTGCGCCAGCAGAGCGACGACATGACGGTGCTGACGGCACAGCTCGACCAGCGCTTCCGTCTGGGACCGCTCAACTGGGAGAGTGTGGTGACGTGGCAGAAGTCCAGCGACGATGATGTGCTGCCCCTGCCGGCGCTCAACGTCTACTCCAACCTGTTCCTGAAATTCAATGTGGCCCATGTGCTCACCATCGACCTGGGTGCCGACGTGCGCTACTTCACGAAATACTACGCCCACGACTACTGCCCTGCCCTCGGCCAGTTCACGGTCCAGGAGAACCGCGACAACCGCATCGAGCTGGGCAACTACCCCATCGTCAATGTCTATGCCAATATGGACATCAAGCACACCCGCTTCTTCGTGATGATGAGCCACGTCAACGCAGGCAAAGGAAAGCGCAACTACTTCTTCACGCCCCACTACCCGCTCAACGAGAATATCATCCGCTTTGGCGTCAGCTGGAATTTCTTCAACTAGTTCTGGTTTCTCGGCTCGCTGTTTTTACCTGTTTCCGGCCTCGCCGTCTGGCTAGCGCAGGTAAAAATCTATCAGCACGCCCAGCGAGAAGAGTATGCCATAGATAAACATGTTGCGGGCATTCTCACCCAGTATCAGGTTGAGCGCCTTGCCGTGCTTGATGCGCTTCATCTTTCTATAGGTACGCGCGTGAAGCATCAGATAGACCACGGGCAGGAAGAAGGTGAAATAACGACCCGTGAAAAAGAATACCAGCCCCATGAGGAAGGCCAACAGTCCCAAGGCAAAAAACAAAATCTCCGAGGCCCGCTCGCCAATCCTGATGACCAGCGTGCGCTTGCCGGCGGCCCGGTCGGTGTCGCGGTCGCGGTAGTTATTGACGATGAGCAGGGTGTCAATCACCATTCCGCAAGCCAGCGACGACTCCACCACCTCCTTGGTCACCGTGTGGGTCTGCAGGAAATAAGTACAGCAGACCGGAACGAGACCGAAGAACACCAGGACGAGCAGGTCGCCAAGTCCCAGATAAGAGAGATGGGTGGTATAGAGGAAGCAGAACACCACGCACAACAAGCCCACCACCACCATTTCCAGTCCGCCGAAGGCCACCAGGGGCAGACCCGTCAGACAGGCCAGGGCGGTGGTCATGCCAATGGCACGCCGCATGGCAGCCGTGGTCACCCATCCCTGGGCGCACGCCCGGCGCGGACCCAGGCGCGTCTCATCGTCGGTACCCTTCTTATAGTCGAAATAATCGTTGATGAAGTTGGCGTCTATCTGCATGATAAACGCAAAGAGAAGGCACAACGCGGCAGCTATCCCATTGAAGTCAATGCCCGTCAGACGGGTGTCCACCCAAGCCAGCGAGAGTCCCATCATCACCGGAACAGCCGCACCCGTAAGCGTTTTAGGCCTGGCAGCCAGTATCCACGCCTTCAAGGAGTTTACACGAATTGCTTCCATCATTGTGCTATATTCTTGCTCGTTATTACGTTTTCTACTCTGTTTTTATCTTGTTTTGCTTGCAAAAGTACGAATTATTTGCTAATTTTGCAAAAATAAACCTTGATTTCGCATGATTGACCAGCGTGTAAGCCTCGATTTGATGGAGTTCGTCGAAACCCAGATACTCCCCCGCTACAATGCCTTCGACAAGGCCCACAACCTTGTGCATGCCAACCGTGTCATCAGCCGGTCGCTCGAACTGGCCCGCAAGATTGGTGCCGACATGAACATGGCCTATACCATTGCCGCCTACCACGACCTGGGACTGGAAGGGCCGCGAGCCATCCACCACCTGACCAGCGGGAAGATACTCACCGCCGACGCCCGTCTGAAGCGCTGGTTCACGCCCCAGCAGCTCACCGTGATGAAAGAAGCCGTTGAAGACCACCGCGCCTCCAGCAGCCATGCGCCGCGCAGCATCTACGGCAAGATAGTGGCAGAGGCCGACCGCGACCTCGAACCCGAGGTGGTGTTTCGCAGAACCATTGAATACGGCATCGAGCACTATCCCGAGAAAAGCCCCGAAGAGCATTGGGAGCGGTTTATGGAGCACATGCAGAACAAGTATTCCGAGCACGGATACATCAAGCTGTGGATACCGGGCTCGCCCAACGAACAGCATCAGAAAACCATCCAGAAACTGATACAAGAACCTGAAAAGCTGAGAAGCATCTTCGACAAGCTTTTCCAGGAGGAATGCCAGGAAGAAGGTCTAACAGATATTAGCCTATGAACACAAAGTCAGAATGCCGAAATTCACCAAGCTGCCCCATGCCAAACAAGGCTGGGCGCATGAATTGCTGATGTCGGTCGTGGCCACCAGCATCTCCATCGTGCTTACCTTCGGTACAGCATATCTGCTGGAACAGCAACAGAAGAAATCCTCACAGCGCCACATGGCGATGATGATCATCCACGACATCGACGAGAGCATCAAGCAGATGGAGCGCGTCGACAGCATCCTCAGGCTATTCAGCGACCTGCAGCTCAGCATCATGGAGGGAAAATATGAAAAGGGCATCAGCTCTGCCAGCGTGAGCCTCATTTCCTGCGACCCCTCCTTTGTGCATTTTGCCGAAACCGCCGAGCGCATCTTCACGTCCAATGTCGACACATGGAGCACCATCGGCAAGGTGAATTTCATCGACAATGTGAGCAGTTGATACATCTGCCGAAGAAACTGCAAGACGAAAGTCATCTATGCTTTCCATCAGACGCTAAAGCCCAACGGCGAAGACGGCGATATCTTGTCGTTGCAGGAACTGCTCGACATCGATGTCGATGTCTTTATCATCGGGGCGAGCGAGATGATTCATCGCATGAAGGCCTACAACCGCTTGAACAGGCGCATGATGGGTGTCAAGGATGAAGACCTTGACCATTTCTTGAAAGACCGTCAGAGCATCGATAAAGGTTCTCTCGACACCTTGATCAATGCCCTCAAGGAAGAGTATCTTGAGAAAATAGGGGAAAAAGACCAGGCCAGGCAATACTTCGATGAAAACATGGACAAGCTTTATCCGCTAGGCAACTCCGTTCCCCAAGAGTGAACCGTAAAATGCCCCTTTCGTCCCCGAGTGTGTGCCACCCCCATGCTGAGTGGAGCATCATTCGTGGCCACGGCGAGGGCCTGCTGCTCTCTATCATTACCAGGCAACGAGCAGCGCACAAGGCTGACGCAAAACCGTGATTAACAATATTTAAGGGCCCGAATCGTGGGGGATGAAGAGTTTTTTGCATTCTATATGATATGCAAATTTGGCAGTCTCAGATTTTGGTATTATTTTTGCAGGCGAATTGGAGAAGTAAGGAGGAACAGATCAAAAAAAAAACAAACCAACATCAGTACTGACAAGAAATGAAAGAAATCAAACACCAAGAGTTCGGAGGCGAGCGCCCCTTGTTTGGCTGCAAGGACCTCAAGCTGACGGACATCACCATCGTCGACGGCGAATCGGGCATCAAGCAATGCGAGAACATAGAGGCAGAAGACTGTAAGTTCTACGGCAAATATCCCTGGTGGCACGTGGACGGTGCACGCATCAACAACTGCTATTTTGCTCCCGGGTCGCGCTCTGCCATCTGGTACACCAACAACCTGGTGATGAAAAACTCGGTGATAGACGGTCCGAAGTTCTTCCGCGAGATGGAGAACGTGGAGCTGGAGAATGTCACCATCAACGACGCCGACGAGACCTTCTGGAAGGTGAAGAACCTGCGACTGAAGAACGTGACGCTCAACGAGGGCACCTACCCCTTCATGTTCTCGGAGGATATATTTGTTGACGGTCTGAAAAGTAACTCGAAGTATGTTTTCCAATACTGTAAGAACGTGGAGGTGCACCATGCCGACATCGTGACGAAGGACTCGTTCTGGGAGTGCGAGAACGTGACCATCTACGACTCAGTACTCGACGGCGAGTATCTGGCGTGGCACTCGAAGAATGTGCGGCTGGTGAACTGTCACCTGGCCGGCGAGCAGCTGCTCTGCTATGCCGACAACCTGACGCTGGAGAACTGCACCTTCGACGCTGCCTGCGACCGTGTGTTCGAATACTCTACCGTACGTGCCGACATCCGTGGCCGCATCGAGAACATCAAGAACCCGACCAGCGGGCACATCGTGGCCGACGAGATTGGGAGCGTGACCATCGACGAGTTCCTCCGCCAGCCTGCCAACTGCAAGATTGAAACGAGGGGCTGACAACGGTAGTGACCAGGATGACGGGGACACCGGGTAACGGGTGAAACCAAGAAGAATCAGAGTATCAAAGAAAAAACAAAGACTATATGGCTCTATACGATTTCGACAAGATCATCGACCGCCGCAACACCAACTGCGTGAAGTGGGACGAGTGTGCAGAGGGCGTCATCCCCATGTGGGTGGCCGACATGGACTTCCAGGTGGCCCCGGTCATCACGGATGCCCTGCGGCAGCGCGTGGAACATGGGGTGTTCGGCTACACGCTGGTGCCTGACAGCTACTACGAGGCGACCATCAACTGGTTCAGCCGCCGCCACGCGTGGCAGATCAAGAAAGAGTGGATACAGTACATTCCCGGGGTTGTTCCTGCCCTGAGCGTACTTGTAAAGGCGCTGACGGAGCCGGGCGACGGGGTGATCATCCAGACGCCCGTCTACAATTGTTTCTTCTCGAGCATCCGCAATAACGGCTGCGAGGCTCTGCTGAGTCCGCTGAAGCGCGTGCCGCTGAGCGACGGGCTGTTCACCTACGAGATGGACTTTGACGACCTGGAGCGGCAGGCTGCCAAGGCGAAGGCGAAGGTAATGATTCTGTGCAATCCCCACAATCCTGCGGGCCGCGTGTGGACCCCCGAGGAACTGGAGCGCGTGAACGACATCTGCCAGCGCCACGGTGTGCGGGTGGTGGCCGACGAGATTCATTGTGAGCTGGTGATGGGCGGCTACAAATTCACCCCCTACGCATCGGTGAGCGAGGCCTGTCTGGCGAACAGCATCACCTGCAACTCGCCTTCGAAGTCGTTCAACATTGCCGGACTGCAGATATCGAACATCATCTGCCCGGACCCCGAGACGAGGGAGCGCATCGACCGCGCCATCAACATCAACGAGGTGTGCGACGTGAACCCCTTTGGCGTCATCGCCCTGCAGGCTGCCTACAACGAGGGTGAGCCGTGGCTGAAAGAGCTCTGCTGCTACCTGGAAGAGAACTACAAGGCACTGCGGTCGTTCTTCGCCGAAGAGCTGCCCAACATTCCCATTACCCGACTGGAAGGTACTTACCTGCCATGGGCCGACATCAGCCGTCTGGGCGTCGACTCGGACACGCTGGCGGCTCGCCTGCTGGAAGAAGGAAAGGTGATGGTGAATGCCGGAACGATGTATGATACCACCCCCGCGGGACGGAATTACATCAGACTGAACATTGCCTGTCCGCGGACGGTGATGATGGAAGGTCTGAACAGAATCAAGACCATCTGCCAACAGTACTAAGACGCAAGTCAGATCATTCCCTTGCTAGAAAAATAAAGATAGGCCAGGACTGCCACTACAACCACCCCTACAATGGTGCGGATGAGGCAGCTGGCCACTTTCTTTATGACCAGGAATGCCACCACAACTGCTACCAAAGCAAACACATAATATGCAAAGTTGTTCTCCATATCTATTTAATGTTTTCTGTTTTTTTGACCAGACTCGTTGGCGAGGGTTATCAGTTTTGCCAGGTATAGAAGTTGCCACCCGGTTTCACCAGCAACCCCAGCACTCCCACACTTATTGGCCGAATATGCTCCTGAATGCCGTCGGAATGGGCGTCTCGAACTCCATGGGCTGACGCGTTACGGGATGGTAGAAGCAGAGCTTGTAGGCATGCAGGCACAAACGGTGCAGGGGATTGTCGCCATTGCCATATTTCACGTCACCGCAGATGGGATGGCCCAAATCGGCAGAATGGACACGAATCTGATTCTTGCGCCCTGTCTCCAGCTGGTACT
This sequence comes from Prevotella sp. UBA2850, assembly GCA_002350805.1. Taxonomy (GTDB): domain Bacteria; phylum Bacteroidota; class Bacteroidia; order Bacteroidales; family Bacteroidaceae; genus Prevotella. The sequence continues at coordinate 27,988 of DEFO01000006.1, forward strand.
CGACCAGGGAATAGGCATCGGTGCTGTCTAACACCCTGAAATGGGTCACGGCATACTTGCCCCCATTGTCGACGGGCGACGAGAAGGTGATGTATGCCTTATTGTCCTTCAGCCAGTTGGCCACCGTGCCAGCTTTCTCGGTCATCACGCCCGACACCACACCCACATAGCGACGGTCGTAGACAATGTCGTGCCAGTTGTGCTCGAGCATCTGCTCCGTCTGCATATCCTTGGCATAAATCATCAGTCCGCTGGTGTCGCGGTCGAGGCGGTGCACCACATGGGCGCGGCACTGCTGGCGGGTGCGCTGGAAGTAGTCGTCGAGCACACTCTTCACGTTGAGCGAAGAATGGCCGGCAGCCATGGAGAGGATGCCCACATTCTTCTCGACCACCACCAGATACTGGTCCTCGTAGACCATCTTCACATAACGGCTCTTGAAGCGGTCGTTGCGCTTCGACTTGCTGATGCTGACACGCATGCCGGGCTTGAGCTGATAATCAAACTGGGTGACATACTTATCGTTCACCCTCACACCCCTGCCCTGAAGGGTTGCCTTCAGTTTGCTGCGGCTGCCCTTCAAGTTGGCGAGCATCCACTCCAGCAAGGGCATGGACTGGCCGACCTCGTAGTGGTCGTAGTCTTCAAATTCGTTGTTATAGTATCTCATTTCGCGTGCAAAGGTACGAATAAACAAGCAAAAATTACACAGATTGGAAGTTTTTTCGTAATTTTGCACCTAAAATCAAAAAAAGACTGACAATGAAACAGAAGACGAGCAAAGAAGAACAGATATTGATACGCATCACCGGGCAGGACCGCCCCGGACTGACTGCCGCCATGATGAGCATCCTGGCCCGATATGACGCACAGATACTAGACATCGGACAGGCCGACATCCACTCCACGCTGTCGCTGGGCGTGCTCATACGCATCGACGAGACACATTCAGGACAGGTGATGAAAGAGCTGCTGTTCAAGGCCACCGAACTGAGTGTCAACATCGGCTTCTCGCCCATTGGCGACGACGAGTATGAGGAATGGGTGGGCCAGCAGGGCAAGAACCGCTACATACTGATGGTGATGGGCAGGCAGCTGGCTGCACGCCAGATAGAGGCTGCCACCAGAATCATTACCGAGCAGGGGCTGAACATCGACAGCATACTGCGCCTCACGGGACGTAAGAGCATCAAGCACCCGGGCAAGCATGTACGGGCGTGCATTGAGTTCTCGTTGCGTGGCGAGCCTGCCGACCGCCAGAAGATGCAGGCCGACTTGATGAAGCTTTCGTCGGAAATGGAGATAGACTTCTCGCTGCAAAAGGACGACATGTACAGAAGGTCGCGCCGCCTGATCTGCTTCGACATGGACTCAACACTCATACAGACGGAATGTATCGACGAACTGGCCATACGAGCCGGCGTGGGCGACCAGGTGAAAGCCATCACAGAGCGTGCCATGAGGGGCGAGATAGACTTCAAGGAAAGCTTTAGCCAGCGTGTGGCATTGCTCAAGGGACTAGACGTGAGCGTGATGCAGGACATTGCCGAGCACCTGCCCATTACCGAAGGTGCCGACAGGCTTATCTCCGTGCTGAAGCGATGCGGCTATAAGATAGCCATCCTGAGCGGAGGATTCACCTACTTCGGTGAGTATCTGCAACGCCGTTTCGGCATCGACTATGTGTATGCCAACGAACTGGAAGTCGACGACAACGGAAAACTGACAGGCCGCTATCTGGGTGAGGTGGTAGACGGTCACCGCAAGGCAGAGCTGCTGAAGCTGATAGCCCAGGTGGAGAAAGTGAACCTGGCACAGACCATCGCCGTGGGCGACGGAGCCAACGACCTGCCCATGATCAGCGAAGCAGGACTTGGCATCGCCTTCCATGCAAAGCCCCGTGTGGTGGCCAACGCCGAGCAGAGCATCAACACCATCGGCCTGGACGGAGTGCTCTATTTCCTGGGCTTCAAAGACTCGTATCTGGGCGAGCAGGGGAAACTGTAAAACGTGGTTTCGCCCGTCATCACCCGTTCGAAGACTCACCCGACAGCCATCAAAACACTACCATCGTCGTAGCAGCCGAAATGGGCTGTAAACGCAAGAAATGAGGAAATAAAGCGGTTTTTATTTCCTTATTTGCGCGTTTATTCGTACCTTTGCACCCAAAATTAAATATAATAAGGTAAACAAGAATGATAACAGTCACCAATCTTGCCATTCAATTCGGAAAGCGAGTGCTTTACAAAGATGTGAACATCAAGTTCACCAGTGGAAATATTTACGGCATTATAGGAGCCAACGGCGCAGGCAAATCGACTTTGCTGAAGGCCATCAGCGGTGAGCTCGAGCCGAACAAAGGAACCATAGAGCTGGGTGCGGGCGAACGCCTCTCGGTGCTCGACCAGGACCACTTCAAATACGACCAATTCTCGGTGATGGACACCGTGCTTCAAGGCCATGAGCCGCTCTGGAAGAACATGAAGGAGCGCGAGGCCCTCTACGCAAAGGAAGAGATGAGTGAGGAAGACGGCAACCGCGCCGCCGACCTGGAGCTGAAGTTTGCCGAGATGAACGGATGGGAAGCCGAGAGCGAGGCTGCCCAACTGCTTCAGAACCTGGGCATCAAGGAAGACTTGCACTACAAGCAGATGGCCGACATCTCAAACAACGAGAAAGTGCGCGTGATGCTGGCCAAGGCGCTCTTCGGCCATCCCGACAACCTGCTGCTCGACGAGCCCACCAACGACCTCGACCTGGACACCGTGCAGTGGCTGGAGAGCTATCTGAGCAACCTCGAGCAATGTGTGCTGGTGGTGAGCCACGACCGTCACTTCCTCGATGCCGTCTCTACGCAGACCGTCGACATAGACTTCGGCAAGGTGACGGTGTTCTCGGGTAACTACTCGTTCTGGTACGAGTCGTCGCAGCTGGCTTTGCGCCAGGCCCAGAACCAGCGACTGAAAGCTGAGGAGAAACGCAAGCAGCTGGAAGAGTTCATACGCCGGTTCTCGGCGAATGTGGCCAAGAGCAAGCAGACCACCTCTCGCAAGAAGATGCTGGAGAAACTGAACGTGGAGGAAATCACACCTTCTACCCGCAAATACCCGGGCATCATCTTCCAGATGGAGCGCGAGCCCGGCAACCAGATACTGGAAGTGGAAGGCCTGCGGGCTGTCGACAACGACGGAACGGTGCTGTTCGACAATGTCTCTTTCAACATCGAGAGAGGACAGAAGACCGTCTTCCTCTCCCACAACCCCAAGGCCATGACGGCCCTTTTCGAAATCATCAACGGTAACCGGGAGGCACAGGCAGGCACCTTCAAATGGGGCATCACCATCACCACCGCCTATCTGCCCCTCGACAACACCGAGTTCTTCCAGAGTAACCTCAACCTGGTAGAGTGGCTCTCGCAATACGGGCCCGGCAACGAGGTGGTGATGAAAGGATTCCTGGGCCGCATGCTCTTCAAGCAGGAAGAGGTGGAGAAAAAGGTCAACGTGCTCTCAGGAGGCGAGAAGATGCGTTGTATGATTGCACGTATGCAGCTGAAAAACGCCAACTGCCTGATTCTCGACACGCCCACCAACCACCTCGACCTGGAATCTATCCAGGCTTTCAACAACAACCTGATACAGTTTAAGGGCAACATCTTGTTTGCCTCGCACGACCACGAGTTCATCAACACGGTAGCCGACCGCATCATCGAGTTGACGCCCAAGGGCACTATCGACAAGCTGATGAGCTACGACGACTACATCTACGACGAGGCCATCAAGGAGCAAAAAGCCAAGATGTACAGTTGATGTGGGCAAGTGGATGGCCCTGCGCTTCACACCCACTCATCACAGACACAAGATCAACCCATATAGCATTTCCTTTGGCATGGTTTTTGCAATGCGAGCCATAGACATCAAAACCAATTCATTATGAGCAAAGAAAAAACAATTGATATTAAGGACGGTAACCAGGAGGAAGCCGTAGAGCAAGAAAAAGAACAGGAAACAACCAGCGAGGCTACAGAGACCAGCGAGGCTGGCGAGGACACGAACGACGAGGCATCTGCCAAGGCGCAAGAGGAGAAAGACCCGCTGGAAGCTGCCCATGAGCAGATAGAGCAGTTGAAAGACCAGCTGCTGCGCACCATAGCAGAGTTTGACAACTATAAGAAACGCACCATCAAGGAGAAAGCAGAGCTGATACTGAATGGTAGCGAGAAAACCGTTACTGCCATCCTGCCCGTACTTGATGACTTTGAGCGCGCCATGGCCGACCACACCGACGACCCCACGGCCATCAAAGAAGGCATGGAGCTGATTTTCAAGAAGTTTGTGAAGACACTGGAAGGTCTGGGCGTCAAGAAGATTGAGACCGACAACCAGGATTTCGACGTTGACTACCACGAGGCCATCGCCATGGTTCCCGGCATGGGTGACGACAAGAAGGGCAAGGTAATCGACTGCGTGCAAACCGGTTATATGCTCAACGACAAAGTCATTCGTCATGCCAAAGTGGCAGTCGGTCAGTAATTTTCAAATCTAACAACAACCAACATACAAAAAGAAATGGCACAAAAGCGTGATTACTACGAGGTTCTTGGTGTTGACAAAAACGCATCAGAGGACGACATCAAGAAAGCCTATCGTAAAATAGCCATCAAATACCATCCCGACCGTAATCCCGGCAACAAAGAGGCCGAGGAGAAGTTCAAGGAGGCGGCAGAGGCTTACGATGTGCTCCACGACCCGCAGAAACGTCAACAATACGACCAGTTCGGATTCGACGGTCCCAACATGGGAGGTGGATTCGGAGGATTCAGCAGTGGCGGATTCTCTATGGACGATATCTTCTCTATGTTCGGCGACGTGTTTGGCGGACGTGGTGGATTCGGAGGTTTCAGCAGCGGCTTTGGAGGCGGCCAGCACCAGCAGTATCGTGGCAGCGACCTTCGGCTGAAGGTACGCCTCTCGTTGCAGGAGATTTCCACCGGTGTCACCAAGAAATTCAAAGTGCGCAAGGATGTGGTCTGCGAGCATTGCCACGGTTCGGGAGCTGAGGGAAACAGCGGTAGTGAGACTTGTCCCACCTGCCACGGAAGTGGTGTTGTCACGCGCACCACTCAGAGCCTTTTCGGCATGATGCAGACGCAAAGCGTATGTCCTACATGCCAGGGCGAAGGCAAAATCATCAAAAACAAATGTCATCATTGCCATGGCGAGGGTGTTGTGAAAGGCGAGGAAGTTGTCGAGATCAAGATTCCAGCCGGTGTGGCAGAAGGTATGGTGGTCAACGTGCCTGGCAAAGGTAATGCAGGAAGGCACAATGGCACCAACGGTAACATTCAGGTGTTCATCGAAGAGGAAGCCAACAACACGTTTGTACGCGACGGCAATGATGTCATCTACAACCTGCTGCTCGACTTCCCCACCGCAGCGCTAGGCGGCAATGTCGACATTCCCACCATCGAGGGCACGAAGGCCAAGATTAAGATAGAGCCGGGCACACAGCCTGGCAAGACGCTGCGCCTGAGAGGGAAGGGACTGCCGGCCGTTCAAGGCTATGGCAACGGTACGGGCGACTTAGTAGTCAACATCAGCGTTTATGTACCGAAAACTCTTAACCGTGATGAGAAGGAAGCTCTGGAGCGCATGCAGAAGAGCGACAACTTTAAAGGTGACGCTCAAACCAAGCGCAACATCTTCGAGCGGTTCAAGAACTATTTCAACTGACTTTTTCTACATCAACCACAACAGTTTCAGCATCAACCACTAGCGTTTCAGCATCCATGACCTATCAAGAAACCATCGACTATCTGTTCCATGTAACTCCTGTCTTTGAGAAAGTCGGAGCAGGGGCATACAAAGAAGGACTTTCCAACACATGGGCCATGGATGAGCATTTCGGTCATCCACACCGTCAGTTCAAGACTATTCATGTGGCTGGCACCAACGGCAAAGGATCGTGCTCGCATACGATTGCTGCCATTCTTCAGTCAGCTGGCTATAAAGTGGGACTCTATACGTCGCCACACCTTGTAGATTTCCGTGAACGGATTAGGGTTAACGGACTGATGGTGAGCGAAGAATACGTCATCGACTTTGTTGAGAACGAGCGTGCTTTCTTCGAGCCTTTGCACCCTTCGTTCTTCGAACTGACCACTGCGATGGCCTTCAAGTATTTTGCTGAGCAGCATGTAGACATAGCCGTTATTGAGGTAGGACTGGGCGGAAGACTCGATTGCACGAATATCATCACGCCAGTGCTCTCCATCATCACCAACATATCGTTCGACCACACTCAGTTCCTGGGGAACACGTTGGCAGAGATTGCCGCCGAGAAGGCTGGCATCATCAAGCAGGGTGTGCCCGTGGTAGTCGGTGAGACAACGCCTGAGACCCTCCCTGTTTTCGAGGCGAAGGCTCAAGAAGTCCATGCCCCACTCCACCTGGCAGAACAATATGAACCCGATTGTGACTACGATTTCGAATTGAAAGGCAGCTATCAGGACAAGAACAAGCGTACCATCCTTTGCGCCATGCATTGCCTCCAAGAGCTGTTGGAAATGGAAGATGTGCATGGGGCTATTGCTCAGGGCATGGCCCACGTTTGTGAGCTGACTGGGTTGGTAGGCCGTTGGCAAACACTACGCCAACAGCCATTAGTCGTTTGCGACACGGGGCATAACGTTGGAGGATGGACATATCTGTCGGAACAAATCAAGGCCCAAAAGTGCCGCCAGCTGCGCATCGTGTTCGGAATGGTGGATGACAAAGACATCAACACGGTGATGGAGATGCTTCCGAAAGATGCCGTCTACTACTTCACCCAGGCATCTACTCACCGAGCCATACCCGTAGGGAAAGTGATGGAATACGCTACGAGCCACGGCCTTCGCGGAAATGGTTTCAACAACGTGAAAGATGCTTACCATCAGGCTCTTCAAGATGCATCAACAGAGGATTTTATATTTGTGGGTGGAAGCAGCTATGTGGTGGCCGATTTGCTCGCCATCTAACATTTTACAAGTTTTAACACACCGAAAAGGACAATTTATAAGTGTTTCATTCGTGATTCTCATTTATTTTTAGTTACTTTGCAACTATCTTTTTTAGTAACTAAAAACAGAAGATATTATGAGTACTATTGAAACAGAAAACCTCTGTGGCCTGAAACGCAAAGACTTTCAGACCACAATCAATGGAAAGAAAACCGATTTGTACATTCTGAGAAACCGACTCGGATATGAGGTTGCAATCACCAACTACGGTGGAGCCATTGTAGCAATTATGGTGCCCGATAAGGATGGCAAAGTTGCCAACGTTATCCAGGGACACGACAATATCCAAGATGTCATTAACAGCCCAGAGCCTTATTTGTCAACACTCATCGGACGATATGGTAACCGTATCTGCCGCGGACAGTTCACGCTCAACGGCAAAGAGTATCAGCTGGCCATCAACAACGGTCCCAACGCCCTGCACGGAGGCCCCACCGGTTTCCATGCCCGTGTGTGGGATGCCCGTCAGATGGGTCCACGCTCATTGGCTTTGCACTATGTATCTGCTTACGGAGAGGAAGGGTTCACAGGCGAATACCGTGTAACCGTAGAATACACCTTCACCGATGCTAACGAGCTGGTGATCGAGTATTTGGCTTCGACCAACAAGAAGACCATCATGAACCTTACCCATCATGCTTTCTTCAGCCTCCAGGGCATTGCCAACCCCACTCCCGTCATCAACGACCAGGTGTGCGAGATCAATGCCGACTTCTATATTCCTATCGACGAGACAAGCATTCCTACAGGTGAGATTCTGAAGGTGGCAGGCACTCCATTTGATTTCCGTACTCCCAAGCCCGTCGGACAAGACATCGACGCTGACAACGAGCAGATTAAGAACGGTGCTGGCTACGACCACTGTTTCGTACTCAACAAGCGCGAGGAAGGCGAGCTGAGTTTCGCCGCACGGCTGAAGGAGCCCGTCAGCGGACGTACGCTCGAGGTCTATACCACAGAGCCTGGCATGCAGGTTTATTCAGACAACTGGGCCGATGGCTATGCAGGTCAGCATGGCGCTACATTCCCACGCCGCTCGGCCATCTGCTTCGAGTGCCAGCACTTCCCCGATTCACCCAACCGCCCCTACTTCCCCAGCGTTGTGCTGAATCCCGGCGAGCAGTATAAACAGAAGACCATCTACCGTTTTGGTGTAGAGTAATCATCCAACCTAAGCAAACAATTTAACTATTAATGCAACAATGAGCAATACAAAAAACACAAAACTGATAGCAATCATCACGATGTGCTTCATCTTTGCGATGATTAGCTTCGTGACCAACATGGGTGCGCCATTTGGCAACATTTGGGGCTTTGAGTATCCGTTTGCCAAGGCTTGGGGTAACCTGATGAACTTTGCAGCCTACCTCTTCATGGGTATTCCTGCCGGTAAGATGCTGATCAAGTACGGCTACAAGAAGACGGCCCTCATCGCCCTCATCGTAGGTATTGTAGGTCTTGCCCTGCAGTATCTCTCGAGCATCGCCGGTGCCGGCACAAAGGTATTCACCTACGACGGCATTCCCGTAGCACTCAACCTTATTATCTATCTGCTGGGTGCATTCATCTGCGGTTTCTGCGTGTGCATGCTGAACACCGTTGTCAACCCCATGCTGAACCTTCTCGGCGGCGGCGGCAACAAGGGTAACCAGCTCATCCAGGTGGGTGGCACGCTCAACTCGCTCACCGCAACCCTCACCCCGCTGCTCTCTGGTATCCTCGTTGGAACCGTGACAGCCGACACTAACATGAGCGACGTGGCACCGCTTCTGTTCATCGGAATGGCCGTCTTTGCCATCTCGTTTGTCATCATCAGCCGCGTGACGATTCCCGAGCCGACTCTCGGTAAGGAACAGCCCAAATACGAGCGCAGCCCGCTGGCTTTCCGCCACACACTTCTGGGCGTTATTGCCATCTTCTTCTATGTGGGTATTGAGATTGGCATCCCCATGCAGCTCAATTTCTACATTGTCAACTTAGGTTTCGAGGGTTCAGCTGCCGTTGGCGGTACCCTGGCTGCTGCCTATTGGCTGATGATGCTCGTGGGTCGTGCCAGTTCGAGTGCCATCTCAGGCAAAGTGTCAACAAAAGTACAGATGACCGTCGTTTCAACCGTGGCCATTATCCTTTTGCTCATAGCCATCTTCCTGCCCGAAAGCATCAGCTTCAGCGTCAGCGGACACGATGTTCCCATGAAGGCCATCTTCATTGCTGCCTGCGGTCTGTGCACCTCTATCATGTGGGGTGGCATCTTCAACCTCTCTGTTGAGGGTCTTGGCAAATACACCGAGGCTGCTTCAGGCATATTCATGACGATGGTTGTCGGCGGTGGCATCATGCCGCTCATCCAGGAAGCCATTGCCAAGTCGGCTGGTCCTATCTTCAGCTACTGGCTGGTCATCGCCATGCTGGCTTACATTCTCTTCTATGCCCTCGTGGGCTGCAAGAATGTCAACACCGACATCAAGGTAGACTAACCTTTAATAATAACTTATAAACCCGAACAATTATGATAGCAATTGAAGAAGTAAGAAGTCGTTTCATCAAGCATTTCGACGGTAAGACTGGCAATATCTATGCATCGCCCGGTCGTATCAACCTCATTGGCGAGCACACCGACTATAACGGAGGCTTCGTATTCCCAGGAGCTGTTGACAAAGGTATCGTGGCAGAGATGCGCGTCAACGGAACGGAAGACATGATCATGGCTTATGCCATCGACCTGAAGGACCGCGTTGATTTCCACCTGAACGACCCCGCCGGCCCCCGCACATCATGGGCTCGCTACATCTACGGCATCTCTAAGGAAATGCAGAAGCTGGGTGTACCCGTGAAGGGATTCAACATTGCCTTCTCGGGCGACGTTCCCCTCGGCGCAGGCATGTCATCGTCTGCAGCCATGGAGAGCTGCTTCGCTTGCGGACTGAACGACCTCTTCGGCGACAATAAAGTGAGCAAATGGGATATCGTGCTGGCCGGACAGGCTACCGAGCACAACTATTGCGGAGTGAACTGCGGTATCATGGACCAGTTTGCGAGCGTCTTCGGACAGGCAGGCAAACTGATGCGCCTCGACTGCCGCTCGCGCGAGTTCGAGTATTTCCCCTTCGACCCGAAGGGCTACAAGCTCGTACTTATCAACTCTTGCGTGAAACACGAGCTGGCAGGCTCTCCCTATAACGACCGCCGCAACTCTTGCGAGCATGTGGTGAAGGCCATTGCCGCCAAGCACCCCGAAGGAAAGTTCGAGACGTTGCGCGATTGCACATGGGAGCAGCTGGAGGAAGTTCGCGCTGAGGTAGGCGAAGAAGACTACACACGCGCTCACTTCGTACTCGGTGAGAAAGACCGTGTGCTGGCTGTCTGCGACGCCCTCGTTGCCGGCGACTATGAGACCGTTGGTAAGAAGATGTACGAGACCCACGAAGGACTCTCAAAGGAGTATGAGGTCAGCTGCGAGGAACTTGACTTCCTCAACGACATTGCCAAGGAGTGTGGCGTCACGGGCAGCCGTATCATGGGCGGTGGCTTCGGTGGCTGCACCATCAACCTGGTGAAAGACGAGCTTTACGACGCATTCATCGAGACAGCTAAGAAGAAGTATTTCGAGAAATACAACAAGCTTCCAAAGGTCTACGATGTAGTCATCAGCGACGGCTCACGTAAACTTTGCTAAAATATTTGCGGCCTTTAAGTGATCGATAAGACCTGTCGCCTGCCCCAAGCAGACGGCAGGTCTTTCCTTTTGCCCATTCCCCTAACGCAATAATACATTCCGCGAATCGAGAGTAGCCTTCTGTGAATCTAGAGTAGCCTTCTGTGAAGCCAGGGTTGCCTTCTGTGAATCCAGAGTAGCCTTCTGTGAATCCAGAGTAGCCTTCTGCAAATCTAGAGTTGCCGCCTGCTGATTTATGAATGACAATTACCACGCTCATGTCGCCGAGCCCGAATTTACCCCGCTATTTTTACTGAGAAAACAAATATTGGAATCTTAATACGGCTTTTTCACAAAAAATATGTACCTTTACAGCCGCACAAATTGCGGCTTTTCTTCCGCTGCAACCATCAGAACATATTACAAATCACATAAAAAACTAATCAAGATGAAAAGAACAACCATCGTGGCTGCTATTCTGTTAATGATAGCAACAGCCGTTTCGGCACAATCGAAAGTGTTTTTCACAAAAGAGATAACGCCAGAGTCGCTGGTGAAAATCTACCATGCCCTGGGGCGTGAGGCCAAAGGCCGCGTAGCCGTGAAAATCTCCACCGGAGAGGGTGGCAACACTCACTATCTGAAGCCCACACTCATCAGGAACCTTGTCGACGAGGTAAATGGCACCATTGTGGAGTGTTGCACAGCCTACGGAGGCTCCCGCCAAGACCCCAAGAAGCACTGGGAGACTATTCACGAGCATGGCTTCGACTCTATCTTTGCCGTGGATATCATGGATGAGTTTGGCGACATCCGCATTCCGATAAAAGACAAGAAACACATGAAGTACAACATTGTCGGAGAGCATCTGGCCAACTATACGTTCATGATCAATCTGGCTCACTTCAAGGGCCATGCCATGGGCGGTTTTGGCGGAGTGCTGAAAAACGCTTCCATCGGTGTTGCCTCAACTGCCGGCAAATGCTACATCCACTCAGCAGGCAAGACCACCGACCCGCGTCTGGCTTGGACGCCCGAATATCTTGCTGCCGGAAAGACACAAGACAATTTCCTTGAGTCGATGGCTGCAGCTGCTCAAGCAGTACATGAGTATTTCTGCGATAACATTCTCTATATCAACGTCATGAACAACATGTCGGTGGACTGTGATTGTGACGGACATCCTGCCAAGCCCGAGCTTCAAGACATGGGCATCATGGCCAGCCTCGACCCTGTGGCCCTCGACCAGGCATGCCTGGACAAGGTGTTTAATTATAAAGGTAAGCCGGGCGACGACAACAAACCGCTCATCCAGCGCATCAACCGCCAGCATGGCACATATATTACCGACTATGCCGAGCGCATAGGTCTAGGCTCGAAGAAATATACACTTATCAATATCGACTAACACGTGAAAACAAACAGACTTGCAATCGCACTGGTAGCATTAGCTATCGGTCAAAGTGTTTATGCACAAAAAGATTCCATTGCTTTGAAGGAGGTGGTAGTCACCGGAACGCGCAACGCCGTAGATGTTCGTCATCTGCCCATTACCGTCAGCGTCGTGGGAAGGGAGACCCTTACCGAGCAGCATCAGGCCTCTGTGCTGCCTACCGTCATGCAGCAAGTACCCTCACTCTTTGTGACCAGCCGCTCGATGATGGGCTATGGCGTGTCAACGGGTGCTGCCGGCGGCATTAACCTGCGAGGCATCTCAGGAGGAGCCGGCCAGCTGCTCGTGCTCATCGACGGACATCCACAGTATCAGGGCATCTACGGCCATCCTATCAGCGACAGCTATCAGACTCTCATGGCCGAGCGCGTTGAAGTGCTGCGAGGACCGGCATCAGTTCTCTACGGAAGCAATGCCATGGGCGGTGTGCTCAACATTGTCACCCGTGCAGCCTCGGCAAATCGCGACGGCGTGAAAACCACCATCAATCTTGGGGCAGGAAGTTATGGAACTGTCCAGGCAGAGGCTGCCAATCAGATACGCAGCGGCAGGTTCAGCAGCACGGTTGCTGCCCAGTACGGACGAACCGACAACCACCGTCCCCGCATGGGTTTCGAGCAATATGGCGGCTACATGAAGCTGGGGTATGACCTCAGTGAGCATTGGAACACCTACATCGATGCCAACATCACCCATTTCAATGCCTCTTACCCCGGCTCAGTCAGCAGCCCTCTCTTCGATGCCGACCAATGGATCACCCGCGGTGTGGTATCTGCTGCCCTCGAGAACCACTATCAGAACACGAACGGAGCCGTGAGTGTTTATTCAAATTTCGGCCGTCACAAGATTGACGATGGTACCGCCGACCCCACGAAACCCACACAACGGTTCTTCCGCTCGAAAGATGCGCTGACCGGTGTATCATGGTACCAAAGTGCACAGTTGTTCGAGGGTAACCGTCTGACGGCTGGTGTCGACTATCAGCACATCTATGGAAACGCCTATTACACCTCGAAGCAAACGGGCGAGGTGCTCGACACACCTAACAAGCAGAGTGCCAAGTCGTATCGCAACGAGATTGCCGGATATGTGGATTTCCGCCAGGACCTGACAGAATGGCTGACCGTCGATGCAGGTATCCGCGTTGACCATCATAGTGTTGTGGGCACAGAATGGATACCGCAGGCAGGTATTGTGGTACGCCCCATGTCGACGGGTGAGGTAAAGGCCATGGTGAGCAAAGGTTTCCGCAATCCCACCATGCGCGAGATGTATCTCTATCCGCCCTCTAACGAAGAGCTGGAGCCTGAGCGCATGTGGAACTACGAACTCTCGTGGCGCCACAGAATGGGTGCTTTCAACTATGGCTTGAACCTTTATTATATAAAAGGTGACAATATGATTCAGACGGTGAACCGGAAGAATGTGAATACTGGCGAGATTGAGAACTATGGCATTGAGCTGGAGGCTGCATGGCGAATGAACCGCTGGTGGTCGCTCACGACCAACCACTCGCTGCTACACATGGAGCATGCCGTCGTTGCCGCTCCTGAATACAAGGGATTCCTGGGTGCCAACTACCATCGCGACCGCTGGAGTGTTGTTGCAGGCCTGCAATATATCAACGGGCTCTTCACCGCCGTGGGCGAGAACGAGACGAAAGAGAACTTCTGCCTGCTGAATGCATCGGTCAGCTATGCCGTTGCAAAGAACATCAGTCTGTGGCTGCGTGGCGAGAACCTGCTGGCTCAAAGCTACGAAATCAATCTTGGCTATCCCATGCCCCGTGCTACTGTGATGGGAGGGGTGCAGCTGAGTTTCTGAGTTGCGAAGGAGTCATCCCGAAATGCTCTTTCACATACTTGCCAAAGAACGAAGGATTAGGAAACTGCAGTTCGTCGCTCACCTGCTTGATGCTCAGGTCGGTCTGACGCAGATAGTAACGAATGTCCTCGAGCACATGTTCCCGAATCCATTCCGTGGCTGTCTTGTCAGAGTTCTTCTTGCAAATTGCAGAGAGATACTTGGGCGAGATGCAAAGTTCGTCGGCATAAGAGGCTACGGTGCGATGCTTCGTTGACGAATTACTGAGCAAATCGAGAAAACGCTGAAAATGATTGTTGCCTGTGTGGGAGTCGTAAGAGATTTCCTTCGCAGGCAGCTTTTCTTTTAGTTTCGCGCAGAGGGCGAGCACGGCAGCACGCAGCAACGACTGGATGATATCTGTGCTGTATGGATTGTCGCCTCCCCTCTCGATGAACAAGCTGAGCATCTCGTAGAAATTGGTGAAGAAAAGCATGTCCTCACGCTTCTCTATGGTCAGGATGTGCAGCCGGTGGACATACATCACCTCATTCCAGATATTCATCTTCTCGCGCAGGAAACTCTGCAAGATGCTATTGGTGAAGAACATCGCCTTGAGATTAAAGTCTGGACTCACCATGATGCTGGTTATCATCACATTGGGAGGAACTATCGCCACCTGATTCTCGTGCAGCTCCATGGGCAGACCATTCATCAGCCCCTGCACTTTGCCCTTCACACAAATAACGATGGCGTGCATGGACACATGGGCCGTATTGATCTCGGCAAACTTCTGGATACTGTCAATAATCACAATATCACTGTCAGAATAGCCCACCTGGATGTCTTTATTCTCAGTCAGCGACTGCACATTAATCTCCTCTTGTACCATAACTTTGCTTGTTTTGCTTGCAAATTTAGTCATTTTGAATCATTATCGATGTTTTATTGGTAGTTTTTAATGTTCTATTTGTATTTTTATGGCAAAAAAGAGAACTATTACTTACATTTAGAACATACAGATTGGAATAATTTCTATTATTTTTGCAGACAAAACGAAACAAAGGAACATGAAAAAAGTAACCTTAGCACTTTTCGCCCTACTGATGGTCGTAGGGTGCAGCGAGAAAAAAGAACAGAGGGTGAAGGCTCCCATACGCGTAAAAACCGAGACCATAGGCGCATCTGTAAACAATTCACTCCAACAGTATGTAGGCATCGTTGAGGAAAATGAGGGCACCGCCGTCAGTTTCACAGGCATGGGTGTTGTACGCTCAGTACTGGTCGACGAGGGTCAAAGCGTCAGGCGCGGACAACTGATTGCCGTCATGGACGACACGCAGGCTCGCAATCTGCTCACAGGAGCCGAGGCACAGATGGCACAAGCCAACGACGCCCTGGAGCGTTTCCGCATGCTTCACGAGAACGGCTCGCTGCCCGAGGTGCAATGGGTGGAGATACAGAGCAAGGTGGCGCAGGCCCAGTCGCAACTGCAAGTGGCAAAAAAGAATCTGGCTGACTGCCGCCTAACAGCTCCCGTCAGTGGTATTATCGGCCGTAAGCAGATTCAGGCTGGTGAGACGGCCATGCCGTCACAAGCCGTGGTGACCATCCTCGACATCAACAGTGTGAAAGTGAAAGTTTCTATTCCTGAGGCTGAGATGGGCAGGGTCAACCCTCACACCTCTTCCATTATAAAGGTAAAAGCTATCAACAGGACCTTCCAAGGCGGTAGAATAGAAAAAGGTGTACAGGCCGATGCGCTGACCCATACCTACGACATCAGAATCAACGTACCCAATAGCGACCGGAAACTGCTGCCCGGAATGGTGGCCAGTGTCCGACTGAATCTGCAGGGTGGACATCATCAGCTGATGACGCTCCCCGTCACGGCAGTTCAGAAGAAAGCCGACGGCAGTCTTTTCGTGTGGACCATTGACGAAGCCAAGACAGCCCACCGTACCGCGGTCACCATTGGCTCTACATTGGGCAACCGCATCGTAATAGTGAACGGAGTGGCCAGTGGCATGCGCGTGGTGACTGAAGGCTATCAGAAACTGAGCGAAGGCACAAAAGTGGTTTATTAACTGATTACTCATCACATTTTCACTTATCACTTTTCACTCGGCATCTATGGATAAGAAAATGAATTGGCTGAAATGGCCCTTGGAACATTACCCGATCACGCTGCTGCTAATTACGATATTATTTGGGATGGGTATTTACGGCATGTATGTCATGCCGAAAGACGAGTTTCCCGCATTCACCATCAGGCAGGGTGTGGTCATCGCTGTTTACCCTGGCGCAACCACCGAGGAGGTGGAAGAGCAGGTGGCTCGCCCGCTGGAGCGCTATTTGTTCACCTATGGCGAGGTCAACCGCAAGAAGACAACCACTACATCGCAGAACGGGATGTGCATGGTCTTGGTCAGATTGAACGACGACGTGAACAACAAAGATGAGGTGTGGAGCAAGATCAAGCACGGCCTCACATTGTTCAAACAGAGCCTGCCTTCCGGTGTGCTGGCTTTGGTGGCCAACGACGACTTCGGCAACACCTCTGCCCTGCTCATCGCCATCGAGAGTAACGAGCGTAGCTACCGCGAATTACAAGGATACACCGACCGGCTGAGCGACCGGCTGCGACGCATTCCCTCGGTGGCCAACGTGCGAATCTATGGTGAGCAGAAAGAGCAGATTTCACTCTACGTCGACCGTCAGCGCCTGCAGGCCTACGGTATTGGTCAGCAAATGCTCTTCAGCCGACTGCAGTCGCAGGGCATGACCATCATGAGCGGCAGCATCAGCGATGCCGACCAACAGACACCCATACACATTGAGCCCACGGAAAACAGCGAAGAGGAAATTGCCAACCAAATTATCTTCAGCGACCCCGTGAGCGGAAAGGTGGCAAGAGTGAGAGACGTGGCACGTGTAGTAAGAGAGTACGACAACGACGAGGGCTACATTGAGCAGGACGGCCATCCCTGTGTGCTGCTCTCGCTAGAAATGACTCCCGGAAACAACATTATACAATACGGAAGGGATGTAGACCGGGTGCTGGACGACTTCCGAGTGAGTGAACTTCCCGACGATGTCACTCTGACTCGTATTGCCGACCAGCCGAAAGTAGTGGGCAAGAGTGTGAGCGACTTCCTGCGCGATCTGCTCATCTCAATGGCTGTCATCATATTGGTCATGATGGTTCTGTTCCCCCTGAGGTCGGCCATAGTGGCATCGATTACCATCCCCTTGAGCACATTCATCTCGGTGAGCATCATGTATTTGATGGGCATCGAGTTGAACATCGTCACCCTGGCCGCACTCATCGTGGTGTTGGGAATGGTGGTCGACAACAGCATTGTGGTCATCGACGGCTATTTGGAGTACTTGGGCAAGGGCTTCACGCCTAAAGATGCCGCCATCGAGTCGGCCCGTCAGTACTTCATGCCCATGATGCTGGCCACCATCTGCATCTGCATCATCTTCTATCCGCTGCTGCTCACCATGAAAGGCGGCTTCCACGATGCCCTGGAAGACTTCCCCATTACTATCACCATCAACCTGATGGTTTCTCTCATCCTGGCCGTGACAGTCATCCCGTTCCTGGAGGTGCTGATCATTAAACCCGGCAAAGTGAGCACGGGCGGCAATGCCATCACCAAGTGGGTGCAAAGCACTTATAACCGGGTATTGGATTTCACGTTCCGCCATCCGTGGATGACCATTGGCGGAGGCATCGGCATCATTCTCCTGTCGTGCCTCATCCTGCCCACACTCAAAATCCGATTGTTCCCCTATGCCGACCGCGACCAGTTTGCCATAGAGATATTCCTTCCCGAGGGCAAGGGCATCAGCGACACCCGCATGGTGGCCGATTCGTTGCGCAAGGTCATGCAGAAAGACGAGCAAGTGCAGTGCATCACCAGCTTCATCGGCTGCTCTTCGCCAAGATTCATGACATGCTATGCGCCGCAAATGGCCGGTCGAAATTATGCTCAGTTCATCGTAAACACCACCTCGCAGAACGCCACACTTGAACTGCTGGCAAAATACCAGCCGCAATGGAGCGAGGCGTTCCCCGATGCTTATGTCAGATTCAAGCGCTTGGACTATCTGGAGGTTCCTGAGTTGGAATACCGGTTCTATGGCGAGAACCTGGATTCATTGCACAGCCTGGCCGAAAGCATGATGGAACGCATGCGCGAGATGCCCGAACTGGAATGGGTGCATACCGACTTCCTGCAACCTCAGCCCATTATCGATGTAGAACTCGATCCGGTTGCAGCCTCTCAACTGGGCATCACCCGCACCACCGCTGCCCTGGCCTTGAGTGCCACCACCAACGACTTGCGGGTAGGCCAGATATGGGAAGGCGACTATGAGGTGCCCATCGTGGTGAAAGACAACACAGACATGACATTCTCTGATATCGAGAACCTGGGCATCTCTTCACCCACTTCTATCATGTCGAGTGCCGCCTCTCATCTCTCACCTCTCACGTCAAATCTCTCAACCAACAGCACCATACCACTTCGCCAGGTAGCTAAAGTGCAACCCAAATGGAGCGAGAGCCGCATTATGCACCGCGGTGGCGAACGCTGTATCACCGTCACGGCCCAGTTTGCCAATGGGGTCTATGCTGCACCCGTAGAGAATCGTATAGCCGAGATCATGCAGAAAGAAATCAAACTGCCTGAAGGCGTACGATGCGAGGTGGGCGGCGAGATAGAGTACGACGCAGAGGCTCTGCCCATGGTCTTTGGCGGCATAGCTATAGCCATGGTCATCATTTTCTTCTTCCTGCTGTTCAACTTCAAGAAATACGGCATTACCACCATTTGCATAGCAGCTCTCGGACTGATGCTGCCTGGTGCGTTGATAGGTTTGGGACTGATGAACCGTACGCTGGGACTTACCTCCGTCTTTGGTCTTATCACCCTGATGGGAATGATTATGCGTAATGAGATTCTCATCTTCGAGCATGCCATCGACCTCATCAAGCAATATGTCGCCAAGCACGGCGACTGGACCGTCGACCGTGAGGCTTATAATGCCGCTGTGAAACAGGCTGCCTACAATGCCGGCAAACGCCGCATGGTGCCCATCTTCCTTACTACAGCCACCACAGCCGTGGGTGTGGTGCCGATGATCATTGCCCAATCGTCGTTCTGGATGCCTGTCGGTATAACCATTTTTGCCGGTGGCATTGGCTCGCTCATCATGGTCGTCTCCATGTTGCCTGTCATCTATTGGAAAGTAAACCTGAAGTAAATTGAGGATTGAGAATTGAAATTTGAGGATTGAGAATTGAAAATGAAATCATCATGAATAGAAGAATATTTCTTATCATCAGTATCGTGTTTAGCGCCTTGGCCGCAACGGCCCAGTCCGCCTTCACCCTGGCACAGCTGCAGGATTCAGCCATTCAGCACAACATCGCCATTCGCAATGCCCGCAACGGTATTGCCGCCGCCGAGGAGCAGCGCAAGGAGGCTTTTACCAAGTACTTTGCCAATATCAGCGGTACGGGTGCATGGTTCAATGCCAACAAGGGAATGGCAAAGATGGACATGAATCCTTCTGAAATGTTGCCTGAGTCGCTATTGCCAGTCATGGCCCAGTCGCTGCCTGCCGAGATGCTGGCCTCGCTGAATAGTCCCATCAGCATGACGATGATGAAGAACGGCACCATCGCAGGTGTCAATGCCATACAGCCTGTCTTTGCCGGCGGACAAATCGTCAATGGCAACAAGTTGGCAAAAGTGGCCGAAGAGGCAAGTCATCTGCAATTGCATCTGTCGGAGAATGAAGTCGAGAAGACCACCGCACAATACTACTGGCAACTGGTGTCGCTGCAGGAGAAGATGAAAACCATCGCTGCCGTCGAGGCGTTGCTCAATGATATTCACAAAGACGTCGATGTGGCAGTGCGTGCTGGTGTGGCCATGCGCAACGACCTACTGCAAGTGCAACTCCGACAGAACGACGTTGAGAGCCAGCGACTCAAGCTGAGGAATGGCATCTCGCTGATGAAACTACTCATGGCACAGTATTGCGGACTGCGCGACACTTCTTTCTCCATTGCACCCGTGGCCGATTTCTCAGAGCAACTGCCACCGTCACCCCTGACAGAGACCGACAAGCAGAACTCGCTGATGCGCCTGTCGGAATACCAGCTGCTGGGCAAACAGGTTGACGCTGCCGCATTACAAAAGAAGATGGCCATCGGCCAGAACCTGCCCTCGCTGGCTGTAGGAGCCGGTTACAACTACCATAACATGCTAGGCAACGACCGCACATTTGCCATGGTGTTTGCCACGGTCAGTGTACCTATAAGCGACTGGTGGGGCGGTTCTCATGCGGTGAAACGCAAGAAGATAGAGTATCAGCAGGCTGTCGACGAACAAAACGACAAAGCTGAGATGCTCAAGATTCGTATGCAGAAAGCATGGAATGATGTCAGTGAGGCATGCCTGCAACTCTCGATAGCTCGCCGCAGCATCGAACAGGCTGAGGAGAACCTGCGACTGAACCGTAACCAATATCAGGCAGGCATCTCCAAAATGTCCGACTTGCTGGAGGCACAACTGCTCTATCAGCAAGCCCTCGACCGACGTACCGACGCTTATGCCGACTATCAAAACCGCCTGCTGGAATACAGGCAAACCGTGGGAATGTAGCTATTTCAGTTTCTTGATCACCCTTTCCATCTGTTCTCCCAGTCCGATGGTATAGCCCTGCGAAGAGAACACCACGCGGTTGAACGTATCTGCAACTACGAAAATGGGCAGCAACTGATCGTTCTGCAACTTCATCTGCTGAACTATCTGCCGACGAATCCGACAGTCCTTGTCTACACCGAAAATGGTATTCTCGGGCAGTTGCACATCGTTGGTCTCATGGAACTTCCGTGCTTCCGCCTTGCTCTCGAAAAGCAGCAGCAAGGGACGGCCCCACGCGTTGAAGGTGTCACGAACCTTAGCAATGTCACGAAGGGCATGGTTGGTAGGCTCCTGCCCTACCCCGACGAGTCCCACAACGAAATAGCCACGCCCCGTTTGCGAGAGAATGCTTACTTCCTGCTGATCTTTCTGGAACTTACTCTCCGAGTCGAAGGAGCCTATCACGGCTACATCGTCGCTGCTCTGGCGCAGATGGAGCGGAAGAATAGTCGTTTTACCAGCCCTGACATTAAACGTCTGATGGGTGGCCAGCACGCTGCCGTTAGCCATTCTCGTGCCCGTAACCAGCAGATAGGTTCCGGCATCGAGTTGAGTGCCCTCCTTGAAGGTCGATGCCCAGCTCACTCCGCCTCCCATATCCACTTGTCCTTCGTCGAAGTTCAGCAGACGAGCCGTACCGTCGACGATGCGCGAGAGTGTGAAGTGGCTGTAGTACTTGGGGTTCTCGAAATAGGGCGTTGGCTCATAGCGCAGCACCAGCGTACCCGTAGGAGCAGCTGTTTGGCGGCTGGCATCAAAATCCACATCCACCCACTGTCCGTTTTCCTCATATTGCACTTTCGACGTCACCACGTCTTTCCGGGCCTTGATATCGAGGCTTCTGGCAATGGCTACAAACAAAATGTCGCGCGAGCGCACATCCGTCAGCCGTGTACGCAAGGCAGAGAGTGGCGACTGAGCGATGCGCAGTGCTTTCGTATCGCTGCTCACCTTGATGTTTTGTTTCATCCACTCCACCAATGCGGCGGGATGCTGGCGGAACATGTCTGCCGTCGGCTGGTCGAAGGCGCTGGCAATGGCCTGCTTGTAAGGCAACAGCAATGGCTCATCTTCCACGCGCACCTCCAGCTGGCGCGTATCTGCCCAATAGCAGTCCTCCAGATAGTCGGTGGTAATGTCGGTAAAGTCTTTGTCCGACAGCGTACTGAGTATGCCGAAAGCTCGTTCCTCGTCATCGTGGTGTCGGTTGATAAAGTCGAGGATGACTGGCCAGTTGGCTCGGGCTTTATTCAGGCAGGCATCTGTCTTACTGTCCACGGAAAGGTTCATAAATGCCCTGCGCATATAGTCGTGCCGGATGGAATCCTCACGGGCAAACCGCCATTTGTTTTGTGCTTGCAGGGCGTCACTCACTTGTGGCATCACCACATGCTCGGCTGGTGGAACGATATCCAGCTCGTGCACCTCGAATGCCGTCTGTTTCTGGTCACCCTTGGCATCTCGGTCGAGCGTGATGGCGACCGTTTTGTCCTTGCCGAACGACACCTTACGGAAGCCATACCGTCCGTCTTTCGATGCCCACACCACCATGTCGCCCTTGCCTGCGGTGAGGAACGTGCGACCCTCAGCATTGGTGTATTTGGTAACTGCCGTATAGAACTCGGCGTAGTTATAGATCTTGAAATCCACTCGGGCTTTCTCTACGGGCCTGCCTTTCGCATCGTTCACCACAAAGTCGATGCGGGCAGTAGAGGCATAGTTATCGATGACATTTATTTCCGTAAAGTTATTCGTGCGAAGTATCACCTCCTCTGGTCCGTTGTAGTCGCCGAAGGCCCTCGTATGCATCAGCAGCGCCCTCGAGGCAGGCGCATTAAACCATCCCAGGTTCAGCACAGCCTCGGGCTCACAGGCTCCCATGAAATACCATTTGCCGTCGGCCCAAGCCTCTACCCACGCATGATTGTCGTCGGTATGCGCCCAGCGAGGCGTATACACCTGGCGAGCAGGAATGCCAATGGCGCGCAGGGCTGCCACCGTAAAAGTGCTCTCCTCGCCGCACCGTCCTATGGCATTGCGTAGCGTCGTCAGCGGACTGGTCGTACGGGCGTCTGATGGCTGATAGCTCACATGCTCGTGGCACCAGTGGTTCACCTCGAGAATCGCCTCCTGCATGGTCATTCCCCTCACGCGCTCCTTCAAGATGGCATAGAACTCCATGCGCGAGCGGTCGAGGCTCTCGTTGTTCACTCGCACCGGCAGTACGAAATGGCGGAACAACAACTCGGGAACCTGACGCCCCCAGCTCATCTCCTCACGGGCTGTAAAACTGCTATGCACATTCTCCTCAAAGAACGACCGTGGATAGTCGGTCTGGTCGGCCAATGGCATATAACGGTAGAGAAACTCCACGGCCTCTTGCTCGGTCATGGGTTTCAGATTGTCGGCAACGGCGATGGCTGCAATGGCCAGCACCATCATCATCATACATATTCTTTTCTTCATATATACTTCTTCACACTTAAAATACAAAGTTAAGGCACGTCGCGCGTTCAAGACTCATAAGGCAAGGCTATTGTCTGAAGGCTTTCAATTTCTCTATCGTCTCTCTCACCCGCCTGGCGGTAGTCAGGTTGAGAGCACACTCGTCGGCACCGGGACGACCCATATAAATAGCAGGGTTGAAATA
The DNA here is from genome assembly GCA_002350805.1 of Prevotella sp. UBA2850. Taxonomy (GTDB): domain Bacteria; phylum Bacteroidota; class Bacteroidia; order Bacteroidales; family Bacteroidaceae; genus Prevotella. The sequence goes on from DEFO01000006.1 coordinate 51,334, forward strand.
ACGGGAGTGGCTGGGCACGCTCTCACGGGCAGAGAAATGAAACTCCTTGATGCCTGTTTCCTGCTGAATGCGCACAATGTTCTGTTCGTTTACACCGCAACCAGCCATGATGACAATCCTATCGCCCGCCCGTTGCTGAAGTTCTCGCAACAAAGGGATACCCTGCTCGGCATTCGGTTGCTGTCCTGACGTGAGAATACGGTCGAAGCCCAGTCCGATGATATCCTCCAGCGCCTCCATCGGCTGTCGGCAGCGGTCGAAGGCACGGTGGAAGGTGACACTCATGCCCTCTGCCCGCGACATCAAAAGGGCATTCGCCTCACGGTCAATGTCGCCGTCGGCTGTCAGACACCCCAGCACCACACCGTCGCACCCTAATTGGCGCGCCATGTCGATGTCGGCAGCCATCCGCTCCAGTTCCAGCGACGTATAGACGAAGTCGCCCCCACGGGGTCTGATAATCACATGCAGGCGAGTTGTCTTGAGCAGTTTCCTGGCAATCAGTATCTCTCCGTAAGAAGGCGTTGTGCCTCCCTCGGGAATACCGGCACACAGTTCCACGCGGTCGGCTCCGCCCTGCTGTGCGGCCAGACAGCTCTCCACACCGTTAGCACATATCTCAAATTGAAATCTTTTGTCTTGCATTTGTTTTTCCATTACAACAGGTTATCCCTGCAAAGATAAGAAAAAAAACGAAAAGAACAATACAGCCATCAGAAAAAATATGTCACACCGATGACGCTATGGCACTCCGTTTTTGGTGGATTGCAGAATAATCCGTAACTTTGCATCCCACACTTAAAACAAAAATGAAACAATCGACGCTGATATATCATCTGACCGCCTTTCTGGTGGTGGCTATCTGGGGCAGCACCTTCGTATGCACCAAGATTCTCCTGGTGAACGGTCTGACAGCCGCACAGATATTCACCTTGCGTTTCATCATTGCCTATGTGCTGCTACTGGCCTTCTCGCTCACCCGGCGTTCGTTCCGCTGCTGGGCTGACACGTGGCGCGATGAGCTTATCATGGCTGCCCTGGGACTCACCGGCGGCACGCTCTACTTCCTGACTGAGAACTCTGCCATGAACTACACCACGACCACCAACACGTCGCTCATCGTGTGCTGCTGTCCGTTGTTCGCCTCGTTGCTCATCGGATGGTTCTATCGTTCCGAGCGCATGCGCCCTGTCCAGGTGGCAGGCACGCTCATGGCTGTGATGGGTGTGACCGCCGTGGTGCTCAACGGCCGTTTCGTGCTCCATCTCTCACCCTTGGGCGACGCACTGGCGTTGGGCGCCAACCTGTGCTGGGCAGTCTATTCGTTGCTGATGATTCCCGCCAACAAGCGCTACGATGCGGTGTTCATCACCCGTAAGGTGTTCTTCTACGGCCTGCTGTTCATGATTCCCTATTTCCTTCTCTTCCCCGAGACACCGGCGCTCAGCGTGCTCCGTCGCGGCGACATCCTGCTCAACCTGTTCTTCCTCGGCAGCATCGCCTCAATGGCCTGTTTCCTGGCGTGGACGTGGGTGATGCACAAGCTCGGCGCCATCGTGGCCACCAACTATGTCTACCTGAATCCGCTTGTAACGATTCTCTTCGCCTGGTGGATTCTCAGCGAGCAGATCACCGTCTGGTTCCTCGTGGGCACGGTGTTGATTCTGCTGGGTATGTATCTGGCTGACAAGAAGAAATGATATAGCCCTGCCGTTGATGGTGCCATTCTTTCCCCCTAAAAGAAAAAGTGACAAATGGGATGGATTCATCGCACTTGTCACTTCTTGATAATAATCTGATGTTGCTCAACGACTGAGCAGGAAACAAACTACTTCACGGGTATTTTGTCGATGCGGCGCTGGTGGCGTCCACCCTCGAAGTCGGTGGCAAAATACTCGTCCATGATGGCGCGTGCGGTCTCCTCGCTGATGAAGCGGCCAGGCATGACGAGCACGTTGGCATCGTTGTGCTGGCGGATGAGGTGGGCAATCTCAGGAATCCAAGCCAGTCCGGCACGGATGCTCTGGTGCTTGTTGAGGGTCATGCTGATGCCCTCGCCACTGCCGCAGATAGCAATGCCGGGATATACCTCGCCACGCTCAATGCCCTCGGCCAGGGCATGACCAAAGTCGCTATAGTCGCACGACTCTTCGGTGTACGTGCCATAGTCCTTATAGGCCATTCCCTTCTCGTCGAGGTATTGCTTCACGAATTGTTTTAAGGCAAAGCCAGCATGATCGCTGGCAATGCCTATGGTCTTCACTTCCATTTATGCAAGGAGTTTCTTCACCTGTTCGTACACATTCTGTCCGTTGTAGCCGAGTTTCTCGTCGAGCACCTTATAAGGAGCTGAGAAACCGAAGCTCTGCAGGCCCCATACGCAACCGTCGGCACCTACAAGGCCCTCGAGAGTGACAGGCAGACCAGCGGTCATGCCAAACTTCTTCTTGCCAGCGGGCAGCACGCTCTGCTGATACTCCTTCGGCTGGTTGCGGAAGAGTCCCTCTGAGGGCACGCTGACGATGCGCACCTTCACGCCATCCTCGCGGAGCAGCTTGGCACCGGCCTCAAGGGTTGACACCTCTGAGCCGCTGGCCAGCAGAATCACATCATAGTCCTCGTCGGAACCAGCCACTACATAGGCACCCTTGGTGGCAAGGTTGTAGTCGTTGCCCTCGGGCAGCATGTCGATGTTCTGACGAGAGAAGATGAGAGCCGTCGGAGTGTCGGTGTTCTCCATGGCCATGCGCCAGCAGACTGTAGTCTCCTCGGCATCGGCAGGACGAAGCACGAGCATAGAGTTGCGGCCGTGGTGATTCTTCAGCTTCTCCATCAGACGAATCTGTGCCTCCTGCTCCACGGGCTCGTGGGTAGGACCATCCTCACCAACGCGGAAGGCATCGTGGGTCCAGATGAACTTCACGGGAAGCTCCATGAGGGCTGCCATGCGAACAGCGGGCTTCATATAGTCGGAGAACACGAAGAAGGTACCACAAGCGGGGATGACACCACCGTGGAGAGCCATACCGATGCAGCAGCATGCCATCGTAAGCTCGGCCACACCAGCCTGGAAGAAAGCACCCGAGAAGTCACCGCGAACGATGTTGTGGGTCTTCTTCAGGAAGCCGTCGGTCTTATCAGAGTTGCTCAGGTCGGCAGACGCGCAAATCATGTTGGGCACCTGCTCGGCAAGCACGCCCAGAACAGTAGCGCTGGCACCACGGGTGGCGGCACCTGCCTTCTGTTGAACCTTGCTCCAATCGATGACGGGAGCCTTGCCGCTGAACCAGTCGGCCAGCTGCTGGGCTTTCTCAGGATTCTCCTTGGCCCATGCCTCCTTGGCGGCATAGCGCTCGGCTACAATCTTCTTCAGCTCCTCGGCACGACGAGCATAAAGCTCTTTCACCTCGGGGAAGATCTGGAACGGATTCTCGGGATCAGCGCCGAGGTTCTTCATGGTCTGCACGAAGTTATCGCCGCCGAGGGGAGCACCGTGTGTAGCGCAGTCGGACTCATAGCTGGAGCCGTCGGCCTTGCGGGCACCCTTACCCATGACACAATGACCGATGATGAGGCTGGGACGCTCGGTCTCGGCCTGTGCGTTGCGGATGGCCTGACGAATCTGCTCAACATCGTTACCATTGATTTTCTGTACGTACCATCCCCATGCCTCGTACTTCTTGGCGGTGTCCTCGGTGGTCACCACCTCTGTGCGGGTAGAGAGCTGGATGTCGTTGGCATCGTAGAACATGATGAGGTTGTCGAGACCCAGGTTACCGGCAATACGGCCAGCACCCTGAGAAATCTCCTCCTGCACACCACCATCGCTGATGTAAGCGTAGATGGTCTGGTTCATCACGTCGCCCAGACGGGCCTTGAGGAACTTGGCGGCAATGGCAGCACCCACGGCATATGTGTGACCTTGTCCGAGCGGTCCGCTGGTATTCTCAATACCACGGGCAATCTCGCGCTCAGGGTGCCCAGGTGTCACCGAACCCCACTGACGCAGGTTCTGCAGGTCGCTGAGCTCATATTTGCCAATGAGACAGAGCTGCGAGTAGAGCATGGGAGCCATGTGACCGGGATCGAGGAAGAAACGGTCGCGTCCTTCCCACTCGGGATGCTCGGGATCGTAGACGAGGAACTCGCTGTACAATGTGTTGATGAAATCAGCACCACCCATGGCACCTCCGGGGTGACCCGACTTGGCTTTCTCAACCATGGCAGCAGCCAGAATACGGATATTGTCGGCTGCCTTGTTCATTACTTGAATGTCGTTCATTTTTATTGTTTATTAATTGATGATGATAAATTCGCATTATTTGACTAGCTTGGCAGCTTGAGTCAGCCGCCGGAATACTGGCATGACTACTCAGAATACTGGCTTGGCTACTCAAACTACTCCAGCTACTCAGCTTTTCAGATCGAGCACGATGATGGACTTGGCAGGCACCTTGACGGTGAGCTTGCCCTTCTTCACCTTGGCTCCCTTGAACTCGGCAGGCTGCACCTTGTCGGGATGCTCGAAGTCGTTGTAGTCGGCTACGTTCTTGCTGGTAAGGATACGGCCGCTGACATTCTTCACCTTGGTGTCGTCGAGGCTGACCTCAATCTCCTTGGCTTTGTCGAGACTGACATTGGTGAGCGAGAGAATGATGCTGCCGTCGGCTTTCTTGGCGGCTGATGCGCTGATGAGCGGAAGGGTGCGGAAGCCGTCTTCCTTGCTCTCGTCGATGGCATCGTTCATGCCGTGACGCACCTTCATGGTCTCGCACTTCAGGTCGAGGGGCAGATAGGTAGCCTCCTGGAAGCCTTTGTACATCTCGAACACATGATAGGTGGGAGTGAGCACCATGTGGCCCGTGCCCTTCTGGTCGGTGAGAATCATCGACTGCAGCACGTTGACCACCTGAGCGATATTACACATGCGCACACGGTCGGTGTGACGGTGGAAGACATTCAGCGAGAGCGCAGCCACCATAGCATCGCGCAAGGCATTCTGCTGGTAGAGATGGCCGCGGATGGTACCGGGCTCCTCATCCCACCAAGTGCCCCACTCGTCGACGAGCAGACCGATTTGCTTCTTCGGGTCTTTCTCGTCCATGATGGTCTTGTGCTTTTTGATGACATCCTCAATCTCGAGGCATTTGCCCAGCGTCCAGTAATACTGGTCGTTGTCGAAATTGATGGCCGAGCCCTTTGAGCCGTTCCAGCCCGACACGGTGTAATAGTGGAGCGACAGACCGTTCATCTGGTGGCCCACATTCTCCATGAGCACCTTGGTCCATTTATAGTCGTAGTCGCTGGCACCCGATGCAATCTTGTAGAGACGGTTGCCATCGTAGTTGCGGCAGTAAGTCTGATAGCGGCGGAAGAGGTCGGAGTAGTATTCGGGGCGCATGTTTCCACCACATCCCCACGACTCGTTACCCACACCCAGGAACTTCACCTTCCAGGGCTTCTCGCGGCCGTTCTCTTTGCGGAGCTTGGCCATGGGAGTACCCTCCTCGCTGGTCATATACTCAACCCACTTGGCCAGTTCCTCGACGGTGCCGCTGCCCACATTACCACTGATGTAAGGCTCGCAACCCAGCATCTCACAGAGATTCAGGAACTCGTGCGTACCGAAAGAGTTGTCCTCGATGGTGCCGCCCCAGTTGTTGTTCTTCATCGACGGGCGCTTGCTTCTCGGACCGATACCGTCCATCCAGTGGTACTCATCGGCAAAACAGCCGCCCGGCCAGCGGAGCACGGGAATCTGAAGGGCCTTCAGGGCGTTGAACACGTCGGTGCGATAGCCGTTGGTGTTAGGGATGGGAGAGTTCTCGCCCACCCAGAGACCACCGTAGATGCACGAGCCCAGATGCTCGGCAAACTGTCCGTAAATCTCTTTGTGAATCTTTTCCTTTCCCTGGTTCGTATGAATGCTCACGGTTGCATCCTGAGCTTGCATGGTAAGAGCTGCCGTAGCGAGGATGACAGCTGATAATAGTTTCTTCATTTGTTGCAAAAGCGTTTTATAGATAATACGTATCAAAGCAGGTATTCCCCCGAATGACGGGGGAAATACCATTTACTTGCACTGGACGGCACACTGCTCTACGGGCAGGCAGCGCTTGTAGTTCTCGATATACTTCTCGAAACCAGCCACGTCCTCGGGAGTAGGAGCAATCTCCACACCGGTGTTGCCGGCGAAGACCACTTCCTCGAGGTAGTCGGCCAGAGAGAGATGCTTGGGATTGTTGACAGCATAGCCAGCCAGCAGGGCGATACCCCATGCACCACCTTCGCCAGCGGTCTCCATCACAGAGATGGGCGAGTTGATGGCTGCGGCCAGGATGCGCTGCCCCACTCCCTTGGTCTTGAACAATCCGCCGTGACCGGTGATGCGGTCGACCTTGATCTTTTCCTCCTTGAACAGGATGTCGTTACCGATCTTCAACACGCCCACCGATGCATACAGATGCGCACGCATGAAGTTGGCAAGGTTGAACTTATCGTTGGCTGAGCGCACAAACATCGGACGACCCTCGGCAAGACCAGTGACGGGCTCACCTGAGATATAGTTGTAGGAGACGAGTCCACCGCAATCGGCATCACCATTCAGGGCGTTGTTGTAGAGCTTGCCGAACACCTCGTTCATGTCGACGGGCACACCCAGCAGCTGCTGATACTCCTTAAAGAGGTTCACCCACGCGTTGAGGTCGCTGGTGCAGTTGTTGCAATGCACCATGGCCACGAGGCTACCGTCGGGAGTGGTCACCATGTCGATCATCTCGTATGGCTTCGACAGCTCTTTCTCGAGTACGATCATGGAGAACGAAGATGTTCCGGCACTCACATTACCCGTGCGTTGCTTGACGGCATTGGTGGCCACCATACCTGTTCCGGCATCGCCCTCGGGCGGGCATACGGGAATACCAGGCTTCAGATGGCCGCTGACATCGAGGCGCTTGGCACCCTCGGGAGTGAGGAAACCGGCGCTCTCGCCAGCGTTGAGCGACTTGGGCAGGATGTCGAGCAACTTCCAGCTGAATCCCTTCGGGGCAATGAGCTTGTCGAACTTCTCGACCATAGTGGCATCATAAGTCTTGGTGTTGGGGTCGACGGGAATCATGCCCGAGGCATCGCCCACACCCAGCACGAACTGGCCTGTGACCTGCCAGTGCACATAGCCTGCCAGCGTGGTGAGATACTTGATGTCGGCCACATGCTCCTCGTTGTCGAGAATGGCCTCGTAGAGATGGCTGATGCTCCAGCGCAGAGGAATATTATAGTTGAACAACTCAGAGAGCTCAGCGGCAGCCTTACCCGTATTGGTGTTGCGCCATGTACGGAACGGCACGAGAATCTCCTGACGCTCGTTGAAAGCCATATAGCCGTGCATCATAGCACTAAAACCAATTGCTGCAAGTGCCTCAATCTCAACATCGTATTGCTTCATGACGTCTTTGCGCAGCTCTGCATAGCAGTCTTGCAATCCGTACCAGATAGCCTCGGTGGAATAGGTCCACAGACCGTCAACCAACTGGTTTTCCCACTCGTGCGAACCCTGTGCAATGGGCTTGTTCTCCTCATCGATGAGAACAGCCTTGATGCGGGTAGAGCCAAACTCGATACCGAGAATGGCCTTACCTGCTTCGATGGTTTGTTTTGCGTTCATAATTATGATTTATGAATGATGAATGACACATTATGCATTATGCATTATGAATTATGCATTATGAATTATGCATTACTTCAGGGCCTTGTTCAGCATGAAGTACACCTCGTTGTTGCGCAGCGTCTGCTTGAAGTCGGCAATGTTAGTCTGCTTGTTGATGCGGACGTACTCGAGGCCAAGCATCTCGGCGAAGTCTTCCCAATACTCCTCGGTGATGTCGTAAGAGAAGGCGCTGTGGTGTGTACCGCCAGCCAGGATCCATGCACCGGCACCAATTTCGAATGTAGGCTGTGGCACCCAGAGTGCGCTGGCCACGGGCAGGTTAGGCATGGGTTTCGGCTCAATGCACTCTACCTCCTGCGAGATGAGACGGAAGCGGTTGCCCAGGTCTACGACGGTAGCCTTGATGCCGCGTCCCACCTTCGATGTGAACACCAGACGGGCGGTCTGCTGCTTGCGGATACCGATGCCGAGGAAGTGTACCTCGAGTTTGGGTTTGTCGACGGCGATGAGCGGACATACCTCGAGCATGTGGCTCTGCAGACACGACGAGCGGTCGCCGGCGAAGTTCAGCGTGTAGTCCTCGAGGAACGAGCAGCCGGTAGGCATGCCCTGCTGGATGACCCACAGGGTGCGATAGAGACAAGCCGTCTTCCAGTCGCCCTCGGCACCGAAGCCGTAGCCCTCTGCCATGAGGCGCTGAGAGGCAAGACCAGGAATCTGGTCGAAGCCGCAGAAGTCGGGAGCATCGATGTCGGCATCGCCCAGGTCGTCGAAGTTGGTGGTGAAGGCTGTAGCGCCCTCGTCCTTCAGCACGCGGCGCAGGGCAATCTCGGCCTTGGCAGCATTGTGTACCTTCTCCCAGTAGACTTTCTCGCCGCTCTCGTCGATCTTGATGGTGTACTCCTTCTTGTACTCCTCAACGAGCTCGTCGGCCTCCTCGTCGGTGACCTTCTTGAAATAGTCCATGAGCGAAGACACGGGATAGTAGTCAACATGATAGCCCAGACGCTGCTCAAACTCAACGCGGTCGCCATCGGTAACAGCCACATTGTTCATGTTCATACCGAACATCAGGCAGCGCACATTGTGAGCGTCGGCCACACCGACAGCCACGCGTGCCCAAACGGCAATCTGCTTCTGGGCAGCCTCGTCCTTCCAATAGCCGCAAACCACTTTGCGAGGCACACGCATACGGGTGCAGATATGACCGAACTCGATATCGCCGTGAGCGCTCTGGTTGAGGTTCATGAAGTCCATATCCATTGTATCCCAGGGAATCTCGGCATTATACTGTGTGTGGAAGTGAAGCAACGGCTTCTGCAACTGCTGGAGGCCCTTGATCCACATCTTGGCGGGCGAGAAGGTGTGCATCCAGGTGATGATACCCACGCACTTCTCATCGTTGTTGGCGGCCAGCATCACCTGCTCTACTTCCTTCGAGCTGTTGGCTGTACCTTTGTACACAACCTTTACAGGAATGTTACCCGAGGCGTTCAGACCCTCGACCATCTCCTTAGAATGACCGTCAACTGCTACGACTGCGTCACCTCCATAGAGCAACTGAGCACCAGTTACCCACCAAATCTCGAAATTTTCAAATGCTTTCAACATAGTTGTTAAGTTTTTAAGTTATTGGGTTCTAATTATTTGTTTTATAAGGCTTAAAGTGTTCTGGCAAGATTAGTGTTTCTGCCCTTTTTGTCCGTAATAGGCATTGGGACCATGCTTGCGGTTGTAATGCTTCTCGACGAGCAGCGGGTTCATCGTGGTGTTGGGATTCACCGAGAACGAGACGAAAGCCATCTTGGCACACTGCTCCATGACCTTGGCATTGTAGACGGCATTGTCGGGTGATGTGCCCCACGAGAAGGGTCCGTGGTTCTTCACGAGGACGGCCGGTGTGTGGTCGGGGTTAATCTTGCGGATATTAAGAATCTCGTCGACAATCACATTGCCGGTCTCCAGCTCGTACTGTCCTTCCACCTCTTCCTTGGTCATATCGCGCGTGCAGGGAATGTCCTTGTAGAAGTAGTCGGCATGGGTGGTGCCGATGTTGGGAATGTCGCGGCCTGCCTGTGCAAAGGCTGTGGCATAGGTGGAATGTGTGTGCACCACACCCTGAATGTTGGGGAATGCCTTATATAATACAAGGTGGGTGGGTGTGTCGCTCGACGGATTGAGGTCGCCCTCCACCACTTTGCCTGTTTCCAGGTCGACCACTACCATGTCGTCGGCCTTCATATTGTCGTAACTCACTCCCGATGGCTTGATGACCACCAGGCCCTTCTCACGGTCGATGCCCGAGACATTGCCCCATGTGAAGATGACGAGGCCTTGCTTCACCAAATCGAGGTTGGCCTTGAATACTTTTTCTTTGAGTTCTTCTAACATATCTTTCTTTTCGTTTTTTTTTGAGAGAAGGAACGGTCTCCGCCAGTGATGTACCGACGGGGACGCATTCCGTCGCTTACAGTTTAAAAATGGGCTCCTCCTGATACATCCGCTTGTTGAAGCGATAGAGGTAAGCCCCTCTCTTCGAGGTCGTCTTGTCTATCAGATCGGTCTTCTCGATAAAGTCGATTTGCTTGATACGCTTGCGGAAGTTGCGCTTGTCTATCTCCTCGCCGAGAATGGCCTCATAGACGTGTTGCAGCTGTGTCAGCGTGAAGAGCGAGGGCAGCAGGTTGAAGCTGAGCGGTTCGCTCTTGATGCGTCGGCGTAGCAGGGTGATGGCCTTCTTCACCATATAGTTATGGTCGGAATAGAGCTGTGGCATATCGTCCACCGGCACCCATTGCACGCCATGCTCCTGCATCAGCTTCTCATCGTAGTCCTCCACGTTGATCAATGCGCAGTAGGCGACTGAGATGACTCTCTCGCCCGGGTCGCGGTCGATATCGCCGAACGCTCCCACTTGCTTCATATAGAGTCGTCTCAGTCCTGTAAGATCGTAAAGCACCCGGTTGGCTGCGTCCTCCAGGCTTTCGTCAGCCCTTACGAATCCGCCGTAGAGCGACCATTCGCCACGGCCCGGATCCATCTGCCGGCGGCCTATCAGCAGCTTCAGCTTGTCGTGGTCGAATCCGAAGATGATACAGTCGACGGAGACCCATACCTTTGAGTGCTCACCATAATATCCAGTCATTTTCTTACCAAATAGTAATTCGGGTTGAATGAATGATGATTACCAGAAGTACACATAGAATGCCACGGTGAAGGCAATGATGATGCAAGTGTGGATGACATCCCACTTGTTCCAGCTGGCGCGTGTGGCGGCAATCTGCTCGGGAGTAGAGGTGCCGAACACCAGGCCCTGGATCTTCTTCTCGTCGGGAGCCTTTGTGCAGAGACTGACGACAATGACGATGGCGCAGCATACGAGCAGCATCACACCGCAGAAGTAGAGCCAGTTGAAGTCGAAGAACACGGCCTTGAACCACGAGTCGGCGGCATCGGGCGTGTTGCTATAGTACACCTTGGCGCCCAGACGGGTCAGACCAATGATGATACCCGAGAGCAGACCCCACATACCACCCTTGGCAGAGGTGCGCTTCCAGCAGATACCCAGCAGGAAGGCGGCGGCAATACCCGGAGCCAGCACGCTCTGTACGTCCTGCAGGTAGTTGTAGAGCACGTTACCTACCGAACGCATGATGGGAATCCACAGAATACCGAGAATCACAATCACCACGGTAGCCATCTGACCGATGCGCACGAGGCTCTTCTCAGAGGTCTCGGGCTTCAGGCGCTTCCAGAAGTCGATGGTGAACAGCATGGCCGACGAGTTGAACAGCGAGGCCAGCGACGACATCAGGGCAGCCAGAATACCGCACACCACCAGTCCTTTCACACCGGCAGGGAGAATCTTGGCAACGAGTGTGGGGAAGGCAGCGTCGGGAGTAGACAGCACGAAGGTCTCTCCGCTGGGCAGGGTGATGCCCTTGGTGCTCATGGCATAGGCAATCATACCGGGGATGAGGAACAGGAACACGGGCAGCAGCTTCAGATAAGCGCCGAAGATGGTACCGCGGCGGCTCTCTTTCTCGTCCTTACCCGAAAGCACACGCTGAACGATGTACTGGTCGGTACACCAGTACCAGAAGCCGATCACAGCCGAGCCTACCAGCGCACCCAGCCAGGGATACTGCGGGTCGCGCAGGTCGCGCATCAGGTTGGTCATGTGGTCGCCATACTCATTCACGGTCTGGATAGAGCAGGTGGCCATCATCTCATCCCAGCCGCCCAGGGCCTTCAGGCCGAGCACGAGGATGATCAGCGAACCGAGCAGCAGAATGGGAGTCTGCAGCACAGAGGTATAGAGCACACTCTTCATACCGCCGAAGATGGTGTAGATAGCTGTGATCACCACCAGTCCGATAGCGGCAATCCAGAAGAAGTCGATGCCCCACAGCTCCTTGATGCCGAACACCTGCTGGAACACCAGTCCGCCGGCATAGACGGTCACGGCCACCTTGGTCAGCACGTAGCTGATGAGCGAGATGACGCTCAGGATGGTGCGGCTCTCCTTGTTGTAGCGGCGCTCCAGGAACTCAGGCATGGTGTAGACCATCGAACGCGTGTAGAAAGGCACAAACACCCAGCCGAGAATCAGGATCATCCAGCCCTGAATCTCCCAGTGGGCCATGGCCATACCCGAAGAGGCACCGGCGCCGGCAAGGCCGATGAGGTGCTCACTACCAATGTTTGAGGCGAAAATCGATGCACCGATGGCAATCCATGTTGCATCCTTACCACCCAGGAAGTAATCTGCCGAGTTGTCGTTTTTCTGGCTGACAACCCAAAGAACGATGCCAATAAGTGCGCAACAGAACGCACCGATGACAATCCAGTCTAATAATTGCATAACTGTTTGAGTCCCTCCTCATTTCCCCCTCTGCGTTCAAGGGGAAGACCATTACGAGGGCATGGGTCTTTAGGTTATTAAATAGAAATGATTAGTTGATTTCCTTATTTGATGGAGAACTTATAGGCAGCATGGCTGAAATACTTCTCGCCCGGCTTCAGAGTGGGCTGCACCCAGTCTTTCTTGTTGGGAGAGTCGGGGTATTTCTGGCTTTCCAGGCACACGCTCACGTGCTTGGGATAGGGACCGTGCTTGTGCTTGATGTTGAGCTCGTTGCCCACACCCTGGAAGTTGCCCGAGTAAAGCTGCACGCCCGGCTCGTTGGTGAACATCTCCATGAAGATGCCCGTCTTGGGCGAGTAGAGGCTGGCGCACACCTGGGTGTCGTCGCCCTTGCCGTCCTTGTAGGTGTTCAGACAGTAGTTGTGGTCGTAGCCCGTGGCGTTCTGTATCTGGTCGAACTGCGAGTGTATGCTGTCGCCCAGGGCATGCGGGGTGCGAAAGTCCATGGGAGTGCCCTCAACGCTCTTGATCTCGCCGGTGGGGATATAGAGCTTGTCGCTCGGGGTGAAGTTATCGGCATTCACGTAGACCACCATGTCGTAGGCAGGCTTCGTGAAGTCGCCGCTCAGGTTGTAGTAGTTGTGGTTGGTCTGGTTGATGATGGTCTCCTTGTCGGTGGTAGCCTCCCAGGTAATGTCGAGGGTGTTGTCGGCAGTCACCTTGTAGGTGGTGGTGGCTGTCACCGTTCCGGGGAATCCGTTCTCGCCGTCCTCGGCCACGATGGTGAGCTTCAGTATCGAGTCGCCTACCTGCTCAGCGTCGTACACACGGTGCAGCCATCCGGTGGCACCGCCGCCATGCAGACAGTTGGGACCGTCGTTCTGCTTCAGCTGATACTCCTGTCCGTTGAGTGTGAACTTGCCGTTCTTGATGCGGTTGGCATAGCGCCCCACGCTCGAACCGTAGTCGCTCGGCGAGTTGAGTGTGTCGGCATACTGGGCGATGTTGTCGTAGCCCAGCACCACGTCGGTAGGATTGCCGTCCTTGTCGGGCACTACCAGGCTGACCACACGGCCGCCATAGTTGGTGATGCAAACCTCCATGCCATTCTGGTTCTTCAAGGTGAACAGCTCCACCTTCTTCTCCTGAATGATCGTGTCGAAGTCAGCAGGATTAAGACCCGAAACCGTCAGGTTTCCTTCGTTGCCCTGAGTGCAGGCAGAGAGCATTGCGGCTGTCAAACCGGCTCCCAAAATAATTGTTTTTAAGCTTTTCATGTGGTTGAAAATTAGTATATAATAGATTTTGGGTGTAAAATTACAACTTATTTCCCAAAGTTGTATCACTTTGAGCCAGTTTTTTTCATGCAAAAGTGTAATTATAACACTTTTTAATACTCTCCCACCCTGCTTCGGCCTTCGAGCGTGTCGTCACGACATACTTTCGGACTGGGCAAAAGCTTCCTGAGCATCCTATCATTTATTTAATAACCTCAAAGTCAAAGAACGCGTTGGAATGGTTGTGCGCTGCGGGGCAACGAGTCACCGCCAACGAGCTGCAAAGTGCCATTCCGGCCGATCAGAAATGTATATAGTAATGCAAAACGGACGCTTCCGTATTACCCTACAAAGATACGAAAAATCTTTGAAACCACCAAATAATTACGGCAAAAACAGCCCTGTTTCAGCTTGTTTTCTGGCGGTATTTTTTGTGGCAGTTGCGAGGAGAGAATCAGAGAGCAGAGACCCGACTCGTTGACGATGATGGCCCGAGTCTTGTAGTTGGAACCACTCACCCGAATTGGGAGGGTGGTTTTG
>DEFO01000001.1 GCA_002350805.1 Prevotella sp. UBA2850
CTATCGAAAGAGCAAAAGGAAAAAGAACTCCATGCTTCTTTATTGGCTCTTTATCGCTCGGCCATGCATTATCTCAAACTCGTGGAGGAGCAAGAGCAGAACCTGACTGCCGACCTTGACGAACTGCTTATGGCTGCCGAACAACAGTTTCTGAAACGCAACATCTCAGTCGTTGAGTTTGTTGACTTGTACGGCAGTTATCGCGATACACGATTCCAAATGCTCGATTCAAAAGCGAAACTCGCAAAAACGAATGAAGAAATAAGTAAGTTTGTGGGTTTTGGGTTGTAATAGTTTATAGTTAGTATGAAAACATATACAATGATTTTTGCAGGAATGCTGACCTTGGCATCTTGCAGCAGCAGAAGTCAGCAGGCAGAGAGCGTAGAGGCATCGCAATGTGACGTCGCTACGGAGACTGCTGAACTCAGTGAAATTGACGATGAGTTGGTGCTGAACGGCAATGTCGCCTGCGACGAGACTTGCCTCCGCAAAGTGTTTATCCCATGTACGGGACGGGTGACAGGCCTGAATGTGGAGGTTGGCGATAAGGTCAGCCGTGGACAGCAGTTGGCAGTGATAAAGAGCGAAGGGGCTGCCGACTATCGCAAGAGCATCAGCGATGCCGATGCGGAGATTCGTATGGCTGAGCGCTGGTACGCCATGCAACAGGACTTACTGAGGAGCGGTATGGCCAGCGACAAGGATGAAGAGGAGGCCCGTGAGCGCGTGACGACGGCCAAGGCTGAGCGCAGGCGCCTGAATGACGTGGCAAACATCAATGGGTTTGGCGACGGGGCAAATGCTTCGCTCATTGCCCCAATTTCAGGATATGTCATCTGCAAGCGTATCTACAACGACTCGTATGTGAGCGACGACAACAACGACGAAGCTGCCATCGAGATTGCCGACCTGCGAAGGGTGTGGGTGATAGCAGACGTATATGAGAGCGACATTGCCAAGATACGGGCAGGCGCTCCCGTTTCGGTAACGACTATGACTTATCCCGACGAGATTTCCCACGGAAAGATTGACAAGATATATAGCGTGCTCGACCGCGAGAGCAAGACCATGAAAGTGCGGGTGTGCCTGGATAATCCTGATGGCAAACTCAAGCCAGGCATTTTTGCCAATGTCCGTATGAGTCTGTCGCAGCAAGGCGTAAGGATGCTGGCAGTACCTGCGAAGGCTGTGATTTTCTTGTCTGGAAAGGAATATGTGATGGTGCAGACCGGCAAGAACCGGTATGAGCGCAGGGAAGTCAGCGTGGCCCATACATCCTCCGACCGCAGTTTCATTTCTTCCGGGCTGACGGCTGGCGAGAAGGTTGTCACCCAGAATGCGTTGTTGTACTTTAACGCCTCTTTCAATGAATAAGCTGATTGATTTCATCATAGCGTTCTCACTCAAGCGCAAATATCTCATCATCTGCCTCACACTGGCGGCGGTGGTGATAGGTGTGCTGTGTTTCAAGGATACGCCCGTAGATGCGTTTCCTGATGTCACCAATACGAAGGTCACAATCATTACCCAGTGGAGCGGACGTTCTGCCGAGGAGATAGAGAAGTTCGTGACGATACCCATTGAGATTGCCATGAACTCTGTCCAGAAGAAGACCGACATCCGCAGCACGACGCTCTTCGGCCTGTCGGTCGTCACGGTAGTCTTCGACGACCATGTGGATGACGAGTTTGCGCGTCAGCAGGTCTATAATATGATCAACGATGCGGACTTGCCCGACGGGGTGAGGCCGGAGGTCCAGCCGCTTAGCGGGCCTACGGGCGAGATTTTCCGCTACACCCTGTCAAGCAACCAAAGGAATATAAGGGAGTTGAAGACGCTGCAAGACTGGGTGATTGAGCGCAAACTCCGCAGCGTTCCCGGTATTGCCGACATCGTGAGCTTCGGCGGTGAGGTAAAGACGTTTGAGGTGAGCGTCAATCCCAACCAACTTGCCCAGTACGGCATCAGCAGTCTTGAACTCTTTCAGACCATCGCCAACAGCAATGTGAATGTTGGTGGCGATGTCATCGAGCGTAACAGCCAGGCATACGTCGTGCGGGGCATCGGGCTGATCAACAACATTCAGGAGATTGGCGATATTGTGGTGAAGAACGTGAACGGCACGCCCATCCTCGTCCGCCATCTGGCAAAGGTGCATGAGTCCTGTCAGCCCCGGTTGGGGCAGGTCGGTCGTGAAGATGAAAACGATGTCGTTGAGGGTATTGTGGTGATGCGCAAGGGCGAGAACCCCGAGAAGGTGATTGCTGCATTGAAGGCCAAGATCGACGAGATACAGCGTGAAGACCTTCCGAAAGACGTGGCTGTCAAGACCTTCTACGACCGTGAGGACTTGGTGCGCCTCAGTGTACACACCGTTCTGCATAATGTGTTCGAAGGCATTCTGCTGGTCACGTTAGTCGTGTTCCTCTTCATGCGCGACTGGCGATGCACGGTCATCGTGGCGAGCGTCATTCCCTTGGCGCTGCTCTTTGCCTTCATCTGTCTGCACTTGAATGGCATGAGTGCCAACCTGCTGTCGATGGGAGCCATCGACTTCGGCATCATCATCGACGGTGCCGTGGTGATGGTCGAGGCGTTGTTTGTGGCACTCTCATCACAGGCGCGGGAGATGGGCATGGAGGCATTCAACAAGCGCAGCAAGGCTGGAATGATTCGTACCACGGCTCGCGGCAAAGCCAAGTCGGTGTTCTTCTCAAAACTCATCATCATCACGGCACTCCTGCCGATCTTCTCTTTCCAGAAGGTCGAGGGCAAGATGTTCACGCCGTTGGCCTTCACCCTGGGCTTTGCCCTGCTTGGCGCCTTGATCTTCACGCTTACCCTGGTGCCAGTTCTCTCTTCCATGATGCTGAGGGAAAACATCGCGGAAAAGAAGAACAGGCTGCTGGAATATGTCTATAAATGGTTCGACGGCTTCTTCCTCTTTTGCCATCGCCATAGCCGGAAGGCCATTCTCATCGCCGTGGCAGCGATGGTGGCAGGCTTGTCGTCATTCATGTTTTTAGGCTCGGAGTTTCTCCCGCAGATGAACGAGGGGTCTATCTATGCGCGTGCCACCCTGCCCCAGAGTGTTTCGCTCAGCGAGAGTGTGACGCTTGCCAACCAATTCCGCAACACGCTGCGCACCTTCCCCGAGGTCAGTCAGGTGATGACGCAGACGGGTCGCCCTAACGATGGTACGGATGCCACGGGGTTCTACAACATCGAACTGTTTGTGAAGTTGCATCCAGAAAAGGAATGGCCGACCGGCCGGACCAAGGAGCAATTGGTGGAGGAGATGAACCGTCGGCTGAGTGCGTATCCGGGCATCGACTTCAATTTCTCACAGCCCATCTCGGACAATGTGGAGGAGGCTGTCAGCGGTGTGAAAGGGGCTATCGTCGCCAAGGTCTATGGCAAGGATCTGGCTGAGACGGAGCGGCTGGCAACCGAAATCTACAAGACCATGAAGCCCATCCGCGGTATCGCCGACCTGGGTGTCATCAAGAATATCGGACAGCCGGAATTGCAGATCGACATCGACGAGGGACGGCTGGCCCGCTATGGCGTTGCCAAAGACGATGTGCAGAGCATCATCGAGATGGCTATCGGCGGCAAGGCGGCATCGCAGGTGTACGAGGAGGAGCGCAAGTTCAATCTCGTGGTGCGCTACGCGGGGCCGTTCCGCGACAATGCCGAGGCCATCGGCAAAATCAAGGTGCCCACCGACGACGGGCAGATGATTCCCATCAGCGAACTGGCCACCATCAGGACCATCACCGGTCCGCTGATTGTCTATCGCGAGAATCACGTGCGCTATTGTGCTGTCAAGTTCTCCGTACGCGACAGGGACATAGGCAGTGCGGTTGACGAAAGCCGTGAAAAGGTGGCGAAGGCGGTGCCGCTGCCGGAGGGGTACAAAATAGAATGGAGCGGAGACTTCGAGAACCAGAAGCGCGCCACCGACCGTTTGGCGCACGTCGTGCCCGTCAGCATCCTGCTTATCTTCAGCATTCTGTATGTGCTCTTTGGCAATGCGCGTGATGCAGCCCTCGTGCTGACCAATGTGCCGTTTGCCGCCGTGGGTGGCATCCTGATTCTGCTCCTGACGGGCTTCAACTTCTCCATCTCTGCCGGCATCGGCTTCATCTGCCTCTTTGGCATCTGCATCCAAAACGGGGTCATCATGATCATGGACATCAGGCACTTCGTCCGCCAGCGTCATCCGCTGCCGGTGGCTGTGGAGAAAGGCATGCACTCCCGCATCCGCTCCGTGCTGATGACCGCCATGATGGCCACTCTGGGATTGCTTCCGGCAGCCGTCAGCCACGGCATAGGAAGCGAGAGCCAGCGCCCCTTGGCCATCGTCATCATCGGCGGACTGACCTGTGCCACAGCGTTTACGCTGTTCGTCTTCCCGCTGATAGTGGAAAAAACCTACCGCCATGTCAACATTAATAAAATTTTGTAAGATTGCGTGAGGAAATTAAGAATGAAATGCGTAACTTTGCATCCGAAAAAACAAACTTGATTGGTGAAAAGGATTTTGATGGCTGAGGATGAAGGGAACATCTCCGATTTCGTAAGCCGAGGACTCAAAGG
>DEFO01000002.1:0-146 GCA_002350805.1 Prevotella sp. UBA2850
GCCATGAGCTACAACTTCATCTCAAACATCGGCGGCAAGCCGGGCACCATCTTCATGGTGTTCCAGGCTCCGGGCGCCAATGCCACCGAGGTGAACGCCCGCATCGACCAGCTCTATGAGGATCTGAAGCCCCTGATGCCGGCAGG
>DEFO01000002.1:316-573 GCA_002350805.1 Prevotella sp. UBA2850
ATTCCTTCAATATCGATTATCGTTTCCCTGCTGGGAACCTTTGCCATCGTCTCGCTGGCGGGATTCTCGCTCAACATCCTGACGCTCTTCGCCCTCGTGCTGGCCATCGGTACGGTGGTGGATGATGCCATCGTGGTGGTAGAGGCCGTGATGGCGAAGATGGAGGGCGGCATTACCGATGCCAAGCAGGCCACCCGCGAAGCCATGAGCGATGTGTCGGTGGCTGTCGTATCCTGTACGCTGGTATTCATGGCCGT
>DEFO01000002.1:611-32009 GCA_002350805.1 Prevotella sp. UBA2850
GGTGTGACGATTGCCTCGGCCGTTGGTCTGTCGTGCGTATCAGCCCTGACGCTCTGCCCTGCCCTCTGCGCCATCATGCTGAAAATCACGGAGAAGAAAAGCGAGCGCAAGAACCTGACCTATTATACGAAGAAAGCCTATACCGTCAGCTATAACGCCATCTACAACAAGTACTCCAAGGCTGTGCAGAAGTTCATCAAGCGCCCCGTGCTGGCGTGGAGTCTGCTGGCCGTGGCTGCCGTACTGCTCATCTTCTTCATGAAGAACCTGCCTTCAGGACTGGTGCCGCAGGAGGACCAGGGCGTTATCCTGGCCGAAATCCGTGCCCCGGAGGGTACCACGCTCCATGAGACGCGTGAGATTGTGAAGAAGGTGGAGGCCAAGGTGCAGGAGATTCCCGAGATGGAGAGTTTCGCCACGGCTTGCGGCTATGGCATGATGTCGGGCTCGGGCTCCAACTATGCCACGATGATTATCCGTCTGAAGACCTGGGGAGAGCGTGAGGGATTCAACCATTACGTCGACCTCGTCATTGGCCGTCTGTATTTTGCCTGCAAGGAAATCAAGAACGTGCAGGTGATGCCGTTCCAGTTGCCGCAGGTGCCGGGCTACGGTTCGAACAACAGCGTGAACCTGGTGCTGCAGGACCTGAACGACGGCTCGCTGTCGGAGTTTGCCAAGTTGGCCACCAACTTCCTGACCAAGCTCGGCGAGCGTCCTGAAATCAGCATGGCCATGACCAGCTACTCCGAGCGCTTCCCGAAATTTGAAGTCAATGTGGATGCCACCCAATGCGACCGCGCAGGCGTATCGCCTTCTGTCGTGCTCCGCACGCTGGGCTCCTATTGCGGCGGCTCGTATGTGGGTAACTTCAACCAGTTTGGTAAGGTGTACCGCATCATGGCCAGCGCCTCACCCGAATACCGTCTCGACCCCTCGTCGCTGAACAACATCTTCGTGAAGGTGCGCGGCGGCAAGATGGCTCCTATCTCGGAGTTCGTCACGCTGAAGGAGATTGTGGGAACGTCGAGCGTTGAGCACTTCAACCTGTTCCAGAGCATCACCTGCTTCGTGCAGGCTGCCAGCGGATACACCGAGGGCGACGCCCACAAGGTGATTGCTGAGGTGTTCAAGGAAACCATGCCCAACGGCTACAGCTATGAGTATAGCGGCATGTCGCGAGAACTGGAGGAAGCCTCCGGCTCCAACACCACTGCCCTTATATATATAATATGTGTGATTCTCATCTACCTCATCCTCGCCTCGCTTTACAACTCGTGGTTCACGCCGTGGGCCGTATTGCTCAGCGTACCGTTCGGACTGATGGGAGCCTTTGTCTGCGCCTACCTGGGTTCATTACTTCACTTGCCGGGCATGGACAACAACATTTACCTGCAGACGGGTGTCATCATGCTCATCGGTCTGCTCTCCAAGACCGCCATCCTGATTACGGAGTTCGCTTCTGAGCGCCGTGCCCAGGGCATGAGCATCCGCGATGCCGCCTTCGAGGCCTGCAAGGAGCGTCTGCGCCCCATCCTGATGACGGTACTCACCATGATTGCCGGTATGATTCCGCTCATCATCGAGGGTGGTGCCGGTGCCAACGGTAACCGTGCCCTCGCCCTTGGCGTTGTGGGCGGTATGTCCGTAGGTACCATTGCCCTGCTCTTCGTGGTACCCGCCTTCTTCATCGTGTTCCAGAAGCTTCACGAGAAGTATCAAGGTGGAGCCCCGTTCCAACAAAGACAGAAGAATAAATAATATCAACCAAAAAGAATATGAAAAGAATCTCATATTTCATCAGCATAACTGTTTTGAGCCTCGCGCTCACCAGCTGCGGTTGTTTCGACAAGTTTGAGTCGAGGGGCTTTATTCCGGCCGATGCTTACGGCAACGACGTGAATCTGACCGAGACCTCGCTGGCCCAGATGTCGTGGCGTGAGTTCTTCACCGACCCGCTCTTACAACAGCTCATCGACAGCGTGCTGGCCCGCAACACCGACATCAACAGCATGCGCATAGCCGTGGAAAAGTCGGAAGCCTCGCTGAAAGCGGCGAAGCTGGCCTATCTGCCCTCGCTCTACTTCTCGCCACAGGGAACGCTCTCGAGCTTCGACTACGGACCTGTTAGCAAGACCTACAACCTGCCCTTGCAACTGAGTCTCGACATCGATGCCTTCGGCTCGATCACTAACCAGAAGCGGAAGTCGCAAGCAGTGCTCATGCAGGCTAAAATCAGCGAAGAGTCTCTCAGGGCCAACCTCGTTTCGACCGTAGCCCAGCAGTATTTCATGCTGCAGTTGCTCGATCGCCAACTGCAGATTCTGACCGCTACCGACAGTTTGTGGAATGCCTCGCTGGAAACAGAGAAGATACTTTGGGAAAACGGAAAAATCTACTCCACCGCCGTCAATCAGATGGAGTCGTCGTACCTGAACGTGAAGACTCAGATTGTTGACACGCGCCGCAACATACGCAGCGTGGAAAACGCCATCTGCCGTCTGCTCGCTCAGACACCACAGCGCATCAACCGCTCGGCTTGGGGAAGCTCGCTGCATCATCCTGAGGCAAAGGGCGACACCGGACAGCGCATGTTCGACACCCAGTTCCTGCTGACGGGTGTTCCGGCCATGCTGCTGAAGAACCGTCCCGACATACGCCTGGCCGACTACGCCATGGAGGAAGCCTTCTATAACACACAGATGGCCCGCTCGGCCTTCTTCCCAAGCATCACGCTTTCAGGAACAGCAGGATGGACCAACAGCGCCGGAGTCGTGGTAAATCCCGGCAAGATGCTGCTCAACGCCGTGGCCTCGCTCACCCAGCCCATCTTCGCCCGCGGCAGGCTGAAAGCCAATCTGAAGATTGCCAAGCTCTCGGAAGAAGATCTTCAGCGCAAGTATGTGCAGACCGTCATCGATGCCGGCAACCAGGTGAACGAGGCACTGGCCGACTGTCAGGCTGCCCGTGAGAAGCATGGCTACTACCACCGTCAGGTGGAGGTGCTGCACGAAGCCTATAAAGGTACCCACGAACTGATGGACAACGGTAAGGCCAACTATCTGGAGGTACTCACTGCCCAGGAGAGCCTGCTGAACTCGCAGCTAAGTGAAGCCGCAAACATGTATAATGGCGCCAAGGCCGTCATCGCCCTCTACATCGCATTGGGCGGCGGGACAAAGTAAACAATAAGAGCTCCTCCCCCTGCCCCTCCCTGTATGGAGGGGAGTAAATAGTAATCAAGCAACCAAAGGGCTCGTCCTTTTACTATCTAACACAAAGACACAAAGGTATATTCCTAATATAATCTTTGTGTCTTTGCTTCTTTGTGTTTTGTTTTCAACTACGACATACACCCTCGCTTTATTTGTCGTAGTCTTCAAGTGGTTATTTGCAAACGACTTCGAAACTAAAAACAGAGGACTTCTTAACTTAATTTATTTCCTAAGATTTGCAATATTTATGATTATCAATTATTTTTGCAGACAAAATATTTAGTCAGCAACATGCCACATTCACTGCTTCCAACCCTCCTGCTCCAGATATTGATAGTAGGCTACACTCCCGGCCCTGCCAACATCTATTCGCTGGCTATGTCGCTCAGACACGGGCGAAGGACATCGCTTGTGATGTGGCTTGGCCTGCTGACTGGTTTTTCTGTTGCTGTGTGCGCTATGGCCGTGATCACCCATCTGGTGGGTATCGCATTTGGGGAATACGTCAGATACCTAAAATACATCGGGGCTGCTTATATTATCTTTCTGGCATGGAGAATCCTGCAGAGCAGCAATAGCGCGAAGGAAGACAGCCGTGACTGCACTTTCTGGAGCGGGATGCTGGTACAACTGACCAATGCTAAGATGTTGCTCTTCGACCTGACGGTATTTTCCACATTTGTATTGCCTTACTCTAACCGCTTTGCCGACCTTCTTGAAGTGTCTGCCTGGCTCTTGCTGGCAGGTCCGGGCGCCAATCTTGTGTGGCTTTTGGCAGGCAGTTACCTACACCAATTCTTCGCCCGATATGGCCGGAAAGTGGACATTGCATCTGCCGTAGCACTGGTGCTGTGCGCCATCTATATTATACTCTAAAAACAATCTTTACTATGAGCGAAAAGATAGACATCATATTCCTTGGCACAGGCAATGCCCTGACAACACGGTGTTACAACACCTGCTTTATCCTGCGTAGTCAGGGAAGTCAGCTGATGGTGGACGCTGGAGGTGGCAACGGAATCCTTCAGCAACTACAAAAGAAGCCAAAACCGTATACCACGGCAATGTCTTTGTTCCGGATGATCTCGACATCATCAAACTCTGAGGAACTTAATAGATAACTGCCTTGTTTCTCATCACATATGCTGATACACCTGGCAGTCGGACCGACCAAACGGCACTGAGTCGGATTTGTTTCAAACACAAAAACGCAACGTTTCAGGCAAAAACACACTTTGTTTCAGACACGGAAATACTGTGTTTCTGGCATAAAAACAGAATGAATTGATTATAGCTTTTAAACTGACAAGAACCAAAGACCTAAACTTCAAAACAAAGAATCCCTCCCTACTCTCTGGCATTGGAGAGATGGGAGGGATTGTACTCATATAGATGATAACCACCTTTTATACGGCAGCCAAGGCGATGCTATAGTACTTCGAAAATACACTGTCACCGCGCGAGGGCAACACGACAGGAGCCATCGGGCCTTGCAGCACACCTGCAGTCTCGGCACGGCCGAAAAGCGTCAGGGTCTTGTAGAATGAGTTGCCAGCCTCGATATCGGGGAAAATGAGCGCATCGGCCTCACCGTTGATGGGCGAGTTGATGCCTTTAGCCCACATATTCTGCACAGAGCAAGAGCATTTCACATCGAGCGGACCGTCGACGATGCACTTTCCGAAGCGTCCTTCCTTGGCCAGGTCGATGATTTCCTGGTAACCAACGGTGAACGGGAATGTCTTCTCGCTGACTTTCTCAGAGCAGTGGACGAGTGAGATTTTGGGTTCCTCAATACCCAGGGCATGACAAGCATAGGCAGCCACACGCACCTGCTCAATGCGCTGTTCCTGAGTAGGATACGGAATCACAGCGGCATCGGTGAAGAACAGCGGTTTGGGATAGTTGGGAATCTCGGCCACGGCAATGTGTGTCAGGATTTTGCCTTTAGGCAGGATGCCTGTCTCTTTGTTCAATACCGCACGCAACAGTTTGTCGGTGTTGAGCAGACCTTTCATCAGGATATCGGCCTTTCCTTCGCGTACCAGTTCCACGGCACGACGGGCAGCCACATCGGGGTCGTCATCGTTGACGTAGATAGCCTCGGCAAAACCTTCCTCCACGGCTTTCTCAACAGCCCGCTGAGTATGGCCGTCGGTACCACAAACCACAGCTACGCGCTTGCGGTCGCCACGTGCTTTCAAATAGACGATCATGTCGTCAAGAGTTCTAATTGCTTTCATAGTGTTTTTCGATTTAGGGGTTAGCAAGTATTGTTTGAGAAGAATCCTGGGCTTCCAAGATGATCTAATAGAATCTGATTTTCTAGCATTACTAGAGAATCCAGACAAACTAGATGCTCTAGGAAGCCCAGGACTGTATAGATAGACGGTGGATTAATCCTCCTCTGCGGCCTCAGCCTCGTGCTCCTTGATGAGCTGCTGCTGGATATCGTTCGGAACAAGCTCGTAGCTGGCGAACTTGGTAGTGAACGAAGCACGGCCACCCGTGATAGAGCTCAGCGAGATGCTGTAGTTAGACAGCTCCTTCAAAGGAATCTTGGCAGAGAGCTTCTGATAGCCAGCCTCGCTGTCCATACCCATGATGATGGCACGACGGCCCTGCAGGTCGCTCATCACATCACCCATATAGTCGGCGGGAACCAGCACTTCCAGGTCGTAGATAGGCTCCAAAATCTTCGGGCCTGCCTCCTTGAAAGCAGCGCTGAAGGCATTGCGGGCAGCAAGCATGAACGACAACTCGTTAGAGTCTACCGGGTGCATCTTACCATCGTAAACAATCACGCGAACGTCGCGGGCATACGAACCGGTGAGCGGTCCCTGCTCCATACGCTCCATGACACCCTTCAGGATGGCGGGCATAAAGCGTGCATCGATGGCACCACCCACAACAGAGTTGATGAAGACGAGCTTTCCACCCCACTCAAGGTCGATCTCTTCCTTACCCTTGATGTTCATGCGGAACTCCTGGCCGCCAAACTTAAACAGCGTAGGATCAGGCATACCCTCAGTGTAAGGCTCCAGAATCAGGTGCACCTCACCGAACTGGCCGGCACCACCCGACTGCTTCTTATGACGATAGTCAGCACGTGCAGCCTTAGTAATGGTCTCACGATAAGGAATCTTCGGCTCGAGATACTGAATCTGAATCTTCTCATTGTTCTCCATGCGCCACTTCAATGTGCGGAGGTGGAACTCACCCTGTCCGTGAACAATGATCTGTTTCAGTTCCTTCGACTGCTCAACAACCCATGTAGGATCCTCCTGGCGCATCTTGGCCAGAGCTGCCATCATCTTCTCGGTCTCGCTCTCGTTCACAGCCTTCACGGCACGAGAATACTTCGAGTTAGGATACTTAATGAAGTCGTAGTGCCAGTCGCAGTCCTTACCGTTCAGGGCATTGCCGGTCTTCACGTCCTTCAGTTTCACAGTACAACCGATATCGCCGGCATTCAGCTGGTCGACAGGAATACGGTTAGCGCCTGCACAAGCATACAGCGTACCCATGCGCTCCTTTGAGCCACGGTCGGCATTGGTCAGGTCATCGCCAGACTTCACGCTTCCACTCATCACTTTGAAGTAAGAAACCTCACCAATATGGGGCTCCATACCAGTCTTAAAGAAATAAAGCGATGTGGGACCATCAACGGTAGGATTGATATCCTGACCCTGCGTATTCTGAATCTTAGGCATCTCGTTCACGAACGGAACCACATTGCCCAGGAACTCCATCAGACGACGAACACCCATGTCCTTGCCTGCACATACGCAGAACACAGGATAGATAGAACGGGTGATCAGGCCCTTGCGGATACCCTCGCGCATCTCGTCCTCAGTAAGATTCTCCTCCTCGAAGAATTTCTCCATCAGGCCATCGTCGTTGGCAGCAGCAGCCTCAATCAAGGCAGCATGCAGTTCCTCAGCCTTGTCCATTTCCTCAGCAGGAATATCCTCGATGATGGGAGCACCACCCTCGGGTTTCCAGCTGTATTTCTTCATCAACAACACATCAATCACGGCATTAAAGCCAGGACCAGTAGCAATAGGATACTGTACGGGCACACACTTGTCGCCATAGATTTCCTTCATGTTCGACATGATGGCATCGAAATCGCAGTGCTCTCTATCCAGCTGATTGACAAGGAAGATAACGGGTTTGTTCAGCTTCTCGGTGTAGCGGAAGGCATTCTGCGTACCCACCTCGGGGCCATACTGGCCATTCACCAGAATGACGGCCTGGTCGGTCACGTTGAGCGCAGTGATGGCACCGCCGACGAAGTCGTCAGATCCCGGGCAATCAATAATGTTCAACTTCTTGTTGTTCCACTCCACATGGAAGACAGTAGAGAAAACAGAGTATCCATATTCCTGCTCTACGGGGAAATAGTCGCTGACGGTATTCTTAGCCTCTACCGAGCCACGACGCTTAATGATACCTGCTTCGAAAAGCATACTTTCGGCAAGAGTTGTCTTGCCGCTACCCGCACTGCCAAGCAATGCAATGTTCTTGATTTCGTTGGTTTGATATACTCTCATATCACAATAGATTTTAAGTGTTAGTATGTAATTGGCGTCGAAGTTAGCAATTTTCTCCCAAATAGCAAAAAAATCTTCAAAAAAGGTTCAATATTTTTAAATATATTAGTATTTTTGCCGCCAAGATGGCCGGATTATATCTTCATATACCCTTTTGTAAGAGCCGTTGCGTTTATTGCGGTTTCTACTCAACGACCTTGCACCCGATGCGTTCACGGTATGTCGACGCACTCTGCCGGGAAATGGAGTTAAGAGCCGCTTCTGGCAACAGTCTTACCCCCTACGCCAACATTTCCACCATCTATCTAGGCGGAGGCACCCCTTCGCAGTTGAACGAACGTGAACTGAAGAAAATCTTCGACTCTATTTATAATATATATAAGGTGGAAAAAGATGCCGAAATCACCATCGAGTGCAATCCGGATGACATCTCCGCCGAATATGCCGCTTTGTTGTCGCGACTTCCAGTCAATCGTGTCAGCATGGGGGCCCAGACCTTCTCCGATGAGCGTCTGCGATTTCTGCACCGCCGTCATACAGCCATCCAAGTGGACCAGGCCGTCGGAATGCTTCGCGAGGCAGGATTCAAGAATATCAGCATCGACCTGATGTTCGGTTTCCCCGGTGAGACCATCGACGACTGGCGGCGCGACATCGACCATGCCCTTCTACTCGACGTGGAACATATCTCGGCCTACTCCCTCATGTATGAAGAGGGGACGCCCCTCTATGCACTGAAAGACCAGGGCATCAGCGAAGACCTCTCGCTGGCGATGTATCATCTGCTCATCGACCGACTTACCAGCGCTGGTTATGAACATTACGAAATCAGCAATTTCGCAAAGATGCTTCCCTCGGTTTCGGACAGTCTTCCACCTATGCCCCACTCTTTCCGCAGCCGCCACAACAGCAGTTACTGGCAAGGAACACCTTACATCGGCATCGGCGCTGCCGCCCATTCTTACGACATAGACACCCGCCATTGGAATGTGTCGGATGTGCGCAAATACATCCAATTGATTGAAAGCGGAAAGTTACCGACTGACGAGACAGAGATTCTTTCCGTCAGCGAGAAGTACGACGACATGGTGACAACCGCCCTGCGCACCCGCGAGGGAATCAATCTCGAAGCCGTCAGTCGTATGTTCGGCCCAGACTATTACAACTTTATCTTAAAAAACGCACAACCCCACCTCAGCTCACATTTGCTGGCCATGACCGACGACCAACATCTCAAACTGACACGCGACGGTTTGTTTGTCAGCGACAGCATTATGAGTGATTTGATGTACGTTTAATTTTTTTAAGACTTTATCTGCTTTTTTTGGCTAATTTCTTTTTATATTTGCAGACGTTTAAAAAATCTAAATACCAAATAAACTTAATATAATAAGAAAAACAACAATCTAAATCAAACAACTATGGCAGCAATTATTTCTGTTATTCCAATTTTACTGCTCTTCGTGTTGATGATGGGATTCAAGGTTCCCGGATGGAAGAGCGCGTTAATCACTCTCATTGTCACCATTCTTCTGGCATTGTTCGCAGCTCCAGCTCTCGGTATTATTCCGGAAAAATACGCCGAGGCATCGATTTATGGTGTAACGTTCTGGTCGGTTGTAGAGGGCTTCCTCAAAGCATGTTTCCCCATCATTCTGATCATTATCTGCGCCATCTTCAGCTACAACATTCTCTGCGAGACCAAGGAGATTGAGACCATCAAGACACAGTTCATCCAGCTTACCGCCGACAAGGGCTTGCTCGTATTGCTTCTGACATGGGGCTTCGGTGGTGTCCTCGAAGGTATGGCTGGTTTCGGTACTGCTGTGGCTATTCCTGCTGCCATTCTGATTGGACTCGGTTTCAAGCCGATGTTCTCAGCTGTTATCTGTCTGGTTGCCAACACCGTGGCCGTAGGTTTCGGTGCTGTTGGTCTGCCCGCAACGACCCTTGCCAACCAGGTGGCTGACGGAACTGCTTCGCCTGAGATGCTTTGCGAAGTGGCTACCTTCATCATCGTCCAGCTCTCGCTGATGTTCTACATCACCCCGTTCCTCATCCTGATGATGACCGACCGCACAAAGATTGTAAAGAACATCTGCATCGCCCTGTTCGTGGGTACTTTCTCTATCATCGTGCAGTTCTGCTGCGCTCACTTCCTTGGCCCGGAGACTCCCGCTATCTTAGGTTCTGTGGCTGCCATCATTGCCATGCTGATATTCAACAAGCTGTTCATTCACGATGAGAATCCTTCTGACGAGGTTATCGTTGAGAAGAAGAAGTTCGGCACCGCCAAGACGCTGAAGGCTTGGAGTGTGTACGGTCTGATTATTTTCTTCATCCTTATCTCCAGTAAGATTGTTCCCCCCATGAACGAATTGCTGAAGTCTACCCTCGTTACCAAGTTCGACATGCCTGTTGTGGGCAACACCTTCTCGTTCGGATGGCTGTCTAACGCCGGTCTGATGATTTTCCTGGGTGCCGTTATCGGTGGTATGATTCAGGGGTTGAGCTTCGGCAAGCTGATGCGCATGCTGGCTAAGACCACCATCAACCTGCAGAAGACAGCGCTCACCATCTGCTGCCTCGTTGCTTTGGCCATGCTGATGAACAACACCGGTATGACTCTCGCCATTGCTACTGGTCTGGTAGCCCTCACAGGTGCTGCATTCCCGTTCTTCGCTCCGCTCATCGGTTCTATCGGTACATTCGTCACAGGTAGTGCTACTTCGGCCAACATCCTCTTCGGTAAACTGCAAGCAGCCGCTGCCGGACAGCTCGGTCTGGTCAACGACGCTACCTTCTTCGGTGTTCCCGGTAATGAGACCAACTGGCTGGCCGCCGCCAACTGCGCCGGTTCTGAGGGTGGTAAGCTGCTCTCTCCGCAGAGTATCGCTATTGCTACCGCAGCCTGCGACATGGAAGGCCAGGATGGTGACATCATGCGTAAGACCATGCCGTTCGCTATCTTCTGGATCCTGATGAACGGTCTGATGGTGTTCCTCGGATTACACGTATTCTAAGAAACAGTTCTGAATCATCCATAAAAAACGCTCAAGCTACTTGGCTTGAGCGTTTTTCTTTAACTTACCAATGGCGTTCTCCAACGATTCCGTCGGCTCTATGATATTGTAGTCTTTCCAGAAGTCAGGGTCGTCGAAAAACATCACTTTATCATAGAAAGATTCTCGGGTAGAGAACGAAGATGCACCTTTCAACGCCTTCGGCTCTTGATAGACATCGGTAATCACCATCTCTGTCACCGAGCGGAAAGAATTAGAGAAGAAACGGCGTTTCCAGTCGCAATTAAACCGCATCTCCGTGCGGATATAATTCAAGCGGCTCAGCCCGTTCTCCGTTTTAAAAGTGATGAGCGACTTCATCTCCTTCGGCTTGAACTTCACGCCCAACGGTTTGCGCACCAGCATCAGTTGTGTGGCCTTCTCCTTGTCTATCATATCCAACTCGAGCTCAATGCGCGTAAAGGTGAATGTCTCATAGTCGATATACAACCGGCCGTGATACAAGGCATAAGGCAGGCTGAAGGCTGCCGGCACCAGTTCGATGACGCATTGCAGCCGGTCTTCAATCTTCACGGCATCGGCCATGCGCAGCTCGTAATGAGAGAGTTCCTCGTCGTTAAGCAGGAAGTCGCGGTTCTTCACCAGGTCGAGATACATGCCAAGGGCAGGACCGCCCATGATCTTCACGCCCAGCGTGTCGGTCTGGCGCTGGCTCAACAGGCGGCGGCCTTTCGTGATGACCACCCTGTCACCTGATATGGAGCGATGATAGCCGGTCTTCACCAAATCGGCCACAGCCTCGGCAATATAGATAAAACGATTGCGCTTTTGCACCGTCTCACGATAGAAAGCCTGCATCATACGGTTTTCCTTGCCAAAGTTATCGGGTATCTTGCTCAGGGCCATGGCCAGTATCTCTACAGGATCGTCGGGAGCCACAAACACCTCGCTAAGCATGATGGAACTGGGCTGCATCATCACCGTGATATCCTTGCTGCCGGAATTCACCTTCACATAACGGCTGCGGTATCCCAGGTGCGACACCATGATTCGCTCTATGGGCGTAGCACTCTTGATGATAAAGCGGCCATCGTCGTTGGTCACTGTAGAGACATTACTTCCGGGCACGGAGATATTAGCCTGTCGCAACAAGGCCTTCGTTTCTCTATCCTTGACGACACCTGTCACGACCGACAAATCGGTTTGTGCCACTACTGCTATCGTCCACAGCAGCAACACCATTGCGGTTATTCTCTTTTTGCCATTCATCGTCTTTCGTTTTAGTTTTCCTGTTATATTACTCTTTCGCAAAGATAATGAAAAATTTCATTCGTTCAACAAAATGCGTCATTTTTTTCTTCCACACAACCACCTGATAACAAAAAAGATGGCCTTTGTTCCCACAAAAGCCATCCTGCTTGAAAAAAAGGCTATATTATAAATGTAATCTAATAGTCATCCTTGCCGGCGACAAAGGGCCGGGCGAAAGAAAGCAATATCGTGGTGAAGATATCGGTTGCAAAATTAATGGAGTTTACCGTCCTCTGCAATCCCCATTTATTGGGATTTACTGATTTTCCGCCCCACAATAGGGGCATTTTCCTTTCTTGAGCAGCTGTGCGCCGCAGTTGCCGCACAAATAGCCGGTATGCGAGTTCGAAAGATAGGTCTTGATGGCGAAATAGAAATAGACCACCAGCAAGACATACCCTATATAATATAAGGTGAAAACGCTGAACACGATATAATCGACGGCACAGATGGCAGCCAGTCCGAACAGATAGAGCACCGCCTCGCTGAACGGCAAATGATGGCGCACATCATCGACGGTGGCAAGTCCGACGATAAGGATGGTCCACACCGATACCAGGAAGATGCTCAGCAGCGGCGGAACGATGAACGGGTTGAGCGTGGGATGATAGTAGAAGTGGCGCCACATGTCGGGGGCAAACACCTGAATGGTGGCATATAGCGTGGCCGACGATGCCACCAGCAGGGCAAGCGCCGTGGGATAGAACGAGTCTATATCGTTGAAATGCACCAGTTTGGCGTTGCGGCGGCGTATCATTCTGATGATATACACAGTGCCGATGACTACGATAATGATGAGGAATATCAGCATGTGAATGTCGGAAAAGGTCGAGATGAATTGCGAGATGGGGTCGTCGGGCACCACTTTCTTCAGCAAGGTCGACTCGTGAATCCAGCCGAAGGTAGACTGGTCGCGCGCCACCTGCACCCACACCGAGTCAATCGAGTCGGTGGGCAGTATGCGGATATCGGCCACCACCAGCGCATCGTGTTTCTTCACCACAAACGAGTCGGTCATCAGACTGTTCAGTTTCTCCTCGGGTTGCTGCTTCAACAGCACCAGCGAATCGGCCTTCACCACAAAATTGTAGTTGTTGGTGTAGTGGTGGGTGCTCGAGAAAGAGATGCTGTCCAGCTGCTCCTCCGTGTAGGTGATGGCATCGGGAGTCGTACGCTCGTGCTTATGATAGCAACTGGTTATCAGCAACATAGCGATGAGCGACAGGAAAGAAATGCGTAGTGACTTACTGCTCGGCATAGACATTCATCTGACATTGTTGACAATCGAATTGCAATCGGAATCGCTTCCCGTCGGGAAGAACCAAGTAGAGGGGCTCTCGCCAATGCGGCTGACGGCCTCCGCGCTTCACACAAAAGCCCAGCGAATAGCGCAAACAATGGCGGCATTGCATCAGCAGGGGTTGCGGGTGACGAGCGCTGCCTGCGGCATGCTGGCTGCCGTGCGGCAAATGGCTCAGCTCGAAGGCAGGCTGAATGTTGGTCAGTCCCTGCTGTTCGTAGAAGAGGCGTGCCTGCTGGTTGGCAATATTATAAAGATAAGGATGCTCCTTATATTCCTTGGGCATGGGAACAGGCGTTCTCCCTGCCTTCACAGAAGGCTCTTCCAGCGACGCAGAAGGCTGCTCTGCGTTCACAGAGGGCTCCTCCACGATAGCAGAGGGCTGCTCTACAAACCCAGAGAGCTGCTCTACAAACCTTGATGGCTCCTCCAGTTTTGCAATCACTCTCCGCCGCAGGTCAGAGAGCACGCTACTGGGAATGAAATACTGTCCGGCTGGTCCGTTCACCACCACCTCGCGACACACATACGGCGTTCCACCCAGTTTCGAGAGCTGGGTTCTGATGTTCTGCTCTTGCGGCTTCTGGGCCGGCTGGTGGGCAAAAGTCATCTGCTCTTCGGCCATTACCGCACCTTGGTTGTCGGTCATGGTGAGACGGAATCCGTCGGCGATAGCATCGAGCACCATACGAACCTCTATCTTCCGCTCGGCGCTCGGTTTGCTCAGCAAACGCTCAAACTCCTGATCGTTATTACGATAGAGCGCCATGCCCGGCCTCAAATGCTCGGGCATCTTCAGCGGGAACAACCGGTTGTTCACCACCTTGTTCACACGGAAACCTTCCAGCACGTAGTTTCTCCGTGGAGCAGAATGACCCGCCTGTGAGCCAACGGGCGACGAAGCCCGCTCCTCGTAGAAGAAACACAGTCCGTCGCCATTGGCGAAGCTGGCCGTTCCAGCCACATTGAACGAACCGCCACGGATTTCTTTCACCTTTCCCACATACTCACCGATGGCCTTGGGCGTGTCGAACGACACGATGTCGGGCTGGCGGCCATGCAGGAAATAGTCGGTTAAGCCGCGGTTGAACGTTTTTTTCAGGTTGGGAGTGAATGTGTAAGTGCACCGTCCCTGCGAGGCACGGCGGTATTTGCCGGGATGACGGTCGATAATCTCATCGAGCCGCTGGCTGTAGGCCGCCACCACATTCTTTACGTAGTAGACATCCTTCAGCCGCCCCTCAATCTTCATCGAGCAGGCACCGGCCTCCATCAGTTCCTCCAGCGAGTCAATGCGGCACATATCCTTCAGCGACAGCAGATGACGGCCCTGCTCTATCGTACGGCCGTCGGCATCTTGCAAGTCGAACTTCAACCGGCAGAACTGCGCGCAGGCACCCCGGTTGGCACTACGATGGAAGCAATATTCCGACGCATAGCAAACGCCCGAATAACTGACGCACAAAGCTCCGTGAACAAACACTTCCAGCTCCACATCGGGCACCGCCTCGTGAATCGCGCGAATATCCTCCACCGACAACTCACGTGCCAGCACCACTCGGCGAAAGCCCAGCGAGCGCAGCCACTTCACTTTCTCCACCGTCCGATTGTCGGTCTGTGTGGAGGCATGCATGCTGAGCGGAGAATGGAGAACGGAGAACTGAGAACGAGCATCGGCAGGAAGTCCGGCGCGACGGATAGAAAGAATGCCCATGTCCTGCACGAGGATGGCATCCACGCCGGCGTCGGCCAAGCGGTCGATCAGCTGTTGCGTAGCCTCCATCTCATCGTCGTAGACAATGGTGTTGACCGTTACATACACCTTGGCCCCAAACCGATGGGCATAACGGCACAACTCACGAATATCGTCCACCGAATTGCCGGCAGCCACACGGGCACCGAAGCGCTCTGCTCCGATGTAGACGGCATCGGCTCCATGCTCGATGGCAGCTATGCCGCATTCCAGATTCTTGGCCGGGGCCAGCAATTCAATGGTTTGCATTTATTTGGTATGTTGAAAATTACAATCTAGATTACTCAATCATCTCAATATCGTACGGCGTCTCCTGGTAAACGTAATAGTTGATCCAGTTGCTGTAGAACAAATTAGCATGAGCTCGCCACGACACCAGCGGACCATCTTCCGGACAGTCGTTACGATAGTAGTTCTTCGGAAGGTCCACATCGTCGCGCTTACCCACATCCCGGCGGTACTCATTGTCGAGCGTGTTCGGCGCATATTCCAGATGGCCCGTAATGAAGAACTCTCTACCGCCCCGTGCCATGATGATGCTCACGCCGCTCTCAGCTCCCTCGGCTATCAGCGTCAGTTCCGGGTTGGCCAGAATATCCTCTCGGTGAAGTTCGGTATGACGGCTGTGCGGCATCATGAACACGTCGTCGAAGCCACGGAAGATGGGGAGCGTCGGCTCGAGCGTGTGCTGCTCGAAGATGCCGAACATCTTTTTGGGCAGGGGGTATTTCGGAATGCCATAGTGAAAGTAGAGTCCGGCCTGAGCCGCCCAGCAGATATAGAGCGTACTCGTGACGTGCGTCTTGGCCCAGCTGAAGATCTCTTTCATCTCGTTCCAATAGGTCACGTCCTCGAAGGCGAACTGCTCGACAGGTGCCCCCGTGATAATCATGCCATCGAACTTATGCTGGCGCAACTCCGCAAAGTCCTTATAGAACATCATCATGTGCTCTATCGGCGTATTTTTCGGAGTGTGGCTCTGCAGTTTCATGAAACTGATTTCCAACTGCAACGGCGTGTTGGACAGCAGCCTCACCAAGTCGGTCTCTGTAGTAATCTTCAGCGGCATGAGGTTCAGCACCACAATCTTCAGCGGGCGAATGTCCTGATTGTGGGCCCGCGTGTCATCCATCACGAAGATGTTCTCTTTCTTCAGCAGGTCGATGGCCGGCAGCCGGTCGGGGAGTCTTAATGGCATATTTTGCTTCCTTTCTGTTACTTTTGTGCAAAATTACACAAAATTATTCAGAAAAGGAAACATACTGACTGATATTTGTGACAACTGCCAAAAGCAGTGGCCATTAGATACGTTTCCCCATTACCATCTAAAGCGGCACAAACTGACATTAATCAAGTTACAACCTATTCTTAAACATTGTTAAACGATTGATAATTTGTGTCACGTTTCTCGTTTTCATGTGTAATGCAAATAGACGACCGAACAAGAAATCAACGTCAACAACATAAACAAAATAGCAATATGAGACAAACAACACACTTCTTGGCCACACTCCTATTCATGGTGGGACTGGCCGCAACATGCCAGGCACGGCAGAATAACGACAGACAGGTGACAACCTATGACTTTGTTGACTTCCAGCAACTTCAGGTCAGCGGAATTGTTGAGGTACACTTCACGCAGGACAAACACTACAGCATCAGTGTGGAAGAGAGCACCAATCCCGACTTAATGACTATGGTAAAGAAGAAAGGAGAGACGCTCTGCATCTGGACGGAAATCAAAAAGAAAAACATCCGATTGGACAAAGACGACAAACCCATCGTACATATCACCGCACCAAAGCTGAACGAACTGCGGCAGAGCGGTGCCACGAAAACAACAATGTCAGGGAAATTGGAAACGGATGCACTCTCTATCTTCGCTTCGGGAGCCTGCAAATGCCAGTTTGGCAGCATTTATTGCACCGACATGGTCATCAGCAGCAGCGGGGCCTCAAGCATCAGTACCGGGATGGTGATGTGCAATTCGCTGAAAGTGAACTGCTCTGGAGCCTGTAACATCAAGACCAACGCTGAAGCAGAGGGCAATGCCACGCTGACATTCAGCGGCGCATCGAACGGTACGATCAGCTTTACGGGAAACACACTCAAGCTAGTGAACAGCGGTGCCGGCAAACTAGACCTGCACGTTGACTGTATGCAGCTCATAGCAAGCAATAGCGGCGCTGCCAAGGTGAGCATCAGTGGCACGGCCGACAAGACCACCATCAAGGCTACAGGGGTATCGAAAATCAATACTGCCGAACTGAATAAACTTTAATCTACCCTTCAGCAATCACCATGACGCAAGAGGATTTCGAACAGGAAGTGAAGCGCGTACGGCCTATACTGGTGAGGCATGCTTACCGCTATATGCTGCAGACCGACGATGCCGAAGACATCGTGCAGGATGCCTTGCTCAAACTGTGCCTGTTGCGCCCGCAGCTGATGATGCCCATCGACACCTTTGCCTCGGTGCTTGTCAGGAACTTGTCGCTCAACCGCCTGCGTCAAAAACACCAAACAGAATCTCTCTCGGACATCGACACGGTTGTCGACGAGCTCACTGACAGCACCGAGGACATACAGACCGAACATCTGATGCACATCGTAGAGTCGCTTCCGCCTCGCGAACAAACCATCATCCGGCTGCACGACATGGAAGGGATGAACTTCCGTGAGATATCACTACTGACAGGCATACCCGTCACAGCACTTCGAAAGTCGGCCAGCCGCATCAGACTGCGCATCCGACTGCGTTATTTGGCCAGCATCTCTGCCGTTGTGCTTCTATTCATTGCGGGCATCATTGGCTACAAAAACTATCAGTGGCAACAGTTCGCCCGTCAATATGAGGGCTCATACATCGTAGTAGGCGGACAACGCAACGACAATCTGAAGCAGATACGGAAAGAGATTGAACAGACTCTGACCACTGCTGAACGCATGGAAGCAGGAATGAACAATAGCAAAATGGTACAAGAGGCAGAGACAGACGTACTGCAAAGCATCAGCGACCCTGAGGAGCGGCGCCATCTGGAAGAGCTGCTAAGAGATTGAACAACAATACGACATAACAACAAACAAGAATATGAGAAAGAATATCATACGTACGGCCATCATGCTGGTGGTGTTGGTGCTGCATACCACTACCGTATGTGCACAAAACCGCATCGACCAGATGGTGAATGATTTCTCCACACTAGGCTCTTCGAAGTTCACGTCTATCGTAGAGCGCAACCCATCCACAGGAAGGGTTCAGAAAGTGGTGAAGGTACTGGAAGTGACAGGCCCGAAGGCAGCCAATTTCCGACAAGTATTCCAAAAAGAAAAAGGAAAAGGCACGTTCATCCGTCAACAAGAGGGTGAAGAGCAGACAATGACCCTCAGCTGCGAGACCTCCAAACAGGTACGCCTCTACATGCTGAAAACGGTTGGACGGACTGTGGCCCACTCTGCGAAGGTCACCATCATTGTAAAGATGAAAAAAACATAATCGAACGTGCTCGATGCATTACAAAAACGACCATTGTCCGCTTGGGCAATGGCCGTTTGCTATATTAGAAGAATGAATTACCAGAGCTGCAGACGCTGGCTCTTCGGGATAAACATCTTGTCGCCTTCCTTCACGCCAAAGGCATCGTACCACATGTCGATGTGCGGCAGAGCGCCGTTGACACGCCACATGCCGAGGGCGTGGGGGTCGCTCTTGGTACGGTTGCGGATTTCAGCCTCGGTGATGTTCTGTCCCCAAACACCTGCATAAGCCAGGAAGAAGCGCTGCTCGGGTGTGAAGCCGTCGATATCGGTCAGCGGAGCATCTTTTGTGGCATTCTTGAAAGCGGTGAAGGCCACCTGCAGACCTCCATGGTCGGCCAGGTTCTCACCGAGAGTGAGGCGGCCGTTTCCATTCAGGTCGGGCAGCACCTTGATGGCAGAGAAGAAGTCGGCATACTTATCGGTACGGGCAATGAAGTTCTTGCCGTCGCTCTCGGTCCACCAGTCTTTCATGTTACCGTCTTTATCGTACTGACGGCCCTGGTCGTCGAAGCCGTGGGTCATCTCATGGCCGATAACCACGCCAATGGCTCCATAGTTGAAAGCATCGTCGGCAGTAGCATCGAAGAACGGATACTGCAGGATGCCGGCGGGGAAGCAAATCTCGTTGGTGGTGGGGTTGTAATAAGCGTTGACGGTCTGCGGGGTCATGTGCCACTCATCTCTATCAACGCGCTTGCCAGCCTTCTCGGCAATGTGCTGCTTGAAGAAGAACTCACTACAAGCCTGTGCATTCTCGTAATACGACTTGCTGGGGTCGATGGTGAGACCGCTCATATCCTTCCACTTGTTGGGATAACCGATTTTCACATAGAAGGCGTCGAGTTTGGCGTGGGCGGCCTGCTTAGTCTCAGCACTCATCCAGTCTTGTGCATCGATGCGCTCACTAAGAGCTACTTGCAGGTTGCGAACCAACTTCTCCATACGCTCTTTCGAGGCTGCGGGGAAATGGCGCTCACAATAAATCTTGCCCAAAGCCTCTCCAAAGACGCTCTCCACCTGTGAGGTAGCCCGTTTCCAGCGCGGATGGTCTTCCTTGCGGCCCTGCATGGTACGTCCGAAGAAGTCGAAGTTGGCCTCCGACACCTCGTCGCTCAGATAACCGGTTGAAGAGTTGATGACATCCCACTCCATATAGGCACGCAGGGCATCGGCAGTCATGTTGGCAGTCAGTTTGTCGGCTCCATCCATGAACGAAGGCTGTCCCACAACGAGCTTCAGCACATGCTCGGGCTGCACACCGCTTGAGAAGAGCAACTGCATGATGCGCAGGTTGGGCCAGCGGCTCTCTGCCTCGTTCAGCGTCATTTTATTGTAGTTGGCGGCAGGGTCGCGCAGTTCTGTACGGCTCTTCGACACTTTTGCCAGCTCTGTCTCGAAGCGGAAAATATTCTGCATCTTCTGCTGCGCTTGCTGCTGGTTGAAACCGAAGAGGCGGAACATGCGCACGACATGCTTCTTATAGGCCTCGCGGATGGCCGTGGTGGCAGGGTCGTCGGCCACATAATAGTCTTTCTGGCCGAGGGTAAGACCCGACTGGTTGATGCTGAGGATATTGTTCTTGCTGTCTTTCTCGTCGGCTCCGAAATAGGCGCTGTATACACGTCCGAAGCCTTTCATGGCATACTTCTCCATGAGTTTCATCAGGGCAGCCTTGGTCTTGGCAGCCTCCATCTCGCGGATGAGCGGCATGACGGGCTTCACACCCTCACGGTTGCGGCGCGCAGAATCCATGGCGAGCTTATAATAGTCGCTCATCTTGCGCTCATTGGTACCTGCGGCATACTCTTTGGTCAGGAGATCCTTCAGGATGTTGTTGATACGTACGTTGTTGTCTTGCCCTAGCTGGTCGAAACTACCGAAACGGGCATAAGCTGCGGGCAGCGGATTGTTCTTCATCCAGCCGCCACAGGCAAACTCATAGAAGTCGTCGCCGGCCTTCACACTCTGGTTCAGGTTCTCCATTTTGATACCCGACTGCAGCTGTGCCATTCCGGCTACAGACATACTTGCAATTGCCATTGTTAAAACTAGTTTTTTCATATTATTATGTTTTTAAAGGGGTTTCGCACGAAAACGATGCCGAATCATTGGCCTCTATTGCAGGATAGAAACTACCCCAATTGTCCTTTCAACTCCTCCAGTTCCTCAGAGAGCGTCATCCATCGCTCGCTCTCTTCATCGAGGCATCGTTTGGTAGATGTATACTCGGTGACAAGTGTCATGTCGGAGGCTTTTTCGGGCTGCATCAGCAGTTCGTCGAGTTCTCTGATGCGTTCCTCCATCTTCTCTATTTTGCTTTCCGACTCCTTGACCGCTTTCTCTGCCCGCGAGATACGCTTCTGCATCTCCTTGCGCTCTGCATAGTTCTGCTTGGAACTCTGATGCGATGGTGTCGCAGCGGCAGCCACCTGGTTCTCTTTATTGTTGTTTGCGGGTTGGGCTCCCAGTTGGTCGAGCGACTCTATCTTACGGTCTCGAAGGAAATCGTAGATACCACCCAGATGCTCGCGCACGCGACCGCCTCCAAACTCATAAACCTTTGTCACCAAGCCATCGAGGAATTCACGGTCATGACTGACGATGATGGCCGTACCGTCGAAGGCGCGAATAGCTTCTTTCAGCACATCTTTCGAAGGCATGTCGAGATGATTGGTAGGCTCGTCGAGAATGAGCAGGTTGACGGGTTCGAGCAACAGGCGGATCATGGCCAGACGGCTCCGCTCACCTCCACTCAGCACCTTGACTTTCTTCTCTGAGTTCTCTCCACCAAACATAAACGCTCCTAATATATCGTTGATTCTCAACCGGATGTCACCTTTTGCCACATGTTCTATAGTGTCGTAAACCGTGAGTGACTCGTCGAGCAATTGTGCCTGGTTTTGGGCAAAATAGCCAATCTGCACATTATGTCCTATTTTCAAAGTGCCTGTATAGGGAATCTCATCCATGATACACTTCACCAGCGTTGATTTTCCCTCACCGTTCTTACCCACAAAGGCCACTTTCTCGCCGCGGCGGATGGTCATTGTGACATGATCGAACACGGTATGACTGCCATAGTCCTTGCGCACCTCATCGCAGATGACCGGATAGTCGCCGCTACGCAGGCAGGGAGGAAACTTCAACCGCATGGCCGACGTGTCGACCTCGTCAATCTCAATGGGTACTATTTTCTCTAATTGCTTGATTTTCTGCTGCACCTGTACTGCCTTGGTGGCCTGATAGCGGAAACGCTCGATGAAAGCCCGCATGTCGGCCATCTCTTTCTGCTGATTCTCGTAGGCTCGTATCTGCTGTTCGCGACGCTCCTTGCGAAGCACCACATACTCGTCGTACTTCACCCGATAGTCGATGATCTGCCCACAGGATATCTCGAGTGTGCGGTTGGTAACATTATTGATGAAGGCACGGTCGTGGCTGACTAAAACCACGGCATTGGCACTTTGCAAGAGGAACTGCTCGAGCCACTGGATAGACTCGATGTCGAGATGGTTGGTAGGCTCGTCGAGCAACAGCACATCGGGCTTGCGAAGCAGTATCTTGGCCAGTTCGATACGCATGCGCCAACCACCCGAGAACTCGCTGGTAGGCCGGTCGAAATCGCTGCGCAGAAATCCAAGACCCATCAGCGTGCGCTCCAACTCGGCCTCATAATTCTCTGCCCCCATCATCATGTAGCGCTCGTGCTCCTGCGTAAACCGCTCTACCAGCGACAGATAGTCATCGCTCTCGTAGTCGGTGCGCGCTGCCAGCTCGGCATTCATGCGGTCTAGTTTGTCCTTTATTTTCCGCACATCAGCGAATGCCTTCTGCGCTTCCTCACGTACGGTGGTCTGGTCTTGCAGGTTCATCACCTGCGGCAGATATCCTATGGTCGTATCGTTCTGAACGGATACCACTCCCGATGTGGGATGTTGCATGCCGCACAGAATCTTTAATAAGGTAGACTTTCCAGCACCATTCTTGCCCACCAGGGCAATACGGTCACGGTCGTTGACCACAAAACTGGCATCGTGGAAAAGTGGCTTTACTCCGAACTCAACGGTTAATCCTTCTACTGAAATCATTACTCCTTTAAAAATAGGTTACAAAGATAGTCATTTTTTTGCACAATCTAGAAAAAATCACTATTTTTGCGCTAACTAACAACATAAAAAGAAAGATGAATATTTTTACCAAGCATATCGCACAGGCACTATCATTACCCGAGACGGCTGTCGACAACACGCTGGCTCTGTTGGAACAAGGATGCACCATTCCTTTCATATCGCGCTACCGCAAAGAGAAGACGGGCGCGTTGAACGAGGTGCAGATAGCAGCCATCAGCGACATGAACGAGCGGTTGAAAGAGATTTCCAAACGCAAGGAAACCATCGTGAAGACTATCACAGAGGCAGGGAAGATGACTCCCGAGCTGCAGCAGCGAATCGCCGACTGCTGGGACGCAACGGTATTGGAAGACATCTATCTGCCCTTCCGCCCCAAGCGGAGGACACGTGCCCAGGTGGCCCGTGAACAGGGACTGGAGCCTCTGGCCACCCTCATCATGATGCAACGCGAGGCCAACCCGCAGGAAACTGCCAAGCGCTTTGTCGATGGCACGAATGTAGGCAGTGTGGAGAATGCCATAGCAGGTGCAAAGGACATCATTGCCGAGATGGTGAGCGAAGATGAGCGTTCGCGCAACGCCATGCGAGGCATCTTCCGCCGCAATGCCATGATCATTTCCAAGGTAGTCAAAGCGAAGAAAGACACCGATGAAGCACAGAAATTCTCTGACTACTTCGACTGGCAGGAACCGCTTCGCCGCTGCACCAGCCACCGGTTGCTGGCCATGCGCCGCGGAGAGACAGAAGGGGTGCTGCGTGTGAGCATATCAGCCGATGACACGGAATGCGTGGAGAAACTCTGCCGACTGCATGTGCGTGGTTTTGGAAAATGCTCACGGCTAGTGACCGAGGCTGTGGAAGACAGCTACAAACGACTGCTCAAGCCTGCCATCGAGACTGAGTTTGCCGCCATGAGCAAGGAGAAAGCCGACGACGAAGCCATCCTGGTGTTCACCGAGAATCTTCGCCAACTGCTGCTCTCGGCACCACTGGGACAAAAACGTGTGA
Source organism: Prevotella sp. UBA2850 (assembly GCA_002350805.1). Taxonomy (GTDB): domain Bacteria; phylum Bacteroidota; class Bacteroidia; order Bacteroidales; family Bacteroidaceae; genus Prevotella. Next base: position 24,448 of record DEFO01000002.1, read on the forward strand.
TGGGCGTAGACCCGGGATTCCGCACAGGCTGCAAGGTGGTTTGCCTGGACGCACAAGGAAACCTGCTGCATCATGAGGCCATCTTCCCCCACCCTCCTGTGAACAAGCAGATGCAAGCGGCTATCAGCGTGGAGAAAATGCTCCGCAAACACCATATCGAGGCCATTGCCATCGGTAATGGTACTGCCAGCCGCGAGACCAACGACTTCATCAAAGATGTGCTCGCCGGCAGATATGCCGTGCCCACCGATGACAACGACGCCCCGCTACCCCACCCGCAGGTGTTTACGGTCAGCGAAGATGGCGCCTCTATCTATTCAGCCTCGAAGATTGCCCGTGAGGAGTTTCCCGACGAGGATGTCACCGTTCGTGGCGCCGTCAGTATCGGGCGCAGACTGATGGACCCTCTGGCCGAACTGGTGAAGATCGACCCGAAGAGCATTGGCGTGGGACAATACCAACACGATGTGGACCAAGGCAAGCTGAAAAAGAGCCTCGACCAGACGGTGGAGAGCTGTGTGAACATGGTGGGAGTGAACCTCAATACGGCCAGCCTGCATCTGCTGATGTATGTCAGCGGACTCGGTCCGGCGCTGGCCAAGAATATTGTCGACTACCGTAAGGAACACGGTGCATTCACCTCTCGCACGCAATTGAAGAAAGTACCCCGTCTCGGACCGGCCGCATTTGAGCAGTGTGCAGGTTTCTTGCGCATTCCCGGAGCCAAAAATCCGCTCGATGGAAGTGCGGTACACCCCGAGAGCTATGCCATTGTAGAACAAATGGCGAACGACTGCGGATGTACGGTGGTCGACTTGATGAAAGACGCTGAGAAGCGAAAGCAAATTAACCTGAAACAATATGTGAGTGATGCTGTGGGAATGCCTACGCTGAACGATATCATGCACGAATTGGAAAAGCCCGGACTCGACCCGCGCGAACAGATAGAAGAATTTGAGTTCGATCCCAGCGTGCAAACCATCGACGACCTCGTGGAAGGCATGATACTGCCGGGCATTGTGACCAACATCACCAATTTTGGAGCATTCGTCGACATTGGCGTGCACCAGGACGGCCTCGTGCATGTTTCGCAACTGGCCGACCGCTATGTGAAAGACCCCAACCAGGTGGTAAAACTGCACCAGCATGTGCGAGTCAGAGTAAAGGAAGTAGATTTTCGGCGCCAACGAATCTCACTGAGCATGCGAGGTGTCAAATAAGAGATAGAACCAACTCACGGCATATCATTAGAAGGAAGAAGGAAGACAAAAAACCGACTCACGGCATATCACTAAAAAGGAGGGCAAAACCGCGGTTCTGCCCTCCTTCATTCTATCCTAATCAAGGATTTACTTTACTTTCTCTACAATAGCTTTGAAAGCCTCGGGGTTGTTGACAGCGAGGTCGGCGAGCACCTTACGGTTGATCTCGATACCAGCCTTACTGAGTTTACCCATGAGAACAGAATAGCTCATACCCTCGAGACGAGCAGCAGCATTGATGCGCTGAATCCACAGTGAGCGGAAGTTGCGCTTCTTGTTGCGACGGTCACGATATGCATAGGTGAGACCTTTCTCCCATGTGTTTTTGGCTACTGTCCAAACATTTTTGCGGGCACCAAAGTAGCCACGAGTGAGCTTAAGAATTCTTTTACGTTTTGCTCTTGAAGCAACGTGATTGACTGATCTTGGCATAGTTTTTTACTCTTTAATGTTTGACAATAGGTTTAACGGAGACACAACAGGTCGCGAACCTGCTTCATGTTGCTGTTATCAACGATGGCCGAGTGTACCAAATTACGCTTTTGCTTCTTGGTCTTCTTGGTCAGAATGTGACTGTGGTAAGCATGCTGTCTCTTGATCTTACCTGTACCGGTGAAACGGAATCTCTTCTTGGCACCGGAGTTTGTCTTTACTTTTGGCATTTTTTTAAATATTTTAAATTGGTTATTTATTATGGTGGCAACGCATATACCGGGCGTTACGCACCTTCTCTTTCCATCTTATTGCTCGCCTTTCAATTTCTTCAGCAGTTCGTCACCGCCCTTGATGTTAGCAAACAATCCGCCGCTGGCAGGAGCCTCATCGGCTGTCTCACTAGTGTTCTCGGCGGCTTCCTTGATTTTCTTCTCAGCCTCTTTGGCCTCGGCCTCACGGCGCTCACGGTCCATCTTCTGCTGACTCTTCTTGGCTACGCCAGCCTTCTTCGGACTGAGATAGAGGAACATTTTCTTTCCTTCGAGCGATGGCATCGACTCCACCTTGCCGTATTCCTCCAAATCGTTGGCGAAACGCAAAAGCAGAACCTCGCCTTGCTCTTTGAACAGAATGGAACGGCCACGGAAGAACACATAAGCACGCACTTTATTGCCTTGCTCGAGGAACTCCTTCGCATGCTTCAGCTTGAAGTTGTAGTCGTGGTCATCGGTCTGCGGACCGAATCGGATTTCCTTCACCTCTTGCTTCACCTGCTTGGCTTTCATCTCCTTAGCACGTTTCTTCTGCTGGTAGAGGAACTTACTGTAGTCAATGAGCCGGCAAACAGGCGGATTGGCATTCGGCGATATCTCAACAAGGTCGACACCCTGCTGACGGGCCATGTCTAATGCCTGACGGGTAGGCACAACGGTTGAACCATTATCACCCACAATACGCACCTCGCGGACACGAATCTGTTCGTTCACACGGTACTGATTACCTTTTTTGTCGTTCTTCATTAACTGTTTTTGGTTCTACTTATTGCGAAATCGGCTGCAAAGTTACTCATAAATTAAGAGTTAAGAGTTGAAAGTTAAAAGATTTTACGTTGTATTTATGTATTTTTAACATTCCGACAGTTCGTAAACTCTTTTCCACCCTCAAAAACTCCTAACTCTTAACCTGATTATTGCTAACTTCTAAATCGTTTTCCTTTAAAAGTTCTTGGTCATCTCGGCCACCTCGCCATTGATCTTGTCGATGAAGGCTTGGATGCTCATGGTGGTCTGCTCGCCACCACCCTGCTGGCGCATGGAGACAAGTCCCTCGGCAGCCTCTTTCTCACCGACAATCACCATGTATGGGATACGCTTCAACTCGTTGTCGCGAATCTTGCGGCCCAGTTTCTCATTGCGCATGTCGATGGTGGCGCGGACGCCTTGCAAATCGAACTGACGGGCCACCTCCTTGGCATAATCGTTGTACTTTTCCGAGAGCGGCAGGATAGCCACCTGGTCGGGAGTGAGCCACAAGGGGAAATGACCGGCGGTATGCTCAATGAGCACGGCGGTGAAACGCTCCATCGAGCCGAAGGGAGCACGGTGAATCATCACTGGCGTCTTCTTAGTGTTGTCCTCATCGGTATACTCCAGCTGGAAGCGCTTCGGCAGGTTGTAGTCCACCTGAATGGTACCCAGCTGCCAGCGACGGCCAATGGCATCCTTGATCATGAAGTCAAGCTTCGGACCATAGAATGCAGCCTCACCATACTCTACCTTGGCGGACAGGCCCTTCTCCTGACAAGCCTCGACAATAGCTTTCTCTGCCATTGCCCAGTCTTCGTCGGTACCTACATACTTCTCGTGATCGTTAGGATCGCGGAGTGAAATCTGTGCCTCGAAGTTGAAGCCAAAGGCGGTGAGTACGATATTGATGATGTCCATCACATTGAGGAACTCCTGCTTCACCTGGTCGGGACGGCAGAAGAGGTGGGCATCGTCTTGCGTGAACGAGCGCACACGGGTCAGTCCGTGCAACTCGCCGCTCTGCTCGTAACGGTAAACCGTGCCAAACTCAGCCAGACGCAGAGGCAGGTCACGATACGAACGGGGCTTCGAGGCAAAGATCTCGCAGTGGTGCGGACAGTTCATGGGTTTCAGCATATACTCCTCGCCTTCCTCGGGAGTAGTGATGGGGCGGAACGAGTCTTTCCCGTAGTGGGCATAGTGGCCGCTGGTCACATAGAGGTTCTTCGAACCGATGTGCGGAGTGATAACCTCCTTATATCCAAAGCGTTTCTGCACCTTGCGCAGATGATCCTGCAAGCGTAGGCGGAGCTCTGTGCCTTTTGGCAGCCAGATGGGCAGGCCCTTACCCACACGCTCAGAGAACATGAACAGTTCCATCTCCTTGCCAATCTTGCGGTGATCACGTTTCTTGGCCTCTTCGAGCATCACCAGATACTCGTCGAGCATTTTCTTCTTGGGGAAAGAGATACCATAGAGACGCTGCATCTGCTCGCGCGAGGCGTCACCGCGCCAGAAGGCACCGGCCACCGACGTCAGTTTCAGCGCCTTGATGGCACCCGTCGACACGAGGTGCGGACCGCGGCAGAGGTCGGTAAAGTTTCCTTGTGTATAAGTAGAGATGGTGCCGTCTTCCAAGTCGAGGTCGATGTGCTCGCACTTGTAGTCCTGACCGTCGGCCTTGAATTCCACCAACGCTTCGGCCTTAGGCACTTCGCGGCGCACCACAGGCTCATCTTTCTTGGCCAGTTCACGCATCTTGTCTTCGATTTTCGGGAAGTCGGACTCCTTGATAGCCTCACCGTTGGGCAGCAGCACATCATAGAAGAAACCGTTCTCAATAGCAGGACCGAATCCGAACTGTATGCCGGGATAGAGCTCTTTCAGGGCCTCGGCCAGCAGGTGTGCGCTGGTGTGCCAGAAAGTGTGCTTACCCTCATCGTCGCTGAACTTGTAGAGCGCGATGGTGGCGTCTTCATTGATAGGACGGTTCAGTTCCACTGTCTCGCCATTCACCCCGCAAGATACAACGTCGCGGGCGAGAGCAGGCGATATGCTCTCTGCGATTTGATAGCCAGTAACGCCCTGTTCATACGAGCGAACAGATCCGTCTGGAAATGTAATTTTTACCATAACAAATTGATATTTTAATTGAATCGGATGCAAAGGTAACACTTTCTTTCCATACTGCCCAGAGTTTATGGCAGTTTTTTCGCTGAATATTCTTTTGGCCGGCGGCGCCAGCCTCCTTACTTCCCACTATATTTCTTGATCACGCTGTAGGCATTGTATATGCCCAGCTCTCCCGCCTTGCTCAGATCCTGTATGCCCTCATTCTTATGATTGCTGTAGATACGCACCAGTCCGCGGTTGTAGTATGCCTCAGCCAGACGGGAGTCCAGTCTGATGGCCGTCGAGTAGTCCTCCAGCGCCTTGCTGTATTCTTTGCGCAGGGCATAGAAGTTGCCCCGGTCGTAGTAGAAGTATGCGTTTCCCGCGCTCATCCGGATGGCAGTGTTAAAATCGTCAATGGCACGGGCGGCCTTCAGCTGTGTGTTAACGCCTTGCGAGGCGTCGAACTCGTTGAGCATTGTCTGGCACACGGCACGCTGCCAATAGGCAATGACCGACGTTGAGTCGATTTGCAGACAGGTGGTCAGGTCGTTAATGGCATCGCTGAAATTCTGCGTCTTGGCATAAGCCACGGCCCGCTGTATTAACCAGGGGACGCTCTCTGTGGCCGAACGGGCAGCCATCAGTCCGGCGGTCAGCGTGTCGATTCTGGCAAAGCTGGCCTTAGAGGCGTCTTCCGTCAGCACCTGCTGTCCACAAGTAACGTACAGCCGCATGGCCGACGGGTATTTCCTGTTGAAGTCTTCCACCTCGGAAATGAAAGCCTGATAGGTGTTCACGCCGTTCACGTATTGGGCGAAGTCCATCCCGTACATGGGCATATACTCGGCCTCCACCTTGTGGTTCTGCACCTTTCCGCGATACACACTACTGTACTCATGCTCCACGGTGGTCTCATCCTCGGTCACCATCTGGTTGTACTTCTCCAGGTCGATGTCACTCTTCTTTCTTATCTGCTTCTTTTTCAGTCGCGGCTGAATGCCCAGGTGTTTGTTCATCTGTGCCTTGAAGATGCGGAACTCGTCGAGCTCTGCCTGTGCCGTCATGCCCAAACGTCGATAGCAACGGGCACGGTATTGCAGTCCCGTCCAGAAGTTGGGATACTGGTCGATGACCTTGGTGTAGTCGCGGATGGCAGCACGGGGATTGCCTGTCCGGTCGAGCAGGATGGCACGGTTGAAAAGGGCCATCACGTCGTCGGGCTCATATTGCAGGATATAGTCGAAGTCGAGGATGGCGCGGTTGTCGTCGCCCACCTGCACGCGCAGCAGGGCGCGGTTGTAATGACCGATGAAGTTGTTGGGGTCTAGGTCGAGGGCCTTGTCGTAGTCGGCCATCGCCCCACGCAGGTTGTTGATGTTATAGCGCGAGAGCGCCCGGTTGATATAGTTGCCCACCATCTTCGGCTTCAGATGGATGGCTTTGCTGAACTGCTGGTCGGCATCCTTCCATTTGTTGTCGGCCATGCTGATGATGCCCCTCACCGACCACGCGTCACCATTATAGGGGTCTATCTCCAGACTCTTGTCGAGCCATTTAGCCCCCTGCACCGTGTCTTTTTGCTGAAGGCACACCTCTGCTTTGAGCGAATAGGAAGGTGCATACTTCTTCCAGCGCACCATCATCGAGTCGAGGTCGTGGTGGGCGGCCTCGTAGTCTTTGTCCTGTATGCGGCACAGCACACGGTTGTACCATAGTCCCTGGTTCGACGGATCGTACTTGATCGACATGTCGTAGTCGCCAATCGCCTCCGAGAACTTCGACTGCCGAATGCGGCACAAGCCGCGCAACTCGTACAGGTTGTTGACGTATGGATTGATGCGGATGGCCTCTGAGCAGTCGGACTCAGCACCGACGAAATCGTCGAGATAGAACTTGGCCACACCCCTATAGAACCAGGGCTCATAGAGATAGGGCTTGGCCGAGATTACCTGGTTGAAATACTGGATGGAGAGCACATAATCCTCGTAATACAGAGCGCTGCGCCCCACCATGATCAACCGGTCGATATTGTACTGGGCAGAGGATGGCAGAATGGCAAAAAGGGAAAGAAGCAAAAGGCTCAGCAGCCTCTTACTTCTCGTCTTCTTGTATGTTGTCAAACCAACCATTGTCTATCCTTTTATTCCGGGAGCCGCACTCCCGTTTCTCCTCACTTCTTCACGACGGCTTTCGTGCGGTAGCCACAGCGGTAGCGGCCTTGCAGCAAAGCACGCAGCTTGCTCTTAATGAGCTGTTTGCGCAATGGCGAGACGCGGTCGACGAACATCTTCGCGTCCAGATGGTCGAACTCATGCTGCATCACTCGTGCCAGATAGCCCTCCACCCACTCGTCGTGCTCCTCGAGGTTCTCGTCCAAATACTGCACATGAATGCGCGTTGGTCGCGTCACATTCTCGTGGATGCCGGGCAGGCTCAGACAGCCTTCCTCCATGGTTTCCGTCTTCGTATCGTCATACTCCACGATGTGCGGATTGATGTAAGCATGCTTGAAATCCTTATACTCGGGCATGTCGTCACCCAGCGGAGTGAGGTCGATGACCACCACACGAATGTCCTTACCGATCTGCGGACCGGCCAGGCCAATGCCGTCGGCCTCGGTCATCGTCTCAAACATATCGGCAATGAGCTGCTGCAGCCCGGGATAGTCTTTCGGAATATCCTGCGACACTTTCCGGAGCACGGGCTGTCCATATATATAAATAGG
>DEFO01000016.1 GCA_002350805.1 Prevotella sp. UBA2850
TAAAGTGCTGCGGAATTTAGGTTTTTAAGTTTGCCCGATAGACAGCATTCAGTAGGTAATGCAGTAATACAACTAGCATGAACCGTTGCAAAGATACACATAAATATTTGATTTTACAATAGATACACCCATTATTTTCTCCTTTTTTATGCATCCTCACGTCAAAATCAATAAAAAATGTTAATAACCAGAACTTTTCATGCGCTTGCGTGTATTACTAATAAGTCACTTTTTGTATCTTTGGCATGTCAGAGCCGCCATCGGCCGCATTGCTTAAACAGATTTGACTATTCTCTTTGACTGAATCTACCACTTTTTGACACAACAACGAAAACCATTAATAATGAATATGATGAAGACAAAACTCACGATGATCATTTGCGCAGTCTGCATGCTGGGCTGCTGTGCTACCGCTTTTGCCCAGGGTAAATTCACCCTGAAGGGAACCATTCGCAATGCCGACGGTCAGAAGGTATACCTGCGCTACGGCACCTTCGAGGAGTTCACGCTCGACAGTGCCACGGTGAAAAAGGGCAAGTTCACCTTCAGAGGACTCATGGACCGGCCCTATGCCAGCGGCCTGCTCTACATGGGACGGCTGGAAGGGCGCAACCCCAACTATGTCCGGTTCTCGCTGGAGCCCACCAAGATGACGGCCGACATCGACGCCAACGACTTCCAGAGCGCTGTCTTCCACGGCGGAAAGACTCAGGAAGAGGAGAATGCCCTGAATGCTCAGACGGCCGAGGCCAACGAGAAACTGAAGCAGCTGAACGATGCCTACTACAAGGCCAATGACGAGAAGGAGCGCGAGGCGCTGAGAGCGCAGATGGAACCTTACACAAGGGTTGCCTCCGAGGCCCGCGACAACTTCATCAAGACGCACCCCGACTCTTATCTCACCCCACAGTTCTTGCGCTACACGATGGGCCACATGAGCTATCAGGAGTTGAAACAGGTGTACGACGGACTGAGCGACGACGTGAAGCAGTATGGCGACTGCGAGGAGATTGTGAAGGAGCTGACGGCCCTCGAGCGCGTACAGCCCGGCAAACAGGCTCCCGACTTCACCGCTAACGACATCAACGACAAGCCGTTCACCATGTCGAGCCTGAAGGGACATGTGGTGATTGCCGACTTCTGGGCTTCGTGGTGCAAGCCCTGCCGCGCCTCCAACCCTCACATGCTGGAAATCTATAAGAAATATCGCATCAAAGGACTGGAGATGGTCTATGTCTCCGACGACGACAGTAACGAGAAAGCCTGGCGCAAAGCCGTCGAACAGGACAAGCTGACGGGCGAGGGCTTCCACCACGTGTTGCGCGGCCTGAAGTGGGACCGCTCGAAGGGCCCGCAAGGCATCGACCACACCAACGACATCAGCGACAAATATGCCATCCACTACCTGCCCACCAAATACCTCATCGACCAGCAGGGACGCATCGTCTGCAAGATAGAGAGCGACGAGCAGCTGGAGCGTGAGCTGGAGCGCCTGCTCGGCAAGGCCGAGTATCCGTTCACCATCAACGGCAACGTGGCCAATGCCGAGGGCAAGGAGGTGCTGCTGGTCTACGGCCACGGCAGGGACATGAAACGCGAGCGCACCACCGTGAAAGACGGCCGGTTCCAGTTCAAGGGCGTGATGGACAACCCGTATTACAGTGGCACCCTGGTGCTGGGCGAATGGGATCCGCGCAAGGGCGGCGACCGCTGTGAGATTGCCCTGGAAGAGGGCACGCTGACCGTCGATGCGGCAGGCGGCAAACTGGCCCAGGCCACCCTCAGCGGCGGCAAGGCTCAAGCCGACCTGAACGACTATCAGGCCCTGCTCAAACCTGTCACCGACCCGCTCATGGCCATGAACGACCAATACAACAATGCGCGCACAGAGAAACAGCGCAATGCCCTGCGCCAGAAGATGGAGCCGCTGCGCCAGCAGTACGGCGAGCTCAGCAGCAACTACACGCTGACCCATCCCGACTCGTATCTGTCGGTGCACAACCTGCGCATGGACATGGGAAGAATGTCGTTCGACGAACTGAAGAAAGCCTACTACGGCCTCAGCGAGCGTGTGCGCCTCTATGGCGACTCGCGCGAGGTTGAGAAAGAGATCGACGTGAGGGGCAAGACGCAGCCGGGCGCCGAGGCTCCCGACTTCACCGCTACCGACGTGAATGGCAAGCCGTTCTCGCTGTCGAGCCTCAAAGGCAAGGTGGTCATCCTCGACTTCTGGGCCTCATGGTGCGTGCCCTGCCGCAAGAGCAATCCCCACGTGCGCGCCCTCTACGACAAGTATCATGCCAAGGGCCTCGACATCGTCTATGTGGCCAGCGACGACGGGCGCGAGGATGTGTGGCGCCAAGCCATTGCCGACGACCAGCTGGTGGGCGAGGGCTATCACCACGTGCTGCGAGGCTTCGACCGTAACCTGATAGGCAAAGACAACCCCAACGACATCAGCGACAAGTATGCCATCCACTACATCCCCACCAAATTCCTCATCGACCGCGAGGGCAAAATCGTCTGCCGCATCGACGAAGGACAGGATGAGCTGCTCGACCAGAAACTCGCCGAACTGTTAAAATGAAATAGGTGTAGGAAAGACACTCTGTTAAAAAATGAATACTAAAACCGAACGAATGATAATAAGCGTTAAAGTTTTCACAAAAACGAGTATTTTTCCGGCCTTAAAGCGTCTATTAAATGAAGCTTGCCCGAAATAAGGGTCACTTCAACAACTATCGAATAACAAAAAACTGAATCGTAATTAAATGAAAAAAGCACTTTTATGTCTGGCTCTCATGGCAGCAACTCAAATCGGTTGCGCCTCCGACGGAAATGTTCACGTGAAAGGTAATCTGAAAAATGTCACCGACACACTGTTGGCATTGACTCGCGAGACGATGGCCAATCCGCAGACCGTTATCGTGAAAGACGGTGCTTTTGAGTTCGACTTCCCCACCGATAAAGTCACAAGCATGTATCTCCTTTCTCCCGGCGTGCTCCGCCAGCAGCGCGAGGCCAACCCCGTACAGCTGCAGCTGCTCATCGTTCCCGGTGAGACCATGGAGCTGAACGGCGACGTGAAGGATCGCTACGACATCAACGGCTCGAAGTTCTATAAGGAGTATCACGAGGCCGACCTCGCCATGGAGGCTATCACCCACGAGACCAGCGCCATGATGGAGAAAGCCAACAAGATAATGGCCGAGCAAGGACAAGAGGCTGCCATGAAGTTCTATCAGGAGCAGCAGTCCGCCCTGGCAGCTAAGATGCAGAGCACCATCATGGACTTCATCAAGAAGAACCCCAACAGCGAGGCTTCTGCCGCCATCATCCCGCAGCTCGAAGACCTGGCCAAGATGAAAGAGGCCGCCAACCTGCTGGGCGACGGTGTGAAGAACGGCCGCATGAAGGTGTTCTATCAGGATATCATCGACCAGGTGGAGGCACAGCAGAAAGCCGAGGAAGAGGCTGCCAAGAAGCAGGCTCCCGGCGTGCAGGCTCCCGACTTCACCCTCAACGACATCAACGGCAAGCCTCTGGCTCTGTCAAGCCTGCGCGGCAAGTATGTCATCCTCGACTTCTGGGGCTCATGGTGCGGCTGGTGCATCAAGGGATTCCCCGAGATGAAGAACTATTACAACAAGTATAAAGGCAAGTTCGAGATTCTGGGTGTCGACTGCAACGACAGCGAGGCCAAGTGGAAAGAGGCCGTCAAGAAGCACGAGCTGCCCTGGCTGCACGTCTACAATCCACGCGACAGCAAGGTGCTGGCCGACTACGCTGTGCAGGGCTTCCCCACCAAGATCATCGTTGGTCCCGACGGAAAGATCGTGAAGACCATCGTTGGCGAGGATCCCGCCTTCTACACCCTGCTCGACGAGCTGTTTAAATAAGCAATTTTTTCTCTCTCTCAGATATAATACATTTCTTTTTAAGGGTTGCCTTAGTCTGACGTGATGTCAGGCTAAGGTTTTTTTATGGATTGAAGATTGAGAATTGAGAATTGAAGATTGAGAATGATTGGAGCAGCGAGAGTCAACAAACTTGATTGATTGACCGAGTCGTGACAATCATCGCCAAAGGCAATTGAGACTTGAAGATTGAGAATGATTGGAGCAGCGAGAGTCAACAAACTTGATTGATTGACTGAGTCGTGAGGGCATTAATTCCGAAAGAGTGATTACCTTTACTAAGTCAGAATGCCAAATACACAGGCATACATTCTAATTCAGCCATAATTACATTCTAATTCAGCCTTAATTAGACTCTAACTCAGCCTTAATTGCACGCTAACTCAGCCTTAATTAGCTTTTAATTAAGCCTTAATTGCAAGCTAACTCAGCACTGAGTTGCAACCTAATTGATGCTGAGTTGCAACTTCATTTTTTGGCATAAGCAAAAGTTTATGGAATGGGAAACTGCATCAAAAAAAATAGTGAAGTGCCATGTTGCATTTCACTATTCTTTGATTGCCACCATGATGGCGGTCAGATATTTTGGTCATCGGAGCATTAGTGTCCCTTGCTCTCCAAGGCCATGATATTCATGAGTGCCGTGTAGAGCATGTTTGTATCCATGTCAAGCAGCTGCTCACGGATAAAGCGAGACGCTTTTTTCTTGGTTGCCTCATCACTATTGCCGAATTTCGTAGAAAGACCTTCCAGAAGACCAGCCTGACCTGTTTCACTGATCTTTGTGAAAAGCGAGCGGCAGAGTTGCAGATACTGGTCGCCGTCGCCGTCGTATGCCTCCATCAGTTTCACACTACTGTCATAAATACCGTTCTTGTTCAAGCCCAACTGTTTGAGATTCTTTTTAAAGGTATCCATGCTCTCTTTCGTGGCTGGCATCGATCCTGAGAGAACAGAATAGACATCACGCTGGAAGAGGTTACCAACGAGTTTGTTGATTTCTTCCTTCACTTCTGCAGGGAACTTCTTCATGTTAGCCATCATGAACTTGGCAGCCTCATCCTCTGTAGACTGAGTATATTCCCTATAGACGAACATATTTTCGGCTTTGAGACGGTCGGCATCAGACAGACCAGCAAAATAATCGGTCACGATCTTACGGGCCTCTGCCAATTTCTCATCCCTGCCAGAACGACTGTTATAGGCATCTTCGGTCATGAATCCAGCATATTTCTTGATCAGGTCGGCTGTACGTTCACCACCCTCATAACGCTCCTTCATCTTCTCGGGAGTAGAGTTAGGGTCGAGCAGACGCTCAATCTCTGCAATAAAGCCATCTGGCTGTTTTCCGCCCACCATACGGGCAACCTCACTCTTGTCGGGGTTCAGGAGCAAGAAGGTAGGATAGGCATTTACTTTATAAGTTTTGGCAATCTCGATGCCCTCCCCTTTCTCTGCATCAATCTTGAGACATACAAACTTCTCGTTCATGAAGTCACCCACCTTTTTCTGTGGGAACACATCACGGGCCATCATCTTACAAGGTCCGCACCACGAGGTCATTACGTCAACAAATACTAACTTTCCCTCCGACTTAGCTGCAGCAGCTGCTTGGTCGAATGTTAATTCTCGGAAATTGGTCTGTGCCTGTACAGTCATTGTCAACATCAGACAGATGACTGAAAATAAAATCTTTTTCATCGTTTATTATTATTAATCGTATGCACTAAAAGCATAATAGAATCCATATTTCATATATAAGGAGCTGGTGCTGTTCAGGTATCTTACCTTGCACACTTTTCCTGTTCCTTCTACTGTCTTCACTGGTTTGCCCACAGGTGCACCACCATTGGTCTCATAGAGATACAACTTATAATTATTACCACTCTGGGTGCCCACTATCAGGTAGTTGAACGGTGTACCAGAGGTATCATCATCCCAGAACTGGTTAACGACAAAGTTGATATATTCACCTGATGGGATACCCTCCGGTTTGATCTCCACCTCACTGAAATCGCCGGTATTGGTGATGCAAGCATAGAGTTTACCGCCCTCAGCACAGTAAATATAAGAGGCAGAACTGCCATTGGTAGCATAATGTTCAGCCTTTGCCATGTGAGAGTTGGGATCCAACTTGACACGACTATTCAGATACTGTCCTGAGAAACTGCCGTCGATCATGTAGAGGTAGCGATCTTGGTTGGCATTATTACGCAGGATGACATACCCTCTTTCTGTCCAAGCGGCATAGCTGTAGCTGCAATGCAGACAGTCGTAGTTGGTAAGATTCTGCGTGATATCCTCCCCGCCCATGGTTGCATCAGTAAGCGGATAGGGATTGAGCAGATAGTCGAATGCGTAGATGCCATGAGTTGTGGGATTCCAATAGGCACCGCCACCATCAGCAGCAAAGTCGATATAGTAGTAAGGACTGCCGTTACATTCTACATCCGGCATACCGAACTGGCCTGTTCCTCCAGAGAAAGAATAGAATCCTTTTGAAGATATCAGCATGGCATTAAAGGAACTGGCAAAGGTACCATAGATAACCTCATCGGTAGAACTATCATCGAAGAAGATATTTGTACGGTCGAGGATTCTCTTCATATCCGTAGAACGATAGAAGCCAAAGTCTTTCTCTGAAGAGATAATCAGTCCATTGGTGGCTTCCACCTCGTCGTTATCTTGATTGATATAGTTCTGGTCGTACATCTGACAGAGGTTAGCTGGTTTACCCGGCATGGGTTGTCCGTCGATCTTCGTCAGCAGATTTTCTGCCAGATTCCAAGTGAAATCAAGCTCGTCAAGCTCGGTATTACCATCAGCTGTTTCTTTCAGGATATAGAAACCTTTTGAGAAGTTCGTCTGTACGGTGAGCATGGCATATGCCAAAGCTGCATTTCCAGTAATTGTATCTGTGACAGAGAGACGTATCTGGTATTTACCAGGAGCGACGTTCACCTCATAGTCGAGATCCTTTGTCGTACCGATTTCTATCGGTTGAATGGTATCACCCTGAGCAGTGGTAGTACCTGTCTTCTCGTTGATCAGGATCCATTTGTACTGTATCTTATCATCGGAAGGTCCTGTTTCCACTACTGGATGTATCTGAAGTCTGTCGTTCACATAGGCCGTCTTCTCGTAGGCGCTCTCAATACCATCGATGGTAATGCGCGTCACTGGATTTTCCCATGCCGTACTGTCGTCGTCAAAACAGGAAGACACCAGCAGCATCAATGAACACATGAGTGCGAATGAAAATATTTTCTTTTTCATCTTGATGAATTTTAATGGTTTAACTAGCATAGACATCAACAATCTCGACGATGGTGCCGTCGGCTTCTTTCAACACATCGAGACCCTTTGCAACTCGCTCTGCGTTTACCTCATCGAGTCGTTTTGACATCTTACGAACTAAATACTTCAGGTAGTTGGAATCTCCCTTGATAAGCGATTCGATATACTCATCATCCCACTTCTTACCCGTCTGTTCGATGAGGAACTGATGCTTGACAACACCATACTCACCGAAATAGTCAGAACAATGCAAGGCATACTGCGGGAAGTATCGCTCCAGTCCGGGAATAGGATATGCTGCATTCCATGCGGAGGGCTCAGATAACATATCGGTCATCTCGATCAAGCGGGTAGAGAACTCCTCGAAGCCCAGCTGGAAATATTCATTCTCCTTGAAACCGAACTTCAGCGTGACAGCTTCGTTCTTCAGACTGGGGTCGCGCAGGATGATAACCGGAAGTTTTGTAGTCGCCCTATTGGCGGGTATCACATACAGATGACTAACGGATGGATCATCGAAAGCTACGTAGTGTTTTCCCGGCACAGCCTGGACACCATCTGAAGGCAACTGCTGCAATGTAACGGGACGCTCATGGTCGGAGGTGAATCCCATGGTCTGCACGTCGAACCACAAGGTGTCACGCTCTCTGTCTGAGCTGCCATAGATAAAAGAATAGGTGGTACGTGCAAGACTCTCGTTGAAACCGGCACGACTGTTCAGATCATAATAGAAATTCAGTCTGCACGTCTCAGTATTATACACTTCCAGGTCTTTCTCACATGAGGTGAGCGACAGGAAGCCAATGGCAAGGAGCAAGAGGCACGAGAAGGAGCTCTTCTTCTGATTGCTTGCCAACTTTATTTTTTCATATATGCTCATCATAATTATCAAATATCAATTATCATTATTTTATGAGTGCAGGATCGTATTCAGTAGCAGGGAGCGGAATGATGTAGTCATCCTCTTTAATCATCTCAGAGTTCCACAGCATCGTGGGGGCAGCTTTTCTCTTATAGGTGAAGAACATCTGCCCTTCACCAAACAGCTCGCGACGATACTCGTTGACGATTTCCTCACGTGCCTGCTCCAATGACTCAAATGGTGTATAGAGCGTGAAGGAACATGCAGACATATAAGTATCGTAGAGTGACTGTACCTCTGTCAGTGAGTTGCTGGTTTCCATGGCAATGAGATAAATCTCGGAGAGACGCAGCATCGGGATAATCTGCAGTTTTGTCACTAAAATGTTTGAACCACTGTTCTTACTCTCATCATACCAGTATTTCTTCAGTGTCGGAGCTACTTTGCTGCCGACATCCTTAGCCAGACGGTTCCATTCGTTCAGGTAGCGGTTATGAGAGGCGGTAGCTCCAGGAATCGATGCGTACAACTCGTTCAGCATGTCGTTGGTGATAGAGAAATAATAGTCGCGCACCTGTTTGTCCAGTCCGCCAAGAAGCACCTGATTAGCATAGTCGTTCACATTGTACTTACTCAGATAGAACAAGCATTCCGACGGCAGACCGTTGTAGCCGTTCTGTAAATCGCTGATACCGCTGAGTGAAATAACAGGATTACCGTCAGCGCCCTTGGCATTGATAATCTCCATGGCAATGGTATGTGCCTCAGTTGTCTTACCCAGATAGAGAGCCATACGGGCATGAAGAGCACGCACGGCCCAATAGTTCAGACGTGACTGGCGGTAATACTTGAAGTCGTCTTCTACTGCATTGCCGGGGCTGTTCAGTTGTGTGAAAGTGCTTTCGAAAATAGGGTCGCTGCCTTTTAGCAGTTGCTCTGCTGCCTCAAAGTCTTTCGATAGGTTTTCCACATATTCGCTGAATGAATAATATGCCGGCATTTCGTCTATGCTGGTTGTGTAAGAATAAGGCAGTTTGACAGTTTTTGTCCCGCCTTGTGGCAGTTGTCCGAAAAGTCGGAGCAAATCGAACTGGCAATAGGCACGGATAGCGTAAGCCTCACCCTTGATCATGTCGTGGGCCTTAGTGTCAGCAATATTACTGCCTTTCTCCTCGATGTTCTTCAGAATCACATTCGCCGTTGTAATGACAGTGAACGCGCTGGCATAGATATTCTTGAAGGCAGCCTGCGGCTCATCCTTAGAATAGTCGTGGTTGGAGAGATAGTATTTTGCCGGGTCACCGGTCTCGGTGGCTGGATACCATAGATCGGCCAGACACTCTATGTCCGTCATGGTCATGCGCTGTCCGTAAAGATTGGTAGCACCCATCTTCATATAACAGCCCGTCAGTGCATCACGAAACCCTTTGTAGGTTTCAAACTGGTCTTGTTCTTTTTCAATATTCTCACCGCGGACATCGAGCCAGTCGTCACAAGATGACAACAAGCAGGGCAAGAACAGCAGGAAACAGAAGAATAATCCAGATGCCTGTATCTTTTTATATTTATATGTACTCATAATTATCTATTTTCAATTTTCTATTATCAGTTAGAACAAGAGCTTTACGCTTGCCTGAATGTTGCGGGCAAAAGGATAGCTTGTACCGCGTTCCATACGGATGGTACCCCAGTGGATAAGGTCGTTCATGTTCAGGGCAAAGATAGCCGACTGCAACTTAAAATTGTTTTTCAGCCAGTTGTTATGCAATTTGTACTGCAAGCTGACACTCTGAAGCTCCAATACGTTGTTGTCCATCACATAGCGTGACGATGCTTTTGAGGTCGTCGAACCGAATTTACGGAAGAACACCACGTCGCCCTCCTGGAACCAACGGCTTGTCAGCACTCGCTCGTCAACGTTTCTTTGCAGGAGCGTATTCAGCGTCACCTCCACACGGTCGCGCAAAGTGGAGTTGTACATCTTGCCTCCCCAGTAATAGCCGAAGGAAGCGTTCAGCGTGAAGTCTTTCCACTGCACCATCGTATTCAGGTTTCCGCGGTATTTCGGATCGGCACTGCCGCAATACACCTTATTAGACTCCTTCCACACATCTGTGAAGTTACCGTCCTTATCCAGATAAAGCTCCTTACCGGTACTTGGGTCGATGCCCAGAGAGCGCACGGCATAGATAGCATTCTGCGGATAACCCTCGTAGAAAAGGTTCTGAATACCGGTTCCGGTATCGGAATACTGATCAATCGCATCGCTCAGCATGAAAGCTTCTGTCTGATCCTTGATAGCCTGCGACAGTTTGGTAATCTCGTTATGGTTATATACCAGCTGACCGCCAATCAACCAGTTGAACTGATGTGCACGGTCGCGGATCACATACACCTGCAAGGATGCCTCCCAACCCTTGTTTCTTACCTCACCGATATTGGCTCTGTAAGAGGGGAATCCCATAGAGAGCGGCATATCCATGGAAGAAAGCAGGTTGTTGGTGTTCTTGATATAGTATTCGAACGTACCTTTCACTCGGTTTTCCCACAATCCGAACTCTGTTCCCACGTTGAACTCCTTGGTGAGCTGCCATGTCAGGTCGGGGTTACCCAGTCCGCCCAGCTCTGCACCAGTCCAGTTCATATACCGGTTGTCGGTAACATAATTGAAGTAGGTATATGCGTCGGTCTCCAGTGCTCCTGAGGCAGCACCCGTCTCACCATAGCTGGCTTTCAGGCGCAACATATTAATCACCTTATTGTTTTTGAGGAATGCCTCGTTGTGCAGGTTCCATCCTATACCGCCACTATAGAAGGATGAGTATTTCTTCTCGCTGCCATAGGTAGAGTTTCCGTCAATACGGTAGGAGAAGTCAACATAGTATTTTCCGCCATAGGTATAGTTCACGTTACCAGTCAGTCCGAACATGCGGGTCTTGGTGTTTGAGCCATAAGGCATCTCGTTCTGGGCATACATGCGGGCATTGCCGATTTTAGCCTGAGCATCATTAGAGATGCCCTCGAAGGCTGCGGTAAACCCGTCGTAGTTGTTTTGGCGCATCGACCAGTTGGCACCCACATAGAGTGAATGTACATCCCGGAACACTTTGTTGTAGGAGAGTGTGATGTCCGTATTGAATGAGAACGACTTGCCGCTGGTGTAACGGTAGTAACCTCGGCGGAGGAAACCGTCGCCCGTAGTATATTGACCAGAGGTATCGTTCTGATAATAAGTATCTTCCGGTGAGCGGAAGAAATTCGTCTCACTGTCATTCTTCGAGATACCGAACTGTCCGCGCAATGTGAGTTCTGGTAGTATCTGCCAGTCAACGGCAAAGTTGTTGGTCAGTTCTTGATAGCCCGACTTGTTGAAACTTCCGAGTGTTGCGTTATAGAGAGGGTTCTCAACCATACTTCTGAAACGCATATAAGTGTCGAAGAACTTTTGTAGGTTTCCGTCCTCATCGTATGGTGCATAATAGGGCTGCATGTTCACATAGTCGCTGAATGTGCCGTAAGGACTCTCTTTAGAATTATTGATACCTACAGAGGTGTAGTTACGGAAAGTGAGGTTCTTAAAAGTATAAAGCAAAGTAATACCTCCGTTGAAGATTTTACGGTTACTGCCTTTCATGGCGCCCTCTGTATCTTTCCATTGTGCGTCGGCTGCCCAGCGGAACTCTTGGCTGCCTCCTTCTATACGCAAGTTATAGCGCTGACCGACACCTGTACGCAGTGGTTTCGACAACCAGTCGGTATCCACACCGCGCAGCACATCATAATGACGTTTGTTGTAAGCGTCCTTATAGTAGAAATCAAAACTGCTCATGCTGTCGTCTATGCCATAGGGATAGTCGAACAGTCCTGCCATGCGCTCTAACTCCAACTTATCGGCTGCATTGAGCAGATGATAACTCGTGAGGTCAGGCACTTCTAATGTCAGGCCAGCCTCTACGTTCACTCTGAGCTTTCCGGGTTCCGGCTGTTTTGATACGACAACGATGACACCGTTGGCACCACGTGATCCGTAGATAGCTGTAGCGGCGGCATCCTTCAGGATGTTGATCGACTCAATCTCTTCGTCGTTATAGTCCATCAGCTTTTGCAGCGAAATTTCAAAACCGTCCATGATGATGAGCGGGGTATTGGGGTTGCTCGACTGTCCGGCATTGAATTCCTCTACGCTCATAGGCAATGAAGATGTGCCTCGAATGTTGATATTGGGCAGGTTGTTGGGGTTAGAACCATTGAGGTTGTCCAAGCTGAAGTTGATAGAGGCATCCACATTTTTCAGTGTCTGGAGCAGATTTTGGCCTCTGTATTGCTGCAGCTGTTCCTTGTCGATGGTGGACACAGAACCGGTGTAGCTCTCCTTGGCTTTGCGGAAGATACCCGTTACGACCACCTCGTCGATGCTGTTGTCGGAGTGCATCACAATGTCGCGTTTCACGTCGGCAGTTCCCTGGGCGATGTCAATATACTCGTTGGCCAGTCCTACGTAAGAGAATTTCAGCATGGTGGGCTCTACGGGAATCTTGAAGGTGTAGTAGCCATCGGCATCGGTGACCGTGCACACGCGGCTCTCGCCAATGCAAACGGGCACGCCAATCAACGGGTCGCCGCTCTCATCGCGCACGTAACCGCTGATGACACGCTCGCGACCAGAGAGCTGGCCGGTGAAGTCCTGGCTGCTGATGATGATGTCTTTGCCGCGCAGCGTGACAAAGAGCTTGTGGGGAGCAACGATGTTTCTCACCACATTGATGGCCTCCTGATCTTTAGCTTTGTAGGTGACGTTGAACCTGAGGTCGGAAGAATTGAACTGGATTCTCGCTCCGGAGAGCCGCTGAATGTCGCGCATAGCCTCGGCGGCAGGCTTCTCTCTGAAGTCTACCGTGATGCGTTTGTCGGCTTGCGCCCAAGCAGTGAGCATGCAGCAGAAGAGAATCGCCAGCAGAAGGGTCCTTCTGCAAAGATACGATTTTTGTGTCTTCATGTTCGCTTTTGTTTGTGAATAAATGATTTTTGTTTGATAGAGTAACGCATGAAGAGCACATTTGGTATCCTTAAAAGATGTTAATACTTGCTTACTTTTTTGCTATGATGTGTGTTTGTGTGCTGAAAACGTCGTGTTTTTATCATAGAAACACTGTGTTTTTTGTGATAGAAACACGATATTTTTACGATAGTAACACCGTGTTTTTATGCTTGAGAAACTTTTTGATGAATGATTATTCGACAATCAGTTGGTGGTTGGCCACGGTGATGTGATGGTTAGAGAGCAGATTGAGGCGCTCTACAATCTCGCTCACACCTTCTTTTTTGTCGACCACAAGGTGTATTTTGTCGGTCAGGGTGGTGCTGTCGCTCATCACAAGTTCCATGTTGAATGTGCGCGACAGGCGGTGGAGTATTTCTTTCAACGGAATCTCGTTAAAGTAGAGCACCCCGTTCTTCCAGGCCACAATGGGGTCGAGATAGGCTTGCCGGGTGCTGATTTGCTGACCATTGATGGTGGCATCTTCGCCCGGACGGAGCACTTGTTGCTGTTTGTCGGTACTTACGCGCACGCTACCCTTGACAAGAGTAACGTGGGGTGTCTCGCCCTCGTAGTTGCGAATGTTGAACTCGGTGCCGAGAACGGTGGTCTGCATATCACCGCACTCAACGATGAAGGGCCTCTTCTCGTCGTGGGTTACGGCAAAATAGGCCTCGCCCACCAGTCGTACTCTGCGTGGCTGATTATCAGTAAACTTAGGCGGGAAGATGATTCGGCTGCCGGCATTGAGGTGAATCACGCTGCCGTCGGGCAGCAACAGTTTGGCCACTTTGCCATCGGGGACGATGAGTGTGGTTTTTTCGTACACATCGTTCTCGCTCATCGCGCTGGCATTCACCTTGATTTCGTTGCCGTTGATGATGAATGGAGTGGCGGTTTGCTGCCGGGTGTTGGCTGTTGGGTGATGGGTGGTGATGGTTTGTGCTGCCGTCATGGCCTCGTTGCCCACGTAGATGGTGAGGTCGTTGTCAACGGCCTGCGCCTGCAGCATGCGCTGCTCGAATTGTTCTGCCTGATATTTTTTATAATAGGTGAACCCGACAACCAGCAATGCGCAGGCTGCCACGGCTCCTGCCACGGCAGTCCAGAGAGTGCGCCGGCGAGCTCTGGGCTTTTGGTTTAAGGTCTCGATGAGGGCACTGGAGTCGGTTTCGAGCGCATGTTTGTCTTTGAACTGCTGGAAAGCCTCGTGGCTGTCGGGCTGTCTGACGGCAGCGCGACGGGCATCGAGATGCATGTCGAGTAAAGACAAAAACTCCTGGTCAGCAAGCCACTCGCGTGCCTGTTGTTCGGAAATCAGCTCTGGCTGTTCGGTGAACAGTCGGATGCGTTCCATCATTTGGATGTCTTTGTCTTTTTCCTGCATATTCATGTATTTAATAAACGCTTTTGGGTTGTGGGTGGTATCTTTATTTTTCTTTTTTTAACTCTGTGCGCCATTGTGCCAGCACATGCATGATATGTTTCTTTACCGTGACAAACGAAATACCCATCAGGTCGGCAGTTTGCTGGTAGGTCATTTTGCGGAAGTAACAATTCATGAAGATGCTGTGGTCGGGTTCGGGCAGCTCGTCCACCTTGCGGCGAATGGTTTCCAGCCGTTGTTCGTATTCGGCTGCCTCGCCGTCGTCGCGGATGTCGGTCGTATGGCGCACAATTTCGGCATAGTGAGTGTGCACTTTGTTGTGGCGTAGGCGGCTGATGCAGCGATTGCGCGCCATGGTGTAGAGATAGCTGGCAGTAATAATGGTGGTGAGCGTGCCCTCCTTATATTGTCGCCAGACGGTTTCCATTACCTCGCCCACCACGTCGGCCGCCTCGTTTTCATTGTTCAGCAGAGGCATCACATAGGCATACAAGCGCCCGTAGAACTGCTCGTAAAGCTGTTCCATGCGCTTGATGAGGCTGTCTGTGGGTTTGGGCATGTTGGGTGGTGGGTGATGAATGTTGGGTGTTGAATGGTGGGTGTTGGGTGTTGATGGTTGCTAATGACCACTGTTGCTCCCACTGACGTGTGCTTTATTTCTCAGAAAAGAGTACCTGGACGACGGTCTGGCCTACGGCCTGCAGGGTGTTGCGGTCGATGTGGTCCATGTCGTCGATGACGGTGTGCCACGTGGGACCGAAGGAGCTCTGCTGACAGTCGGGATAGTAGGCGATGATGTCGATGCAGGGGATGCGGGCTTTCTCGTTCACGGGGACATGGTCGTCGGTGATGTAACCGCCGTCTTGCTTGGGGAAGAAACTCTCGAAGCCCACTACCTTGGCAGCACGCCACACCTTGCGGACGATCTCGGGGGCATATTGCTTCGACATTAATTCCTGGAAGAAACGGGCTCCCTGGCCGCCTACCATGTCGAGCAGGATGCCGTAACGGGCCTCATAGCCGGCTCGATGGGGGTTGGCAGCCCAATATTGTGCGCCCAAGGCCCACGAGTCGCTGTTGTCGGGAACGCCGGCCCACTGCGGTGTGCCCCAGTCCTCGGCATCGAAACAGATGAAGTCGATGCCTACCTCGGGCGCCGGATGCTGGGCGTCGGGTGTTGAGAGCAGACGGGCTATCTCGAGCATCACGGCCACTCCGCTGGCTCCATCGTTGGCTGCCATGACAGGCTTGTGCCAGTTGGCCGAGTCGGGGTCGTTGTCAGCCCACGGCCGACTGTCCCAGTGGGCACAAAGCAGTACGCGTGTGGTCTGTTCGGGACGGTAGCTGGCAATGATATTGGTGCTGTGGAGCGTCGTGCCGTCGTAGCCAGTGAGGTCGGCTTTCTGGTTGATGACCTCCATGCCATAGCGGCGGAACTGGTTGGCAATCCAGCCTGCGCAGCGCTCATGGGCCTCGCTGTTCATGGTGCGCGGACCGAAGTCGCACTGTGCCTGACAGAAGGCAAAGGCGCTGTCGGCATTGAAGGCAGGGCCTACGGGCACCATTTTGGCCGTCACCTCGTCGGTGTCAGGGTCGGCAGCCGAGGTGCCGAACGGGTTGTAGGCAAGGAATGCCGTTGCTATGAGGGCTATCAACATGAGTGCCAGGATAATTCTTTTGTATTTCATTTGTTCTGTGGAAAGTTTTGAACTTGCGACATGACGCGCAGCCAGTTGCCGCCCCATATCTTCTCGATGTCACGCTCGCTGTATTTGCGGCGCAGCAGCTCGAGGGTGAAGTTGATCATCTCGCTGCTGTCGGCCAGGCCGATGATACCGCCGTCGCCGTCGAAATCGGTGCCTAGTCCGACGTGGTCGATGCCCATCACCTGAATGGCATGCTCGAGATGGCTCATGGCGTCGAGGATGGTTGCCTGGCCCGACTGGCGGAGGAATCCGGGATAGAGGGTGATATGGGCCACACCGCCACGGCGGGCGAGGGCGCGCAGCTGGTCGTCGGTGAGATTGCGAGGATGGTCGCACAGGGCGCGGCAGTTGCTATGACTGCACACGATGGGGGTGGCACTGATGTCGAGGGCATCGTAGAAGCTCTTCTCGCCGGCATGGCTCAGGTCGACCATGATGCCGTTGAGGTTCATCTGCTCGATGACGCGCTCGCCAAACTGGCTCACGCCATTGTGGGTGTTGCACCCGCGGGCAGAGTCGCAGATGTCGTTGTCACCATTATGACAGAGCGTAATGTAGACGACGCCGCGCTGAGCGAAGTGCTTCACATTCGTTAGGTCGTGGTTCAGGGCCAGACCATTCTCGATGCCCAGCATGATGCTCTTACGGCCCTTACGCTTGTCCTGGTAAAGGTCGGCCGGCGTGCGGGCAATGCTCAGATAACGACTGTTGCGCCGCACGATATCCTCTATCTTGTCGAAAATCAGGTCGGCATAGAGCTGAGGAGTTATTCTGAATTGAGAGTTGAGAGGTGAGAGTTGAGAGGTTTTCTCTAACTGAGAACTGAGAGGTGAGAGTTGAGAGGTTTTCCCTAACTGAGAACTGAGAGCTGAGAGTTGAGAGGTATGATTTGCTTTGTCTGTTTGAGAATCTTCGCTCAAGTTCTTGCTCAAGCCTTGAGTCATATCATACCTCTCCGTTCTCAGTTCTCCGTTCTCAGTTCTCAGTTCTCCGTTCTCAGCTGGATACTCTCCGTTCTCAGCTAGAAGGTGTTCGTTCACCTCGACCTTCGACGAGAATGTCTCGCCAATTTTGGGTTGGGGCAGATAGGCCACCATGGTGACGGCGTCCTGTCGTCCTTCCGTCATTTTGTGCAGATCGACCAGGATGCGGGGGTCGCGATGGTCGAAATGAATACCTTGAGCGAAGAACATCGGGGTGTCGCAATGGGTGTCGAGAGTGAGAATGCGGCGGTGCAACTCTTTGGCTACGTGGAAGTTGTTGGCCTGTTCGACCAGCCACTGGAACAGCGGAAGACCGCTCTCCAGCCACTCGGGATGCCATTGCACGCCCATCACCGGCTTGTGCTCGGTGCTCTCCATGCCCTCGATGACACCGTCGGCCGCACGGGCCACCACACGGAAACGCTGGCCGGGGTCGCTGACGGCCTGATGGTGGAACGAGTTGACATAAACCTTCCGCTCGCCAAACAGTTGGAACAAGGTGGAATCCTCTTCGATGGCGATGCTGTGGGTCAGCTCCTGACGGGCGGCATCCTGCGAGTGTCTGATGCTCACATCCTTGCTCAGCCCCTCATAGTCGGAGATGTCTTGCGCCACCTTGCCACCCAGGGCCATGGCCAGTGTCTGCATGCCACGGCAGATGCCGAGGATGGGTATCTGACGGTTGAAGGCCAGCTGGGTGATGAGCAGTTCGGGCAAGTCGCGCGCAGCATTGATGCCATGCAGCTTGGGCGAAGGCTCGTCGCCGCCCCACAACGGGTTGTAGTCGGCGCCACCGCTGAGCAGCAGGCCGTCCAGGCGGTTGAGCGTATTGATGAGCACATTCTTGTCGTTGACAGGAGGAATGATGACAGGGGTTCCCCCGGCGGCCACCACACTCTCGTAGTAACGGTCGCGCAAGGCGGCATCGCCCTCTACGAAGTTGGCCGTGATGCCGATGACCGGCTGGCAGCCGGCCTCGGGATAAGCATCATAAATGTTCGCCAGATGCGAAGATAGATTGAACATGGAGTATCGCTACTTTTCGTTGGTTCATAGTCGCCCAGGCCAGCAACCGCAGCCGGCAGCCCGGGAAGATGGTATTCTATTTATCGAGCACCTCAACAGGTATCTCGCGCTTAATGCTCTGCTCGAGCGAGATGAGCGTCTCGGTGGCCACCACGCCGGGAATGCTCTGCAGCTGGTTGTTCAGCAGGTCCATGAGCTGCTCGTTGTCCTTGGCATAGAGCTTCACGAGCATGGTGTAAGGACCGGTGGTGAAGTGGCACTCCACAATCTCGGGAATGTGAACGAGGCGCTCGACGACGGCCTTGTACATATTACCGCGCTCGAGGGTGATGCCCACATAAGTGCAGGTGCGATAGCCCAGGCTCTTGGGGTTGACATCGAAACCGCTGCCGGTGATGACACCACCCTCAGCCAGATGTTGAACACGCTGATGGATGGCTGCACGCGAGACGTTGCACTCGGCTGCCACATCCTTAAAGGGGATACGGGCATTCTTGCTCAGAATACCTAAAATCTTTCTGTCAAGATTGTCTATTTTTTCCATTGTTTTTCAATTAGGTTTACATTTTGTTAGCAAAAATAGGCAATTTTATCGAGACAAACAACAAATTGCTACTAAAAAAACAAAAAATCGGTGCTTTTGGCACCGATTTGTCTAATTGCTCGATTTTTCGATACTGATGAGCTCAACCGTAAAGATGAGCGCACTGTAGGGTTTTATCTTCCCCATGTCGCGGTCGCCATAGGCCAGCTGATAGGGAATGAAGAGCTGCCACTTGCTGCCGACAGGCATCTTGGTGAGGGCCTCGGTCCATCCTTTGATGACCTGCGAGGGGCGGAACTTGTTGGTTTGCTCCTTGCGCTCGTAGCTGCTGTCGAACACTGTTCCGTCGACCAGCTTACCCTCGTATTTCACCACCACCTCATCGTTCTGCGTGGGGATAGCACCAGTGCCTTTCACCAGTTCCTTGTACTGCAGTCCGCTGGGCAGTGTCACCACGCCTTTCTGCTTGGCATTGGCGGCCAGGAACTGCTCGCCGGCACGGCGGTTGGCACCATAGAGGCGCTCCATGCGTGCTTCCTCGTTGGCCTTCATGCGGTTCTGGAAGTAGTCGGCAGCGGCTGACTGGCTGAAGGCAGTATGGTTGTTGCGCAGCGCGTCGGTGAAGCCATGCATGAAGATGCTGTTGTTGATGCTGTCGGGGGCGCCCTCCAGCTTGCCTTTCACGTCGGGCAGCATGCGCTGCTGCACCATCTGTGCAATCTGCATGCCGGCCATATAGGCCTTGAAGATGGGGTCGGACGACTTCTTGACAGCCTCCTCAAAACCGCGCAGGAAGTCGTTCATGTGGGTAGAGTCCACACCGAAGCTCTGCTTCAGATAGGGCAGCAGACCGTCGGTCATGGCCATGCCGGCGGCATAGCTCAGCGAGTCGGTCGTCGTGCGCAGCGACTGTGCATACGACACGGCGGTGGCCATGATGACC
Organism: Prevotella sp. UBA2850; assembly: GCA_002350805.1. Classification (GTDB taxonomy): domain Bacteria; phylum Bacteroidota; class Bacteroidia; order Bacteroidales; family Bacteroidaceae; genus Prevotella. Next base: position 19,704 of record DEFO01000016.1, read on the forward strand.
ACCGCCGTTAATATGATTCTTCTCATCATCGATTACTCTACGCCGAGCAGTTCAATTTTGAAGATCAGAGTAGAGAACGGATCGATCTCACCCTGCTTGCGCGAACCGTAAGCCTTGTCCTGAGGAATGACAACCTCCCAAGTAGAACCTACCGGCATGCGGGTCAGAACCTCGGTCCAACCGCTGATGACCTGGTTGGCACGGAGCTTCAGGGGCTCGCCACGCTTGTAAGAGCTGTCGAACACCTTACCGTCGATGGTTTTACCCTCGTAGTTCACCTTCACCATTGAGGTGTCCTTCGGGATGATACCAGTACCCTCTTTGATGACCTTATAGGCAACACCGCTCTCGAGAGACTTCACGTCGGCACCCTTCTTGTAGTTGGCGAGGTATTTCTCACCGGCAACCTTGTTGGCACCATACTCTTTCTCCATCACGGCCGACTTCACAGCCTCCATCTTCTGCTGGGCAACGGTCTGAGCCTGCTCAACAGTCATCAGGCCCTTCTTGCCGGTGGTACCGCTGATGAAGCCTGCGAGGAAGTTCTTCAGTGAGATGGTCTGTGTAGAATCGTTACCGAACACCTCGTGGTTGATGCCCTTCACCATCTGGTTGCTAATCTGCTGACCAATCTGGATACCAGCATAGTAAGCAGCTCTCTGCTTGTTGTCACCGGCGTTGGCACCTTCGTTCAAACCTTTGATAAACTGATCCATGTAGGCAGTGTCGACACCCATACGCTCTACAAGATACTCTTTCAGACCCTGAGTCTGTGCCATACCGATGGCATAGCTCATCGAATCGATGTCGCTCTTCAGGTTGGCCCTGGGAGCACCGTTACCGCAAGCTGTGAAAGCGGCGGCAATAATAGCCATGACGGCTACGATAGTTAGTTTTTTCATTGTTGTGTTTATATTTAAAATGTTTCTGTTGATTTCTCTTATACCACCTCTATCAACTCTACATCGAAGATGAGTGTGGCAAACGGAGGAATGGCTGCGCCGGCGCCACCTTCGCCGTATCCCAGCATGTAAGGGATGAAGAAGCGATACTTGGCACCTTCCTGCATGAGCTGCAGACCCTCGGTCCAACCGGCAATGACCTGCTGCAGACCGAACACGGCAGGCTCGCCACGCTGCACGCTGCTGTCGAACACGGTACCGTCGATGAGGAAACCCTCGTAGTGGCACTTCACCTGGTCGGTAGCCTTCGGCTTGCGGCCGTTACCCTCTTTCAATACCTTATATTGCAATCCGCTGGGCAGTGTGATCACACCCTCTTTCTTGGCATTGTCGGTCAGGAACTTCTCACCGTCGGCCTTGGCAGCCTTGCCCTTCTCGGCACGCTCGGCGCGCATCTTCTGGTCTTGCTTCTGGAAGAACTCCTGCACAATGACTTGTGCGTCGCGGTGACTGACTTTCAGCTCGTTGCCCGCAACAACATCCTTAATGGCAGCGGCAAAATCATCAATGCTAATGGTCTCTCCGACACCCATCTGCACCAGTTGCTGACCAATGCCCAGTCCCAGTGCATAACTCAATTTGTCCATTTTTTCAATCTTATTATTTGTAATATATTACTTTTGCGGCGCAAAGTTAATATTTTTCTTTGAAGAATGAGCGAATATTGAAGAAAAAACACTATTTTTGTACATTCTTAATATAATAGCTATGAAGAAAATTGTTGTTTTGACAGGTGCCGGCATGTCGGCAGAGAGCGGACTGAAGACCTTCCGCGACGCCGACGGGCTTTGGGAGAACTATCCGGTGCAGCAGGTGGCCACCCACGAGGGATGGGAAGCCGACCCGGTGCTAGTGACTAACTTCTACAATATGCTCCGCCGCAAGTGTGTGGGCGTGCAGCCCAACGAGGGTCACCGCCTGGTGGCCAAGCTCGAAGAGCAGTACCGGGTGACGGTGGTGACGCAGAATGTCGACAACCTGCACGAGGTGGCGGGCTCTACCCATGTCGTCCATCTGCATGGCGAACTGATGAAGGTGTGCTCCAGCCGCGACGTGGAGAATCCCCGCTACTGGAAGACGCTGACGCCCGACGACTGCGAGGTGGCTCCGGGCACGAAAGCCGGCGACGGTTCGCTGCTGCGCCCCTACATCGTCTTCTTCGGCGAGGCCGTCCCCAACATCGGCGTGGCTGCCCAGGAGGTGTCGGAGGCCGATATCCTGATTATCATCGGCACGTCGCTCAATGTCTATCCGGCCGCCGGACTGGTGCACTATGCCCAGTCGGGAACGCCCATCTATCTCATCGACCCCAATCCCTCGGTGGGCGGCATGCTCAGCCATGTGCACCACCTGCAGAAGGGTGCCAGCGAGGGCATGAAAGAGCTTTGCGGCTTGCTGATGGGTGAATAAGACGAAACGGCGGCTAAGCCAGCGAACAGAGACAGAAGCGGAGAGGCCTGCGGCGGTCGTTAAAAAAAATTAAGACCCAGCGAAAAACTCGGGCTCTTCACTCTTAACTCCTAACTCTTTCGTACCTTTGCAGCCCGAAAGTAACTATCGAAATGGAAAAACCTGAAATCAACAAGAAAGTTCTTTGGAAAGAACTGCGAGACTATGTCCTCATCACCTTTGCGATGCTCTCCTACTGTATTGGATGGTCGGTGTTCCTGCTGCCCAACGGCATCACCACCGGTGGTGTGCCCGGTATCTCGTCTATCCTTGAGTGGAGCCCGCTGCATATCCCCGCACAGGTGTCTTACTTCGTCATCAATGCCGGACTGCTGGTCATTGCGCTGAAAATCCTCGGTTGGAAATTCTGCATCAAGACCATCTATGCCGTCATTGTGCTGACCGTCGCCCTGTCGGCCACGCGCGACTTCACGGCGTCGCTGCACCTGCTGAAAGACCAGCCCTTCATGGCCGCCGTACTCGGTGCCGTGTTCTGCGGCAGCGGTGTGGGACTCGGACTGGGAGCCAACGGCTCGACGGGCGGTACCGATATCATTGCCGCCATCATCAATAAATACCGCGACATCTCGCTCGGACGCGTCATCCTCATCTGCGATATCATGATCATCTCGAGCAGCTACTTCGTACTGAAAGACTGGGAGAAGGTGATTTACGGCTATGTGGTGCTCTATGTCACGGCCTTCTGCATCGACCAGGTGGTCAACTCCATGCGCCGCTCCGTGCAGTTCTTCATCATCTCTGAGAAGTATGAGGAGATAGGCCGCCGCATCAACCTCGACCCGCACCGCGGATGCACCGTCATCAACGGCTCGGGCTTCTTCAGCGGCCGTGAGGTGAAGATGCTCTTTGTGCTGGCCAAGCAGAACGAGAGTGCCAAGATTTTCCAGCTCATCGACGAGATCGACCCGCATGCCTTCGTATCGCAAAGCGCCGTCATCGGTGTCTATGGCGAGGGCTTCGACCGCTTCAAGGTGAAGCACCACAAACCGCCAAAGGCTGAGGATCTGTAAGGCCTGACGGTGCCTTGCAGCCCGCTTTTTCAGGCTGCCGCTCCATCTTGTTATCAAATAAAAGAATTGCCAGTGCCACTAGTTCACCTGTTTCTAGTGGCACTGGTTTTTATATAGTATACCGTTCGACTCCGTTTTTTGTGCCTGAGACGGAGTGTCTTTGTGCCTGAGACGAAACTATATTGTTCATCAAAAACACGGAAAACCATGAATTGACAGGACACAAAAAACCGCCAGACACTGCGGAAACAGTTACCTGGCGGATTTCTGGTTGGGTGACTCGGATTCGAACCGGGAATGACAGAACCAAAACCTGTAGTGTTACCGTTACACCATCACCCAATCAAATTCGGCTGCAAAGGTACGAAAAAAAAGTGACAACAGCCTCGTATTCAGCGAAAAATTATTCTTTCACACTGAAAAAAGTTCATTTCACCAGTCCTTTTTCTTTTAAAATGGGCAGGACGTGCGCTGCCGACTCGCGGTCTTTCTGCTTTTTCTCGCTTCGGTAGGTCTTCAGCAGCGGACGGTCGAGCTCAAGCAGATTCTCCATGAACTCATCGTTGATGAGCGTGATATCGGTCTTCTTGCCGTCACCATTATTGTCAACGAGGTAACAGACGCGGTCTTTCAGCTGCGAGGAGCCGCTAATGGCTGCGCCGATGGCACCGAACATAAAGCCCGACACGAACCGCTCGTTGGCAGCATCGCGGCCGATGCGGTGGGTGACGAACATGATTTTTGTGCCATCGTAGGGCAGTCCCATGGCATAGCCATTGCCGAAGCGGGTCTTTTCGTAGCGCAGGGTGCGCAGATTGACGTAGAGAGTGTCCTGGTATTCGATCACGAATGCCTCTTTCTTCATCACTTTGTCCATTGCCTTGTCGCCCGTCTCAAACTTATAATCATTGCCTCCCACCCACAGCTTATGCGATGCGGAATGGTGGATAGGCTTGAGGTCGGCCACCTCAGTCCAGCGGCCAGCCACGAAATCGTCGTAACTCTTGCAGAACTTTCCTTGTGCTGACATATTCAATGCGGCAAAAAGGAACACAAAGAAAACACAGATTCTTTTCATCATAAATATACTATTTCTTTTAAATATACACGTAAATACACACGCAACTATTATAAGTACACACGCAACCCTAGCGTCAGTGAGAAGCGCTGAATGCCATCGATGCCGTTGCCTTTGTTCCAGTCGAAATGGTCCTGGCCGCCAAAGAAAATCAAATAGTCGGCCAACTCGGCTCCTACGCCCAGCCAGTTGGTCAGCTTATAGTCAATGCCTACTCCGGCTCTCAGTCCAAAGCCTTTGTCGGTTTCTTCGGTGTAATCGTCGTAGCAGGTGGCCAATCCTCCGCCGAGGCACACCTTTCCGCGCCATTTGCGCGACATGTTGCTTGCCATGACAAACTCAGGACCTATGTAGTTCTGATTCAAGTAGTCGCCGCCATAGTCGGTGCTGCTGCGCTCAGCCACGATGCCAAAGCCATAGCCACTACTGAATACGCAAGTGTATTCGGCCGACACGTCAAGACCGGTGAGCCATGACTTCTCGCCATCGACCGTATAAAGTTTGGAAGTGATACACCCCAATCCGCCGTTTACTGAGAGGGTATGACTGGTGGTGCGCCTGACAGGTGCTTCTGTTGTCAGTTGGGCGCTTGCGGTGAGCGATGATAACAAGATAGCGGTCATCAGCAAATACTTGACTCTTCTCATTTCTTTTTAACTTATATGGTATGAAAAACGGCTGCAAAAATACACAAAAAAACAACAGGTTGTACCGAATGTTGTAAAAAAAAACGGTACAGCCTGTTGTTTTTAACACTCAATATACTCGCAGTATTATTTTACAATGAGCAGATAGTAGTTCTTCTTGCCCTTCTGAGCGAGCAGATACTTGCCGTCGATGAGGTCGTCGGCAGTGATGGCGCGGTTCTGGTCGGTCAGTTTCTCCTTGTTCAGCGAGACACCGCCGCCCTGCACCATCTTGCGCATCTCGCCCTTCGACGGGAAGACGGGCGCCACGGTGGTGAGCAGTTCGATGGCGGGCTGGCCCAGCTGGTCGCGGCCAATCTCATAGTGCTCCACGCCCTCGAAGACATCGAGGAAGGTCTGCTCGTCGAGCTTCTCGAGCGCCTCTTTGGTCGACTTGCCGAACAAGATGCTGCTGGCCTCAATGGCTGCGTCGAGGGCCTCTTGCGAGTGCACCATCACGGTCACCTCCTCGGCCAGACGGCGCTGCAGGGTGCGGCGGCCCGGATCTTGCTTGTGCTCCTCGACGAGGGCATCGATGACGTCTTTCTCGAGCGAGGTGAAGATCTTGATGTAGCGCTCGGCATCGTCGTCGCTCACGTTGAGCCAGAACTGATAGAACTTATACGGTGTGGTGCGCTGCGGGTCGAGCCAGATGTTACCGCTCTCGGTCTTACCGAACTTCTTACCGTCGCTCTTGGTGATGAGCGGACAGGTGAGGGCGAAGGTCTCCACCTCGTTGCCCAGCGTGCGGCGGATGAGCTCCGTACCAGTGGTCATATTGCCCCACTGGTCGTTACCGCCGAGCTGCAGCTTCACACCGTAGTGCTGATAAAGATACAAGAAGTCGTAGCCCTGCAGCAGCTGATAGGTGAACTCGGTGAACGACAGTCCGTCGCGGGCAGTACCGTTGAGACGCTGCTGGACGCTCTCCTTGGCCATCATATAGTTGACGGTGATGTGCTTGCCCACCTCGCGTGCGAAATCGAGGAAGGTGAAGTCTTTCATCCAGTCGTAGTTGTTCACCATCACGGCAGCATTGGCCTCTTTCGACTCGAAGTCGAGGAACTTGGCTACCTGACGCTTGATGCACTCCTGGTTGTGGCGCAGGGTCTCGTCGTTCAGCAGATTGCGCTCCTGGCTCTTGCCCGAGGGGTCGCCAATCATACCTGTGGCACCGCCCACCAGGATGATGGGTTTGTGACCGCAACGCTGCAGGTGACGCAGCATCATGATGCCACACAGATGACCGATGTGCAGTGAGTCGGCCGTCGGGTCGGTGCCCAGATAGGCCGTAACCATCTCCTTCTGCAGGAGTTCTTCCGTTCCTGGCATCATCTGTGCCAGCATTCCGCGCCAGCGGAGTTCTTCAACAAAATTCTTCATGATCTTTATGGTTCTTTTTTTTGATTTCTAAATAGTGACCGGGGGGTGACTAGTGATGCTTGTTCCAAGTTTCTAGTTTCAAGTTTCAAGTTGCTTGTTTCAAGTTCCTAGTTTCAAGTTCCTAGTTTCAAGTTTCTAGTTTCTAGTTCCTTGTTTTACCAGTTTCTTATCACTAGGGCACCGGGTCGTAGCCGCTTCCGCCCCAGGGGTGGCATCGCAGGATGCGCCTGATGGCCAGCCAGAGGCCTTTCACGGGTCCATGCTTGATGAGGGCCTGACGGGCATACTCCGAACAGGTGGGTGTGAATCGGCATGAGGGAGGTGTGTAGGGACTGATGGCTTTCTGGTAAATCCATATCGGCAGCAACAAGAGTGCCACCACAGCCATTGACAACCAATGAAACAGTATGCGGATGCCCGACCATATCTTCTGCAACAGCTTCATAAACGTTCGTTCAGACGGATGAGCAGATTCTTCACCTTGTGCTCTACAGCTTCCGACGTATAGAGCGTGCTGTCCATCCAGATAAAGGCAATGAGCAGGGCCTGTCCTTCTTTCGGCTGCAACAGATGCTTGTTGGTGCGATAAGCCTCGCGCACCTGGCGCTTCACGCGGTTGCGGTCGACGGCATGCCTGAGGCATCGCTTGGGCACGCTGACCATGATACTGGCCGGGGCCTGATGCTCGCCGCGTTCCATCGGCAGATAGACCATGCGCAGCGGGAAGGCCGACATGCCACGGCTTCCGCCGCCATTGAACAGCCTGTCGGTGAGCAGTTTGCTCTTCAGCCGTTCTCCCCTGGTCAGCCTATAGGCTCCTGATGCGGGCATCATCGGCACAGCGGATTATTGTTTTTTCAGATAGGCCTTCAGGGCAGAGGTCATCGAAGGGCACTCGGGTGTGGGTGCCTCGAGGTCGAGACGCAGATCGGCATCGCGGGCGGCTTTGGCTGTCGAGGGACCGAATGTGCCCACAACCACTTTCGCCTTCACGTCGTCAGCGAAATTGTTCGAGAAGGCACTGATGCCCGACGGACTGAAGAAGAGGGCCATATCGTAGTCGAAGGCCTTGATTTCCTCCTCGGTGAAGTCGTTGCTCACGGTGCGATACATCACGCACTCGGTGTGTTGCAGCTTCTTGGCATCGAGCATATTCTTCACCTTGTCGTCGTGCACGTCGCTCATCGGAATGAGATATTTCTCGGTCTTATGCTTCACCATAGAGGGCACCAGATCGTCAATCTTACCGGTAGAGCCGAAGAACACCTTGCGCTTGCGGTACTGAACATACTTCTGAATGTACAAGGCAATGGTCTCTGTCACACAGAAATACTTCATGTCCTCGGGAATCGTGATACGCATCTCCTTAGCCAACTTAAAGAAATTGTCGATGGCGTGACGGGAAGTAAACACGATTGCGGTATAATTCAGGATATTGATTTTCTGCTGGCGAAAATCTTTGGCTGTCAAGCCTTCCACCTTGATGAACGGGCGGAAAACCAACTCTAAGTCAAACTCCTTAGCGATATCATAGTAAGGTGACTTCTCACTTGCCGGCTTGGGCTGCGATATCAGAATCTTTTTTGTCATCGATGTCCTAATAATTTATTTTCAATTCATTGCCTATCATCACCAAAACTGCGCCTAACGACAGCAAAGGTAATACTTCGAGCGCACAAAAGTACAAAATAATTTGCAAAAAGACACTCGTTCTTTTAAAAAAGATGTCAAAGCACTTATAGAATGACAATATTTTTAACAAAATTATGATAACCAGCGAGCAAATCAAGGTATTTCGCAGGCCGATATCGAAATAAACCTGCAAAATAACCAGTGGGAACAACAAGATGCCCTCGATAGAGAATATGAACAAAAGGAACTGTGACCACTGTCCAATTTTTTTGCTCTCGAAGAACACCCAGTTCACGCCGCTGTAGAGCATCATCTTCAGGAGTACATAGCCCAGTATCACGGCAAAATAGATGCCGATGAGCTGATATTGCGACGACAGCACATAGGTGTCGGCGATGTAGTCGTTGGCATAGAAGAAGGCCAACAGCGCCAACAGCAGACAGGTCTGCATCACGAGGAACGACTGGAAACGGAATTCGCCGGTGGTCTCGCTCACCGTGGTGGTGCCTATCTTCGGGGCAAAGAAGAAGTCTTTGGCCTGCCGAAGCAGAATGCCGCCGGTACGGGCAAACGACAGGAGGGCCAGAATGAAGCAGCCCAGCAACAGACCCGTGATGACATTGTCGTTGCGCACGGTATAGGGCACCGGGTCGCCGGCCACACCATACCGGCCGGCAGTGAGTTCGGGATGCAGCAGCGAGTCTTTGGCAAAAAACGACTCACGGTAGTATTGCGGCAGCGACACGTCGCGATAGTCCTTGCCCTTGCCGAACCCGGGGATGTGCAGCGTGTCGGGGCGCGTGCTGCGCTCTATCACCTCGGGCTTGAAGGTGGCCTGTATGGCCGAGTCTTGCTGTGCCGGCGTGGCATTGGCAGGCAGCTGCCGCAACACCTGATAGGGGTAGCGGGGCTTTGCCGGACGCACCTCGGCCTGGACGGGACTGGTGGTTCCGACCTCCTCAACAGCCAGAGGCTGCTGGACAACCGTCGAGTCGGTCTGCTGGATGTTCATTTGCTAGTCTTGTTTTTCGGCTGTTGCTTTTCCAACGCTCTCCTCCTACATCAACCCTTTTGCCCTTGGCTGCGGCCTCTTACAGTCCGAACTCGCGCTTGATGTCGTCCACGCGGTCGAGCTTCTCCCACGTGAAGAGCTCCACCTCCAGCTCGCGGGTGGGATGATAATGGCTGGTGAACACTTTCTTCACCACTTTCGGCTCGCGGCCCATGTGACCGTAGGCTGCGGTCTCTACATACATGGGCTGGCGCAGTTTCAACGAGCGCTCGATGGCTTTCGGACGCAGGTCGAACATCTTCTCGATGCGCTTGGCAATCTCGCCGTCGGTCATGGCCACATGGCTGCGGCCATAGGTGTTGACATAGATATTCACCGGCTTGGCCACGCCAATGGCATAGCTCACCTGAACCAGCATCTCGTCGGCCACTCCTGCTGCCACCATGTTCTTGGCGATATGGCGGGCGGCATAGGCTGCCGAACGGTCTACCTTGCTTGAGTCCTTGCCCGAGAAGGCACCGCCTCCGTGGGCGCCCTTGCCTCCGTAGGTGTCGACAATGATTTTGCGGCCTGTCAGACCGGTATCACCGTGGGGACCGCCGATGACAAACTTACCCGTTGGGTTGACGAAATACTTGATGTCGTCGTGGAACAGAGCCAGCACTTTCTCGCTGTGTATCTGGGCCTTCACACGGGGGATAAGAATATGGATGACATCGTCCTTGATGCGGGCCAGCATCTTCTCGTCATCGGGGTCGAACTCGTCGTGCTGCGTGCTCACCACGATGGTGTCGATGCGCTGGGGAATGCCCTCGTCGCTGTACTCAATGGTCACCTGGCTCTTCGAGTCGGGACGCAGATAGGTCATCTCCTTACCCTCCTTGCGGATGTCGGCCAGTGTGCGCATGAGCAGATGCGCCAGGTCGAGCGACACAGGCATATAGTTCTCGGTCTCGTTGGTGGCATAACCGAACATCATGCCCTGGTCGCCGGCGCCCTGGTTCTCGTCCTCTTCACGGTCCACACCACGGCTGATGTCACCGCTCTGCTCGTGAATGGCAGCGAGAATACCGCACGAGTTGCCGTCAAACTGATATTCGCTCTTCGTATAGCCGATACGATTGATGGTACGGCGGGCAATGGTCTGCAGGTCAATATAAGCCTCCGAGCGCACCTCGCCCATGATCACCACCTGTCCGGTAGTGACAAAAGTCTCGATGGCGCAGCGTGCCTTATCGTCGTAAGCCAGAAACTGGTCTACCAATGCGTCGGAAATCTGGTCAGCTACTTTGTCGGGATGACCCTCCGACACCGATTCTGATGAGAATAAATATGCCATGTCTTTTACCTTATTATAATGTTTGGGGTGCAAAGGTACAAATAAGTGAGAGAAAAACCAAATTTATTTGAGGTTTTCCGAGATGAAGCCTTTTAGAGACTACATATTCTTAGCGACTCCTGAACTCACGAAAAATGGCTATTGCCCAATCTCGGAATAATCGGAATAATCGGAGAATTCTGAATACTCTGAATACTCAGAAAACTCAGAATCCTCAGAATCCTCAGAATCCTCTGAATCCTCAGAAAATCCTCCCTTCCTCAAAAATGCCCAAAAACTAAAAAGGGACCGGTGCTCGCGCATGAGCCAGGTCCCTTTTCCCTTCGTTAGTATGTTATGAAAAATTTGAGAGAAATAGAAACTTCACAGTTTCGTTGTTGTTTTACTAAACATGATTTTTATAGAGAAAGCATAGAAATATATCTTATTTAAGAATGTTGGCATCGATGGGCTGGATGGAGACGTCGGCATTGCTCTGCTTGAGGGTGTCGCCGACGATGGAGTCGCTCATAGCCACCGATACGCCGTCGGCCTGCTGCTGATAGCCTGCCACAGCGGGTGCCTCCGGCTGGTTGAATGCCACTTGTGCCGCATTGCCCAGTGTGAGGATGATGGCCACCATGGCGGCGGCTTTGAACAGGGGCATGAGGCGCTGTGTCATGGTGATGGTACGCGCCTTGACGGGCTGTGGCTCATTGACCATCGACAACATGCGCTCGTCGAAGTCGTCGCCCAGCACGCATTGCTTCTTCTCGGTCTGCTCGTAGGTGAACAGGTCCTTGTAGGGAAGCAAGGATGCGGGAACGTCTTTCTGGCTGAAGAAGGTGCGCAGAATCTCCTCTTCCTCGAGCGAGGTCTCGCACTTCCAGTAGCGCTCCAACAGTTGTTCGATGTACTTATAATCCATATTGTTCGTATTCTTGATATTTCTGTTTGATGGCCTGCCGGGCCCTGAAGATGTTGACTTTCACCTGCTCTTCGGTAATGCCCAGGATGGCGGCAATGTCTTTGTAAGGTTTGCCCTCGATGTCGCGCAGTTGCATGCAGCTACGTTGCTTCTCGGGCAGAGAGTTGATGAGTTGCCTGACCAGTGAGATGCGGTCTTTCTGCATCATGAGCTCGTAGGGGGTGGAGGCCCTGTCTACAGAGTCGGCTCCGGTGTCCTCAATCGATTCGACGTGGTTTCCCATTCTCTTCATGGCATCGAGCGCCAGGTTGCGGCATACGGTGAGGCTGTAGGCCTCGATGCTCTCGATGGTTTGCCATTCGTTGCGCCTGTTCCATACTTTCAGTAGTGTATCCTGCACGACATCCTCGGCCTCCTCACGGTTGAGCGTGATGCGGAGTGCCAAGCGATAGAGCTCGTTTTTCAACGGCAAGACATCGTTTCGGAAACTGATTTCTTTCATTGGCTCTCTGTTATGAATGACGATTGAAGGGAGTGAAAGTTACAAAAAAGAGGCCCAAAAACCCCTTTTTATATTTTGTTAACTATTTTGAATCATTGTGCCATGCTGTCCGTCGATGGCTGTGGCCAGGGTGATGTTGACGCGTGCCACGCCCTCGCTGATGGCCTGGAAGGCATTCTCGAGCTTGGGTATCATGCCGCCTGCCACCGTTCCATCGGCCACATAGCGTTGGAAGTCATCGCGGGTGATGACGGGTATGAAGCTGTCGTCGTCGAGCGGGTCGCGCAGCACACCTTTCTTCTCGAAACTATAGATGAGGGTCACCTCGTAGAAGGGTGCCAGTGCCTTGGCCGTCTCGGCGGCTATGGTGTCGGCATTGGTGTTGAGCATCTGGCCCTGTCCGTCGTGGGTAAGGGGGGCGAGCACAGGTGTGATGCCCATCTCAATGAGGCGCGAGAGCACGGTGCCGTCGGCCTTGTCGACATCGCCTACATAGCCGAAGTCGATACCGTCTTTCAGCGGCCGGCGGTGCGAGCGGATGACGTCGATGTCGGCTCCGGTGAGACCGAGGGCATTCACGCCGTTGGCCTGCAGCCGGGCCACCAGGTTTTTGTTCACCAGTCCGCCATAGACCATGGTGACCACTTGCAGCATCTGACCGTCGGTGATGCGGCGCCCGTTGACCATGTGGCTCTCGATGCCCAGGCTCTGAGCCACCTGCGTGGCACGCCGCCCGCCGCCATGGACGAGCACCTTACGGCCGGCAATGGCACTGAAGTCGCGCAGCAACTGGCTGAGCTGCTGCTCGTCTTCTACCACGGCACCGCCTACTTTTACGATAGTGAGTTTTTCCTTCATGCTAGTGGGTTGTTCGTTGTTGTATCAGAGCGAAATGCGCTATAAGAAAAGAGAGGGTATTGCGGCGGCAATGCCGTCACACGCAACACCCCGAAAGGACAAGGACACGGTGAAACCTATTGGGAGGATTACTCCAGATAGGTGTATCCGTAGAGGCCGCTGCGGTAGTTGGAGAGGAACTCCTTACCCTCCTCGAGGGTGATTTTGCCCTGCTTGACACTCTTGGCCACCCACACCTCGAGCTGGCGCACGAGCTTCTTGGGCTGGTACTGCACGTAGTCGAGCACCTCGGCAACGGTCTCGCCGTCGATGATCTGGTCGATGTGATAGCTGCCGTCCTTGACGGAGATGTGCACGGCATTGGTATCGCCGAAGAGGTTGTGCATGTCGCCGAGAATCTCCTGATAGGCTCCCACGAGGAAGACGCCCAGATAGTAGCGCTCGTTCTTCTTCAGCGCATGCACGGGCAGCGAGTGGGAGTAATGTCGGTTGGTGACGAAGTTGGCTATCTTACCGTCGGAGTCGCAGGTGATATCCTGCAGCGTGGCGTTGCGGGTGGGACGCTCGTCGAGGCGCTGGATGGGCATGATGGGGAATAACTGGTCGATGGCCCACGAGTCGGAAAGGCTCTGGAACAGCGAGAAGTTGCAGAAATACTTATCAGCCAGCAGTTTGTCGATGTTCATCAGCTCCTCAGGAATGTGCTTGAGGTTCTTGGCCAGGGCATTGATCTCATGGCATACACTCCAATACATGGCCTCTATCTCGGCACGCGTCTTGAGGTCGACAATGCCGTGGGAGAAGAGGTCGAGCACCTCCTCGCGAATCTGCTCGGCGTCGTGCCAGTCTTCGAGCACGTTGCGGGCCGACAGGTTGTCCCATATCTCGTAGAGGTCTTTCACCAGCTGGTGGCTGTTCTCGTCGGGCTCAAACTCCTCGGGCATCTCGGGCAGCGAGGCGGTCTCCAGCACATCGATGACCAGCACAGAGTGGTGGGCAGCCAGCGAACGGCCGCTCTCGGTGATGATATTGGGATGTGGCAGGTCGTTGCGGTTGGCGGCATCGACAAAGGTGTAGATACAGTCGTTGACATACTCCTGGATGGAGTAGTTGACAGAGCTCTCGCTCGAGGGCGACCGTGTGCCGTCGTAGTCGACGCCCAGTCCGCCTCCGCAGTCGACGAAATCGACGTTATAGCCCATTTTGTGCAACTGGATATAGAACTGCGAAGCCTCGCGGAGTGCCGTTTGTATGCGTCTGATCTTGGTAATCTGCGAACCGATGTGGAAATGGATGAGGCGCAGGCAGTCGCGCATGCCTCGCTTGTCGAGCAGGTCGAGGGCTTCGAGCAGTTCTGCACTCGTCAGTCCGAACTTCGAGGCGTCGCCGCCGCTCTCTTCCCACTTGCCGCTGCCCGAGCTGGCCAGCTTGATGCGGATGCCTATATTCGGACGCACATTGAGTTTCTTGGCCTCGCGGGCAATCAGTTCCAGCTCATTCATCTTCTCAACGACAATGAAGATCTGCTTGCCCATCTTCTGGGCCAGCAGGGCCAGCTCGATGTAGCTCTGGTCTTTATAGCCGTTGCAGACGATGATAGAGTCGCTCTGGCACTGCATGGCGATGACGGCATGCAGCTCGGGTTTTGAGCCGGCCTCCAGTCCGAGGTTGAATTTCCGGCCATGAGAAATGATTTCCTCGACCACGGGCTGCATCTGGTTCACCTTGATGGGATACACCACATAGTTCTCGCCCCGGTAGTCGTACTCCTCGGAGGCTTTCTTGAAACAGCTCCAGGTTTTCTCAATACGATTGTCAAGAATGTCGGGGAAACGCAGCAAGACAGGCGACTGAACGTCGCGGAGAGACAGTTCGTCCATAACCTCGCGGATATCTATCTGCGTGCCGTCCTTGCAGGGGGTGACGTAGATATTACCTTCCGGGTTGATGCCAAAGTAAGAAGTACCCCATCCGTTGATGTTGTAGAGTTCCTTCGAGTCTTCAATCGTCCATTTCTTCATGTTTGCCTAATAGGTCTAAGGGTTAATGAGTTGATGTTGTTAGATTCCCAATAGTTGACGTACGTTCTGTACACTGATTTTTATCTTGTCGTAATTGTCCATCAGGTCTACATTCAGGATGTGGCGGGCCTGCGAGTAGTAGGGCTCGCGCTGCTTCAGCTGCTCTTTGATAAACACCAGCAGCTCTTCCCTGGTCTTTCCCAGCAGCAGGGGGCGCACGCTCTTGCCCATGAGCAGATGGCCGTAGAGCACCTCCGGGCTGGCCTGCAGATAGACCGTCTGGCCCTGCTGGTTCATATACTCCATATTGTCGAAGAAGCAGGGTGTGCCGCCGCCGCAGCTGACGATGACATTCTCGAACTCGGCCACCTCGTGCAGCATGTTGCGCTCAATGCGGCGGAAACCTTCCTCGCCGCGCTCGTCGAACAGTTGCTTGACGGTCTTGCGCATGCGGCTCTCGATATACCAGTCGAGGTCGTAGAACGGTATGCCCAGCTCGCGGGAGAGGGCTCTGCCGACGGTTGTCTTGCCGGCTCCCATGTAGCCTATGATGATGATACGAATCATTATTTCTTTTTCTCGGCCGTGGCGTTGACCACCTCCATGCACTGCTCGAGGGTCAGCTCGGCAGCTTTGTCGTGCAGGCTCTTGGGCAGTCGGTAGTTCTTGCCGTCGTAGGCGATGTAGGGTCCGTAGCGGCCGTTCAGGATTTCCATCTTCGGCTCTTCGTCGAATCCCTTGAGGTGGCGCTGGCTCTCCTGCTGGCGTTTCTGCTCGATGAGGGCCACCGATGCCTCGAGGGTGATGGCCATGGGGTCTTCGCCTTTGGGCAGCGACACGAACTTCTTGTTGTGCATGACGTAAGGACCGAAGCGGCCGTTGCCGATGACCACCGGACTGCCCTCAAACTCGCCCACGGTGCGGGGCAGCTTGAACAGCTCGAGGGCCTCGTCGAGCGTCAGCGTCTCCATGCTCTTGTTGGTGGGCAGCTGGGCGAACTGCGGCTTCTGCTTGTCCTCGGCAGTACCAATCTGGACCACCGGACCGAAGCGGCCGATCTTCACAAACACGGGCTTGCCCGTCTTGGGGTCCTCGCCCAGCAGGCGCTCGCCGGCCTTATGCTCGCTGCGCTCGTTCATGGTCTGCTCGACGGTGGGCTCGAACTTCTTGTAGAAGTCCTTTATCATCTTCTGCCACTCTTTGTCGCCCTCGGCAATCTTATCGAACTGCTGTTCCACGCGGGCGGTGAAGTTGTAGTCCATGATGTCCTTGAAGTGCTCCATCAGGAAGTCGTTCACCACGATACCGATGTCGGTAGGCAACAGCTTGCCCTTGTCGGAGCCGGCAATCTCTTTCTTCTGCTTCACATCAATCTTGATGCCTTTCAGCGTGGCCACCTCATAGGCGCGGGTCTCGCCCTTCTTGTCGCCCTTCTGCACGTATTCGCGCTGCTGGATGGTAGAGATGGTCGGAGCATACGTCGACGGACGGCCGATGCCCAGCTCCTCCAGCTTGTGCACCAGGCTGGCCTCTGTATAGCGCAGCGGCCCCTGGCTGAAGCGCTCGGTGGCTGTAATCTCGCGGCGCACCAGCTCCTCGCCCTCGCTCATCGGGGGCAGCACATGAGAGAACTCGTCCTCCTGCTCGTTGTCGTCGTCGACCGACTCACGGTATACCTTCAGGAAACCGTCGAACTTCACCACCTCGCCCTGGGCGATGAACTTAGTGGACAGCGGCGATGCGCCCCCGGGCTGCTCGATGCTGATCTCCACGGTGGTCTTCTCTATCTGCGCATCGGCCATCTGGCTGGCGGCGGTGCGCTTCCAGATGAGGTCGTAGAGACGGCGCTCCTGCGAGTTGCCCTCTATCTCAGAGACATTCATATAAGTGGGGCGGATGGCCTCGTGGGCCTCCTGGGCACCTTTCGCACTGGTGTGATACTGGCGCGGCTTGCTGTATTCCTTGCCGTAGAGGCTGATGATCTCGCTCTTGCTGGCGTTGACGCAGAGTGTCGAGAGGTTCACCGAGTCGGTACGCATGTAGGTGATGCGTCCGCTCTCATACAGATGCTGGGCCACCATCATGGTCTGGCTCACGGTGAAGCCCAGTTTGCGGGCGGCCTCCTGCTGCAGCGTCGAGGTGGTGAATGGAGGCGCTGGCATACGGCGCAGCGGCTTCTTGCTCACCGAGCGGATGACAAACTTACCATCCTTGCACTTCTCGAGGAAGGCCATCACCTCGTCGTGGGTCTTAAAGCGGGTGTCGAGCTCGGCCTTCACCTCCGAGGCGCTGCCGTCGGGAGCCATCAGCGCAAAGATGGCATTCACACGGTAGTAGGGCTCACTCTTGAAATTCTGTATCTCGCGCTCACGCTCTACAATCAGTCTGACGGCCACACTCTGCACACGTCCGGCCGAGAGTGCCGGCTTCACCTTGCGCCAGAGCACCGGCGAGAGCTTGAAGCCCACCAAACGGTCGAGCACACGGCGTGCCTGCTGTGCATTGACCAGATTCATATCCAAATGACGGGGATGCTCTATGGCATCGAGGATAGCGGGTTGGGTGATCTCGTGGAACACGATGCGGTTGGTCTTCTCCTCATCCAGGCCCAGCACCTCGCACAGGTGCCAGCTGATGGCTTCTCCCTCGCGGTCTTCATCGGAAGCCAGCCACACCTTCTTGGCCTTCTTGGCATTGCTGCGCAGCTCGGAAACCAATTTTTTCTTCTCGTCGGGTATCTCGTAATCCGGTTCGAACGTGTTGGTATCTATACTGATTTCTTTCTTCTTCAGGTCGCGTATATGCCCATAGCTAGACATCACTTTGTAGTTCTCTCCCAAGAATTTCTCAATGGTCTTGGCCTTTGCTGGGCTCTCTACGATAACTAAATTCTCTTGCGTCATTTCTCAATCATTTTAGTTTTTAGGGCGCAAAAGTACACAAAAGTTTCACATACACCTTATTATAATGAGAGATTTTTGTTTTTTTAACGTTTCATCTGCAGGAACAGCTGCACCCCCTGGCGCACCGATCGCAGGCCGAAGTCGTCGGCTCGCAACTCGCTGAGGGGAATCCACTGGGCATCCTCGGCATCGTCCATGGCACTGACGTGCGATGTGTCGGCTACCTCACAGCGGAAAAACATGTCGAGCGTGTTGATGTCCATGCCGCTATAGCGGTAGAGGTTGGGGAGGCTGAACAGGTAGACGGCACGGTTCACGGTGAGGCCCGTCTCCTCTTTCACCTCGCGGATGACGCCCTCCTCGCCCGTCTCGTCCATGTCGGTGAAACCGCCCGGCAGGTCGAGCGTGCCCTTGGCAGGGTCTTTCTTGCGGCGCACCACCAGCAGCTCGTCGGCATCATTGACGATCAACGCCACATTGGCAGCACTCGGATTACCGTAATAGGTGAATCCGCAGTCCTGGCATTTCTTACTCTTGAAATTATGTATCTCAAAATGGCTGCTGCCACAAACAGGACAATAGCTAAATATCTCTAGTGGATGGCTCATTGGCTTTTTATTTTTTAGGGTTTTCGGAGTTTCAGAATTTTCGGAGTTTTCGGAGTATTCTGAGTATTCTGAGTTTTCAGAGTATTCTGAGTTTTCGGAGTATTCCGAATCTTCCGAATTCTCCGATTATTCAGATTATTCAGAATTCTCCGATTATTCAGAGCTTGAACAATAGCCAAAGGTAATCATACCTCTCAACTCTCAGCTCTCAGTTCTCAACTTGAAAAGTTCTCAACTTGAAAAGTTCTCAACTCTCTTCTTCCTCCTCTGCCCTATTGCCTTTCTCGATGGCCTCGCGCAGCATTTTCTTGTCGAAGGTGAACACATGGCCGAAGAGTCCCACTGAGAGCAGTTTGTTCTCCTCGCCCATACGTATGTGCGTAGTATTGAAAAGGTAGTAGTTGTCGACCTTCAACTTACTGTTCAGGGCTGTCTCGATGGCCGAGTTGACAATGCTTTTGCCTATACGGGTCAGGCCGTTATCCTTGAAGCCACGATTCTCGGCCTCTTCGTCCACCAGTTCTTTCACGGCCTTCATCATCGCCTCCTTATGGGCGCGCTTGTCGGGCACCGTCTGCGTCATCAGCACGGCGATGAGCAGAATAATCACAATCGTCAATAACTTCTTCATCTCTTTCGTTGATCAGTTTACTATTTTTAATGAACCTTTGTCTCATCACTCACGGAAAACCGCCTACCACTCGTCGGTGCGGAAGGGGAACAGCGGCAGTCCGGCGGCATTCTTCAGGTTGCCTATCTGGAAGTTGCGGAAGCAGTAGCGCACGGCAACAGGATGCTTCACCTCGGGCGATGTGAGGCGGATGGTCTCATCCCAGTAGCCGCCGCCCGGCTGCCAGAAATGCTCGGCCTTGGCGGGGTGGAACACACGGTCGTCGCCGGCCAGCTCGAAGCCTTCTATGCCCTCGAAGCGGCTGATGGCACCGAGGTCGTTCGCCAGGTGTATATGCACGGTGTCGCCCACGATGCGCATGTCCTTAAACGAAGGACTCTCGCAGCCCAGCGACGTCATGCCGTAGGTCTTGTTCAGTGCCAGGAAAGCCAGTCGCTGGCCCACCTGCCGCTTCTGGGCGGGGTGAATCTGCTGAGTCTCATAGGGGTAGACGAGGTCGTTGGTGCATACCAGTCCGCTGTTGGGGATGATCTTCGAGGCCCTGAACTGCTGCTCGCGCAGGCGGGCTCCCCAGTCGCCCTTCACATCGTCGTACCAGTAGGGGGCAATCTCGACGAAGTAAAATGGTATCTCGCCCAGGCCGAACTGTGTGCGCCACTGGTCGACCAGTATCTTCAGGCGCTCGCTGTACTGGTTGCCGGGGTCGCCAACATTCGAGCAACCCTGATAGTAGAGAATGCCCTTCACGGTGTAGTTCAGGATGGGGTTGAACGTGCCGTTGCCCCACAACAGCGCGCGGTGATAGTCCCATTGCGGCTTGAACCTGACGATGCCTGCCGAGTCGGTGGGCTCGTTGGTGTATTTCTCAAGGTTCTCCTTGGTCAGCCAGCTCTCCACGCGCGAGCCGCCCTTGTTGGCCATGATGAGTCCCACGGGAATGTCGAGGGCGCGGTTGACCACCTGTGCAAAGAAATAGCCTGTGGCAGAGGCGTCGCCCACGGTCTGCGCGCTGACCTCTTTCCACTCGCACTGGGCGTCTTCCTGCGGTTCCACGCGCATGATGCTGGGAATCTTCACATAGTGAATGCCCCGGTACTGGCGGGCATTGACCACCTCGTCGTTATAACCGTCGACGGGACAGTTGCCGAAACCCTTCACGGGCATCTCCATGTTGCTCTGTCCGGCACATACCCACACCTCACCCGAGAGGATGTTGCTGAGTGTCAGCCGGTCGCCGTCGTCGAACGTGATCTGCAGCGGGGTGTAACTGGCGGCAGGCGTCTTCACCTTCACCAGCCACTTGCCGTCTTTGCCGGCCTTGGCCGTGTAGGCCTCATCCGACCACGACACCTCGACGCGGACGGTCTTTCCGGCTTTCGCCCAGCCCCACAGACGGGCCTCGGTATTTTGTTGCAAAACCATGTTGTCGCACAGGATATGCGGCAGTCTCACTTTGGCCTGCAGACCCGCCGTCATCACGACGAGTGCCGACACCATCAGCCATCTTCTTAAACTCTTATGATTCATCTTTTTGATTATTAACGTTCTACTTTTTCCTTTTTTGTCTGCAATATTACAAAATTTTCATTATCTTTGCAACTGAAAAAATAAAAAAATAACAAATAATAGATGAAATCGATACAAATGAGAATATTCAAGACCGCTCTGACCCTGTGCCTGCTGGCACTCTCGCTCACCTCCCTGGCTCAAAAACCGTTCGACATGAATCTGTGGCAAGGCAAGCCTGCCGAAAAGAGTGTCGACAAGACCGACACGGCGCGCGTTCGTGTCTACCTGCCCAACGCCAAACGGGCCACCGGCCGGGCCGTGGTCATCTGTCCGGGGGGTGGATATACGCACCTGGCCATGGATCATGAGGGCTACCAGTGGGGAGCTTTCTTCAACAACATGGGCATTGCCGCCATCGTGCTGAAGTACCGCATGCCGCACGGTAAGCCCGAAGTGCCCGTCTCTGATGCCGAAGAGGCCATCCGACTGGTGCGCCGCAATGCCGAGAAGTGGCACATCAACCCCAACGACGTGGGCATCATGGGATTCTCTGCGGGCGGACACCTGGCGTCGACCATCGCCACCCACTCGGTGAAAGATGCCAAACCCGACTTCCAGATTCTCTTCTATCCCGTCATCACCATGGACCCGGCCTTCACCCATCAGGGCTCGCACGACAACCTGCTGGGCAAGGATGCCAAGAAGAAAACCGAGGATAAATACAGTTCCGACATGCAGGTGACACGCGTTACGCCCCGTGCCTTCATTGCTCTGAGCGACGACGACCATGCCGTCGTGCCGGCCAACGGTGTGAACTACTACGTGGAGTGCTACCGCCACGACGTGCCTGCCTCGCTGCATGTCTATCCTTCAGGCGGCCACGGCTGGGGCATCCGCGACAGTTTCAAGTATCATGTGGAGATGGAGCTCGAGTTGCGTGCCTGGCTGCAGAGCTTCTAGAATCCGACCGAGCAGAAAAATTCGTGTTTAATTCATGGTAATTCGTGTGAACAAAGAAAGAGTTCCCGGCTCAGTAGGATTTGCAATCCGACTGCACCGGGTATGAGCATTTGTAAAGCGGCAAAATGCTGACCGCAAGCGAAAATTTTCGCTGCTCCATGCAAGGTTTTGGCTGACAGCTGTGTTATCAAAAAGAAAACGAAGATATGAGAAAACGAATACAGAAACTGGCAGCAGGCATGCTCGTGCTGATGGCCGCAAGCATGCTCATGGTGAGTTGCTCGTCAGACGAAGACGACCTGCGTCATCATTTGGTGGGCTATTGGGAGGGCGAATACCCTGCCGATTTCGCAAACATGCGCGGTGGTTATTATTTCTCACCCGATGGAGAGGTCATTGGTTGGGTAGCCTCGGGCGACTCCCGCTGGGAGACCCCACAAGGCAGGTGGTCAATCTCCGGCGATCGTGTGGAGATGGAACCCTATGATGTGCATCCCGATCAAATGTACTCTTCCGTAGTGTCAGTATCCGAGAAGCGCCTCGTCGTGCGCGTGTTTGGCGGTTTGGCAGGCATCCCTTACGAGAAAGGCACCGACTACATCTATCACAAATTGAAAAAGGCTCCCGGTTCATTGGTGGACTAGTTTGTTGTTAGCGAATATATCCTGAGGTTAGCCATGCCAATCCCCTTACTATTCAGGTTGATACCGACGGGTTTTCCGTAGAGGAATTCCACAAAAGGCTTGTAGTCAAGCGGCTTGTGGTCATCTACATCTCCAGGTGTGATCATGAAGTTGAGCAATTCCCCCTTCTCGTTACAGATCAGGTGCAGCTTGAACCCGAAGAACCAGCTCGGGGAACAGATGCCGCAGATGCTTCGACACATGCTCCAGATAGAAATGCTTCAGACAGCGATACCCGGAACCATGAAACAGTATCATGATCAGCATGACTTCTGCCTTGGAAAGAGTTCCGTCACGGTGGTACGGACGCTTATTCGGGGCTTTTACGGTATATTTTGCCATCATTGCATCATAAAATTTGCAAAAATCATCTGCAATACAGAAAATTTCAGTATCTTTGTCCTCGGTAATCATAGCGAAATTCTTAGTTTCATTGTTTTTATCCACTACAAAGTTTTTCGCTTCGTTCAAGGAAGCTCCTAAAATTTCGCTAATTGCCAAATTTTCAATGGGTTATATTTCATCGAACTCACGTTATTTAAAAAAACTATAAAAATTTCCCATGAATACTTTTGTTAATGCCAGGGCAACTTCCTGCGAAAACTTAGGTATCTTCATTTGTTCTTTATTTCTTGCTTTTAATAATGTTCCCCAATCTCCATTGAACCACCCACAAGTCTTTATCCTTGTTCATTCCAATATTGGTACTTGCTATCTCTACTGTTACTCCACTGCCTCCTTGTGATGAGCAGATTCGTAAAAACTTGTATTTTCGAGGAACAAAGGGGCAAGTTCCTCCATTCATGTCAAAAACACTCCATTTTCTTTTTCTTCCCTTAAAAGCATCATCTATAACATAGTTCCCTTTGTGAGTTTTAAATATATCCTCTCCATAAATATATTCGTCATCGATACTTCTTTGATAGGCTTTCTGGCCATTCCTAATCTTATCAATAGTTTTCCACCCTGCATAAACGACAAGTGGCTCTGGTTCCCATTCTTCCTCTTGCATGTCTATATAGGTTCTTTGGCGCCCATCTAACAGAATGGTATCAACGGAATTCATATATTTTGCTACATCTGGATCTGATTTTATAATACGACTTGAAATTTTTGATTTCAATATAATACCCTCCAAGGTTCTGCATCTACTCAATGCGACATACACCTGACCAGAGGCGAAGGCTTTATCAACATCTATGATGACATTATCAAATGTCAATCCTTGGCTCTTGTGTACTGTTACAGCCCATGCAAGACGTAATGGGATTTGTATGTAGCTTCCGCAAATCTCGGTTATAATTTCTTTTGTCTTCTTATTGACCTTGTAGATAATTTTATCCCATCTTTGCTTCTCAACAATTACTGGCTGAATCTTCCCATCTATCTTGACTTCAACATAATCATCACCAAGAGATAAAACTCTACCCATTGTTCCATTATAATACCTGCCTTCATTGTCATTCTTGACAAACATAACCCGAGCACCTTTTTTAAATTCAAGGTAGTAATCTACGGGATAGTCATCATGAGGGAAAAAACCTTCGATCCTAGCCTTAAACTCCTTGCTTCTTCCCCTTAGCTTTGATAACTGTTCAGAATTATATTGGTCTACCTGCCTATTATGAGTCATCAGGACTGTAACCTCCTGACTGACCTTCGGTCTGTAATCTTCAACATACCTAGAGTTAAGCAGCCGAAGGTCCTTTGTAGAGGACTTGCCAATTCTTATATGATTAAGAATATTAATAAAAACCTTCTCATCTTGACGATAAACATGCTGAAGTTCCAGCATGGAATACTTCAACTTGGATAATGCCTTACTACCGAAAAAATAAAGTGTATCATATTCTTCTATCAGTGTTATCCTTTCTTCGTCTTTAGCTACAGGCATAAGTTGAAACAAATCCCCAAACATTATCAACTGTACACCACCAAAAGGTTTTCTGCTTTTTCTATAGTAACACAAAATTCTATCTGTAGCATCCAGCATATCACACCTTACCATGCTTACTTCATCTATGATAAGCATATCTATCTGCCTTAATAGCTCTGCCTGACCTTCATCAAGTGAATACAAATCTCTCATCTTGTGTCCCGGTAGATATGGCACCAAAGGCAAGCCAAAAAGGGAGTGCATAGTTACACCACCGGCGTTATTTGCAGCTACACCAGTAGGAGCCGCTACTACAATTCTTTTATATTTTTTGTTGTTATCAATAATATGACGCAGTAGTGTAGTCTTTCCCGTACCAGCTTTTCCTGTTATAAAAAGGTTCTTGCCTTCCTGAACTAACTCCAGGGCTTTTTCTCCATACTTATCAAAAGTAAAGGTTACAGAATCCATAATAGAGAGTTTTATATTCTTTGAAAAGTCAAAAGACTGATAACATTTTTATGAATACAAAGTAACGAAATTAATCGCTATTTTACAAACTTTATTACATAAATTCATTTAAATAATTGAATTTGACTTAGTGTGATTTGATTTTTTAAGAAAATAAAACTACTTTTGCATAGCTATAGCCTAAATGATTGAATATGATTAGATCCGAATTTGAATATAAAAAGAAAAAGGATGGCACCACGGAAAGAGTGCCTGTAAAATATATGTCTTATTCTCATGATGAATTATACGACATATATACCAATCGTCTTGATCATGACTACTTTTATTCAGAGACGTCTCTCACTCAATCAATAAAGAGGCTTCAGTATCTCTACAAGAAAGGCTATAAAGACGCTGTTTCATTTTTCAAAACTATAGGCATAGAACCCCAGAAGATTCAGATTAAAGATATAATCGAAAACGGCTATGTCGCTTTAAAAACCAGAAAAGAAATACTTGATTCAGACAGAATAGATTCTTTTTCCAGCTATAGAATTTCCGAAGAAGGAAGAACCTATTATCCAATAAATCTTTCTCCGATAAATGTAGTCAATTCGGCTACAGTCATCGCATTAATGAAACGTTTTAAAGAACCTGTTTTTAATAGTAACATCAATAATTACATCTTTGTACCGACTGTAAAGAAATCCTCTGCTATTATGGAAGAACTTCCTATAAATTCCATAAGCCAGGCTGTAAAACTAATGAAAAAAATCTGGGGATTTTCATACAATGAGTATGTACAAATACTCAAAAAAGTTATTGGCCCACAGATAGGAAACCTATCTATTAAAGACGCTTTCTACTACGAAGATCATCTATCTTATATCACTTTGAAAAATTGTAACGAGACATCCCAGACAGTAATTATAGAGGGGGAAACATACTCTGTTATTAAAATAAAAAGACTATGTGTCAAAAGCTTCATTCTCAGCATTATTAGTAAACAAATAATGGAAAATTCTGAAAAAATCTGTTTTCTAAAGCAATATGAAGATAGCCTTAAATTCAACAACAGAAGGTTAATTGTAAAAACTAGTGACAATAAGAAAAAGGAAAAACAAAAATCCAATGAACCTAAAAAGAAAAGAGAATGGGTTCATATTATATACACCCCTATGGGGCTTGGAAAAAGAAGATAAACTCTGCTTTTCATTCTTATTTCTCATGGATTTGAAGTATCTTTGCACAAAATGAAAAATATAACTATACTCAACGGTGAGTTCTCAAAAGAATTAGAACTACTACTTGCTCCCTCAATAAAAGCAGGTTTCCCAAGTCCAGCCGACGACTATTTGCAGGACAGGCTTGACTTTAACCGTGACCTGATACGGCATCCGGAAACAACCTTCTATGGTCGTGTTTCCGGGGACTCGATGATGGATGCAGGCATCAACGACGGTGATATAGCCGTCATCGACAAGAGTATTGAGGCATCTGACGGTGATATAGTCGTAGGATATGTTAACAATGAGTTTACAATCAAGTTCCTTGACCTTTCTCATAGAGCAGAAGGATACATTGAACTGCGTCCTGCCAACAAGAACTACCAGCCAATTCGCATCTATGAATCAGATGATTTCGAAGTGTGGGGAGTGGTTGTATGGACAATCAAGAATTGGAAAAGATTGACGTGACAACTACTTTATAGACAATCTAATAGATTATAGAACATTCGATCATATTTAAATGGTTTAAAACATTTACATTACACGTCTTAACTATTAAATCATGTACGGCATCATTGATTGTGACAATTGCTATGTAAGCTGCGAGAGGGTTTTCCGTCCGGACCTGAACGGCAAGCCTGTGGTGGTTCTGAGCAACAATGATGGCTGTGTGGTTGCCAGGAGCAATGAGGCGAAGAAGATGGGTATCAAGGCTGGGACACCTTATTTCCAACTAGCCCAACAGTTCCCCGATCAGAAGATTGCCGTTTTCTCCTCCAACTATGAATTGTATGGCGAACTGACTGCAAGGGTGGTGGAAATCATCCGTCAGGAAGTGCCAGCCTATTTTCGCTATTCCATTGACGAATGCTTCATCTATATGGATGGCATGGAACACCTGGATCTGAAGACTTGGGGTGAAAACCTTCATAAGCGAATCCGAAAGGGCGTGGGTATTCCTGTCAGTATCGGACTTGCCCCTAACAAGACACTAGCCAAGATGGCTTCTCATTTTGCCAAGAAATACCAAGGATATCGTCACTGTTGTATGATTGACTCCGAGGAGAAGCGTATCAAGGCCTTGAAGCTTTATCCTATCGACGAGATATGGGGTATCGGCAGACGTTATACAGCTCGTCTTCAGGAATTGGGCATTCAGTCGGCTTATGATTTTGCCTCGCATCACCGTGACTGGGTAAGGGCGACCTTCAGGAATATCGTAATAGAAAGGACTTGGAGGGAACTTAATGGAGAGGACTGTGTTCCCAATGAGGAACTGGCCAAGAAAAAAAGTATCTGCACCAGCAGGAGCTTCAATGGGATGATTTCTGATTTCACTGACTTACAGACACAGGTGGCCAACTATGCTGCCCGATGTGCCGAGAAACTGCGCCAACAGGAAACCGTGGCTTCCATCGTAGGCGTATTTATCAACACCAATGCGTTCCGTGAAGATCTCCTTCAGTATTGGAATTTTCAGGAACAACGACTGATAACGCCGTCATCATCTACGATGACGATCGTCCATGCTGCAACTGAGGTGCTTCGTAAGATTTATCGTGAGGGCTATCAATACAAGAAAGCCGGTGTCATCGTCATGGGAATCGGCCCGAAAAGTCCTATCCAGACTGACCTTTTCGACTTTAATGCAGAGCAGTTTGAGAAGATGAAAAGGCTTGATAAGGTTATTGACCGTATCAACAAGGTAAACGGTACGGAAACGATTGTCCTTGGCTCACAGCAATATACTAGGAAAGGTGGCAAAGGTAAGGCAGATGTCTTTGCCAATGCCATCAAGCATGACTTCAAGAGCAAGAATCCAACGACTCGTTGGAGCGATATCATATTACTCACTTGAAATACTTTACGAATCGTATAATGAAAAGAAACATCTACTTCATAGCTACACTTTTTCTGGCTGTCGTGTTGACTGCATGTGTAAAGTCTAAGTCTCCGTCCAATGAACAGCAAGAGACAGAATCATACGATTACCGTGTGATTGAAACAACACCGGTTTACGTGGACTCCCTCAAAAAGGATTCCACGGTTAACACTAGCTCGAATGCTAAAATTCCCGTACCGCCCACGGATTCCTATGATGATGGCTACTTGGACGGTGAAGCCATGGCAGAAGAAGACCGCCTTGCTGGAAAACCTGGAATGCAGGTGGGCATGGATGATGAAGATGAGGACTATGAAGACGGATTTGACGACGGCTATGAGGAATAGTCTACATTTATAAACAGTTATATGAAGAACTGACATCATGCCAATAAACCCAGCTGAACAGCGGCAGTATATAGCCATCGATCTGAAGTCATTCTATGCTTCGGTGGAATGTGTGGACAGGGGGCTTGACCCACTGACCACCAACCTCGTGGTGGCCGACGCGAGCCGGACGGAGAAGACCATCTGCTTGGCAGTGTCTCCCTCCCTGAAGGCATACGGCATCGGCGGACGTGCCCGACTATTCGAGGTGGTGCAGCGTGTGCGCGAGGTGAACTACGACCGCAAGCGCAAGGCTAATTGGCATTTTTCGGGGAAGTCTTTCAATGATGCAGAACTGAAAGCGCATCCCGACTGGGAACTCGACTACATTGCGGCTCCTCCGCGCATGGCGCACTACATGGAGGTGAGCAGCCAGGTGTATCAGACCTACTTGAAATACATCGCTCCCGAGGATATTCATGTCTATAGCATCGACGAGGTGTTCATGGACGTAACGGCCTACCTGAAGAGCTACAGGATGACGGCGCACGAACTGGCCATGAAGATGATACGCGACGTGCTGAAGCAGACGGGCATCACGGCCACGGCTGGCATCGGCACAAACATGTATCTCTGCAAGGTGGCCATGGACATCGTGGCCAAGCATATTCCGGCAGACAAAGACGGCGTGCGCATCGGCGAGCTGGACGAAATGACCTACCGGCAGCAGCTCTGGAACCACAGGCCGCTGACCGCATTCTGGCGCGTGGGAAAGGGCATTGCCGAAAGGCTGGCTCCCTACGGCATCGACACGATGGGCAAGATAGCACGGTTGTCCCTACAGAACGAAGAACTGCTGTACAGGCTCTTCGGCGTGAATGCCGAACTGCTGATAGACCATGCCTGGGGATGGGAACCATGCACGATGGACTTGGTGAAAGCCTACAGGCCGGAAAGCAATTCCTTTAGCAGCGGACAGGTGCTGCAGTGTGCCTACGATTTCAAGAAAGCTCGTGTGGTGATACAAGAGATGGCCGATGCTGCAGCACTAGACTTGGTGGCAAAGAAACTGGTGACCGACCAACTGGTGCTGACCGTTGGCTATGACATTGAGAGTCTGACAAATCCTGCTATTAGGGCGAAATACAATGGCCCCGTGACGACAGACTACTATGGCCGTCAGGTGCCCAAGCATGCCCATGGAACGGCCAATCTTGACCGCCAGACTTCTTCATCACAGATTATCAGGAAGGCCGTGGTGGAGCTCTTTGACCGCATCGTGAATCCCGATTTGCTGATCAGACGGCTCAACCTGACTACCAACCATGTGGTGGACGAAAAGTCTGTAAAGAAGGATGCCGTGCCGCAACAACTCGACTTGTTCACCGACTATGAGGAACTGGAGAGAAAGAAGAAAGAAGAACAGGCTGCCCTTGACAAGGAGCGCCGCATGCAGGAGGCGCAGCTGGCCATCAAGCAGCGGTTCGGCAAGAACGCCATCCTGAAGGGACTGAACTTTGAGGATGGGGCTACGGCCAAGGAACGTAACGCACAGATAGGAGGACATAAGGCATGACAGAGGACTATTCGGACCGCTAAAGACAGGCACAAAGCATTAACACATCAATATCACCCAATAAAAAAAGTGTAAGCAATCGGTTTTTGTATGGCTTACACTTTTTTGTATCTTTCGTTTAAGAAAAACAGAGAGACTTTCCTTACAATGCATTATTGTTTTTTCGGCCAAACAGTCTATCTACAATGAGCGTTATGGCGGCATCGCCACTAACGTTACAGGCAGGGCCGTAGCCATCGAGAGCCAAGTAAATGGTCATCATAAGGGCGCTTTGCTCAGCAGAGAAGCCAAGCACACTCTCCAGCAATCCTACCGATGCCATCAGCACACCACCCATCACGCCTGGCGCAGCCACGGCCGAAATGGCTTGCAGCAACACAAAGTTGGCTATGAGTGCAAAATGAATATCCATGCCCGACATAAACATTACGGCCACCGATGTGGTGACGAGCTTGATGGTAGAGCCACACATGTGAACGGTGCCACAAAGGGGTACGGTAAAGTCGGCTATCTCTTTGTTTACGCCCATCTTCTGGGTACACTCAAGGGTAACAGGTATCACCGCCGAACTTGAACAGATAGAGAAGCCTGTGAGGTAGGCAGGCACAATCTTCCACAGGCAGCGCAACGGGTTCTTGCCAGCAACGATGCCCGCCACCACATATTGCAGCACGAGGTAAACAATAGAGAGGCATACGCCCGTAAGGATAACCTTTACCCCCGACCCCACCACGATGGCGAGCTGTCCGCGAAAACTCATCTCACACATCATGGTACAGATATACCACGGCAACAGCGGTATAATTACGCGCTCGATAGTTAGCTTTACAATGTCGCCAAACTCGTCGAAGGCTTTGCGCATGGCGGTTCCACCCGTAAAGATAGCACCCACACCTATCATAAACGAGAGACACAGGGCGGTAAGGATGTCACACACGGGTGGTATCTTTAGGCTTACGTAGGGCAACACCTCGGCAGCCTGTGCCGAGGTAGGGCTAATTTCACCCACCGACAGGTAATGGGGCAGCAGCCAACTGGCACAGCCAAAGGCGAAGAAGCCTGCACACACCGTTGAGAGGTATGACAGACCCACCACTGTAACCAGTATCTTGCCCGCACCCTTGCCCAAACGCATTATTGAGGGCGACACCAGGCCAAGTACCAATAAGGGCACGATAAACTTTAGCAACTGTGCAAAAATGCCGTTAAAGGTCTTGAACAGTCGCACTAAAAATTCGGGGGCCACCAGTCCTAACAGCGAGCCAACAATGATGGCACACACCACCTTAGGGAATAGCCCTATCTTTCTTTTCTTCATGGGTTTTTATTGTTATTGATTTTAGGGGCTTTATAGGCTTTTCCTTTATAGCCTTTGTTTCATATTATAACCTTTTATCTCTTCACCATTTTCTTTCCCTTATCAGTTACCACGATGCCACGAAAGGTGGTGGGGGCTACGCGGCCGTCTAAGGTGTAGTGACGAAGAGGCTGGAGGCTTTCTTCTGCCTCGACCTGGTTGATGCCCGAGGGCACGCTAAAATGGGCGTATAACGAAGCGTTGGGATCTATGGCGGCGCCAGTGGTGAAGGCATTGCCTCCCTCGGCAGCATCGAACCAACCATCAAACTGCATACCTTCTTTTGAAGGGTTATTAGCAGGTAGCACCAGTTTTCCGTTATTAAAGGTTGTCGCATACAGCACCGCATCAACATAAAAGTCGGCACGCTGCACGGCCTGTCCCTCAACCAGCAGCACGGGATGGCTGTCGGCCACTGAAAGATCTTGTCCAAACACTGCCTTCTCTTGGTCAAGGTTCAGCAGATAGCACAACATACCGCTATGTACATCGTTTTCATTAACCTGTGTGGCGTTTTTATCTTCGGGCAAGGTGTTTACGGCATAGTTGGTGCCGAGAATGGTGTGCGTCTTCACGCCCGTCGACTTTGCCGAAACCACAGCATAGTTGGTGGGCTGGGTGCCAGTGCATAGCAACTGTCCGCTCACATAATTGTTTTTAATGGTGAACACACCGTTCGACAGGTTAGCATAACCAATGATAGCCGCGCCATAGGTGCACGAGGCTGACGAGGTATTCTTCACGGTGCCCGTCATCCAGCAGTTTTCAATGCTGCCCACAGCGCCTTCTACCGTACTGTTTGCCGTGCCTACCAAT
Source organism: Prevotella sp. UBA2850 (assembly GCA_002350805.1). Lineage (GTDB taxonomy): Bacteria > Bacteroidota > Bacteroidia > Bacteroidales > Bacteroidaceae > Prevotella. The sequence continues at coordinate 51,373 of DEFO01000016.1, forward strand.
CCACCGTAACCCTTGGTTTTGGTGTTGGTGGCGCCAATGGTCATGGTGCCCTCATACGAGCAACCCTCTACACGGGTAGCCTTCATACGGCCTATAAGTCCGCCTTGATAGATGCCGCAGCCACCTTCGCCCTCAATGTCAACCTTTGCGTGGCAGTTGCTGAGCGCTTTCAGCGCATTGGCCAGACCTATGAACGAACCATAGTCGGCATTTTTACCAGTAGGCAACTTCTTCGCCACCATTTTTCCTTCAAGGGTGAGGTCGCTAATGGTGCCCGCGCCATTGGTTTGACCAATAAAGCCGCTGACAACGTCGGCGGCTGCTGGCTCAAGATACAGGCCCCTGATGGTGTGGCCCTGCCCCTTGATGCTTCCGTTATAATATTTGGCCTTACCAATAGGCGTCCATTTATATCCGCCCAAATCAATGTCTTGCGTGATGAGCATGTTGGTCTTCACGATGCCTTGGTTTGATATGTCGGCCACCCAAGCCAACTCGGCAGCAGCGTTAATGACATAACAATTGCCCGAACCCAAAGCGGGCTCAGAGGTAGCGGTGCCATCCCAAGGGGTGCCCGGAGCAATGCGCTCGGGTATGCCCGCTGTGGGGTCGAGGATAGCCGTTTGACCCTCGGCATCGGTATATTGCAGACTGGGCTGTATCTCGATAGCATAGAGACCGTCGATGCCGTCGCCCTGAGCGCTGGCTGTTTCAGCATCAATATATACGCGGCCGTTCACATCGGGTGCGATGGTCCGCTGCACGATGGTGGCGGGCTGGCCCTCGTTAAGATACGACAGCGTGATGTCGTAGGTCTGACCGTGATAGAGGCCCGTGAGCAGCAGCGAGCCAGGCTCGGTAGCGCTGAACGCCTTGTTCACGCTCACCTTTACGGCAGTGGGCACAAAAGCCTCATCAATCAGGTTCTCGGTCACAGCCATAAGGTCAGTAGCATCGATAAAGTTCCATTTCGAGCCCATCATCTCATCGGCCTTCTCGATTTCGAGGCTGATGCTTATTTTGCGCGCCAAGGGCTGGTTCACCACGTCGGGATTTACGCCCCACTTGTCGCTGAGCGAGGTTATCTCCTTAGGCTTAGCCAAGGCAGCCGTTACGGCATCGCGACACAGCTGAGCCAGGTTATCGCTAACGGTGGTGGGATGATAAGTTACGGTTTGAGGGTCGACGCCCAGCACCACAGCAGCATAAGTTAAGCCCACGAGGTAGCGGCCATACTCAAAGTTCATGTGATAGCCGTCGCGGTTCATATTCTGACCAATATAGGTGGTGCGAGCATTTTGCACAGCGGTGCCAGCGGGCACAACGGTGCCGATGCCAGCCTGTTCGGCAGCACGATAAGCACAGTCGAGGATGGCGTTATACATCGTCATCTGGTCGTTGTTGTAAAGCGGGAAGTCTTTATAGGTAGACGAGGCATCGTAAGCCCATGTCATATACAAGAAAAACTTGGGGTCGTGGTTCTTACCGTTGGTCTTCACATAATTCATTATATCGGTAAGATAAGGAAAATAGTGGCTATACACACCGCTATAGTTGTGGTCGGTTTGAATAACGACATAGTCCCACGCCTCATCTTTCAAGCCTACATCAAAGGTGGTGTTGGCCTGTGCTGTATAAGCGCCATCGGCATCAATCTTGCGATAATTATAGATAGGGTTCTTGGCGTTAATATACCCCATGTGCATCTCAAGCGTGGTGCCACCCTTGTAGGGATAACCCAAGATAACCTTCTTGCCCACCGAGCGAAGGATGGGCGACAGATAATCTTCTACGGCATCGACGGTAAACGAGTTGCCTATGCACAACACGCGCACGGTGTCGTCGGTAAGTTCGGTAGAGGTGTCGGCTTCATTGGCCCGAGCCATATTGAAGAGGCCACCCAGCACAAAGATGGCACACAGTGCCATAAACTTTGTAAAGAAACGTGTCAATCTCATGTTAATATTGTTTTGTTGGTTCGCATTCTTATCTTAAAAACTTCTTTCCATTCATTATCACAATGCCGCGATAGCTGTCGCTCACACGCTGGCCTTGTAGGTTATATGCTATGTTATCAGTGGGTCGAGCAACGGGCACCACGTTTGGGGCGCTGATGGCCGTTACGGCACCATATTCGTAGGCGCCACGCACGCCAGCCCCACTGGTATTGCGAAGGGCACCGCGCTGGTCGGTGGTGAGAACAGACTTAATGTCGGCATCGTTGTCAACATCGCCTATGAAACGACTCTCGTTATAGTTGTCGGCAGGCACATCGTTAATGGTCTTGGTGCCAAACACGAGGCTCTTTACGGCCACTACGCGGGTGCCCGAGTCGTCGGTAACATTGGCCACAAACTTGCCATCTACATTCTCGCCATCGAGCAAGGTGGCAAGAGCGCTGAAGGCCGACACATTGGTAGACATGAAGAGATCGTTGTCAGAGAAATTCATGTGGCAATTAGAGGCCGATGAATAGACGTTGCGTTGCGTGTCGACATGCGTGAGGTTGGTGAGATACACATCGCCACCCGTCGAAGCGCTTGAGCTGTTGCCCGCAATGATGTTATTGTAGAGGCGCACGGTAGCATCGGTGCTCACCTGTACGGCTGCGCCACAGAAGTCGGCGGGCGTGGCGCCATCGGCCAGACAAGAGGCTTGGTTACCCACAATAGTGTTATTGACCAGTGCTACCGATGTGCCCTCGCCATTAAGGGTGAGCCAGATGGCCGAGCCGCCACGGTTGTTGGCAGGCAAACCCGCCACAGCGGTGGCCGTAAGCGTATTGTTGGCAAATGTATTGTTCACGAAGCACACCTTGCTGTTATACTTTGTGCGACTGGCATAGAAAGTGCCGGCTGTGGTGGCTACATTGTCGTAGAAGGCGCAAGCGCTGACGTGCAACTGTGAGAACGCACCTATGTAACAGGCGGCACCCATCGTGCCCTTATTGTTATGAAAGAGGCTGTTGCGCACCGAGTGACGCCAAACCAGTTCGCTGGTATTGGCGGGGGTGTAGAGTGCTCCGCCCGAACCATACAGCGAGGTGTTGTTATAAAACTGGCAGTGGTTGACATTAATTTGGCCTGAACAATACACACCACCGCCATTGCTGTAGGCCGTATTGTCGTGCACGAGGCAGTGGTCGAGATGAACCATGGAGCCCGTGCTATAGATGGCGCCGCCCTGTGCCGTAGCACCACCCTGAGGAGCATTGCCGCCATGCAGGTCGAAGTGAGAGAGCTCGAGGGCGCAATTCTGACTAACGGTGATGAGGTGGTTTACGTCGCCACACAGCTCGGTATAGCCTGTTTGTGCACTGAAGTCGGCATTATAGCCACCCATGATGGTAAGCGACTTGTTTATCTTCACGGTGGCCGTCTTGCCCGAGCCAGGCAACGTCAGGCGGCCAGCCTGTATCATAAGGGTGTCGCCAGCCTGAGCGTTAGCAATAGCCTCAGCAATGTCGGCATCGGCGGTTAGGCGTTGGGTATGGTTAGGGGTGTAAGCGTTCAGTGTGATAGTGGCTTTGATAGCAAAGTGGTCGCTGGGCGTTTGCTTACGACCATAGGTGTCGTTAATGGTCTTATAGAAAGACACCTTGGCGCCACGCACCCATATATAGTCGAGACGAGTGCTGGTGTGGTAGTCGGGGTCCCAAAAGTCTTGACCATTGACCTTATGTTTCGACAATGTGCCATCGCCTTGCTCAATGCCTTGGGTGGTGGTGGCAGCGGTACGAGCGTCGAGCATGTAGCTGCCCATCATCTGATAGAAGGGTATGCGCGTCTGGCTCGAGTTATGGTCGCCACACAGCACGGCGGGATAGCTGCCAGCAATGGTGCGCACCTGCTGCATATTGATGCGTGCCTGCTCGTTGCGCGAGTCGTCGCCCTGGTGGTCGAGGTGTGTCTCGAAGAAATAAAACACCTCGTCGGTGGCTTTTATGCGCAACTTGGCCCACACGGTAAAGCGTATGTTGTTAACATTGTTATCCCAACTAATGGTGGGACGTGTGAGGTCGGTGGCGAGATAAAAGACGCCATCGTCGAGCAACTCAAACTTGTCGGTGCGGAAGAAGATGGGGTTGAAATTTTCGGTGGTGGTACCAGGGCTCTTCAGGTCGCTATATTTCACCACGGTATAATCGGTAAGTTGCTGCTCGATATAGGCCAGAATGGGGCCACCATGACATTCGTTTAAGCCTACAATGTCGTAGGCATTGTCTTTGAGGGTCTGCACCACGGCATTACGACGTTGGCTCCAATCGCGCTCGCCCGTATCGCCATTGCTGGGGCAGCGTATGTTATAAGTTCCTACGTTTAGTGTGGTGGTTTGCGCCAAGGCAACGGCAGCAAACAGTTGGCAGAACAGCACTTGTAGTGCGAAGAAAAGTTTATGACGAAACATGGGATTTTTTAGTTGACGAGTTGACAAGTTGACAAGTTGACGAGTTGACAAGTTGACGAGTTGACAAGGAGATTTGCCTTAATAGTTGACGAGGGACGAGCGGACAAGCAGATTTGTTGTATCAAGGAGATTACCCAACAAAGATTAGCAAAGGTAATCTCCTTGTTTACTCGTCCCTCGTCCGCTCGTCAACTAAACAAATCTATTTCACTACCTTCTTACCATTCACGATAACGATGCCACGGTAGGCGTCGTTTACGCGCTGGCCCTGAAGGTTATACATATACTTCTGTGCAGCGGGCTTCTGAGCCTGTACACCAGCAATGCCAGTGGTATTAGCAAAAGCATCGAAGGCGCCAGGACAGTAGTCAGCATCGTCGTTGGCGTTACGTTTAGCACCCGTCTGGTCAACAGTAAGGTCGGGCACCTGATAGCCAGTGGTGGCAAACAGAGGCTCGGTAGCCAACTGTGCAGCATAGGTGTTTACGTCGGCTACATAAGGAGGATAAAACTCTTGTGCGGCCAAACCCTCGATATAGGTTTTGCTGGGCACAAGCACCTTGTCGGCACTGGCGTTGATGTCTTGCTCGCCAAAGAGGGCAGCAAAGGTGTTGGCAGCCTGCATCGAGTTGGTGGTACCCAGTTTGATGTAGCTCCACTTATCAGCCTCAATCAGCGGGAGGCATGAACCCGTGATATTGTAGTTTTCAAACTCGCAACGCGGTTCGAACAAAGGTGCAGCCTCGCCCTTAGCGGCGTCTTTCATCACGATAGGTGCATAAGCCACGGTGCCATCGTCGGTACGGCCTACAACAATCGAGTTGTACATATTAAAGTTGGCATCGGCTGCAATACGTAGGTCGGTACCTACCAGCGAGCCTGGGTTGGTAACCTCGCCTGTCTCGGCATCGGTCTTATACAGCTCGGTGGGGTCGGCGTTACAGGTGTTGCCCGCAATGGTAGAGTTGATAATATGTAGCTTACGTGTAGCGTTCTTGTCGCCATTGGCCACTACGCCAGCTCCTTCGGCATAAGCAGTATTGCCCGACACGGTGCTGTTAACGATATACATCTCGCCAGCGGTAAGGGCGATGGCAGCACCGTAACGATCGTCGAGGGTGTTGTTATAAAAGGCGCAACGTTCTACGGTGCCACGCGAATAGCGAATGTCGGTGTTGATGTTTACACGCAAGGCGGCACCCGTCTGCACAGCATGGTTGTTATAGAAGCGGCAGTCGCGCAGGTTATACAGCGACCCATACACGCTCATGCCCGATGCTTTGGCGGCATAGGTGTCGTGCACATCGCAGTTATATAGTTCGAGCCAGCCCTGCACAACGCTCAGAGCGCCCCAGCCCGTCATGGCATCGGCAGCCTCGCTGCTGGGCCACTCGCTCTCGTTATAAGCACACTTAAACTCGAAGCCGTGGAAGGTGAGGGGTTTCAACGACGCGTCGCTCACGGTATAACGGTCTTCGGCAGTGTTCATACCCTTTGAACCCAGACGCATGTTTACCAAGCTGCGAGCGTCGCCAGGCGATGCTACACCGTCGGCATTAAGGTCGCCAGAGAAGATGGTAGGTGTGGCCGATGGATAGGTGGGCCATGTGGTTACAGGGCCTTGTGTGGGGTCGCAACCGCCCACAAAGATGTAGCCACGGTAGATGCGCTGTGGCACGCCGCCAGCCTCGAGGGTAGGATAATAGGTACCTCCAGCAAAGAAGAACGCGTCGCCGTTCTTATACTTCGAGTCGGCCTCTACCTTCTTGGCCACGGCCTCGTTTTGGTAGATATCCCAAATGGTGAGGGCCTTGTCCCATGACGAGCCATCATTGCCAGTAGCGGCATTACCAGGCTTTACATAATAATCGGTTGCCATAACATTGGCTGAAGCAGCAACGGCTGCTGTAAGAAGTAAACCTTTTAGTTTCATTGCAATTACTATTTAAATGATTAATATTTTAGTTGACGAGTTCTTGCTAAGCAAGCGCCCTTATGGGTGGGCGAATTGCTTCTTCAGCCACTGGGCATAAAGATGGTCGTAACAGGTTTTCAATTGAGCCATGTCGGTAACATAGTGGCTCTTCACCTCATATAAGAAGGGGCCCTTGTAGCCCACCTCGTACAGGGCGGTGAGCACATCGTTCCAATTAACAGAACCATTGCCTGGCATGGCGTGGCGATCTTTCAACCCATTGCCATCAGAAATGTGCAAGGTGTGCACACGCTGTCCAAAGCGGCGTATCATGTCAGCGGCATCGAGGGCATGGTTGGTATCAACAGCCACACCCACTGTTGAGGGCACTACGCTCATAATGCGCTCCATCTCTTCGGGGTTACGGCCTATGGCTCGTTCAAAGCCATCGGTACGCTCAATGGTGGGGCCCAGCATGTTCTCAATCACTGTTTCGGATTGTATGGCCCTACCCCACTTGTCGAGCTTCTTCATGCTCTGGCCAATAATCTTCATGCGCTCGTTGCGTCGACCATGCTCCAACTGGTAGAAGCTGGGATGATATAGCAAGATGTGAGGCTTCAGTACGCTCACAGCATCAATACAGCGGCGATATTTCTCTAACGATTTCTTCAACACGGACTTATCAGGATGCGAGGGGTCACACTCCTTCTCATACGGCATATGGATAGACCATATCTGTATGCCCGCTTTGTCGGCATCGGCTTTCACCTGTGCTAGGCGCGCTTTCAGCTGATCCCAGGACAGCGCCTTCGGCCCATTAACCAAGCCCGTAAGCGATATCTCGATACAACTGATACCTTTGCGACGAGCAGCGATAAGGCTGTCAAGGGTAAGGCCATCGAGGCCATGAAACACGCTGATGGTGGTACCCACGGTGCGCTGCAGGGGCACAGTAAGGGTGATAGGCTTACGAATAGAGGTTTCGGGTATATTTATCACCACAGGCTCTTGACCTGCGAAACCACACAACTGCACCTCATAGCTACGCTGTTGCACCTGTCCGTTATAGCTACCCTGTGCAGCACCAATCGTGAGGGTAGCCACACCATTATTCTGCTGATAAGTGAGCGGCGTCTTAGCAAAGGCACCTTGCTCATATTGGCGAGTCAATCCATCGTCTTCATATAACATGAAGGTATTATTGTCGCCATCGCGTCCAGGATATACGCGTAGCACCACCTTTTTAAGGTCGGCACTGGCGGGACGACGGTTAAAGGGTTGCATAGGCAAGAGATTTCCGCCTTTTACGAACATCGGAAATGTTTGCAAATCTTTCGTCACCTTGGCCACTGAGCCTGCTGCATGGCGCTCGTGGGTGAAGAAGTCGTACCAGTCGGCATCGGTAGGAAACCACACCTCTTGCGAAGCAGCATAATGGCGAGCGCTGTCACCTGGCTGAGTGATGGGAGCCGCTAAGATGAGATCGCCAAAGAGATACTGATTATAACGATTATAGGCCATGGTGTCGGTGGGATAGTCGACAAACATGCAGCGGTTAAGCGGCAGCATCGTTTCGTGCGTTTGGTGCACACTGCTATAAACATAAGGCATCAGTTCGGCACGCAAACGGTAGGCAGTGCGCATAGCGCGAGTAGCCTCATCGCCCCACAGCCAAGGACGGCGATCAAGGTCTTTGCCACGGGCAGCATGCACACGTAGGGCAGCACTTAGGGCGCTAAACTGTGTCCAGCGCACCAACAGTTCAGGTTGTGTGCCACCATGAAAGCCACCCGTATCATGTATCCAATAGTAGCACCCTTGGTTGCCCGATGTTTGCGAGAGCTTTACCTCGAAGGCCAACACAGGCCAGTCGCTCCGTGCATCGCCCGAAAAGTAGAGGGGATGACGGTGGTCGCCCCACCCTCCCCATCTACTGTAGTTAGCACCTCTCAGGCCACCTTGCTCAGTATCTTCATAGAACAACTTGTTTAGCCAAGACAGCGTGCGCGTTTTGGTTCCACGAATATAAGGATACAGATAATCTTGTTGCCAATCAATCCACCAAAAGGCCACACCATACTGTCTGTTCTCACGACGCGTATAATACAAATAGTTGCGCATATAGGTGCTATCTGAAGCATCAAACAGCAGGGTTTCTTTCTTGGTAGGATCTTTTCCCATAGCGCGCATAAACTCGGGGTAGAACGATTGATTTATCTGCACACCATCATGCGGATGTTCATTTACCGTTACACGAATACTGTCTGACAAGAGACGCTGTATGAGCGCCTGAGGGTTAGCAATAAGGTTGCGGTTCCAGTCGAAGCCAGTCCAACCCTTTGTCATGTTGTGGCCAATACCTACGGTGGCGTCTTGCTTGTGCCAATCCATATCCATCGACAGGATGTCGAGTGGAAAGCCATTATCATTATAACCTTTTACCAAAGTATTAATGTATTGATCATCATACGGATACCAGCGCGAATACCATACGCCATGCATATACTTTCGCGTCATAGGCACATGACCCGACAGAGCGCCAAGGTCGGCAAAAGGAGCATGAAAGTCATCGCCATAAACAAAGCAGTATTGATCTTGCACATGTTGGCGATGGCGTGTAACCAGCCATCCGTTGTGTAGCACATCGTTACCTGTATCAATGATGTAATAAAAGCCATCTGACGAGAGCAAACCGTCGTGAGTAGGTATCTCATGAGTAACGCCATCAAGGGTGTTGATGCTGCCCCCCAAGTTTAGGTTCTTGGTTTTAGAATGTAAGTTACGCCCCGTAATAGTTCTCTCCTTGCCATGGAACATATAATGCACCCAGGTATTAAGCTGTCCGAACGGCAAATTATCATTATCAAGCACAATACGCAACTTACTGGTAGTTATCTCATACTGCTGGCCGCCCTTCAGCGCCTTCACCGTGAAGCCGTCGTGTAAGAGGCAATCGCGGCGGCGCGCCAGTAGAGTAGGTTCATCAAGAAATGTCTGGTTCTCGGCATATTCAAGACGAAACAGTGTTGGAGTGATGAGCGTGATGCGCTTGTTACCTAACACGATAGGGTTGACACAATCGGGTGCCTGAGGCAGTGTTTGAGCCTCGGCAGCGCCCAATAGTCCCCAACAGGCTGCCAAGACAAAAGCAAGGCGACACAGGAGGTGTTTTTGATGTGTCATTGTTGTGTTCATGATATTTAGATTTTTCTTTACTCTTCTACATGTATGATAATGCGCTTTGTTACGCCGTCATACTGATACTGGGCATAGTCGTATTGTGCCCAGAAGCTGAGCTCTATGTCGCCAGCATGGGTGAGGGTTATCTCGGGCGAGATAAACTCGTTGGTATCGGTGGTAGGCGTTACGAACATGGCCTTGGTGGCATAGTCGTAGTAGAACCAGTATTTGGCAGCCTTTACCTCTGACGGGGTGTCGGTGGCCTGCTTCACGGTGAGTGTCACCTTGTCGCCCACATGATAGGTTTGCTGCATGGGCGCGATGGTTATCTCTGAAAACTTAGCCTTGGGCAGACTGTCGTCGTCGCTGCAAGCGGTGAAGGCCAAGCACAAGATGGTGGCCAGAAAGAATAATATCGTCTTTTTCATATTTTTCATTTTTCTCTATTAATATCGTCCCAGTTGGGGTTTTGTTTCAGCAAGCCTTTTGAGAGGGTGAGCTCGGTGATAGGAATAGGATACAGATAGTCGCGCTTCTCGTCGTGGCGGCGCACCATATCTTGCAGAGCTATAATCATGCCTTGGGTGTTTTCGGTCAAGAAGATGTCTTTATTAATGGTAACAGCCTTTACGCCTGTGGGAGCAGGGTAGCCACGACCCGTTTCGGGGTTCACTACAAAGTCGAACACGCCGTCGCCATCCATGTCATAGCGCCCTATGCTGGGCACATAGGGGCCGAAGAATTCGCGGCCGTTAGAGGTCTCGTCGGCGTTCTGGTTGTCGAAACGTGTGAGCTCGCGCCAGCGCACCAAGTCTTGATAGCGAAAACCCTCCATCACCAGTTCTATGCCACGCTCGCGGCGTATCTCCAGTATCACACCACAGTTGTTACCCTTATCTACATTTTTGTAGCCATAAGGTTCGCCTTTAAGGAAGGCATCGGGGTGTGCGTTGGCATCGGCCAGCGATAGGTGCGGCATGTGTACGCGGTCGCGCAGCTTGTTGATAGAAATGTCGAGGTCGTTCTGCGTGATGGTGCCCTTCTCGGCCAGCGCCTCGGCATAGTTGAGATAAACCTCGCCCAGGCGGAATACAGGAATATCGACATGCGAACCAGAGATAGCCTCAGAGCCCTCAACAAACTTCACCACAGGATAGCCCGTTACCGAGAGGTTCTTGCGATACAAGCCTTGGGTGCCATCTTTATAGGTAAAGTTTTGAGTGAGGAAGGTTTGCGCCATACGTGGGTCGCGGTTCTTCGTCTCTTCAGTGAAAGGCTCGGTAAGATAGTCGGCCTTATCAGTAAAGCGCGACCCATCGCTGTCGAGATATGTCAGGGCAAAAGCGCGGGTGAAGCCTGCTGAACCTTTTGAGGCTACGAGGGCAAAGGCCGACGCATCGTGTGTGGCCAAGCCATACGAGCGCGAGAGGATGGTTTCTTTCTCACTGGTGGCACCGATACCTACAAAGTAGTCGTAGTAAGGACGTGTGCCCTCGGCATACAACTGATACTTGCCACTTTTCATCACCTCAAGGGCGGCATCGGCAGCCTGTTGCAGCAGATCGGCATAAGGCAAACTGTTGGGGTTAAACTCGGTACCAGCATGATACTTGCGGAAGGTGCCCTCATACAAGCAAGCACGCGCCTTCAGTGCCAATGCCGTGTAGCGGCAGATGTGATACTTGTTTTCGCCCACCTCGGGCAACTGCTTAGCGGCCACATCAAGGTCGTCGATAATGTGCTTGATAATTACATCGCGGCTATCGCGCTCCTTATACAACAGTTCATCGTCGTCGCTGTTCAGCACCTGGTCGTACCAAGGCAGGTCGCCAAAGAGTTGCAGCTTTGAGAAGTAGAAATAGGCACGCCAGAAGCGTCCCACACCTTCATAATAAGCTCGCACGGCAGCATCGTCGCAGCGATACAGGTTCTGCAAGAAATAGTTGATGTGTCGCAGCATAGAGAAGTTCCAGCCGCCACCAGTGCTGGGCACAACATGTGCATAGCCACGCACAGCATCGCTGTACGACAGGTTGTGTACGACATAGTCGGACGACTCTTGATAGAAGTCACTCGCTTCGGGTAGCGAGGTATAGAACTGGTTGCTATACAACTTCAGCTCTTTCTCAGTTTTAAAGAACGTTTCGGGCGACACCGAGTCTTTCGGAAATTCGTCAAGATCGCATCCTATCAATGCCAAGGCGGTGATGCCACAAAGAAATATATTTTTCAGTTTCATACGTTTTCGATAGTTAAAGTTTTCTGCTTAGAAAGTAACATCAATACCGATAGAGAACGACTTGCTAAACGAGTAGACCTCGCCTGAGCCGATATTTTGGTTTTTCGAGTCGGTCGACTTTGACACGTTTGAAACAGCCTGTTCAGGGTCGATATACTTGTTGTGCTTCTTCATGGGCGACCAGTAGAACAGGTTTTCGCCCGTGAAATAAACACGCACCTTATCGATAAAATTTCCGAGATGCGAGAAGGTGTAACCAAAGGCCAGGTTCTTCAAACGCAAATAGGCCACACTTTGTATGTAACGGTCGTTAATGGCTGTGAGCTCGGCATTGTGACTGTAGTTGCCCGAGTAGGCCACATAGCCACGGGGGCGGGGATAATAGCCGTCGGGGTTATCTTCTGACCACATATTGTTTATCATCTGTTGCGAGAGGAACGTGTTGTGCGGGCGGCAGTAAGAGCCCCAGAAGAGGTTCGACTGTCCGGCACCAGGATACCAGTCGCGCTTGCCAACACCCTGGAAGAGCACTAAGAAGTCGACACCATTCCAGTTGAAGTCGCCACCAAACGAGTATGAATAGCGTGGCAACACGTTGCCTATGACACGTAGGTCGCCAGGATCTTTGCATGTTCCGCTGCCTAAAGACAATTTGCCATCGCCATTGCTGTCAACATACTTCAGGTCGCCAGCCATCCATCCCGTGTAGGGGCTCTTGGCATCAACAATATACTTTTGCAGATAGGTAAGGTCTACCTTCTGAGCATAGTCGGCAGCCTCTTCGTTGGTACGGAACAGTCCGTCGGTGCGCCATCCCCACAGTTCGCCTAAGGTTTCGCCCACATAGTGGTCGCCTATCTTTCCTGTTTCGTTGTCAAAGCGTGTAACCTTGGTTTTATAGTCGCCTATGTTGGCACGCAGAGTATAGTTGAACTTCTTGCCCAAAAGGTTGAAGCCATCGTGCCATGACAGGCCTATCTCCCAACCACGGGTGCGCATATCGGCAGCGTTCTCCTTAGGCACCGAGGCACCATAAACGGCGGGCAGCGAGGCACCATTCACCATCATGCCCTTAGTGTTGCGCACATAATAGTCGGCGGTAACATTAAGGCGATGCAAGAAGGTGAGGTCGAGGCCCCAGTTATAAGTAGTAACCTTCTCCCAAGTGAGGGCGCTGGATACGGGTGCCGACTCTTGGGCATAGGTAAGGGGCGTAGAGCCATCAAGGGTGAAATTGTTATTTATTTCCTTTGTGTTGATTTCTTGCACGAAGAGGTAGTCACTAACCTGCTGGTTGCCCAGGCTACCGATAGAGAAGCGCACCTTGGCGTTATCCCACCACGACTGCATGCCGCGCCAGAACTTTTCTTCGCTCATACGCCAGCCCAGCGAGCCTGAGGGGAAGAAGGCCCAGCGGTTCTTGCTCCAGAAACGCGACGAACCATCGCTACGGCCCGACACCTCAACAAGGTAGCGACTCATATAGTCGTAATTCAGTCGGCCAAAGTAGCCCAGTGTCTTATATTTCGATTGTCCGCCCTTCACGGTATAGCGGTCGGCATCGGCCAGGTTAAAGTCGTTTAGGTCTTCTGATAGCAACCCGTTGGCCGTAATGCTATTGCTCTTCCAGTAGCGGGTGTCATACTGCATACCCGCCATGGCCTTAATGTTATGGACCTTGTTCAGGGTGAGGCTGTAGTCGGCAAAGGCCTCGAAGGTGTGCTTGTAGGTCGACCTATTGGCCTCGGTAAGCTCGTTACGAAACTTTGTGGCGGGGTCGTCGGGGGTCCAGGTCTCTACACCTTCATGTGTTGAATAAGGGGCTGTGGTGTAGCGATACTGGTCGAAGAGGTGCGAAAACTTGTAGGCGTGCGAGAGGTGCAGTTTTAAGCCCTTCACCACATCAATGTCGATGGCGTTTTTAATGGTAAACTCGTTTTCCTTCTCCATGTTTGATGCCTTGCCATAGGTGAGCAACAGGTTAAAGCCACCCGCCACCTCGGCAGTTTGGTTGGCATAGGTTTGTCGGTGCACAATAGTGCCATCGGGGTTGGTAGGGGTGAGGTAAGGTGCGGCGCCATACGATACGGCTGAGAAGGTGTTTTGCACGTTGGCCTGTCCGGGCCACCAGTTGTAGCCGTAATAGTAGCTTATGTTGTTTGAGTAGTGCAGCCATTTAGTGATGTCGACCGACAGTTTGCTGCGCAACGAGTAGCTGTCAAAGGGGTCGTTTTGTATCTTCATGATACCTTGACTGCCAAAGTAGCGGCCACTAATATAGTAGCGCACCTTATCGTTGCCACCCTGTATCGATACGTTATGCTCGTTCTGGGTGCGTGTGCGCTTGTAAAAGTAGCCGTACCAGTCGACATTGCCATAATATTTATAGGTGCCATCGGTCTGAGCCACGGCCCAGGGACGAGCGCTGTTTTCGGTGGCGTCGTCGCGGCGCATCCACAGTTCGGCCATGTCTTCGTCGGTATATTGCGAGTAGGTGCCCGCCTTGTTGCTGGAGGCCCAAAAGGTTTCGGTCATGCGCAGCCAGTCGTAACCTTTGGTTACATAATCGGTCGAGGTGGTGTTTTTCAGCCATCCCACACGGCCGTTATAATTGACACGCACCTTCGACGAGTTGCCTGTCTTGGTAGTAACCAGTATAACACCTGCTGATGCCTTTGTGCCATAAACCGAAGCGGCCGAGGCATCTTTCAAGATGCTCACGCTCTCAATATCGTTGGGGTTCAGGAGCGAAAGCGACATCTCTATGCCATCGACCAGCACCAAAGGCTCGCTGCCATTGAGCGAGGCGGCACCACGAATATCGATGCTATAGCCCGAGCCTGCCTTACCCGAATTGATGCCAATGTTTACCGAGGGGTCGAGACCTTGCAACGCTTGGGCAGCCGAAGCTACAGGTCGACCTTGGGTTTCTTTCGAGTCGATAACGGCCACGGCACCCGTAAGGTTTACCTTCTTTTGTGTGCCATAGCCCACTACCACCACCTCGTTCAGCTCGTTGCGCTCTTCAGTTAGGGCCAGCGTTAGGTTGTGCTTGGCACCCACCTTTGTGGTAATGGGGCTGAAGCCTATATACGATACCTCAATCACATCGTTGGCTGTGGCATTAAGCTGAAAGTGGCCATCAATGTCGGTCACCGCGCCCGTCTTCTGTCCGCGTATCTTTACGTTGGCACCTATGAGGGGCTCGCCATGGCTGTCGGTAACAGTGCCCGTTATGCGTGTGCGTCCTTTACCCGTAGGCTCATCGGCATCGGCAGTGGTCGAGGTCGTGCCCTTGCGCTGAAGTATAACCACATTGTTCTTGTCAATCTTATAACTGATGTCGGTTTGTGCAAACAGCAGTTCAAGACATTTCTCTACCGACGCATCTTGCGTCTGTAGGTTTACTACCTTGTTCAGATCTTTCAGGTTATCTTTGTAAAAGAAGCGCACATTCGACACATGTTCAATGCGTGCCATGGCTTTCTTTACCGTAACCTTCCTCAGGTTGAGGGTGATGCCAGCTGCCATCGACGCTACCGTTGTGAGCAGCGCCACCAGCAATGCGGCCAAGCGGTGTGAATAGTTCTTGATCATACTATAAAATTGTCACTTCTGATTATTAAATAGCTGTATGGTGCTGTCGTTGATGTATTCGTAGCGTATGCCAGCGGCTACCGAAAGGGCGCGTAGCACATCATCGAGCGACGAATGGCCCAGATAACCACTAAACGTTTCGCGACCCATGGCTGGCGACGACAGCACAATGCGCTTACCATAGTTGCGCGACAGTTCGTTGGCAATATCTTCCAGACTTTCGTTTTTATAGTAGGCATAGCCTCGAATCCAGTCGGTGGCACAATCTTTCTGCACCAACTGTTGCGACAGGCGGCCCGTAGCCTTGTTGTAGGTAACACAGGTGCTAGGCTGCATCACTATTTCTTGTGTGCCCGACGTTACCTTTACCTTGCCTTGGCGCAAGATAACCTTGGCCGACTTGTCGTCTTCATAGTTTTTAATGTCAAACTTGGTGCCCAAGCACAGCACCTCCATACCATTGGTCAGTATTTTGAAGGGGTGAGCCTTGTCGGGTGCCACCTCAAAATAGCCCTCGCCATCAAGGTTCACCAGGCGCTGGCGACCTTTGGTGTCGAACTGATAGCTGAGCTGCGACTGTGCATTAAGATGCACCCGTGTGCCATCGGGCAAGGTGAGTTGCGAGCGATTAGCCGCCTCGGTGGTGGCCTTGAGGGGTTGATATACAGGCTGCGGGCGTAGGCTCTGCCATGCTAACATCGACACCGAGCACACGGCCACCACAGCACAAGCAGCGGCTAACAAACGTATGGGGGTGAAGCGTTGGCGCCACGTGGTGGGTTGTGTTGTAGTGTTTGGTGTGGGCTGTGCGGTGGCATTGCTATTGCCGTTGCTATTGGCATTCACAATGGTGGTATATATATGGCGTTTACGGCTATCACTTAGCTCGTCATCGGGGGCAGCCTCTATCTCATCGCGTAGCAACTGGTCGAGCTGTTCGTTATCTTTCATCCATTCAAACAGCTCATCCACCTCTTCTTGCGAAGCATGATGGCCAAGAAACTTTTCGGCCAAGGTTTTGTAATAAAGCTTGTCGTTTACCATAAAATCGCATTTTGTGCAAGAATGAATAATAGGAGGAGCAGGTTGGTATAGTCGTGCAGATGTTCTCTTAGATAGCGCAAGGCCATGGTCATGTGGGTACCTACGGTTTTCTCAGAAATGTGCATCTCTTGGGCTATCGTGTTATACGATTTTTTCTCTATGCGGTTCTTATAAAATACAGCGCGGCGCTTCTCGGGCATCTTCTCGGCCAACTGTAGAATGAGTTCGTGCAAGCTCTCTTCATCAAGGGTGCTCTCTGGGGTGGCCTCTACCTGTTGCGTTACAGGCTCTTTGGCTTCTTCTTTCATGCATTGCTCGTAGGCATACCTTACGGCCTCGTGAGCACACATCTTGTAAAAGGTGTTGCGCACCATAGAGAAGAGGTAGGGGCGCATGAGCGACAGGTCATCAAACTGTGTGCGCCGCTCCCACAACTTCATGAATACGGTTTGCACCACCTCTTCGGCCAAATACTTGTTACCGTTTGAATGGCGCAAGATGAAGCTATACACCTTGCTGCTATATTGTAGATACAATTGGTGAAAAGCATATTCAAAGCTATGTTCGCTGTTTGTGTCCATAAAGGGTAATATGTATTATGTAGATGTAGGTTCGGTTTGGTATGGTTCGTGCTTTTTCAGATATACCGCCAAAGGTATTAATTTACTGAACACGTTAGCCAAACTTTTACCTATTTTAACAGTGACGTTATTATAACCTGTTTGTTTACGTTCACTCTTTGCCTACATTCTTTACTCGTCAACAATCAAGGCCCATCCCCCACCCTTTGCAATGGGTACGTCGATGCGTCCGTCGGCTGGTATGGTGATGTGGGTAATGACATAATCTTCGGGCACACCGTCGGCATTGGGGCCATCGCACATCATGCGTGCCTTACGGCCACGACATTCGTCAGGCAAGGTGAGGTGCAGGGTGCGTGCCTGCCAGCCGTTAATGGCGCCAGCATACCAGCGTCCATCTTTCTTGCGAGCCATGGCTATATATTGGCCTATGGCGCCGTCGAGCACACGGGTGTCGTCCCACACGGTGGGTATGTCGGCCATAAACTGTGTGCAGGGGGCATCAGCGAGATAGCGCGAAGGCGAGTCAGCCAGCATGGTGAGTGGCGCATCATAGCACACATACATGGCCACTTGATGCATACGTGTGCCCTGGCTCATGGGGTTGCGTTTGTTAGGATAATACATGCCCTTGAGCGAGTTGCGCATAGCGCCAGGGGTATAGTCGATGGGGCCCGCCACCATACGGGTGAAGGGTAGCGTAACATCGTGCGTCACCATGTCGACGTCTTTTTTCGACCATCGCATCTGTTCAAGGCCAAACACAGCTTCATAGTTGACTACATTGGGCCATGTGCGCTGAAAACCTGCGGGCTTGCCCGTGCCGTGAAAGTCGACCAGCATGTGGTGCTGGGCACACAACTGAGCCGTGCGCTGCATAAACTGCAGCATGGGTTGGTCATCGCGGTTCAGAAAATCGATTTTGAAACCTTTGATGCCCATGGCCGAATAGTGGCTGATGGCATTTTCAAGGTCGCGCGCTAACGACAAGTAGCCCGCCCACAGAATAATGCCCACGCCACGCTCGTTAGCATACTGCACCAAGGCTTTGAGGTTAATATCGGGGGCAAGGTCGTAGATATTGGTGCTTTGGGTAGAGAACCATCCCGAGTCGATGAGCACATATTCGAGGCCGAAGCGCTGGGCAAAGTCGATAAAGAAGCGATAGGTATCGTTGTTGAAGCCCGCCTTAAAGGGCACACCATACAGGGCACTGTTGTTCCACCAGTCCCAGGCGGCATGGCCTGGCTTTATCCACGACACATCACTCATTTGGCAAGGCGAGGCCAGACGATACACCATATCAGAAACAGCAATAGCACCATCGTTAGCACCAACGATAAACGAGCGCCAGGGATAGGTGCGCTGCCCCGCACAGCGGGCTATGTAGGCTTCGCGCTCCTGCACCAGCATCTCTACATTGCCGTGTCCGCCACGCTGCAAGGTGCGCGGGTAGCGGGGAAAGAAGGTGTTGAGCAAGGGCTGCGCAGGGGCCGATGTGCTATCGCGCAAGAGATAGATGCCAGGATAATCAATCTGGTCGGCCTCAACAATGCACAGGCGCTCGCCATGATCGAGGGCCACGGTGAAGGGCATGGCCATGAGGTTGCGGGCATTGGTCTCTGACAGACGTTGGGGCGTAAACTGTGTTTGCTGGTCGTTCCATAATTGGCGATCAATAGTTTCGCCCTCCTTCTTTGACCTACTCTTTATATAAGGCACATAGGCCGTGTGATCAGCGGCAAAGCGGTAGTGACCCTCTTCATTGGTAACCGTCACGCTGTCGGGCATGTGGCCCACAAAGCGGTAGGCCAAGCCATCGTCGTACATACGAAACTGCACGTCGTAGCCTTTCAGCTGAAGGGTGAGCGCGTTGTATTGGTCGCGCACAGTGGCACGGCGGTAGAGGGGCGAACTAATGGTGGCATCGGTCTTCTGTCGGCGCACCTTAGCACGTTGAGTGTTGTGTCCCCATGTGCCCTTGCCAGCAATGTGCATGGCAATGGCCGAAGGGGCCAACACCTGTTGCTGCGGTGTGCTGAGGGTGAAGGTGGTGGTGGCACCTGTAGAGATAACGCTACGCAGGCGACCATCGGGCGAGGTAAGTGTATAATCGGTGGCCGAGGCGCTGAGAGCCGAGGCCAGCACAAGGGTGGTGAGCAATATACGGTTCATAGGCGGTGTACGTTTCATCATGAATAATAAAAAGGAGGATTAAAACGTAAAGTCGCACACGATGGGATAGTGGTCAGAAACATAGGGCACACCATAGTTGGGCTCGTCGTGGGTGACGAAGCGTAGAGGCTGAGCGTTACGATAGAATATGTGGTCGATGTTGTTTGGCCAAGCGCGGTCTTGCGTGCTTTTCCAACCATTATAGCTACTGCGGGCATCGGTGATAGGACTCATCTCGCGTGCGCCCCACATCCACTGGTAGAAGGGCAACAGGCTGTTACGGCGCGGAGCACGTAGCTGCCAGGCGGCGTTCATATCGCCCGTCACAAACAGGGGAACCTTTTCGCCTGCAATGGCTTTCATGCGGTC
Organism: Prevotella sp. UBA2850; assembly: GCA_002350805.1. Lineage (GTDB taxonomy): Bacteria > Bacteroidota > Bacteroidia > Bacteroidales > Bacteroidaceae > Prevotella. Next base: position 70,883 of record DEFO01000016.1, read on the forward strand.
GACAATAAGTTGGGCACACTTCATGCGCGCCGTATCGTCAAGCTTATCGCGCTTATAAGGCATGTGCGTGGTGAGGAAGAAGAATTGTCGGCCCGTTTGCTTATCTTTCAGCTTCACCCAGATGGCGGCACGAATGTTGCCGCGGTCGGTGGTTTCAAACGAGTAGCCAGGATGTTCATACTTTTCAGTGAGCCAAAAATAGCCCCACTTCTTCATCTCATACTTGTTGGTCTTAAAGAACACCATGATGCGTCCCGACTTCTTCTCAGTAACCTCGCCACCCAAGGGTATGCGTAGGTAGGTATAGTCGGGCAGCGTGGCAATAATCTGTTCATACTGTGGGCCACGCGGCTCTTGCATACCTATCACGTCGGGCTGAACGTGATGGATAACATCGGCACAAGGTTGGCAACGGCTCTTCCAAGAGATGATGCCTGTGTCTTTAGGAGTGTCAAAACGAATGTTGAACGACATAACCTTGAGGTTTGTCGTCTGGGCCGATGCCACTGTAGCAATGGCTAACAGGGCCGTGACCAAAAATTTTCTCAATGTCGTCATAAAGCTATCAATAAATTATGCGGTTTGTTTTTAGTTATGCTTGTATGTACCTTATTTATCCTTAGGCATACAAACTTACTCAACCGCACGCCTCACTTTTCAACATTTTTAACAATGCGAACAAGCGGGGCTCGTTATCAGTTTCTTTATGACGGCAAAAGTAGAAAGAAGAAGTTACAAGATGGTTACCATGCCATTACAAGAGTGTAAAATGTGCGACAGGCAACCCTCTCTCATAACAATTGGTTAATAAAAAGGTGAAGCGACTAATGCCACACCACCTCGGTGAGCCCTTCGGGGACAAAGAGGTCTTGAGCCACGGCTTGCACGTCGGTGGCGGTGATGGCATCGATGGCATGGATCATCAACCTGCCGCACCATGTGTCACGGAATCATCCGCAGATGCCGATGATGGCACGTGCCGCCCAGTTTGCGCCCTTTGCCGCGCTGACTGGCTACGACGCTGTCATCCACGAGACGGCACGGCAGACGGACAAGCAGGTGGAACTGGAGGAATATGACAACGAGCGGTTGAACCGTATATTCTCAGAGTTAATGGACAGTCTGGAGGAAAATCCAGTGGTGACGGTTTCCTATTTCAAGCCCGATGAACACAAGGCAGGAGGCGCATACGTGACTGTTACGGGACAACTGAAGAAGATTGATACCTATGAACAGTTAATGGTAATGGAGGACGGAACAGCAATACCTATAGGCAATATTATGGATCTGCTATTCTAACAACCATCGTAACCAAATCTATATCAAACAAAGGGAGCAGCACCTTAAAAGTGTTGCTCCCTTTGCTATGTTTATGAGAGTGAACTTTAATGTACCTCGATAGACTTGGCTGTCTTCTTCTCCTCCTTTTCTACCTTCGGAAGGACAACCGTCAGGATGCCATCCTCCACTTTGGCCGAGATCTTGTCTTTCTCCACATCCTCCGGCAGCATGTAGTTCTGCTCGTAGTTCGAGTAGCTGAACTCACGGCGCAAGTAGTGGTGATGCTTGTCCTCATGCTTGTGTTCCTGCTTGTTTTCGATGGCGATGCAAAGATTGCCGTCATCGTTGATGCTTATACGGCAATACTCCTTCTTGATGCCAGGAGCTGCAAGTTCCATGGTGTAGGCCTTCTCATCCTCCTTGACATTGACTGCGGGTGCCGTTGTATTGGC
>DEFO01000040.1:0-262 GCA_002350805.1 Prevotella sp. UBA2850
GTACATCACCCTTGGTCTGGATGCTGGCATTGGCCTCCAACTGCCAACTGTGCTTAAAGCGGAAGGTGTTATTCAGGTCGAAGAAGAAGATGGGCTTGGTGAAAGACACATCCGTCTTGCCTGTGGCACTACGAGGATCGTCGTAGGTCATTGTGTTCCAGAACTTCTGCCCGCCGATCGTCCAGCTTGGACTATATACACCCCATGTGGGATTGGCCGAAAGGAAGATGGCCAGATTGCGAACGGGATCGGACAAGTTAGC
>DEFO01000040.1:303-602 GCA_002350805.1 Prevotella sp. UBA2850
ATACCCTCGTTGTTATAGACCATGGGCACCTGGGTGATGGTGTTGTCGCGACGTTCGTAGGCAGCAAACAGGTTAATCCATTTCCAACGGGCATTGATGCTCACCTCCTGCATGATAGCATTCTTTAGTTTCGAGTCGCCCTGCGACAGGGTAAACGAATTCAGATAGTAAATATGGTCGCTTAGTACGCTGTAGTTAGGACGCACGGTTTTCATGGTATAACTCAGCGAGGTCTGGATGGCTCCAAACTGCTTTGACCATGTGATATTGGGGAAAAACTCGTCCTGATAGCGCGTCAT
>DEFO01000040.1:661-4659 GCA_002350805.1 Prevotella sp. UBA2850
TGTTCTCGGCATCCAGGTTGTCCATATAGTCGAAACCCACATGCTCGTAACGCAGTCCGGCACTTACGGTACCAAATTTATCCAGGTTGGCATTATAAGCCACAAAAGCAGCCATATTGTTTTCTTTTACATCCGTATCAGTAGAAGGGAGAGGGTAATTTGTGATAGCCGAACTGCTCTGTCGCTTTACGAAACTCATCTCTGTTCCCGCCTGCAACTGTCCTTTCCACACAGGATAGCTCAACACCAGTTTAGCAGCCCAGAGGCGTGACCATGTATGCGAGTTCTGCTGCATGGTCTGGGTTTCAGGCAAATACACATCTATCTGGTTGTCGTCATTCTCCTTATCCGTCAGGAAATCCACGTTCAGATCAATGTTCAGTTTGTTCACCTGACCGTTATAATAGGCATTGCCCTGCCAGTTATAGGGGTAGTGCGTATGACCACCCTGATGCGAAAGGTCGCGGCCAGTGAGGTTGTTTTCAGTATCCACCCACATGTCATTATACGTTTTAAACTGGTCGTGGCGTTCCACTCTGGCACCCAGCGAGTGCTTGTCGTTAATCTGCCAGTTAAAGCCCAGGTTGTAGTTCAGACCCTCTCCATGCCAGTCGTTACGCATGTGGCTGTCCTGAAGAATATTCCTGATACCTTCATCAGACTTGAGGAATGTAGATTGCGTAATATTCAGGTCGTTAGGGCTATCCCACGACCAATAGTTCACCATACCAAACAGGTCCAAATTGTTGTGGCGATAACGCAGGTTTAGTGTGGTGCTGGGATCGCTGAAACCAAACGCCAGATCCTGGTTGTTGGCTGCCATCAGGTCGAAACCGAAACCAACTCCCTCGCGGCGAACGGTCTTGATACGTACTACTGCCGAAATCGTTGCATCGTACTGTGCACCAGGATTGGTAATCACCTCAACGCTTTGTATCTCCTCCGAGCGCAGTCGTTTCAGTTCGTCCTTATCTCGCATCTTTCTACCATTAATATAAAAGACTGGTGTGCCCTTGCCCAGCACCTCCAGGTTTTCGCCCTTCAGCGTCATGCCAGGCACCTTGGCCAGCATTTCCTTTGCTGTACCCGACTGGCACAAGATAGTACCCTGAATGGTGGTTATCATCGAGTTGCCTGTCAGTTTGGTTTTAGGCATCTGTCCCTTTACCACAATTTCATTCAGCATTGTCTGATCCACCTCCATCTGGATGGTTCCTATTACTGAGCTCCTTACGTCAACATACTTGGTGCGATATCCGACGTACGAGAATCGCAGGATGCAGCAGGCGTCGGTAGTCATAATCTGGAAGTAACCATCCACATCACTCGTTGCACCTTGTATATAAGTTGAGTCGGCTGTGAGCAGTGCCACACTTACAAATGGCAAAGGTTCACCCTGCATGTCAATTACTCGTCCACCTACATCCTCGGTCTTTGCACCGACTGTTAAGCACATCATCATTGCAGCTATCATAGCTACCATTTTCAAACTGATCTTTTTCATTTTTTCAAATAATTAAATGTTTTGCCAGTTTGATGCTACACAAGCATAAAAAAGTTGCAATCCGCCCCATTCCTGGGATGAATTGCAACATTTTGTGACGAATGGCATTCTGCGATATGTACTATTTCGCTATTCCGTAAACGACCCAATCTCTATCAGATTACCATCAGGATCAGCGACATAACAGGTACGCTGTCCCCAAGGCTCTGTGGTGGGAGGGAGAACGGAGGCGGCACCATTCGTGAGTGCATGCTGGTATTCTTTATCGACATCAGCGAAGGTGGGCACGTCGAATGCCAATTCTACAGTACCATTGAACCCTTCAGGATATTGAAATTCCTGAGAGACCATCTGTTCGAAATCACTACGAGGATAGAGGATGATACGCATGTCGCCCAGCATCATCTCCACGTTAGGTTGAATGCCATCCCAATCGGTGGTAAAACCGAAGGTCTTCGTGTAGAAATCGACAGTAGCCTGATTGTTGCTGGTAAAAAGGCCAATGGTGTTGAATTTGAAACGAGGACGTGGCGAGTACAACTTTGCCAGTCCGAAGCTCATAAACGTGTACCAGCCATTTATCATTTCAGGTGTATCGTTCTCAAGCAGTTTCAGCAACTCGCGTGTAAACTCAAGATATCCAGAACCATTGGCTGTAACGATACGACCATCAGTTACGGCCTGCTCGTTCACATAACCGGCCTCGTTGGTATAGTTGTTGCCACCCCACAATTTCAGTTGGTCGATACCATTACCTGTATGTTTGATGTTGTTCAGCAATCCCTGTTTCGCCATCCACGAAGCGGCATTACAGATAGCCCCCACAACAACACCTTTGTTCAGTGCATCCTTAACAATGGGCAATACACGCTCAGCTTCGGGATTCATCCAACCAAAACCACCTATCAGTACCAAAGCAGCATAATCGGCAGGTATGGTTTCGAACGAATAGTCGGGCAGGGTTCGCATACCGCCTATCGATTTTACAGGCTCCATCGTTGGGGCTACCATCTTGTTAATATACTTAGGCTCCTTGCGAAAGCCTGTGGCATCGGTGCTCACTGCACCTGGCATGAAACCTATCTCGTGCTCGGCATAATTATCCAGCAGTATGTACAATATTTCTTTCATCTTTATACTATGATTTATATAACTAATTCCATTTCTTTTCCTGTCCATTCTTCACCATCTATCGCATAGGTGTCGGTACCAGTCACAACGAATCCTACCGACTCGTAGCAGCGAATGGCCGAGGGGTTATTGTCGAACACCCCCAAAGTAATCTTCTGAACACCCAGTGTATGCTTTGCATGATCGATAGCGAGACGTAGCATCTGCTTGCCATAGCCTTTGCCCCGTTTCGAGTCGTCAACTATCACAAAGCCGAAGCGGATGACAGTCTTATCCTCTGATGGATATCTCAAAAGGATATGCCCAATGATGAGATTGTCAACAACAGCTGTGAAGGGATACATAGTTTCTCCCTTGTATTGCTCCATCATCTCCTCTGGTCGAGCCAGGAAGCCTCTATATCTATCAGCACTCCAAAGCCGGAAGGCATGCTTGTCCTTGCACCAACTCAGAATCGTCGGAGCATCGTTGATATTGAATGGCCGAAGTGTCATCATATCACTGTTATCCTTTTCTCGCTTCACCTTTCTTATCATTATTTGTTTTTGTACTCAAAGAAATAGAAATCTGTCCAGCCAGTGTTCTCGGCGTAGAGGTGCTGCTTGCCGCGATACTCGAAACCGAGACGTTCGTAGAGTTTGTGGGCAGGCGTGTTCGAGGCAAGGGCATCGAGGCGGATGGTCTGCATGCCATTATTCTGAGCGAGACGGATGGCCTCGCGAATCATCTCCGAGCCGATGCCCTTGCCCTGCGCGTCAGGACTGACGGCAAGGATATGAATCACAGCCACTTCGTCATCGGCAACTTGCTGCGACCAGTCGATAGCGTGATAATCCTCACCCTGATACATCGTCACTGCCATTGCACCAACAATGACACCTCGCTCATGGTAAATATACATACTCCCCTCATCGATATAGGCTCTGATGCCTTCAATCGTAGGGTGTTTGCCTTTGCTCCATCGGGCATATGTAGCCATTTCTGGCGTGCGTTCCGTCACATCATCATAGAAAGCGATGATGGCATCAAAGTCGTTTTGTGTTGCTAATTCTAACCTCATATTCTATTACTCAATTACGAAACTACGTGGATAGAAATCGCTGTAGAAACGACCGTCGATGGCGGTGAACTTGAGTACGCAGTAGTTGGGATCGGTGACGCCGCCAGGGTAGTACTGTGTGTCGCCATCGTGCCAGATCATCTCTTTCGAGGCGGCATCCGTCAGTACCTCCATCGTGCCCCGCAGCATCATTCCCTTGAAGCCTTTGGCATCGCAAAAATAGATGCTGGCCTTGGGGTTGGCTTTGTATTGAGCCACACGTATTGAGAATGTGTTGGTTGTAAAGTAGAAGGTTTTGATACC
>DEFO01000040.1:4766-4924 GCA_002350805.1 Prevotella sp. UBA2850
AGTTTGTCGGCCATCTGTGCAATAAGTTCTTTAACGCCAGCCAAAGCGGGGTTGACATTCACGACTTCATCGTTACTAACATTCAACGTTTTGCGCCAGCGCTTCAGCTGTGGGAAATAGGTTTTCATCATGCCGATATATTCCTCTTTGGTGATGGG
>DEFO01000040.1:4980-28271 GCA_002350805.1 Prevotella sp. UBA2850
TCCATCGTGCAGTCCTGCAGGAACTGGCCATCCTTGTAGCAGTACATGCAGTAATCTTTGTTCTTACTACCGTCGGCATTAGTGCCGAGGACCTCTTCTGTTAGCGGCATGCCGCAACTCTGACAAAATTTCATTTTTTCATTCATATTTTAACACTTTTGTTTATTTGATATTATAGTACTTTCTTTACACCAGGAATCATCCTCAGCAACCAGGTGAGCATACTTTCAGATTGTCCAGATATAAAAGCCGTTTCATTCTTTGTTTCTAATTTCCAGTCTCAATACCCTAATTGTCCTGGCAGACGGAGTTTTTCCTTCTCCGGAAATGTTGCCTCGTAAGCCTCGAAGGCCTCTGGGTTCTCGTCGGCCACGAAATAGCCCTTGGGAGGACAATAGGTCCCCTCACGATTGCCCCAATGGCCAGGAATCAACTCTTGGGCAAGGAAATAAGGAACTTCAGAATCCCGCGGCTCAGCATGATAATGGATGTTCAGCTTGCTGGCGAGGTCGAAGCCTGCGTGACTATAGAACTCGATATTACCTTCCATCTGTAGCAGGCCGATGCCCATTTCTTTAGCCTTCTCCAAAGCATATTGCAGTAGCTTAAGACCATAGCCTTTGCGCTTGTAGTCGGGGTGGATGCTGATGGGACCGAATGTCCATGAAGGAAAGTTGGTTCCATCATCAAGAATAATCTCAGCCTTCGAAAACATCACATGGCCGATGATTTTATCGCCTTCCTCCATCACCAAATCAAGCTCAGGGATGAAATCAGGATTGGTTCTATACTGATTGAGCACATAATGTTCTGTGCATCCAGGACGATAGACATTCCAGAATGCCTCTCTCGTAAGGTTCTCTACCTCACGATAGTCTTTTGGTTGTTCTAAACGAATGTTCATTGTTCAACTTTGATTTTTATTATTTCGACAGCAAAGATACATATAGTTGCAGAATCTGCAAAATTTCCAGGCATATTCTTATCACATTCTTGCCTTCTGTTTCTCGCCGGCACCGGAGCCACGATACTTCGAGCGGGCTTCGTTGAATTTCCAGACAAGGTCGATGAGGAATGTGCGGCGGGCGGGATTGTGAACGGTCAGTTCGCGGAAGCCGTAAAGGGTGGCATCGGTCTTATTGGTGTTGAAGATGTCAACGCAGCGAACATCGAGGGTCAACAGTCCGAGACGGAGGAGATTGAAGTCGCGCTGGATGCCAAGTTCGACATTAAATCTGTTGGAGATGATGCGATTGTTGTTGTAGTCGCCCTTGTTGGCCCATTGGGCTGCAGCATGCAGACGGAAGGCCTTCGGCAGTTCGATGTCGTTCTGCCAGACGAACGTGAGGTACGGACGGGTCAGTGTCAATACAGAACCATCAGCCGTTGGCGACTTGTAGTTCTGGAACAACGCGAAGGCATACCACATAGGATGCCACTTGCCGATGGTGGGCATAGCTGAGAGGTTGACGGAGAATTGGTCGTAGTCATCGGCACTGTTAATGGGTCGCGCGAGGCTAACGAGGGGATCCTCAGAACCGGGGAAAGGTTCGGTTGACATAGTGACGACATCCTTGTTGCGGCCGTAGTTCAGTGAGAGGTTCGCCCACTTGTAACTAGCATTCAGTACGATGCTGTGCATGTAGGTTGGCTTCAAGTAGGGGTTTCCACTTTGGTAGGTGTAACGGTTAATGTAGATCGTCGAGCTGGTGAGGTTGGCGTAGGCCGGGCGCTGGATGTCGCGACGATACGACAGGCTCAGTTGCATCTTTCCTATGGGAGCGGAGATGGTGGCGGTGGGGAACCAGTCGCCGTAGTCACGGCACACCTCGTCCTGACGCTTGCCAAAATCGAAGTAGTCGTTGGTCAGGTATTCATAGCGCAGACCAGCCTGGGCAAACACTTTACCGAACTGCCGGCCATACTCGACGAAGGCCGCAGCCGACTTCTCGTTGATTTCCGTGTCGGTGGCTTTCACAGGCACATAGTCGGAAGTCTGGAATGTGTAGGCATCCGTGCGGTGATTGTAGCTGTACTCGCCACCAACGGAGAGGTTACCCTTCAGTATGGGATAACTGAAGATAAGTTTCGAGGCCCAGAAATTATTGGCGCTGTTGGTATTGCTCTCGATGGTACGATTGACAGGGGCTGCGCTGACAAGCGTAGTCTGTTCCGTCGTGCTGCCTGGCGTCTTGGTGTCGTCGAAGAGTCCGTCGATGTTCAGGTCGATACCCAACTGCCCCACCTTACCGTTATAATAGACGTTGAAAATGTGCTTCTTGATACTTTCGTCCTGCCAGATGTAACTCGCAGAGTGCTCTGTCAGGATACCGTTCTCGAACATGTCCGTCAGGTAGTCACCCTTCGTCTCACCGCTGGGCGTGCGGTCGTATTTGTAGTAGGCGCCAAAAGTGTGGTTCTCGTTGACCATATAATTCAACTGCAACTGTGGCGACCATGCGTGCCAAGGATGTCTGATCTCCTGGGTGGAGTGACCCGTCACCTGATTCGGACCAACATAGTAAAGCATATCATTGACCTGTAAACCCTTATAGTGATTATAGGTGCCTACCCAGAACGATCCCGTCACGTCAAGCCCGCCCGTACGGTAGTTAGCGGTGAAATTGTCGTTCAGCGAACCGCCGTACTGGTACATGAACTGCGTGCTGTTCTGGAAACTCAGACCCTCGCCCTGCGCCTTTTTCAGCGTGATGCGCACGACGGCCTTTACCGAGGCAGCATAGCGGGCACCAGGGTTCTGCACCACATCTACATGCTGAATCTGGTCGGAGCGCAGACGAGAGAGTTCCTTCATGTCCTGCACCCGTCGGCCGTTGATATACACCTCAGCATCGCCACGTCCCAGCACTTTTACACCGCCGTCGCGCTCAGCCTCAAGCGACGGAATCTTCGAGAGGGCATCGTTTATCGTTCCGGCTTTCTCCAATATCGTACCAGCGACGGTGGTGCGCATGGCGTCACCCTTCACATGGGTCTTCGGCAGCTGGCCCTTCACGACGACCTCGCTGAGCAGTTGGGTGTCCTCCTTCATCTGGATAGTCAGGTTCTGGCCCGCATTGATATATAAGGTCTGGTAGCCCACGCTGGTCACCTTGAATAGCCCCTGGTTGACGTCGGTCACAATCTTAAACACACCGTCCATGTCCGTCATCGCTCCCTGTACGAAAGCCGAGTCAGGCAGCGACAGCAACACCACATTCACATAGGGCATCGGCTCGCCCTTCTCGTCAATCACTCGTCCGCCCCAGTCCTGTGTCTTGGCTTGGGCTGTCATCGTCATCATCATTAATGCCATGAAGGCTGTTATCCTAAAAACAATCTTTTTCATATCCTTAAATAGTTGATTATATTTGTTCATTTGACGTAGTATCGCCTAAAAAAAGTTGCACTAATTCTTGATATCCACACCGCCAAAGAAATTGCTGGCAATGATGTGGATGGTTGGGGCCTTCAGGTCGATGGTGTGTGTGGCATGATTGCCCACACCCCCGATGAAACTTTGGCTTTTTACCTCCACATTGACCGTCGTGGGCACCATGAGTTCGATGCCGCCACAGAAGGTGTGGATGTCGATCACCTCGTCTTCAGTAATCACGGCTTCGCGCAGATCCATACGGATGCCACCGCAGAAAGCATCGAGCCGGGCACCGTGGAAGGCCTCACCATGATAGACGTACTCGTCGCCCCCATAGTGCACTGAACAGCAGATACGCTTGCCGTCCTCGCCGATGGGCAGCGGGCGCTGCAGCCATTGGTCGGGGTCGCGGCGGTAGCTGTCGACAATCAGATTGACACCAACGTAGAGCACCACGAAGATGTAGAAGTAAGTGGCCCAGGGACTATCTGTAATGTTGGCAAACCAGCTCCAATGGATCAGACCCCAGACGGTTGCCAGTTTCAGCAGACTGGCCACAATGAAAATCATTCCGATAATTGTTCTTGGTTTCATCATCATGTTTCTTTAAGACATTTATTGCAAGATTGCTGTCGCAAAATTACAACGAGCGGTTTGTCCCTCCAAAATTCTGGGATATTCTGCATGGTTTTGTGACGAATGGATAGAAAAACGAAGAGCGGCAGCATTTTTTTCACTCTCCCCTCTTCACTTTTCACTAAAAAATTGTATTTTTGCCAACGTATGGACCAAGGAAGAAAAGAGACTATCAGAATCCGTTTGGCCAGCACTACATTCACCATGGTGGCACTGGCTGTGTTCAAGCCCTTCGGACTTGATGCGTGGCAGTGGCAGGCATACGTCCATCTGGCGGTCATCTGGCTGATAGGTTTCTCGATATGTATGATATCCGACATCATCCTGAAATATATCGTCAAGATGCCGAGGTCGTACGAGAAAGGTGCCGAATACATCATCCGCCGCAACCTATGGTTCCAGCTCATCAACACGCCGCTAGTGGCACTGGCCATCTGTCTCTATCGCCAATTTGCCATGAGCGACAAGGTAGGAAGCAACCTGTTCTCCCTTACCAACTTCGTCGAAACCCTCTTCATCATTGCCTTCTGCTCTTTTGCCATTGGGCTCTACTGGCGCTTCAAGTTCCGCAGCAGGTATCTGGCAATCGAACTGGAAGAGACGCGACAACTGAATGAGCAATTGAAGGAGATGCAGGAGAAAGAGAAGCAGCAGACCCTCCTTCTTACCGGCACAACCAACGAATCCGTCAGGCTCGAAATTTCCCACCTATTATATATAGAGGCCGTGGGCAACTATGCCAAGGTCTGCCATCTGCGCAATGGCCAGATGCATCACGACATGCTTCGTTCCACCATGAAACAGATGGAGGAAGCCCTCCTTCCATATCCGACGATTGTCCGTTGCCATCGCGCCTTTCTGGTTAATCTGGGTCAGGTTGAGCAAATCATCTCACATTCCGGCTCAACCCAGCTTCTCGTCAATCACTGCCACGAATCACTCCCAGTCTCGCGCAGTAAAATGGCGCTGATAAAGGCAGCCATCAAAGGCTAGTCATTGTCTGTCCTCAAGTGAAACATAATCTATGAAGTGAAACATACTCTATGATTAATAAGAAAGACGGATTCCAAGGCGAGCGTTCCGTGGTACTGCCGCCGGTACTCATTGAGCGACAAGAACACGATGCGCTGACGTCAAGCCTGTTCATTACCGACATCGGGTTCTATCCCAATGCCGAGCACCACCATCGCATCCGCCACCAAGCCATCGACCAGTATGTGCTCATCTACTGCGTCGAAGGCTCCGGCTACTACGTGCTCGACGGCAAGCGCCACGAGGTCAGGAAAAACCAGTATTTCATCCTCCCCGCAGGCAAGCCCCATGAGTATGGCACCACCGAGGGCGACCAGTGGACCATCTACTGGCTGCATTTCCGCGGCAGCCACGCCCATATCTATGCCGAGGGAGCCACCCTGCCGCAAGACATCAACATCGCCGTCAACTCGCGCATCAAGGAGCGCATCGACATCTTCGACGAGATACTCTCAACCCTCTACCGAGGCACCGGCATGGAAGACCTGCGTTATGCCTCGAGCCTGCTGCACCACTTTCTGGCTTCGATGCGCTACCTGCAACAGTTCCGCAGCGCCAACGACAGCAGCCGTGGGCGGGGCACGATAGAAATCACCGAGGCTGCCATCCACTTCATGCAAGAAAACATCGAGAACCGCATTACCATGGACGATGTGCTACGCTATGTGGGCTACTCGCAAAGCCATTTCTCTACTGTGTTTAAAAAGAAAACCGGACAGAGTCCGCTCGCCTATTTCAACCATCTGAAAGTTCAGCATGCCTGCGAGCTGCTGAAGAAAACCGACCTCAAGATAAACCAAATTTGCTATAAAGTAGGCATAGAAGACTCGCTCTACTTCTCGCGCCTCTTCTCGAAAACCATGGGCATGTCTCCTACGGAATACAGGAAAGCAAAAACAAAAAATCGTCCATAAGAAAAAGAAAAAAGTCTATATCCCCATTATATATTTCTCCATATCTTTGCATGCGAAAAAAAACACTAACCACTAACCAAAGATATGAAGAAGTTTTTGTGTGGGTCTTTGATGTTTCTGCTGGCGCTGACTGCGACGGCACAACCATCTATTGACCTCAGCGGAGAATGGAAGGTGAACCTTCTGCAAAATGGCAGGCAGAGTGACGCCATGAAAGTAGTGTTGCCTGGTACCCTCGACGATGCCGGTATCGGCGAAGCGAACAGGCTGGAGCCAATGCTGCAGAAGCCACAGCTATCGCGACTGACTCGCAAGCACTCTTTCATTGGCACAGCCATCTATCAGCGCGACATCTACATTTCGAGCGAGATGGCTGCCCAGCCGTTGCAATTGTTCTTCGAGCGGGTGATGTGGCGCAGCCGGCTGGCCATCGACGGCCGCGACATCGGGCAGATGCAAGAGAGCCTGGTGGCTCCACACCACTTTCTCATCAACGACGGTCTGACCGAGGGCATGCACACGCTCACGCTGACCATCGACAATAGCAAACTGCACGATATCTCGGTCGACAACCTGGCCCACTCTTACACCAACGACACTCAAATCATGTGGAATGGTGTGCTCGGACGCATGGAACTGAGCATCCAGCCCTTCATTAGCGATGTGCAGGTTTACCCCGACATCGACCACCAGCAGGCCATCGTCAAAGTGAAAACGAGTGCGACACAAAAGGCGCCCTCACTCCTTTTCATGCTCGACGGAAGAACGGTCAAACCCATGAAAACAGGACCCGACGAATACTGTTTGCCCATCAGCGACATGCAGCTGTGGAGTGAGTTCCAGCCCCACCTCTACACCCTCACCGTGATGCCGCTGGCAGCCTCCCACACCCCGCTCGCCTCGAAGACCGTCACCTTCGGCATGCGTAGTTTCAAGGCACAGGGCAACCGGCTGCTCATCAACGGCCAGTCCACTTTCCTGCGCGGAACGCTGGAGTGCTGCATCTTCCCGCTGACCGGTACGCCACCTACCGACGAGCGTGGTTGGATGAAGGTGTTTACCACAGCTCGTGAGTACGGCCTCAACCACCTGCGGTTCCACTCGTGGTGCCCGCCCGAGGCAGCCTTCCGCGTGGCCGACAAGATGGGCTTCTACTGTCAGGTGGAACTGCCCAACTGGTCGCTGACGGTCAACAAAGACAGTGCCACGTCACGGTTCCTCTACAACGAGTTCGACAACATCATTCGCCACTACGGCAACCACCCCTCGCTGTGCATCATCAGCTGCGGCAACGAGCTGCAACCCGACTTCGACTTCCTGAACAAACTGACTCACTACATGAAGTCGCAAGACCCACGCCACCTGTACGTGACGTCGACCTTCACCTTCGAGAAAGGCCACGGCACGCATCAAGAACCCGAAGACGACATTTTCATCACCCAATGGACCGACAACGGATGGGTGCGCGGACAAGGTGTGTTCGACGAGCGGGTGCCCGACTTCAAAAGCGACTATCGCGAAGCGGCCCGAAACATCACCGTCCCACTCATCTCGCACGAGATAGGTCAATACAGCGTCTATCCCAACATCAACGAGATAGAGAAATACACCGGTGTGCTCGACCCACTGAATTTCAAGGCCATTCGCAACGACCTGCAGCGGAAAGGACTCATCGACAAGGCCGACGACTATCTGCAGGCCTCCGGCCGACTGGCTGCCATCCTCTACAAGGAGGAGATAGAACGGGCCATGAAGACCCCGCAACAGAGTGGATTCCAACTGCTCGACCTGCACGACTTCCCCGGTCAGGGAACAGCCCTCGTCGGTCTGCTCGATGCCTTCTGGGATTCCAAAGGGCTCATCGAGCCACAGCGTTTCCGCGAGTTCTGTGCGCCCGTGGTGCCTCTCGCCCAGTTCGAGAAAGCCGTATGGCAGGCCGACGAAACATTTACCGCCCAGATTGACATCGCCAACTACGGTCCCAGCCCGGTCGACGGCAAGACCGTCAGCTGGCAACTTACCAGTCCCTCGGGCCATATCTACGCACAAGGAACAGGCCGTCAGGTAAGCATCTCATTAAATAAGGTGGAGCGAGCACAGCGTCTGGAGTTCATCGTATCCATCGACAGCACCCCCTGGCGCAACCGCTGGAGCATCTGGGTCTATCCCGATGTGACCATGCCTGTCGATAAGCAGCTCGTGGTGACTACCGACATCGACGAAGCCACGAAAGCCCTGAGGAAAGGGAAGAAAGTGCTCTTCTCGCCCCAAACAGCTACGGTCAGGGGACTCGAGGGAAAGTTCCTGCCCGTATTCTGGAGTCCCGTGCACTTCCCTAAGCAAGCCGGAACCATGGGCCTGCTCTGCGACCCGCGTCACCCCGCATTGAGCGATTTCCCCACCGACGCGCACAGCGACTGGCAGTGGTGGCGGCTAGTGAAACGCAGCCGGGTGTTGGTGCTCGACTCCATTGCCCCAGTCACGCCCATTGTAGAGAGTGTCGACAACTTCGTGAACAACCGCCGACTTGCTCAAGTCTTTGAGGCCAAGGTGGGCAAAGGCTCCCTACTCTTCTCCAGCATCGACCTACTGACCGACGGCCAGTTGCCCGAACTGCGTCAGCTGCGCTACAGTCTCATGCGTTACATGATGGGTAGCGAGTTCCATCCTGCCAACTCCATCTCAGAGGATGACCTTCGCAGTCTGCTCTTAGACCATGCCTCCGAACAGAAGACCAGCGCCAATTCCATCTACGAATAGTATCATTTCATTATTATAACAATTATTATTATGTTCAACAAAACTAACCATCTAATCAAAAGCTGGCTGCCAGCATTTCTCCTTCCCCTTTTGGCAGGAGGACTGTTTTCATGTGGCAGCGACGATGAGGACTACC
The DNA here is from genome assembly GCA_002350805.1 of Prevotella sp. UBA2850. Taxonomy (GTDB): domain Bacteria; phylum Bacteroidota; class Bacteroidia; order Bacteroidales; family Bacteroidaceae; genus Prevotella. Next base: position 13,835 of record DEFO01000040.1, read on the forward strand.
CCGCAGTTGACAATCAGGCTCCGATTATCACTTTGGTTTCAGACCATGTGCAGACCGAAGCCGGAAGAGCGTTCAACATTGAGGGACTCATCAAAGATGCCGATGGCATCAAGTCAATCAACCTGAAAAGTGAGGGCATGTACCTCGACAAGACCATTAACCTGCTTGAGAGCTACGACGAGCTGCTCAAGGAGTACAATCTGAAGTACACCTATCAGCGCAACTACACCAAGGATTGGACTGATGCCTCGTCGTTTCCTGTAGTTATTACCGTTACCGATGTGGTAGGTAACACCCAGACGGCCACGGTCACCGTGAGTGCCGACGGCGACTTTACCAATCCAGTGTTTGCCGTTGCCCCCTCAAAGGAGGTAACCGTACTCGTAGGTGCCCGTCCTAAGTTCAAGATGAACTGTTCGGTGACCGACAACAAGATTCTCAAGGAGATTCGTGTCACTAGCAGCGACCTGAACCTCAATGAGACCATCGCCACAGGCAACGTATCGACATTCGACCTCACGAAAGAGTATCTCATGCCCGCCGGCCAGACAGGCACTTACACCATGACCATCACAGTGGTCGACGCCCAAGGCAACGAGACGTCTACAGAAACAACTATCACTGTGAGCGAGATGCCAGACTTCGAGAAGATGTATCTGGCCGATGTTGAGGATGCCCGCGACCTGTCGAGCGACGTCTACGGCGTACCCATGCTCATCGACCACACCGGTGCTTTCGAGTATACAGCCCGCTACTACAACCAGAAGCCTGGCACAAAAGTGCGCTTCATCCCTCAGACCACCGACTTTGAACCCATCTGCTTCGGCCCCGATGCTGAGAACAACAGTGTTTTTGCCAATGCCCCCGACGTATCACAAGGATTGGTGCTCAACGAGGTGAGCTATTACGAAATCAAGTTTAACACCAAGACCGGCTCTTACACCTGTAAGACCTACAAGCCAGGCAGTATCACAGTGAAGATTGACGGCAACAACATCACCTTCCCCAGAACGCTCAACGGCACTACTTTCCGCGAGTTCAGCGACGGCAGTGGTGCCCAGCCCGAGCAAATCTGTCTGGCAGGAAGCAATCTGCCCGACGGTGCAGGTAACTGGACGACCAACCAGAATGCTGGAGCATACGTGCTGCTGCAAGATGCCAACAACCCCTACCTGCTCTATCGTGAGGGCACATATGAGGAAGGCAAACAGATTGAGTTCACCATCTCACAGACCCACTGGTGGGGCTGGTGGCCCGAACCATTCTGGCGTTTCGATGGTAGTGAGAACAACGAGAAGAACGTGCTCAACGGCGGTGATAACATGAAGAAGATGACGGTGCCTGCAACTGGCAAATACCGTTTCGAGTTCGACTATCATCTGCTGCGCTCACGCCTCTATCCCGTGAAATAAAGATATAATAGTAAAGAATCGTAAAAGAATAATCGATATGAAAAGATATATGTTGACCCTGCTGATCACCGTTGTGGCGCTAGTGGCTCATGCCCAAGAGATCACGGTGAAAGGCACAGTGATTTCGTCGGCCGACAATGAGCCGATGATTGGCGCAACGGTAAAGATTAAAGGTACGGGCACAGGAACAGTGACGGACTTTGACGGAAACTACAGCATCAAGGTAGACAGAAATGCCACGCTTGTATTCTCTATGATTGGCTACAACACGGTTGAGGAGATGGTAAACGGCCGTACCTCTATCAATGTAGTGATGGACGATATGGCCAACGACCTGAACGAGGTTGTGGTCATCGGTTACGGTGTAGCCAAGAAAGGCGACCTCACCAGCAGCATCTCGGCCATTAAGGGTGAGAAACTGGAGAAACTCTCCACCGGTAACGTGATGAACGCCCTGCAAGGACAAGTGAATGGTGTGCACGTGACAGGTGCCGGTAGCCCGGGTGCCACTCCGCGTGTCATCATCCGCGGTGTCTCTACCATCAACGGCTCCGACCCGTTGTATGTCGTCGACGGCATGCCTGTAGGAACGAACATCAACTTCCTCAACCAAAACGACATCGAGTCGATGCAGGTGCTGAAAGACGCTTCGGCAAGTGCCATCTACGGTACACGTGCATCTAATGGTGTGGTGCTCATCACAACCAAGAAAGGCTCTGCCGGTATCCCGAAATTCACGGCTTCAGCGACTGTCGGTTTACAGACACTGGCAAAACCGGAGATTGCCGATGCTGTGGAGTACGAGAAAGTGTATAATGCCCGCTACACCAACGACGGTCAGGTGTCACCCTTCAAGGGCGGCGGCAATACCGACTGGTGGGACGAGGTCTTCAACAGTGTTGCCCTGCAGCAGAATTATAATGTGGGGTTCTCGGGTGGTAATGATAAGTTCATCTATTCGTCGAACATCGGCTACTATCGCCAGAACTCGCAATATAAGACCGGCTACTGGCAGAAGCTCTCTGCCCGTTTCTCAATGGAGTACAATTTCAACAAAATCGTAAAGGCAGGTATCGACCTCACACCACGCTACGAGAACTGGGAGAACACACCTGGCCTGATGGGCGCTGTGATGGGCATGGATCCAACCACCAATGTAATGCTCCCCAAAGAGCAGTGGACCACCAACGAATACAGCAACTATGCCCGTTCTAACAACAACCAGGAGTGGAACCCCGTGGCATCGATGAACCGCATCGACGCAGGTGCCGACAACTATGCCCTGCTGGCTACACCTTTTATTGCCATCACTCCGATTGAAGGTCTGACCTTCCGCTCTCAGTTCGGTGTGAACGCCCGATTCCAACTCAACGATGATTTCACCCCGACTTTCTTCATCGACAATCTAGAGAAAGCCGACCGCAACCAGGCCAAGCGTACCATGGAGAACTGGGTGGACTGGAACTGGACCAACACGCTTACCTATATGAAATCGTTCCAGCAGAAACACAACCTGAATGTCATGGCAGGTTATACGATGGAGCGTTTCCAGGACTACTATCTGCAGGGTTACCGCTACGACATTCCTTCGAACGTCGAGACATTGCGCTTTGTCAGTGCCGGAACAGCCGACGACTATGCCAACGGATACAACTCATATACCAGTCTGATTTCGTATCTCGGCCGTGTAATGTACAACTATGCCGAGAAGTACTATCTGACCGCATCCATCCGTGTCGATGGTTCTTCTAAATTTGCCAAGGGTAACAAATATGCCACCTTCCCGGCAATCAGTGCCGCCTGGCGTATCTCGGGCGAGGAGTTCATGAAGAAACAGAACATTATCGACGACCTGAAACTGCGCCTCGGTTGGGGTAAGGTAGGTAATCAGAACATCGACAACTCTGCCTATCTGAGCAGCATCGGTACCATGCGCTATGTATTTGGAAATGAGATTGTCGTAGGCTCACAGGTGAGCGGCATCGGAAACCAGAAACTGAAGTGGGAGACCGTAGAGGACTACAATATCGGTATCGACGCTGCCTTCCTGCAGAGCCGTCTGCGCGTGACTGCCGACTGGTTCCACAAGACCAGCCACGACATGCTCATGAAGAAAGACAATCTGCTGCTTTCGGGTTATCCCATGTGGAACGCACAGATGTGGGAGAACGTGGGTGAGATGCGTGCCACTGGTTGGGAACTCGGTATCAACTGGCAAGACCATGCCGGCGACCTGACCTATGGCATCGGTGTCAACCTTTCTAGTGTGCGCAACAAAGCTGTCACACTGAACGGCGACTATATCTACACCGGCAGTCACAATGGTGACAACATCATCCGCAATGAAGCCGGCAAACTCATCTCGCAGTTCTATGGCTACACCGTTGACGGTATCTTCCAGAACGAGACAGAGATACGCTCATACACCAATGAGTACGGCACACCCATGCAGCCCAATGCCCAGCCTGGTGACTTCCGCTATAAGGACCTGAACCACGACGGTAAGGTTGATGAGAGCGACAAATCGTATATCGGCAACCCGTTCCCCGATCTCATGATGGGTATCAACCTGAATGCAGCCTGGAAGAACTTCGATTTCCTCGCACAGCTCTACGGAACTTTCGGCAACGACATCTACAACCTGAACAAAGACCGCTACTTCGGCACCGACGGTGTCAACGTCATTGCCGGAACATGGGACAAGGCATGGCGAACCGACAACACCAATACCGATGTGCCCCGTCTCTCGGTGAACGATGCCAACGGCAACCACAACAAACCGTCGACATTCTTTGTGGAGGACGGCAGTTACATGCGTCTGAAACTGCTGCAGATTGGCTATACACTGCCCAAGAACCTGCTGGGCCCGAAGGTCACTGCACGCATCTCCCTGTCAGCCCAGAACCTCTTCACCATCACCGGCTATTCAGGCATGGATCCCGAGACAGCCGCCATGGGTAGTGTCACCGAGGCTGGAATAGACTGGACCGGCTATCCCAACCCCCGCACCTTCCTGCTGGGCGTGAACCTTAATTTCTAAATGACAATCAAAGAAATAGAAGATATGAAAAAGATATTATTTGGCTTGACATTAGCCGCAGGATTATTGATGACCAGCTGCTCTGACTTTCTCGAGGAGCCGATCTTGGGTCAGCAGGACATGAACAACTACTTTGCCACAGAGGAAGAATGCGCCAACCAGGTCATTGGCTGCTATGCCTATCTGGCCTGCGATGACTGGTGGCAGATCTACAAGCACTACGGACTGGTAGACATGTGCACCGACGACGAGTGGATGGGTAACACCACACAGGAGCCGGGCGACTATCTGCCTCTCTCCCACTACACCGGCAACACCATCGAGGGTGGAAACGCCGTGCAGAACTTCTATCAGTATCGCTGGAAGGGCATCTTGCAGTGCAACATTGCCATTCAGAAGATTCCTGAACTGGCATTCAATGACGAGGCCTACAAAAACCGGCTCATCGGCGAGGCCAAATTCCTGCGCGCCTTCATGTACTTCGACCTGGTTCGCAACTTCGGCGGAATGCCTATCGTCGAGGGGCTGCTGATGCCTAGCGAGTTGCAGGGCATCGAGCGTGCCACCACGGAAGAGACCTATGCCTTCATCGAGCAAGACTTGCTCGACGCCATCCCCGCCCTACCGCTGCGCTCTCAGTATGCAGCTGCTGACATGGGCCGAGCCACTAAGGGTGCCGCCCAGGGACTGCTCGGAAAGGTGTATCTGTATCAGGAGAAGTACAGCGAGGCTAAGGCCCAGCTCTATGCCGTCATCAGCAGCGGTGAGTACAAGCTGCTCGACGACTTTGCCAAGGTATGGAGCATGGACTACAACAACAGCGAGGAAGGACTGTTCGAGTTCCAGACCAACGAGGATACACGCTATGGCGTTGGTGAGCGTTTCTCGGTGGTCACCGGCTCACGCGACGACTCGGGTTGGTCGTGGGGAGGTCCCACCAGCAACTTGGAAAAAGCCTTCAAGGATGCCGGCGATGATATCCGCCTGAAATACACCATCATGCGCCACGGACAGACCAATGTTCCGGGCGACCCCACTTGGAACGAGGACAATCCCTACATCATCACTCCCAGCAAGCACAAGAGTGCACGTGCCAACATGAAGCTCTACATCCCTGTCGACCGCCGTCCGTCGCCCTACGATGCAGCCCACATCCCCCTCAACTACCGTGTGCTGCGCTATGCCGATGTACTGCTGATGAAGGCAGAAGTGGAGAATGCTCTCAACAACGATGCCGCTGCCCGCGAGGCACTCAACCAAGTGCGTGACCGTGTGAACCTCGACCCCGTCACCTCATCAGGCAAGAACCTGCGCGACGCCATCCGACTGGAGCGCCGCCTGGAGCTCGCCCTCGAGGGTAACCGCCTGTTCGACCTGCGCCGTTGGAAAGACGACAATGGCAAACCGGCCATCTGCAACATCATGGGTCAGAATGGCTCATTTGTGCGCTACAACACCGTTGAGAGCACCGACGAGTGGGAACTCAGCAACCAGAACGAGGCCTCGAACAAAGGCTACAACTTCGATGAGAAGCGCGACTTGCTATTCCCCATCCCCAACTCTGAGATTACCATGTCTAACGGCAGTATCAAGCAGAACCCGGGATATAATTAATAGTATGACTGTCTTTAGTAAACAGTCATCAACTGGAAAAAGGTGTGAGCTTCGGCTCACACCCTTGCATGCTTCATTTGGGTGAATGTTTTTTAGGGAAGAGATTGCACTTCAGGGTAACATTTATAAAAATGGTTGATCAATAACAACAGACGACAATGAGACGATTACAGGTATTTCTGGCCATGGTGGCGACGGTGATGTCACTCAGCGCCCAAACCACCTTGCTGGCCGATTTTGAGGATGGAACGACGGGAACGCTGAAAATCAATAAAGACTACACGGGCGCCCTTTTCTCTGTGAAACCCCGTGTGATGGACAATCCCTCGAAGTCGGGCATCAACACTTCCGACAAATGCGTGGGCGCCACCAATGTGGCCAATGCCGACTGGTGGAAGAACTTCCTGATGCTCGATTTGCAAGAGCCTGTCACCATCGACGACAATCACCGCATTCTCACCCTGCTGGCCTACCGCAGCATCCAGCCCAAGGAGATGCGCATCGGATTCAATACCCATGAGGAGAGCGGGCAGCTCTATCAGGGCAAACTGACCACCGACGGCACCTGGGAGCGCATCAGCATCGACCTGGCCGACTATGTGGGTAAGACGCTCAACACCATCTACATCGTGCTGAGTTGCAACTGGAGCGACCCACGTACAGGATGGGGCGAGGCAACCTACTGTTTCGACGACATCACCCTCTCGGCCGGCGAGGCGCTGCCTCCCGCCAAGATCGCCATCGATGCCTCACAGATCTATCAGACCGTGCGCGACTTTGGAGCCAGCGACTGCTGGACAGCCGAATTTGTAGCCGACTACTTCAGCACCGCCGAGAAAGAGAAGGCCGCACAGTGGCTCTTCAGCCAGCAGACCGACGCCAACGGCCATCCCCTGGGCATCGGACTCTCGTGCTGGCGCGTCAACCTCGGTGCCGGCTCTGCCGCACAGGGCAGCAACAGCAACATCTCCGACGAGACACGCCGCGCTGAATGCTTCCTCAAAGACGATGGTACCTACGACTGGACACGCTGCGACGGACAACAATGGTTCATGCAACAGGCAAAGAGCTATGGAGTAGACCATTTTCTGCTCTTCTCCAATTCAGCACCCGTCTACTTTACCCGCAACGGCAAGGCCAATGCAGACAACAAGAACATTTCGTGCAACCTGAAAGACGACTGTTTCGACGACTTTGCCGAATTTCTCGCCACCACCACCAAGCACTTCACCGACGAAGGCTACCCGGTGACCAACATCGACCCCGTTAACGAGCCGCAGTTCGACTGGAAAGACGGCCAAGAGGGCTCACCCTGGGAGAACACCCATATTGCCAAGCTGGCCAAAGAACTCGACAAGAGCATCACCAGCCGCAGACTCTCTGCCAAGATTCTCATCCCCGAGGCTGCCAAATGGGGCTGTCTCTACGGAGGCAGCGAGGCACACGCCAACAACCAGATCGACGCTTTCTTCAACCCTTCAAACTCCTCTACCTACATTGGCGACCTGACTACACTCGACAAGGTGGTGGCCGGACACAGCTATTGGACATTCACCACCAACAGCGACCTGAAGAATGTGCGTCAAAGAGTGCTCCAAGAGGCTGAGAAATACGGACTGGAGGTGATGCAGACCGAGTGGTCGATGCTCGACGCCGCACCATCCACTGCAGCTGGATTCCCTGCCAGCTACGATGCTGCCACGAAGATGGACATCGCCCTCTACATGGGAAAGCTCATCTACTGCGACCTTGTCTTCGGCAATATGTCGGGATGGAGCTACTGGACTGCCTTCGCCCAGGAGAAGTGGAGCCAGAAAAACCGCTTCTACCTCATCCGCATGAATGCTGCCGGCGATACTGGTGACGAGAGCTATGGCGACATCAAGAAGGGCGGCACACTCACAGCCGACAAGAACCTGTGGGTACTAGGCAACTACAGCCGCTTTATCCGGCCGGGCTACAAGCGCATCGCACTCACCGACGACAATGACCTCAATGCCCTGCTGGGCTCGGCATGGCTGTCACCCGACGGTACGCAGTTGGTCACCGTGCTCGTCAATATGAAGCGCTCCGACCGCAAGGTGAACCTCGAGCTGGCGAAAGGAACGGTGCAGGAGGTCAAAACCTACGTCACCGATAAAGACCGCGACCTGCGCCTCGACACCTCGCTCACCGACCCTGCCAACATGCAAATACCCGCTCGCTCGGTGGTGACTGTCGTCATGCAACTCAAAGAGACCCTCGGCATTCAGTCCCTGCCTGCCACCTCTACGGCATCCAAGAACGACGGACGCATCTACAACCTCAGCGGCCAGCAGGTCAGCAAAGCCGGCAAGGGCATCTATATCAAGAACGGAAAGAAATATGTCGTGCGATGAGAACACTATTAACACTAGTCTTAACAGCTTTGTCGGCGGTCTGTCAGGCCGCCGACTTCACCATTCAGGTGGGGCAGCCTCGTCAGACCATCCAGCACTTTGGAGCCAGCGACGGTTGGTCGATGCAGTTCATCGGTGCCTGGGACAATGAGGCCGAACAAGAGAAGATTGCCGACTGGCTCTTCTCCACCCGTTGCGATGAGCAGGGCAAGCCCCTCGGCATCGGACTGTCGGTATGGCGTTTCAACCTCGGAGCCGGCAGCGCCGAACAAGGCAACGAGGCTCACATCCAGCCTGGTACCCGCACCGAGTGCCTGCTTACACCCGACGGAACCTACGACTGGACCCGGCAAGCCGCCCAGCGCAAGTTCCTACGAATGGCCAAGCAGCGCGGAGTCCCCCATTTTCTGGCATTCCTCAACTCACCACCCGTCTACTTCACCAAGAACGGACTGGCTACCAACACCGGGCGTGATGGGACCTTCAACCTGCGCGAGGAGTGCTACGACGACTTTGCACGCTTCATGGGCACCGCCGTCAAGGGCATCGAGCAGCACGACGGCATCCACATCGACTACATCTGCCCCGTCAACGAACCCGACGGCCACTGGAACTGGCAAGGACCCAAGCAAGAAGGCACTCCCGCCACCAACCGCGAGATAGCACGGCTGGTAAGGATGACCGCAAAAGAGTTTCAGAAACAACGACTCAACACACAGATACTCGTCAACGAGTCGAGCGACCTGCGCTGTCTGCTAGGCATCTACGAGACCACCTGGGAGCGCGGCAACACCATCAGCACCTTCTTTTCGAAAGACAGCGTCGACACCTATTTGGGCAACACATCCCATGTGCCGCCCCTCATGGTGGCCCACAGCTATTGGACCAACACACCCGTGCCCTACATGCGAGAGATTCGCGAGCAACTGCGCGACACCATCGCAAAATACGGGCTCCACTACTGGCAGACCGAACTCTGTATCATGGGCAACGACGAGGAGATTGGTGGTGGCGGCGGCTACGATTTCACCATGCAGACCGCCCTCTATGTCGCTCGCGTTATCCATCACGACCTTGTCTTTGCCAATGCAGAGAGCTGGTCATGGTGGCGAGCCGTCGGCGGCAACTATAAAGACGGGCTCATCCGCGTCTACTCTAACGACCACATGCGCAGCGGCTATGCCGTCGACTCACGCCTCATGTGGGCATTGGGCAACTACAGCCGCTTCATCCGTCCGGGAGCCGTACGCTACGAGGTCACCTCCACCAACGAGTTCAATCCCTATGGCATCATGTGCTCTGCCTACCGCAATGCCGACGGACGGTGGGTGGCTGTCGTCATCAATTACAGTGAATCGCTGCAGCCCTTCACCCTTCACCTCTCCGACCGTGCACCACTCACGTGCCGCCTGTACCGCACTTCCGATGTGTCGGGCGAGACTCTCAAACCCATTGGCACCGTCAGCGGACAGACGGTCCTGCCGCCCCGCAGTATCACCACCTTTGTAGAGGAGTAGAGTATATCTATCATCTGACGATTACATTTGCTGCCATTCCCTATACTAACGGTAAGAGGAATGGCAGCATCTTTTTTTATTTCCCTATCTTGGGCTTCAGCTCGTCGGGAGAGTCGTTGGTGAACATATTGACGGGCGGGGCCTCACGAGTGAAGAGGCTGGAGATGACCTCGGGACTGACGGTCAGGGTGGGACGGAATGCGCTGCAGGCCATGTAACTCAGGATGGAGTGGCGAAGCTGACGGGCCACCACACGCTGATCGAGGTGTGAGGTGATGTCGATGGTGGTCATCAGCAGCTTACCTTTCAGCACACGGGCCTCGATGAGCATGCCGAGCTTGCGGCTGACATGCCAGGTGTCGATAGGCTGCACAATGGGCTGATAGTCGGCGGGGAAGGCTGCCAGGTTGATGACCTGCGTGCCGTTGACCAGCTCCCACCAGTTGAGGTTCTGCCAGTTGTCGGTGGGGAACTCGCCGAAGACGGGATGGCTGCTGTCTATATAGGCACCGGTGGTGTGGGGCGGACGCATCTTGAACCACGACGTGTTCCAAAAGACGGGCAGATAGGTATGGCGCACATCACTGCCATAACGTACCTTGCCAGCAGCACACAGCAGCACTTTTCCGCCACGGCGCAACACACGGAGGGCACGGGCATCGAGAGTGTCGGTGATGTGGATGCCGCGCACATCGGCCTCGGGGAGCTCACGGGGATAGACCCACAACTCGTAGTGGTTGGTGTAGCTGCCGGCCTGCAAACGGAGGGTGAGCTTGGCCGGACCTCCGACGGCAATGGGCGGGAACTTCACCTGGTCGTCCACACGGCAGAGACCTTGGAAGAGGCATTGCTGTCCATTTTGGAGCGAGTAGCTGACGGTGGTGATGGCATCGGCGGTGGTGTTATAGAGGGATACGCCGAAGGAGATGGTGTCGGCGGTGGTATAGACAAAGCGGGGCAATCGGGCCATGGGCACCACGGGGGAGCAGAACTCACGCCAGTCGGTGGCACGGCAATAGGCTTTCTCATGCCAATGAACATTGAGAGGACCGACGAGGGCGCTACCCTGGCCACTGTAGTCGTTGAGAGCCAGCAGTTGGAAACCAGCATAACCGGGAGTACGCAGGTTGCGCTCGATATCGTATTTATAAGCAAGCATCTGCAGGCGGCCACTGGCATTCAGGAACTTCTCGGCCTGCGAGGCCATGCCATTGTCGCGCAGTAGGTCGCGGAAAATCTCGAGGTTGCCGGGCTGATAGGCACCAGTGTACTGGGGAATCTCGCTGAAGTCGGGGAAGGCGCACCACTGGCCCACCTCATGGGCGATGATGGGCGACTGACAAGGCTGCGTGTCGGGGTAGTTGCGCGGGAAGTCGAGCTGGGCGGCAAAGTCGTCGACAGTCTGCGGAGCCCGACGGTCCCACTCGAGGCCACGCGCCCCACCCTTGACATGATACTGGGAGCCGTCGTCCCACTGCCAGCCGCCTCCGACGCTGGCTGTGCAATAGATGCGCGTGGGGTCGTAAGCCTTCATCTCGGCAACAAACTGACGGCCCCACGCTACCCAGTCGCCGGCGGGCTCGTTGCCAGCAGCGAGCATGACGAGCGAGGGATGAGCGCCATAGAGGTCGATGATGCGCTTGCACTCGTCGGTGAGATACTGGTCGATGGCCATGCCACGACGGAGCTTGACACCATGATTAGGCCACGAGGGACCTTCGGGCTGCAGGTAGATGCCCAGGCGGTCGGCGGCGGTGAAGGCGGCATCGGGGGGACAGTAGCTGTGGAAGCGCACATGGTTGAGACCATATTCCTTGCACTTACCCAGCAGGCGCATCCACGACGCGACATCGGTGGGTGGATAGCCCGTCTCGGGGAAGCAACAGTTCTCGACGGTGCCACGCAGACGAACAGCCCTGCCGTTGAGCAGGATCTCACGCCCGTTGACAGCCACCTCGCGCATGCCGAAGGTGACGGGGATGCGGCAGCCGCGATAGGTGACCTCGCGCGTATAAAGATAAGGATCGTGCTCGCTCCACAGACGCAGAGGACGCTCGAGTTGGAGGATGATGACGGTATCGTTGAGCAGGACCCGGGCGGTGGCACTAGCGATGTCGGGCTCGACACGCAAACGGTGAATGAGAGGGGCAGCCCGCAACTCGATGCGCCCGGCGATGCCGTTCCAGTTGCCCTGTGTCTGGTCGGTGACGCTGTGGGAGTCTTGTCCTACACATACATTCTCGATGCCGTTGTAGACCTTGATGGTGATGGTATTCTCGCGACCGGGTTGCAGCAGCGACGTGACATCGTACTGATGGGGCACACTGAGCGACAATTGATGGCCAGCCTCACGACCGTTGACGAAGACAGTGGTCTCGATGTGGGGACGCTCGAGGTAGAGAGTCACACTACGGTTCTGCCATGTGGCAGGCACGACGACGGTGCGCTCATACCAGGCAGGACCTACATAATGCTTGCGGGGCGTGAGGAAGAAAGGGAACTTCATTTGTCCCTCAATGCGATAGCGGGCCATGTAGGGATTGAAGTAGAACGACGAGTCGTAGAGCGAGCCGGTCCACTGGGTATGCACGCTGACATCGTCGCCCTTTCCATTGGTGAGCATGGAACCGGGCAGCACGACATGGTCGGTATAGGTGGCTGGAGCCGTGGCTCCGATGGCAAAATGCCATTGGCCGGAGAGAGAAAGAACGTCTTGCGCTGCTGCCGTCAGAGAGCAAAGGGCACAGAGAAGGGTGAGTAGCTGCTTCATGGTGTTGTACTTGTGATTGTGGTTGTAGCTGAAGGTGAGGTTGTGGTTTCGAGTTCGACATAGATGAGTTGCTCGCCTGGGGTACGGTCGGCCTCGCGAGGCAGATAGATGGGAGCATCGGGCTTCAGGGGCAGGATGCGCAACTCGAGCTGGCGCGTGCCGGCGGGCAGCCGCCACAGCCCGAAGAGGAAGGGACGGCCATAGTAGAAGTTGTCGGCCACGAGACGGCCGTCGGCATAAAGACGGGCACAGTCGCCTCGGTAGCTGATGCGCAGCAGACCACGATTCTGCACGTCGGTCAGGGAGATGGTATAAACCGCTGCCTGCTGCCAGTCGGCCTCTGATGGTGCCTCAGCCACACATGCCCTGCCCTTGACAATGGTGCGCAGGGGACCTGCCTCACGCGTCTTGGTGGCAGAGACAGACTGCAGAGGTGTCTCAACGCCGGCCTGGTCTGTGAGGAACAGACGCTCGGCATCGTGGCGCGTCAGCAGATAGAGGTTTTTATAGACGGGACGGTCGGTACCGCGGGGGCGCACATGGCGCAGCGTGCGGCCGTCGGTGGTGACGATGGTCACAGGAATGCCGTCGACCTGCATGAGATACACCTTGCCGTCGCGACGAGCCACCAGCTGGGCTGTGGCATAGCGGATACCGCCGATATTAACGGGGAAGATGCACATGGCGCCAGAGGGAATGGTGAGCCGGGGCAGCTGCACTCCGCAGGCCTCGAGCCGGACATTCTTCTTGGTGGTGAGGCGCTGCAGACGCTCGTAGTTGTTAACGAAGATAAAGGCACTACTACCCTGCCGGCGCACGGCCCACCGCAGCTGGCTGTCGTCGCCCGGCTGGAGGTCCTGAGGCGACGGGAACGAGGGTTCCATGGGAGCCAGCTCCGCCGCATAATCGTGCATGAAGAGATGGAGGGGACGCAGCATGTAGTAGTGGGGATAGGACTGACCGAACTCGCCCAGTGGTGCCTGGAAGTCGTAGGTGCACACGGGCAAATCGTTGTTGGCGGTGCCCGGTGAGGTCTGCACCTCGTTGAGCGTATGGAGCACGCCCTGGGGATTGGTACCGCCATGATACATATAGTAGCCCAGCAGGTTGGAGCCCGAGCCGAGCTTGACGAGAGCCAAAGAGTAGGCATCCTCAGGATAGACGTACGGACGGCGATGATAGGCCGTGGCCATGCCGCCACCCAGCTCGCAAGTGAAATAAGGATAACGGTCGGCATCGGTCTCGACGGTAGCTTTCTGCTCGCCCAGCAGGTCGGTGCCGATGGCGGTGCTGGAGCGGAAAGCCTTGAAGTTGAAGGCCTGATAGTATTTGCCGCAACCCTCGGTGGTCTCCTTGTCCCAGAAGCCGTCGGCATAGTCGCCGTAGAGAGGAATCATCTCGCCAAAGGGCACGGGAGTCTTCAGCTCCGGCCATCCGGTGCGGGTGTAGAACGGCAGGTCGAAGCCGCTCTGCAAAGCCAACGCCTTCAAGGCCATGAGATACTCGCCCCGGCCGCGGTACTCGTTGTCGAACTGGGCGGCGATGACCGGACCACCGTCCTTCCACTGCAGGCCTTGCACCTGGGTGAAGATCTGGCGATAGAGTTGTCCGACATAGTGGAGAAACACATCGTTCTTCTCGCGCAGCCGGCAGCCCTTGGTGAACATCCAGTCGGGGATGCCGCCATTGCGCACCTCGCCATGACA
>DEFO01000012.1:0-80872 GCA_002350805.1 Prevotella sp. UBA2850
ATCGCACCATCTTAGTGCTGACACTGATGGCGACGGAGGCATCCTTCACGGACAGAAGGATGTTGGGAATTTGTGAAGTTTGATTCTTGCCCATATCAAATAATTTTGTCAATTTCTGCCGTTTTTAGGGGGATGGCCCCTGACGGAAACCAATTAAGCGGATTTAAGGGGAAATAAGGTGATTTAAGGGAACACCCTACGAACCCTCTGCTCATCCACCCGAGGTACAATGGCGGTACAAAATTACTCTAATCGGGGCAAACGCGCAATAGGCGAAGAATAAGGTTAGTTAAGTGGAGTTAATTGTAAGACAGTGTTTTACACGATTTGATTTAAGGTTTGTTTCGGTTTGTTTTGACCTAATTTAATCGGTGAAGAATTCATGTGGAACTGCAGGCGCAGACGCTCCATCTTGAGCTTTCTGAGCCAGTGGCAATGCTTAAAGTCATAGTAGGCCGACAGCGAGGCGAAGTCGAGCACATGCTCACGCTCCACGAAACGGGTGGTGGCATAGGTCGTCGATGGATAGCTGCTGATGTGCTTATACTTGGCCACATCACCCACCTGCTGCCATGTCTCACTGAACACACGGCGGTCTACGTTGTGGGCGATGTTCACGTTCTCCACACGGTTCACCAGTGTTTGGTTGTAGTAGTCAGCACCCGTGCGGTAGGTGAATGTGCAGCTCAGTCCGAAGCCCCTATACTCCCCGTTAAAACCGAAGTTGCCGCGATATTTGGGGTTACTGTCGCCAGCGATGATATAGTCGTCGGTGGTGTAGTTATAAGTCTTGGTCACACCGTCTTTCTTCAGGAACAGCTCTGTACCTGTTGCGGGGTCGATGCCCAGCGACTGTACTGCCCAGATGGCGGTCATCGACTGTCCTTCCTCGTAGCGGATGATAGGCAGTGTCGATGCCTCGGCGTCCTGGGTGTCGTTGAAGGCCTTCAGCGCGTCGTTGATCTTGCGCACCTTATTCTTGTTGTGGCTCACGCTGGCAAACACCGAGAAGAAATTGTCTTTCTTCTGCCATATACGGTAGTTAAGGCTCAGGTCGAAACCGCGGTTCTGCACCTCACCCAGGTTCTCCTGATACGACGAGAATCCAGTCGACGTGGGAACGGTCATGGCAAGAAGCGCATTCTTCGTGATGCTATTGTAGACATCCAGACGCACGTTCAGACGGCGGAACATCTGCAGGTCGAAACCGTAGTTCAGGTCGGCGGTCTGTTGCCATTTCAGGTCGGGATTGGCCAGGGCCATGAGATAGGCGCCCGTGATATTATCATACACAATGTCGTCGTAGTATTTATAAGTAGCCAGTGCCTGATACGGGCTGAAGTTCTGGCTACCCGTCAGTCCGTAGCTTCCGCGGATTTTCAGCAGGGTGATCACTTTTTGATTCTTCATGAAAGCCTCGTTGTGGACGTTCCATCCCAGTCCGGCCGACCAGAAGGTTCCCCAGCGGTTGTTCGAACCGAACACTGACGAGCCGTTGTAGCGCAAAGAGAAGTCGGCAAGGTAGCGGTCGTCGTATGAGTAGTTCAGTGCTCCCGTAATACCCAGCGAACGAGTCTTAGCCTCACTGCCCGACGGACGTCCGTTGTCGGCATACTGCTTGGCAAATGCGATGTGGTCAACATGGCTGTTGGTGAATCCCCAGGCCGTCATTCCGTGGGTGTCGCTGTTAGTCGAGTTCAAGCTCCATGCGGCGTTGGCCAGCAACATATGCTTGTCCCACTGCTTCGAGAAGTTGGCGGTCAGGTCGGTAGAGATAGTGCTCGACTCACCATCGGTGATAGAGTACTCTCCGCGCTTGAAGAAGTTGTCGCCCGTCCAGTCGGAGAAGCGCGAGTGGTCACCAGGATAGAAGTCCTCGCGCTTGTTGGTTTGATAAGTATATCCCAAACGTCCCGTGAAACGCAAATAGTCCAGCGGACGCCACTCGATATAGAAGTTCTCGGTATACTCGGTATACTTTGAGAAATTCTTGGTGCCTATCTCCGCATTGTAGAGCGGGTTGTAGTAGACCAGTGGTGTGGCTCCATAGCCGGCAGCCGTGTATGAACCCAGTATCTTGCGCATGTTGCCGTTCTCGTCGGTCGGCGAGAAATAGGGGTTGGCCGATGCATAGCTAGAGAACGATCCGTAAGGTGAGTCATCGGCTTTGTTCGAGGTGATAGACAGCGAGTTGCGGAACAGCAGGTTCTTGTAGCGGTACTGCAGTTTTACGTTGCCTGAGAAGGTGCGGCGGTCACTGCCCTTCATGACACCGGCGATGCCGTTGTAGGCAGCAGTGGCCGAGTAGCGCATGCGGTCGTCACCTCCTTCGAAATAGAGAGTGTGCTTCTGTCCCACTCCCGTACGCAGCGGCTTGGCCAGCCAGTAGGTGTCGACGCCTCGTGCAATCTCTTTCTGTACCTCGTTATACTGCTCGCGCAGCATCTGCTGATAGTAGGGCGAAGTGCCGTTGTAACGTCCGGAGGCCAGCTCCACGGCCAGTTTCTCCTCAGCGTTACAGAGGTCGTAAGTGGTCAAGTCGGGGGTCTCAAGGTTCAGGTCACCGGTATAGGTCACTCTCAGTCGGCCGCTCTCCGGTTCAATGGTCTCCACGACGACAACGCCGTTGGCAGCTTTCGAACCGTAGATAGCCTTTGCGGCGGCATCCTTCAGGATGGTCACCGACTTAACGCGGTTCATATCCAAGTCGAACACCTGCTGGCGCGACGACTCGAAACCGTCGATGATGAACAGCGGCTCATTGGGGTTGCCTGTATATTCTCCCTGCAGGCCAGCAAAGCTAGAGTTACCATGGATGGTAATCTCGTTGAAGGCATTGGGGTTGCTACCGTTCAGGGTATTATCGGCAATAACGAAGGCGGGGTCTAGCGTGGCCAGGCTTTTCAGCAGGTTTGCGTTGCCCACCGATTTCAGTTCCTCGTTCGAGTAAGTCTGGGCCGAACCCGTAAAACTGGCCGAACGATAGTTGAACAGACCCGTGACCACCACCTCGCCCAGCTGCTCGGCATTGTCGTGCATCGTCACGTCCATCGTCTTGCCGTTGAAGGGCAGTGTCTGCTCGGCCATACCCAGCATTGAATAAGTGACGCGCTTCACCTGTTTGTTGCCGGGAATCAAGATAGTGTAACTACCATTCTCGTCGGTCACACCCAGCACCGTAGGGTCGTCGGTTTTAATGGTCACACCCGGCAGCGGCTCACCGTTACTGTCGGTCACGCGACCGCGTATCATGCGACTGCCCGTCTGCGCCCCTGCCGACACGCGGGCGGCCGGCATCGTCCCGCTGTTGACAATGTAAACGAATTTCTCCTTCACAGAGTAGCTCAGCGGCAATCCGTTCAATAAGTCTTTCATCACCACGTTGATGTCAGCCGACTGGATACGTTTCGTCACCCGATACTGGTTCAAGTCGTCGTTCGAGAACATGAACTTGTAGTCGGAACTCTTCTCGATCATGCGCAGCACCTTCGGCAGTGGCTCGTTCTTCACGTCAACCACTATGGCCTTTCCTTGCGCATTGGCTTCCTGTCCCGCTATGAGACATAACAGTAGAATAAGTACTTGCAGAAGCCTGTGTTTTTTTCCGGTTTTTTGCATGTTTGTGTTGTTAATAATATAATGTGAATAATTCTTCTCTCACTTATTTGACGAGAAGACCTTACAATCGGGCACTAAAAAACCATAAAAAATAAGAAAAAAGGAGGAAATGGAGGGTTGAGGATAGAAGATTGAAGATTGAGAAGTCTTTTTGGAGTGTGGGAGTGCTGACAATTGTTTTGGAGAGTTTGAGAGTTTAAAAGTTTGGACAATGACAAAGGTAATCATACCTTTCCGTTCTCAACTCTCAGTTCTCAACTCGTTTGGGGAGGCTAGGTAGGGTCTTTGAACCTTTAACCAACAGCTTGCTGCTTTCTCTTGTTGTTAGTCTACGTAAATCACACCCTCAGTCAGTTTCAGGTAGCCTTTGTGCAGCATGTTCAATTGCTCCACCACCTGCTCCACCGTACTGCTGCGGTCGCAGAAAAAGTGTATCTTATAGCTGCGTGGCCGCGGGTTGCGGAACACCACACTCACATTATACCAGCTGCCTATCTGCCGCATAATCTCGTCCAACCGCTCGTCATCATAAAAGAAAAAGCCGTCTTTCCAGTAGGTATAGATATCCGTGTCTACCTCCTGCACCGACAGCTGACGGTTGTGCACCGAAAGTTGCTGGCCGGGCTTGAGCACCATCGACTGGTGAGCGCCCTCATAGCTGCTCTCGCCATGCTTGCCCACAGTCACCTCTACGCTGCCCCTCACCAATGTAATTTGCTCTGTCTGGTTACGATAACTCTTTATATTGAACTCGGTGCCCAGCACGCACGTCTGGCTACCTGGCGTCTTCACCACAAACGGATGCGCCGCGTCAGGCGCCACCTTGAAGTAGGCCTCACCCTCCAGATCCACACAACGCTGGCTTCCCACGAAGCAGGTGGGATAGACCAAGCGGCTGCCCGCATTGACCCATACCTCGGAACCGTCGCTGAGTACCACCTTGAGCATCTTCCCCTGGGGGATGGTTACCGCATGCGACTCTACGATATGGCTCGTCATCGGTTGCTGATAGGCCACCACCAGTTTGTCGGAGCTTTCTCCATCCACCTCGACGCCACTCACCGTCTGCCGTCCCAGCACCACCTCACGGCCCTTCCCGGTCGAGATGACAATCTCGCGAGGAGCATCGGTAGCCTCGTAGACCAGCTCGCCAGCATCCATCTTTTCAGCGGTGCGGCCTCTCCACACCATGGCTATCAACAGCAACACGGCGGCGGCAGCCAGCAGCGAGGCACAAAGCTTCTTGTGCCGACCCATCCATCGGTTACGACCCACCACATGCGAACCACCCTTTATGCCGTCGAGACGCTCACTTACCCGCTGCCACTCGCCGTCAGCATCGGGCACGGCCACACGGCTGCGCTCAACACCTTTCTTCACCGCCCACAACTCGCGGGCGGCGCCCATTACGGCACCATCGGCCGTCAACCGGGTAACATCCTGCTCGGTCAACTCATCCGATTGCTCCAGCAGCGTCAAAGCCTGGTCGAATGTCTTGTTGGTGAGTTCGTCGTTCTGATTCATTGTGTTTACTTACTCTAATAGTACGAAATCGATGCCGAAAAGGGCACTGCTCCAGAAGAAAAAATCATCCTTCCCTCAACAATTTCAGCGCTTTCATCATCAGTTTCTTCACATAACTGCTGCTGATGCCCAGTTCCACAGCCACCTCCTGATAGCGTTTCCGCTCGAAGTAACACATGTCGAGCACCCTGCGAGGCAGCGGCGGCAAGGCATCGAGACGGTGTATGAGCATTTCCATCCGCTCTTCCTCCTCGTCATTCTCCTCCACCTCCTCGGGCGTCATGGCCAGGTAGAAAGCCACATACTTCTTCCTCACCTCCTGATGGCGCAGATAATCGATGCATTTGTTGCGGAGCGTCGTGTACAAAAACGACCGCCACTCCGCCACACTGCCGTCCCGGCAGTTTCTCCAGAGCAGCTCCACGCTCTCGCCCACCATGTCGCGACTCAGCTCCTCGTCGCCGAGAAGATGATAGGCCGTGAAATAGTACAACGAATAGTTCTCCTTGAAGAACCGCTCGAAAGTCTTTATATCTGCACTCTCCATGCTCATGACAGTTCATTGGCACTCATTAGATTGCCATACATGCTGCGAAGATACAAAAAAAATGAATAACAAGAAAAAAATCTTACATTGTTTTATGATATTTTGGGTAATGCTACAGCAGCCAGCACAAGGCAGCCGCCCGTATGGGCGTTTTTTAAAACATAAAAATCCAGAGACAAGTCTTTCCGACGCTAGCGGGGCTGTCTACCCCTCGCGATAGAAGTCGAGCGCCTCTTTGATTTCCTCCTCGCTGGCGGTTTGGTTGATGCGGATGTCGCCAATGCCGCCCAGGAGGGTGAAATTGATAGCGGCAGAGGTGTTTTTCTTGTCGTGGGTCATGAGTTCGATGAGGGCGGGATAGTCGTCGCAGGTAATAGCCATCAGCCCGTAGTGCTCGCGGATGAAACGCACGGTCTGGCGCATCTTATCGACGGGGAATCCTGTCTTGACAGCACTCAGATAGAGCTCGCAGATGAGTCCGTAGGCCACAGCATAACCATGCAGCAGGGTCTGCTGTCCGTCAGCGGCAGTCTGTCGGAGGCTCCAGCTCTCGAAGGCGTGGCCGAAGGTATGGCCGAGGTTCAGAGCCTTTCGGAGCCCCTGCTCGCGGGGGTCTAGGTCGACGATGCGCTGCTTGACGGCCACGCTGGCCTGCAGCATCTGCTGAAGGTGCGGCAGGAGGGTTGCGTCGGGCAGGGATGCTAGCGGGAAACGGAGAATGTCGGCCCACATGGGCTCATCGGCAATGAGGGCGTGCTTGAGCATCTCGGCATAGCCGGAGCGTATGTTGCCAGCATCGAGGGTCTGCAGGAAACGGGTGTCGAGGATGACGGCCTCGGCCTGGCTGAACACACCGATCTCGTTTTTCAGTCCGCCGAAATTGATGCCGGTCTTGCCGCCGACGCTGGCATCGACCATGGCGAGCAGCGTGGTGGGGATATTGATGAAGTTAATGCCCCGCTTGAAGGTGCTGGCGGCAAAGCCGCCTAGGTCGGTAACCATGCCGCCGCCTAGGTTGACGAGGCACGAATGGCGGGTGGCACCGCCTGACTGTAGCGACTGCCACACATGGGTGAGCGACTTGAGCGTCTTATGGGTGTCGTTGGCGGGGATGCAGACAAGGCTGGCGCCACGCAGACAGGGATAGGAGGCCACGAGGGGCCAGCATGTCTGACGGGTGGTGTCGTCGACGAGGACGAACAAGCGGTCGTGCTCGCACTCTGAAATGGCAATGGCCAGTTCTTGCTGAAGGTTTCCTGAAAAAATAATTCTCTGCTCTTTCATCATCATACTTTTTTGCTAAGGGTTGTTATCAACGGGAATGTGGAAAAACTGCCTTGCGGCCGTCGCTCCACAGGGTTGTATAAAAAACGTTATCTCGGTTGCAAAGATACGGATTAGCGGGGAAAAGAGGAAAGGAAAGTGTAAGTTTAACACATTTTTTGGTTTTCTGCTTTAAACGTTCGGTGCCCAGAAGCGTCTAAAACACATCAATCAATCACAACTGAAGAGTAAATGAAGAAACTGATTCTGCTGGTGCTGATGGCCACGTTTGCCTCGGCACTGACATTCGCACAGAGCCGGATGATTTCCGGCCAGCTGTTTGATAAGGAGACCGGCGAGGCGGTGATACAGGCCACGGTCCAGCTGCTGAAGACCGACAGTTCGTTTGTAAAGGGAACGCTCTCGAACATGGGAGGCGCGTTTGAGCTGACGGCTCCGTCGAACGGCAAATATATTCTGAGAATCAACAGCATAGGTTATAAGCATATTGTCAAGAACATCACCATCTCAGGCGGCAAGGACGTGCTGCTGGGCAAGATGTCGATGAGTCCCGACGCCATCATGCTGAAGGGCGTGACGGCCACCGGCCAGGCCTCGAAGGTGACGGTGAAGGAAGACACCTTTGTGTATAACGCGGCAGCCTACCGCACGCCAGAAGGCTCTGTGATTGAGGAACTGGTGAAGAAACTGCCCGGCGCCCAGATTGACGACGACGGTAAGATCACCATCAACGGTCGCGAGGTGAAGAAAATCAAGGTGGACGGACGTGAGTTCATGACGGGCGACACCGAGACGGCGCTGAAGAACCTGCCAGTGGACATCGTGAACAACATCAAGGCCTATCAGGAGAAGAGCGACCTGGCCCGCGTGACGGGCATCGACGACGGCGAGGAGGAGACGGTGCTCGACTTCGGCATCAAGCCGGGCATGAACAAGGGCTACTTCACCAACGACGACCTGGGCATCGGCACCAAAGACCGCTACTCAGCCCGACTGATGGGGGCACACTTCACCGACAAGACGCGGCTGATGGGATTCCTTAATGCCAACAACACGGGCGATCAGGGATTCCCCGGCGGCGGTGGCGGCGGACGCTGGGGCGGTCCGAGAGGATTGAACGCCAGTAAGATGGCTGCCACGAACTACAACTTCAAAAGCGACAAGCTGGAGGTGGACGGTAGCGTGCGTTGGAACCATCGTGACGGTGACCAGAGGAGCATCTCGTCGGTGGGACGCTTCAACCTGGACAACCAGTCGTATGAGAACAGCATCAACCAGAGCTACAGCCGCAACAACAATGTGGACGCACGCATCCGCCTGGAATGGAAACCCGATACGATGACCAACATCATGTTCCGACCCAACTTCCGTTGGAACAACAGCGACGGCATCAGCTACTCGAACTCGGCCACCTTCAACGACGACCCCTACAAATATGTGACCGACCCGCTGAACCAGCTGGACATCCTGAAAGGCAACAACGTGCTGGTGAACGGATCGAACAACGGCTCCATCACCTATGGCGACGGACTGTCAACCAGCGCCATGCTGCAGTATAACCGCAAACTGGCCAAGCCGGGACGTAACATCACGCTGAGGGGAAACATCAACTACAGCGACAACGACAACAAGAGTATCTCGACATCGCGCACCTCGCTCTACCAGCTGCAGGACCTCTACGGTAACGACTCGACGTTCTACACCAACCGCTACAACCTAACGCCCAGCAAGAGCTGGAGCTACTCGTTGCAGGCTACCTACAGCGAGCCTATCTTCAGGGGTGGATTCCTGCAGTTCCGATACCGCTTCCAATACAGCTACAGCAAGAGCGACCGCTCAACTTACGACTTCGGCAATGTGGGTACTTTCAGCGAACTGGGCTACCACTACCGCGGATGGGACGACTACCTGAGACTGCTGACCAACCCGTTGGACTACTATCTGGACGACGACCTGAGCCGCTTCTCGGAGTACAGGAACTACATTCATGAGGCCAACATCACTTTCCGCCTCATCAACAAAGCCTACAACCTGAACGTGGGCGCCATGATCCAGCCACAAAAGACCAACTTCGTGCAAGACTACCAGGGGCTACACACCGACACCACGCGCAACGTGGTGAACCTCACCCCTACCCTCGACTTCCGCTATAAGTTCTCGCCCGTGAGCGAACTGCGCGCCGAATACAGAGGGTCCACCTCGCAGCCCTCGATGAGCGACCTGCTCGACATCACCGACGACAGCAACCCCATGAACATCCGCAAGGGTAACCCGGGACTGAAACCGTCGTTTAACAATCGCTTCGAACTGCGCTACAACAACTACATTCAGAGCCACCAGCAGGGCATCATGACATTTATCAACTACAGCAACACACGCAACAGCATCAGCAACAAAACATATTATAATAAGGAGACCGGTGTGCGCACCACTCAGCCAGAGAACATCAACGGCAACTGGAATGCCAACATCGGAGTGATGTACAACTTCTCTATCGACTCGGCCGGTGTGTGGAACGTCAACAACTTCGCCATGATGAACCACGCCAACAACGTGAACTACCTGGCCCAAAACATGGAGTCGGTGAAAAACACCACCCGCTCTGACATGATCATGGATCGCCTGCAGGCCAGCTACCGCAAAGACTGGCTGGAAGTGGCCCTCGACGGTATGTTCAACTACAGCCATTCGAAAAACCTGCTTCAGTCGGTCAGCAACCTCGACACTTGGTCGTTCTCCTATGGTGGAAGCATCAATATCTATGCACCCTGGGGCACTACCCTCTCAACCGACATGCACAACATGAGCCGGCGCGGATACAACGACAGCAGCATGAACACCAACGAGCTGGTGTGGAACGCACAGGTAAGCCAGTCGTTCCTCAAGGGCAATGCTCTCACGCTGAGCCTTCAGTTCTACGACATCCTGCAAAACCGCAGCAACTTCAGCCGCTCGGTGACTGCCGACATGCGTAGCGACACGCAGTATAACAACATCAACTCGTATGCCATGCTGCACGTCATCTACCGCTTCAATGCCTTCGGAGGCCGCCACAAGCAGGGCGAGGGCGGTCCCGGTCAGTTTGGCCGCGGTGGCCGTGGCGGCTGGGGCGGAGGCCGTCCTGGTGGTTGGGGCGGTGGCCGACCAGGCGGTGGATTCGGCGGCGGACGCCGGTTCTGAGCTTATAGTAGTTAACGACAAATAGCAAGAGTATTTTTATATCAAGCATTGGCAGGCGCTTTCTTCGATGGAGAAGGAAGCGCCTGCTGATGTAATTAAGCTGAAGACTAAGAACTGAGAGGTATGATTACCTTAAGAGTTGAGAACGGAGAACGGTGAACTGAGAGGTATGATTACCCTTGCTATTGAGCAAAGTTTGAGCAACCATCCGGCAGACCTTTCCCCATTGGGGGACCCGGAGAGGGTTTCATAATAATGGACAATTGATAATGGATAATTACCTGCTGGCTTGACTTCTCAAGAGGTAAAGCTACAGTCCAAACTCCTAAACTCCTTAAAATGAGTTTCAGGTTCATAGCCCAAACAAAAAAAACATGTCTGCGTCTTGCATGTTATCAAAAATTTTGTATCTTTGCCCCATACTAAAACAAAATGAGAACCGACACAGACATGAAAAAACTTATTATTATTTCCCTGGTAGTACTGTGTACTGCACCGACTTGGGCCCAGATGGGGTGCCGCTTTCCTTCGGAGCGTAAGGTCATCAACGACCCGAAGACGGGCGTCGAACTGGTGTTCCTCACCAGCAAAAGCGGCATGGGCGACTCGAAAATCTATCTGACACACAACCAGTGGTCTGCCGACGGACGGTGGGTGGTCTTCCGCAGCGACCGAGTGAAAGGCGAAGCCATGGCCGTCAATGAAGAGACGGGCGACATCGTGCAGGTGACCGAGGGCGGATATACGGGCATGCTCTGCGTGGCCCGCAAGTCGATGAACCTCTATCACATGCGCATTCAGACCGACAAGGCCGGACGGCGCACCGGCATGGAGGTGGTCGAGGTGAACCTGGAGCGGCTTTTCGCCGACTCGGAGGCAGGCAAACTGAAGAAAAAGACGGCTTATGAGCGCATCTGCGGTGTGATTCCCACCGAGATGTGCAGCGAAGGCGACATGGCTCTCGACGGCAGCGAGACATTTGTGTATTTCAGACTCGACAAGGAGTTTGCCCGCAAATACCCCATTGCCGAACAGATAGCCCCCAACTTCGGGCCGCGCAACATGGGAGCCGGTCCGGGCGGCATCGGTAAGATGGACCTCACTACAGGCAAGGCTGAGCCGGTGGTCGCCGTGCATTTCAAGGTGGGCCACATACAGGGCAACCCGTGGCATCCGGGCGAGGTCATCTTCTGCTGGGAGACTGGAGGTAAGGCACCTCAGCGCACATGGATGGTGAATGCTGACGGCACCAACCTGCGCCCCATCTACCGCGAAACAGAGCACGACTGGGTGACCCACGAGGCCGTCATCAGTGCCGACGAACTGGTGATTGCGCTGCTGGGCCACCGCCCCATCAACCTCAAGGGTGGTGCAGCCGAGGGACTGGAGTCGTTTGCTTTCTCTGACGACTGGGGACCATCGGGCACGAAAGAATATCCCACGGGCATCGCCGTAGTGAACATGCGCACCCGGGAACTGACCATGGAGGGACAGGTGGACGGCGACAATTTCTGGCATGTGGCTGGATCGCAGGACGGACACTGGGTGGCTGGCGATGACTTCGCACGTGAACTGTGGCTCATCGACCGCCATACCAAAGAGCGCATTCTACTTACGGCCGGACATAAGACAACAGCCCGCGACCATGTGCACCCCACCTTCAAACCCGACGGAACAGAAATCGAAATACAGTCGGCCATGCTCTCTGACGACGGACGCTCGATGAACATCTGCATCGTACGTCTGCCCCAGGAGCTCATCGACAGGTATCAGAAGAAATAATGAATGGAAGAGAATGAAAGAAAGGAAAGAGAAAGAGAATCACATGTAGATGAAATTATAAAAGGAATAAGACCTATGAAAAAACCGATGTTATTCTTTCTGCTGGCCATGATGCTGATGGTGAGCAGCTGCAAGCAGGAGACAAGTAAGAACACAGCAGCAGAGGCGCCCCACCTGGAGAAGCGGGGCTCAGTCACACAACTCATCGTTGAGGGGAAGCCGTGGCTCATACTGGGTTGCGAACTGGGCAACTCTACCTCATCGAGCCGCGAGTATCTGGCACCCTATTGGCAGAAACTGAAGGAAAGTGGTGTAAACACCGTGCTGGCAGTGGTGTCGTGGGAGCAGACTGAACCTCAGGAGGGACAGTTCGACTTCACTGTGGTCGACAACCTGCTGGCCGACGCCCGGGCCAACGACATGAAACTGGCGCTGCTGTGGTTTGGCTCATGGAAAAACGGCATCACAAGCTACACTCCGACATGGGTGAAACGCGACACCAAGCGGTTCCCCTTGGCACAAACACCCGACGGGAAGCCGCTGCCTATCCTGACCACCCTGGGCAACGAAACCTGTCAGGCTGACGCCAAGGCTTTCGCCGCCATGATGAAACACTTGAAAGAGGTGGATGCCCAGCAGCAGACCGTCGTCATGATTCAGATGGAGAACGAGGTAGGCCTGCACGGACATCCACGCGACTACTGTCCGATGGCCGAAAAGGCCTTCCACGAGCCTGTGCCTCCTGCACTCACCAAGTGGCTCACCGAGCATCGCGACAGTCTGCAGCCCGAGACCATGAGCGCATGGCAAGCCAAAGGTTGCAAGACCGAGGGCACTTGGGGCGAGGTGTTCGGACCCGACGACCGCGCCGCAGAGATATTCATGGCTTGGCATTATGCCGCCTACATGGACCGTATCACGGCTGCCGGCAAGGCCGAGTACAACCTGCCCACCTTTGTGAATGCCTGGATTGTGCAGCCCGAAGACCGACGCCCCGGCAACTATCCGTCGGGAGGACCGCAGGCACAGAACCATGACATCTGGCGTGCGGCAGCACCCCATATCGACATCCTCTCGCCCGACATATACCTCGACGACTTCCCCCAGCAGCTGGCACTCTATGCACGGGCTGCCAACCCCGTGTTCATTCCTGAGTCGCGATCAGGTCAAAACGGTGCTGCCAATGCCGCCTATGCCATCGGCGCCATGGGAGCCATCGGCTACTCGCCATTCGGTTTCGAGCGCAACTGCAGCGATGAGGTGAATGCCACGTTCCGAGATTTCTACAACAAAGCCGGCAACATAGCACCGCTGATACTCTCAGCCCAGGCCGAAGGGCGCATCGGCGGCGCATGGCTGAAGGGCGACAACCCCATGCGGGTGAAGGACGAGATTCGGCTGGGCAACGTCCGCATCATGTGCGAACTGGTGTCGAGCGGCATGCGCAATGGCGGTGCCCCGCAACTGACCGGCGGCACCTACGACCCCGAGGCCATCGGCTATGTCATCGTCATCCAACAGGAGGACGGCAGCCTGTTGTTCCTGGGCTCTAACGTGCGCGTCACCTTCCTGCCTGCCGACGGCAAGGGCATCGTCGGACTGGCCAAGGTGACAGAGGGCGACTTCGACCAACAGGGCAACTGGGTGGAAGGCCGCTGGCTGAACGGCGATGAGATACAGCTGCGCTACGACCTGCTCTATGCCGTTGACGAAGGATTCTCCGGACAAGGCCTGAACTTCGGGAAACCAGAACCGGCATTCCAGAAAGTGGAACTCTTCAACTATTAATCGTATGAAAAAAACGCTGATACTTCTCTGGTTGGCTATGCTCCCGGCATCGGTCATCCAAGCGCAAAACGCCCACATACAGGTGACTGAACCTGGATTCAAAGTGTTTCAGTTTCCGCGTACGCAGATTCCCCGCATCGATGGCGACTTCACGGATTGGGACATGGTGCCCGACAGCTATGCCGTCACCATCGACGACATGTGGGACGACACGGGCAAGCATCCCACCACCGACCGCAAGACGCTCGACGTCAAGGTGAAAGTGGGCTGGGTCAACGGATTGAACCGCCTCTACTTCCTCTATGAGGCTTACGACGACTATTGGGATTTCAATCAGCTGAGCCTGCACAACGACACCTATGAAGTAGTGGTCGATGCCGACCTCTCTGGCGGTCCGCACACCGACGAGTTCAGAATCAACTCCGAGGTGATGAGCCGCATAGACGGCTTCTTTGAGTTCCAGAACCAGCATGCCCAAAACTATCACATCATGACCCCGCCCACCGAAGGCAAGTCGTGGACCATGGTGTGGGGACCGCAGCAGTGGTTGAAGTACCTGCCCTACGCCAACTATGCCTACGACTATCACTTCAGCCACGGACAGAGCGGCCGTCTGCGCATGGAGTTCTACATCACACCCTTCGACTATGCCAGTCCGGAAGGCCCTGAGAAGTCGACAGAGAGCCGTCTGCGCGAGAACAAGAAGATAGGTCTCTCGTGGGCAGTCATCGACTACGACGGAGAGCGGGAGAACAATGGTTTTTGGAATCTCTCAAAGCATCACCAGATGTACGGCAACGCCCACATGCAACGGCTGTTTACGCTCATGCCCCTGGAACCACAGTTCCGCAAACCCGTAGAGTGCGAATGGACCTACACGGTGGTGCCCAACACGCGCACCGTCTGCTTCCGAGACCAGAGCTACGGCCCCGTGGACTCATGGCATTGGGACTTCGGCGACGGCACCACCTCCAACGAGCAGAATCCGGTACATACCTACGCCCGCGACTTTGCGCATTATGTGGTCACCCTCACCGTGACAGGTCCGAAGGGCACAGCCCGCTGCTGTAAGGTGTGGGAAGTCTGTGTGCGCGACACCAAGCATCCGTCGGGTACCTCATACGACTAAAAACTAAGACGAACAACCACATGGAGTTGCTCTTCAGCTCACTGGAGTTGCTCTTTAGCTCACTGGAGTTGCCCTATAGCTTGCTGGAGTTGCTCTATGGCTCTGTGCTGTTGTCACACCGTAAGATGCTTTAACTAGTTGGCAAGTGAAACTGGTTTCAGGCACAAAAACGGAGTGTCGCGGTCATCAAAACAAAATCATTGACAAATAAAGATGTAGGCATTCGTCCCGGACTTATAGTGGACAAATGCCTACATCATGTGAATGAGCATCTCAATTACAAGTTGCTAATCACTTCTTCAATCACCTTGGGGAAGTGCTGCTGCTCGAGGATATGCTCCTTGGCGGCAATGTCGTCGGGCGTATCGTCGGGCGAAAGAGGCGTGCTGAACTGCGCGATAATCTCTCCACCGTCGCACACACGGCTCACCCAATGGACGGTCATGCCGGTCTCTTTCTCCCCGGCAGCCTTCACTGCCTCGTGAACATGCATGCCATACATGCCCTTTCCACCATATTTGGGCAGCAAGGCGGGATGGATGTTCAGCATACGGTGGTCGTAGGCATCGATAAGGAAGCCAGGAACCATGAGCAGGAAGCCTGCCAGCACAATGAAGTCGATACGGTACTGCTGCATGAGTGGCATGAGCTTATCTTCCTGATTGAACTCAGCCTTGGGCATCACGACGGTGGGCACATTATATTTCTTGGCGCGCACCAAGGCGTAAGCGTCAGCACGGTTGCTCAGTACGAGCGCGATGTTGACATCAGAATGGTCGGCAAAATGGCGGATGATATTCTCGCAGTTGGTTCCGCTGCCTGATACGAAAATAGCTATATTCATGTGAGTGTTATGGTTAGGATTTATTAGTTTATCGTTACAGGTCATCGTCGTCGTCGAACATATCGTCGTCGTCGAAGCCAAAGAGGGCGGGTTCGGCAAACGAGTCGAGGGCACGCCGCTCTTTCTTCGTGGGACGGCCAGTGCCGCGGGCGCGGTCGATGAATCCGCTGATGCGGCTCATCTCCAGCAACTCGTATTGCTTGGGGTCGGTGACATTCTCGTAGATCTCGGGCACGAGCTTGGCTCCCACGCGCATCTCGATGCACTTCAGCACACGAAAGGAATAGGTGATGGGCGGTTTCTTCACATCGACCACCTCGCCGACCTTCAGCGGGCGGCTGGGCTTGACATTCATGCCACTAATAGAGACGCGCCCGTTCTTACAGGCGTCGGCGGCAATGGAGCGGGTCTTGAAGATGCGCGAGGCCCACAGCCATTTGTCTATGCGTGCGGTATCTGCCATTATTTCTGTGTTTCAGGGGTTTGTCCCTCAGGTTTCAGGTTGAGCGTCTTAGTGCCTTTCCCCAGTTTGTTATACTGGTTCATGGTGATGTCGATGCCTGCCAGGACAAAGCTTTTAATGATATTTACACAAAGATCGATGCTGGGTTGCAGCGTTTTCAGTTCCTCATCGCTATAGCGGCCCAGCACCCAGTCGACCTGCATGCCACGGGGGAAGTCGCTGCCGATGCCCATGCGCAGACGGGCATAGTTCTGACCGATGAGCTGCTGGATATGTCCCAGTCCGTTATGACCGCCATTGCTGCCGGCGCCTTTCAGCCGGAACTGGCCCAGCGGCAGGGCCACATCGTCGGAGATGACGAGCAGGCGGGTCTGGTCGATATTCTCTTTGTTGAGCCAGTAGCGCACGGCATTGCCGCTGAGATTCATAAAGGTGGTGGGCTTCAGCAGGAACACTTTCCTCCCTTTCAAGGACGTCTCGGCCACAAAGCCATAGCGACGGTCCTCAAAAACAATATTGGACGCCTTGGCGAAGGCGTCCAATACCATGAATCCTGTGTTGTGGCGGGTCAGCTCGTATTCACTACCGGGATTCCCCAAGCCAACAATCAAGTATTTGTCCATCCGGTGGTTATGCCTCCTCAGCAGCCTGAGCAGCAGCGTTAGACTTACGTGTAGCCTTGATAGAGCAAACAACAACCTCCTTGCTGGTAGCCATCTCCAGACCCTCGAAGTTGAGCTGGCCCACCTTGATGCTCTTACCGATGGTCAGATTGGTGACATCGATATCAAGCACCTCAGGAATGTTCTTGTAAGGAGCCTTCACGTTGACCTTGCGAACAGAGAGGTTCATACGGCCACCGTCGCGCACACCCTGTGCCAGACCGTTGAGCTTCACGGGAATACCAATCACGATGGGCTTCTCCTCGTTCACCTCGTAGAAATCAACATGCAGCACAGCATCGGTTGTGGGGTGGAACTGCAGCTCTTTCATGATAGCCTTGTGCTCCTCGCCGTCGATATTGAGGTTGACAACATAAACATGGGGAGTGTAAACAGCCTTGCGGAGCTCTGTCATAGGAACAACAAACGACAGTGCCTTAGGCAGACCGTTCTCATCTTTTGCCTCACCATAAAGGTTGCAGGGAATGAGTCCTTCTTTTCTTGCAATTTTGGAAGCTTTCTTGCCAAGGTCGCTTCTCTTCTGACCTGTTACATTAATCTCTTTCATAATGTGTTACTCTAAATTAAGTTTTTTAATAACTAAAAATGCGCTTAATTCGCCATCACACGAGAACATATATTCTTCGATGTGCTCAAAAAAGCGGTGCAAAGGTACTTCTTTTTCTCGAAACTCACAAGGTTTGCAAAAAAAAATAGTAAAAAAACATGTAGTTTCTTGCAAATGAACCGAATTTAGAGTATCTTTGCATCCATAATTAATAAGAATTGGCAACGAATAGTATACATTTAGAGAAATGATCAACAGGGAATTAATTCGTATTAAGGTAGTTCAGTTAACCTACGCATACTATCAAAACGGGAACAAGAACATGGACAATGCTGAGAAGGAGCTGATATTCAGCCTCTCAAAAGCATACGATTTGTATAACATGCTGCTGGCCCTTATCGTTGCGGTCACCAAGGAGGCCCGGCGCCACGTTGAGATTGCCGAGCAAAGAGCCAAGCGTGAAGGCACGGCCATGCCTTCGCAGAAATTTGCCTACAACAAGTTCGCCATTCAGCTGGAAGAGAACAAGCAGCTGAACGATTTCATCGGTAACCAGAAGCAAGTCTGGGAAAACGACGTCGAGTTCGTGAGAAAGCTCTACGGACAGATTGAGCAGAGCCAGATTTACCAGGAATACATGGAGACCGACGACGACAGCTACGAGGCCGACCGCGAGCTATGGCGCAAACTCTACAAGGCCCTTATTCAGGATAACGAGGAGATGGATAGTCTGCTCGAGGAGAAAAGCCTCTACTGGAACGACGACAAGGAGATTGTCGACACATTCGTCATTAAGACCATCAAGCGCTTCGACCCCAAAAACGGCAAGCACCAGGAGTTGCTTCCGGAGTATAAGGATATCGAGGACAAGGACTTTGCCCGCAAGTTGTTCCGCTCGACCATCCTCAATGCCGACCAGTACCAACGCTACATGAGCGATGCCAGCCGCAACTGGGACTTCTCGCGCCTGGCTTACATGGACGTGGTCATCATGCAGATTGCCCTCGCCGAAATGCTCACCTTCCCCAATATCCCCATCAGCGTCACCATCAACGAGTATGTGGAGCTGGCCAAGACCTACAGCACCCCCAAGAGCGGAGGCTACATCAATGGCATGCTCGACTCGATTGCCCGCCATCTGGTGAGAACAGGCAAGCTGATGAAGAGCACCGACGACCTGCATCCACGCAGAAGATACGACGATATGCAGGACGAGGGATAAGGCATATCCGATGAAGAAATAAAAGAATAACAATCATCAACATTAAAAACAAGTAATTAAATTATGACGACATCTATCTTTCTGGCTGCCCAGGCGCAGCAACAGGGTAGCGCTATGCCCATGCTTCTGATGATGGTGGCAATCTTCGCTATCATGTGGTTCTTCATGATTCGCCCTCAGCAGAAAAAGCAAAAGGAAATCCGTAATTTCCAGAACTCGCTGCAAGAGGGTGCTAGAGTGGTCACCGGCGGCGGTGTCTACGGCACCGTGAAGCGCATCGACGTGGCTAACAATATTATAGAGCTCGAGATTGCCAAAGGCGTGGTGATTCGCGTTGACCGCAACTATGTCTTTGCCGATGTTACTGCTACGAACGCACAGATTAAATAAGTACACGCGATGAGTGACTCTCGATTGAAGCGCACACTCAGACTTGTCGGGAACTTCTTTTTCAGTTCATTCAACAAGGAGTTTCTGATTTTTTTGTTCTTCCTGATGCTCAGTGGAACATTCTGGCTGGTGCTGACGCTCAACGAGACCTATGAGCGCGAGTTCCTGATACCTGTCAGGCTGGTGGATGTGCCTAAGAATGTGGTCATTACCGGCGACGGTGAAGACACCATACGCGTCACTATCCGCGACAAGGGATATGCACTGGCCACCTATATGTTCAGCGACATGCTGCGCCCCATCGAGGTGAACTTCAAGAACTACGCCAAGACCGAGGGCCGCGGTTCGTTTCCGTCGGCCGACATGAAGAAGCAACTGGAGCAACGGCTCTACGGCGGTTCGAAAGTAACTGCCATCAAGCCCGAGCGCTTTGAGTTCTTCTTCAACTACGGCCTCAACAAGCGTGTACCCATCAAACTGCTGGGTAAGATCACCCCAGGCGAGAGCTATTACATCGCCAAGACCAAATTCTCGCCCGACAGCATCACCATCTATGCCAGCGAGAGCATCCTCGACAGCATCAAGTATGTCTTTACAGAGCCACTGCAGCTGAGCGACGTCACCGACACCATCACCGAGAATGTCAACATTCGCAAGATGCTTGGTGTGAAATGCCTGCCGGCTGTTGTCGACGTGAGTATCTATCCTGACGTGCTGACAGAGGAAAGCATCGAGGTGCCCATCACCCCCATCAACGTGCCGGCCAACAAAGTGCTGCGCACATTCCCATCGCGGGTGAAAGTGTCGTTTGTCACCGGCGCAAGCCTCTTCCGGTCTATCCGTCCCGAGAGTTTCAGCGTGGTGGCTGACTACAACGATGTGGCTGACCATCCGTCGGACAAGTGCAACATCTATTTGCGTGCTACTCCAAGCGGTGTCAACAAGGCAAAAACCGAGTTGAAGCAGGTGGACTATCTGATAGAACAGCAATGAGGATAGCTATCACCGGTGGAATAGGCAGTGGCAAAAGCTATGTGTGCCGCAGGCTCAATGCCCGCGGCATCACGGTTTACGACTGCGACGATGCGGCCAAACGGCTCATGCGCTCGTCAATGGCCATCCGTGAGGGACTGACAAAGCTGGTCGGCCCGGAGGTCTATCACGGCAACGAGTTGTGCAAGCCCGTGCTCGCGCAATTTTTGCTGCAGTCGGAAGCCAACAAACAGGCTGTCAATGCTGTGGTGCATCCAGCTGTTGCCGCAGACTATCTAAACTCTGGCCTGGAGTGGATGGAGAGCGCCATCCTCTTCGACAGCGGTTTCGACTGCCGCATCGCCTTCGACTACGTGGTGTGTGTCACTGCCCCGCTGGAAGTGCGCATCAGCCGAGTCATGGCGCGCGACGGCATCAGCCGCGAGAAGACACTCGAGTGGATCAACCGCCAGCTACCCCAAGAGCAGGTGCGCAGCCGCAGCCAATTCGAAATCGTCAACGACGGTGAAAAAGATATTGACAAACAATTAGATTATATATTCAACCAAATCAAAAACAACAGAACAAACATGCAACAGACAATTCTCTCTATTGCCGGGAAACCGGGACTCTACAAACTCGTGTCGAGAGGTAAAATGAATCTTATTGTCGAAGCACTCGACGAAACACATAAGCGCATGCCCGCTTTCGCTACCGACCGCGTGACTAGCCTGGCAGATATTGCCATGTATACCGAATCGGAGGATATTCCCTTGATGAAGGTGCTGGCCAACATCCGCGACAAGGAGGAAGGCAAGGAGTGCTCCATCAACTTCAAGAAATGCAGCAGCAAGGAACTGCGCGAGTATTTCGGACAGGTGCTGCCCGATTTCGACCGCGACCGTGTACACGACAGCGACATCAAAAAACTCTTCTCTTGGTATAACATCCTGGTGAAGGCCGGCATTACCAACTTCGAAGAGGTCATGGCTCCCACAGAGGGCAACAATGTGGACGACCGGAAAGAACAAGAGTAAAAAGATTCATGCAAGAGCTAAAAGAAAAAGAAACTTGCTAGAACAAGAAGAAGCAAGAGCAAAAAGAAAAAGAAGCTTTCTAGAACAAGAAGAAAATAACAAGCTGCTCTGCGACTTCAGAGTTGCTCTCTACGAAAATGGAAACGCCATTTAGCGGCTCAAAACACATCAGCGGACAGACAAGGAAAGCCCACGTGGCACCCTACCCTTGTCTGTCCGCTCTGTTTTTTGTAGTTCTCAGGATGGTCGGTTATTGCCTGACCTCAATGTCACGCCTGACGTTGTTGCGAATCTTGCGCAAATAAGCCTGCATGGCTTTGGCATCTTTCGCGTCGATGATGTCGAGCAGCTCTTTCAGTTCGGTACGAATCTTCGACACCTGTCCGGGGGTGTAAGGATTGAAAAGAATCTCCTGCAATAAGAAATCATCTTCGTTGAGCACGCCCTTGGCAATGCGCATGTGACGCTTGAAAGTCGTTCCGGGTGCATCCTGATGCTTCATGACGGCTGCAAACACAAAGGTAGAGACAAAGGGGATGGACAGTGAGTAGGCCACCGTTTTGTCGTGCTCCTCGAAAGTGTACTCATAGATATTCAGGTCGAGCCGCTGATAGAGGTCCTTGAAAAAGATGCGCCCCATATAGTCGCCCTCGCTGATGATGATAGCATTCTCCTCGGACAGCTGATTCAGGTTGGCAAACGTAGGTCCAAACATAGGGTGACTGCTGACATAGGGATGGCCAGCCTGCTCGTAGAACTCGCGCAGATTGGTCTTCACACTGGCTATATCGCTGATGATACAGTCCTCCGGAATGAAGGGAATCACCTCTTTGAAGGCCGAAATGGTATGCTTCAGGGTCACGGCATTGATGACCAGGTCGGGACGGAATGCCTTGATTTCCTCCAACTTGGTAAACCGCTGACAATTATATGTAAACCGCATGCGCTTGGGGTCTTTCTCGTAGACGGCGGTCTCGTGCTCAAAGCTCAGCAGGTCGAGGAAGAAACTCCCCATCTTGCCTGCTCCTAAAACTAATATTCTCATGCTTTCTATTGATTAATAATCTCTATCTGCTGGCGCACCGACTCCTGGTGGACGGCCTCAAACACTGTCTTC
Organism: Prevotella sp. UBA2850; assembly: GCA_002350805.1. Classification (GTDB taxonomy): domain Bacteria; phylum Bacteroidota; class Bacteroidia; order Bacteroidales; family Bacteroidaceae; genus Prevotella. The sequence continues at coordinate 22,128 of DEFO01000012.1, forward strand.
ACGAAGCTGCTGTCCATCTGGAAGAGCGCTCCCTGGGCACCACGCTTGTCGAGGATTTCGTTGTAACGCGTGGGCTGCAGCACGGTCATGTTGTGTTCCTTTTTATAGGTACCTATCTCACGGCAGACGCGCATCCGCTTGGCCAGCAGTTCCATCAGCTGGTTGTCCAGCTCGTCAATCTGCTTACGCAACTCGTGAATGCCCTCCGTTGTCACTTTTTCGTCGCGAATCACAAGCAGCGAAAGAATGTAGTCGAGCACATCGGGTGTCACCTGTTGGCGGGCATCGCTCCATGCATCGTCGGGCGAGCAGTGGCTCTCAACTATCAGACCGTCGAAGCCAAGGTCCATGGCCTGCTGACAAAGCGGGGCAATCAGCTCACGCCGTCCGCCAATGTGGCTGGGGTCGGTGATGATGGGCAGAGCGGGTATTCTGCGGCGCAACTCAATGGGAATCTGCCACATGGGAAGGTTGCGGTACATCTTCTTGTCGTAGCTCGAGAAACCACGGTGAACGGCTCCCAGACGTTTCACACCAGCCTGATTGAGACGTTCTAAGGCGCCAATCCACAATTCGAGGTCGGGATTCACGGGATTCTTCACGAATACGGGCATGTCGACTCCTTTCAGCGCATCGGCCAGTGCCTGCATGGCAAAGGGATTGGCCGACGTACGGGCACCAATCCAAAGAATGTCGATACCGTATTTCAATGCCAGTTCCACATGCTGCGGCGTGGCCACCTCGGTGGCAACCAGCATACCTGTTTCTTCTTTCACGCGCTTCATCCATGGCAGCGCCTTCTCACCATTGCCCTCAAAGCCACCGGGCTTAGTACGGGGTTTCCACACACCTGCACGGAAATTATGACAGCCTTTCGAGGCGAGTTGGCGCGCGGTGGTCATCACTTGTTCCTCGGTCTCGGCCGAGCAAGGACCGGCAATAACGAACGGACGCTCGTTGTCGCTGGGCAATTTCAAGGGTTGCAAATCTAGTTCCATAGTTGATCTGTCTTATACTTAATTATCTATTTCATTCTCTCTATTCTCCTCAAGGCAGCTTCCAGTTTCTCTTCCTTCGCACAGAGTGAGATGCGGATGTAGCGCTCACCATTCGAACCGAAGATAAAGCCCGGGGTAATGAACACACGTGCCTCGTGCAGCACACGCTCTGTGAGTTTTTCGGCATTGGCATAACTGTCTGGAATACGTCCCCACAGGAACATGCCCACCTGCTTCGGATCGTACGCACATCCCAAAGCCTGCATGATTTGCTCGGCATAGCGGCGACGCGAGGCATAGGTGGTGATATTGGCCTGCCGGTGCCACTCGGGCGTATTACGATATGCCTCAGCAGCAGCCAGTTGCAAACCACGGAAGGTGCCGCTGTCGATGTTGCTCTTCACCTTGAGTATCCACGAGATGAAAGTAGCATTGGTGGCACACAGTCCGACACGCCAGCCCGGCATGTTATGGCTTTTCGACATCGAGTTGAACTCTATGCAGCATTCCTTCGCTCCCGGCACCTGCAAGAGCGACAATGGCTCTTCGTTCAGGATGAAGGAGTAGGGATTGTCGTTGACCACCACGATGCCTTTCTCACGGGCAAACTGCACCAGCCGCTCGTAGGTCTGCCTCTGTGCATTGGCGCCTGTCGGCATGTTGGGATAGTTGGTCCACATCAGTTTCACACGGCTCAGGTCCATCTTCTCCAATGCATCGAAGTCGGGTTGCCAGTCGTTGTCAGCGCTGAGATCGTAGTTCACCACCTTCGCACCGAGCAGGCGGCTCAGCGAGGTGTAGGTGGGATAACCCGGGTTGGGCACCAGCACCTCGTCGCCGGGATTGACAAATGCCAGCGTCACGTGCAGAATGCCTTCCTTCGAGCCGATGAGGGGCTGTATCTCGGTCGCCGGGTCGAGGTCCACCCCATACCAGCGCTTGTAGAAGTCAGCCATGGCCTCGCGCAATTCAGGTGTTCCCATGGTGGGCTGGTAGCCGTGGGCATCGGCCTGACGGGCCACCTCGCACAGTTTCTCCACTGTTTTCTCCGATGGAGGCATGTCGGGACTGCCAATGGCCAGACTGATAATGTCGTGGCCTTCAGCGTTCAGGCGGGCCACCTCTTTCAGTTTACGACTGAAATAATACTCGCTCACAAGCGATAGTCTTTCTGCTGGTTGTATCATCTTTATATTCTATTTAGATGAGAGTTGAGAGCAGATAATTGAGAGGTGTGATTTGTATTTCTGTCTGTCATCTCGGCTCCAGTCCTGAGGCATATCATACCTCTCAGTTCTCAATCCTCAATATTGAATTCCCAATCCTCAATTCTCAATATTCAATTCTCAATCCTCAATTTTCAATTCGTCTGTCTACCATCTTTATACTCACCAAGTATCTTCAAGTCTTTTGTCAGCGGAGTGATGGCATCAATCGACTGCCGGTAGCGAGTCAGGTCGTTGTACATCAGGTCGACATAGAAGAGATATTCCCACTCATGCCCGATGATTGGCAGCGACTGAATTTTCGTGAGGTTCATTTTATAGAACGACAGGATGGCCAGCACATGGCTCAACGAGCCTTCCTCATGAGGCAGTGAGAACACGATGCTCGACTTATTGGCCTCGGTCAGAGGGCGCATGAAGTCGGCCTTCATCGGGTTGCACACCACCAGGAATCGCGTGAAGTTGTGCTTATTGTCCTCAATATGGTTTTCCAGCACTTTCAGCCCGTACATCTCTGCGGCCTCTGCACTACAGATAGCAGCCCATCCGCGGCACTGGTAGTCGGCGATGTACTTGGCCGCACCTGCGGTATCGTCGGTCTCCACATTCTTTAAATTGGGATGATTGGCCAAAAACTGGCGGCACTGCATCAGGGCAACAGGATGCGAATGCACCTCGCTGATGGTGTCCCAAGAGTCTTCTGGCAGACAGCAAATGCAATGAGAGATGTGCAGTTTATGTTCACCCACCACGGCAGTGCCCGAGTCGCGCAGCAGTTCGTAGTTGTGCAGCAGGCTACCGGCAATGGTATTCTCGATGGCTGTCATGCCAATGACTGTCGGGTCGCGCTTGATGTTCTCAAACACCTGCTCAAAAGTGGAACAGCAGATGAGCTGCAGCTGGTCGCCTTCGAAATACTGCCGGGCCGCAATGTCGTGAAACGACCCCAGGAGTCCTTGTATTGCAATTCTTTTCATACCTGTTGTTTTTTCTTCGTTTCTGCTCCTCACTGAAAGAAAAAAGGAAGTCCCGCCTCATCTATTGAAGCGGGACTTGATGTATCTTCTCTCTCAGATAGTTCTTGTCTATAAGTTGATCTACACGCAACTTCCCGCTTCACAGCTCACTGCAAAGTAAAAGTAATAGCGATAAAAGGATGCGTTCAGATAACTCATAATTCTGTTCATTTTTATAAAACCGGTTGCAAATGTAAAACTTTTCTCCGAACTACGCAAACATTTTGGAAGAAAAGTTTCATTTTTCCTTTCAAAACACTAATTTTTACTGTTTCGCCCTACTTCACCAACCGTTCATACACATCATTCGTCAGCGCATTCACACGCACCTCTTCCGGCCAGCGCTCGGTGTTCTTCTGCACTGCATGGCCTATCTGTTTGGTCTTCTCGAAGCGGTAGCGTACGTTGATATAACCATCATCGCCATCTTTCGCCAGCACATAGCAATACAGACGATACTTGTAAGAGACGATGTCGCCGTTGCGGCGCACTGGTATGTTCTCCCACTTCTGCTGGGGAATGACACACGAGAGAATCTTTGCTTGTGGATAGCTTGCAGCAAACTGCTTGCGACACAAATCCTGCAGTTCCTTCGCGTCGCTCTCCTTATAGAGGTTTGTATCGTACACGCGCATGTACCTATTTCCATCAATATACTTCACCCCTACCGTGTCGGAGCTCAACTCGTCGCTGATGGCCTCCACCGTATTGTTCACGCCTTTTTTCGCCTTTTTCCAGAAGTCGGTGACGGCATTCTGAATATCCTTACCCATTTTCCGTGCCTTCTCGCTCTGAGCGTTGGCAGGACCGGCCAGCAACAGGCCAGCCATGAGCACTAAAACAAATCTTTTTACTTTCATAATTATCCTTCTTTAAATTCAACTTCGCAAGTTCTGGTGGAATGTCAGCTTGCATCCTTCCCCCGAGAGACTTGTCATCGTCCGCTGCAAAGATATCATTAATTGGTGTAAAACAGCGTGAAAGAGTGGTTAAATAAAGAAAAAAGAGCGTTAAATATTTTGCAATTACGCATCATTCGTTTAATTTTGTCCTCGTAATGAAGCGCAAACTGATTCTCATCATAGCCGTCATGTTTGCCTCGCTGGCTCAAGCACAAGAGGTTAGACAGCCGCTGAAATCGACCATCGACACGATTCCAGCCACCCAGCTGCGTACCGACATCAAACCAGCCGACCTGCGCTCTCAGCCCACTCAGTCGCCACTCCTAGAGCCCCAAGGTGCCATGCCTATGGCGCAAGACTCGCTGTATCTGCCCCTGCTCAACCGCTTCGGTCAGACACGGTCCATCGGCATCTACCCGCTATGGTGGGGCGGATGGTACGACTGGCAGCTGCACAAAGGCCTGAATGTCAACCTCGGTGCCTCCGTATTTGCCCAGTTCGGCAAAAATGCCTGGCACAAAGGAGCAGGATTCCAGCAAAACATCTCGCTGATGTATGCCCAGCCCATCACAGACCATCTCTCGTTGGCTGTAGGCGGATATTTTAACAACATCTCGTGGGCTCACGACTCTTGGCGCGATGCCGGCGTGAATACTGTGCTCGGTTATAGATTTGACGATCACTGGGAGGCCTATCTCTATGCGCAGAAGTCGCTGGTTAACAAGGCAATGCCCCTCCCACTCTACGACATGAGCGCCATTGGCGACCGTATTGGAGCCGCCGTACGTTACAATTTCTCACCATCGTTCAGCATCCAGGTATCTGTTGAGAGCCGAAAAGGCCCTGACTGGATGCATCCCTTCGGCGCTTTCGGCCGCAACGATTTCAATTCTTTCAACGATTTTGGCATGCCCTAGAATCGTCGAACACTCTTCCAAAAACGCACCCATGTCTTGCAAAAAATAAGGCGTATTGGTCTTTTTGCAGGCTGGCAAAAGCCGTATGTTGTTCTATAGGTCAAAAAAAACGCCATCAAGCTAGGCTCAATGGCGTTAAAAAAGCGTAATGACTCATTTCAACTCATCCACTTCAGCCGCAAACTGTTGAGCACCACACTGACGCTCGAGCAGGCCATGAGAGCACTGGCCCACATGGGTGTTATCTGAAAATCGATGCCGAAAAGACGCAAGGCACCGGCAGCCAAGGGTATACAAACAATATTGTAGATGAATGCCCAGAAGAGATTCTGGCGAATCATACTCACGGTCTGACGCGACAGATGGATGGACTCGGGAATGCGGCGGAGATCGGTACCCATCAACGTGACTTGTGCCACGTCCATGGCCACATCGGTTCCTTGTCCCATGGCAATGCTCACATCAGCGGCTGCCAGAGCCTGCGAGTCGTTGATGCCATCGCCCACCATCGCCACCCGATGACCTTCGTGCTGCAAACGGCGCACCAGGTCTTCTTTGTCCTGCGGTTTTACATTGCTCTGGTAGTGACTGATACCCGCCTTCTCCGCCCAATAGCGGGCAGCTTCGTCGTTGTCGCCACTCATCATGTAGACCTCTATCCCACTCTCTTGCAGTTGCAGCATAGCCTCACGGGCATAGGGTTTCAGTGCCTCACGCTCCTCCAGGGGCAGTTGACTGGCACGGGTGAAGTCGATATCGCGATTAGGGATGGTCAGGGTACCGGTTTTGTCGACCACCATAGCATCTACCGACCGCATATTCTCAAGCGCCGCGGCGTCTTTGATGAGGATATTCTTTTCTGCTGCCTTACCGATGCCCACCATCAGGGCCGTGGGAGTGGCGAGACCCATGGCACACGGACATGCGATGACCAATACGGCAACGGCCGAGAGGATGGCCTGCGGCAACATGGCATTGCCACCAACAATCCACCAAACAAGAAACGTCAACAACGACAATCCCAGTACACAAGGCACAAAAATCATGGCGATGCGGTCGACGACCCGCTGCACAGGAGCCTTTGAGCCTTGTGCCTCTTGCACCATACGGATGATGCGCGCAATGGCTGTTTGCTCGCCGGTCTGCCGGGCCCTGAAGCGCAAGACTCCCTGCTGGAGCACCGTTCCTGCCAGCACCTTCGAACCACGTTGTTTCAGCACAGGGGTAGGCTCACCCGAAATCATACTCTCGTCGACATAGGCTCCGTCGGCTGTCATGAAACTGGTAGCCTCCCACACCTCGCCATCAACAGGCAGGCGCTCGCCGGCTCTTACCTCCAGCAAGTCGCCATAGGAAATGGTTGAGATGGGTACATCGTCGAGACGTTTCCCACTGTCACCATGGGCACCGTCCGTGTCGTTGGTAACCAGTCGGGCTGTCTTCGGCTGCATGCCCATGAGTGTGCGGATGCTGTCGGCAGTGGCATTCTTGGCGCGCTCCTCGAGCACACGGCCTGTCAGCACGAAGGTGATAATCATCACCGATGCATCGAAATAGGTATGCCAGGCGATGCCGCGGGAGCCCCATACTGCATCACCAAAGAACGTATTGAATGCGCTGAAGAGAAAAGCAATAAGGGTGGACATGGCCACCAGTGTGTCCATAGAGGCGGTGCGATTACGCAGCTGGCGCCACGCACTGATGTAGAACTGGCGCCCGCAATACAGCATGTTGGCCAACGACAGCAGCAGAGCCACCTGATTGGCAAAACTACGGGCAGTCACACTGTCGGCGCCAGGGGTGAGCTGGAGCCATCCCATGGAGATGGCCATCACCAGGAGGGCTAGCACCCACGACACCAACATCTTGCGCCGCAACAGACGGAATGCCTGTCGTTCAATCTCAACAGCACTTCGGTCTTCCTCTATCACCAGATCGAAACCGATACCGTTGACGGCCTCTTTCATCTGCTCGAGCGTAATCTGCTCGGGATCGTATTCTACCAATGCTGACCGCCCAGCCAGCGACACAGCCGCCGACGAGATGCCAGGCAAGGAATTGAGTTTCTTCTCCACATGGGCCGAGCAGGCAGAACATGCCATGCCCACCACGGGGATTGTCTTCTTAAGCATAAGGTAAATACCGTTTAAGCGCTATGCGTCAAGTGTACCGATAATCTCCTGCACGGAATGACAGCCATGGCTGTCGAGCCAGTCGTTGATGCCATCGCGCACCTTGATAGTCACTGCAGGATCGATGAAATTGGCTGTTCCTATCTCAATGGCCGTAGCACCTGCCATGAGAAACTCGATGGCATCGGTGGCCGTACAAATACCGCCTAAACCCACCACCGGAATCTTGACGGCTTTGGCTACCTGCCACACCATGCGCAAGGCCACAGGCTTCACGGCAGGTCCGCTCAGCCCGCCAGTATTGATGCTGAGCAAGGGCTTGCGACGCTCTATGTCGATGGCCATGCCCATCAGTGTATTGATGAGCGAGACACTGTCGGCACCCTCAGCCTCGACGGCACGGGCAATCTCACTCACACTGGTCACATTGGGCGACAACTTCACAATCAAGGTCTTATGATAACGGGCACGAACAGCACGCACCACACTGGCTGCACCCTCGCAGGTGACGCCAAAGGCCATGCCGCCCTGCTTCACATTCGGGCACGAGATGTTCAGTTCGATAGCAGGAATACCTTCTAAGGCATCAATACGGGCCGCACACTCCGCATAGTCGTCGGGAGAAGAGCCGCTGACATTGACAATCATATTGGTATTAATATCCTTGATTTGCGGATAAATATGCTCGCAGAAATAATCAATGCCCTTGTTCTGAAGTCCCACACAGTTGAGCATTCCAGAAGGCGTCTCGGCCATACGCGGATAGTCGTTGCCCTGACGGGGATGAAGGGTTGTTCCTTTGACGATGATACCACCAATCTCCTCGAGCGGCACAAAATCGGCAAACTCCAGTCCATAGCCGAATGTGCCCGAAGCTGTCATCACCGGGTTCTTGAGTGATAAATCATTTATCTTTACATTTAGACTTGCCATAATAACTTCTTAATATTTAACACTGGACCTTCTGTACATACACACACATTGCCCTCTGTTGTCTTCTCCACGCAACACAGGCAGGCTCCCAGGCCACAGGCCATCTTATTCTCAAGCGACACCTCGCAATCGATGTCGGCCTGTTGGGCATATCGGGCCACAGCCATCATCATGGGTTTAGGACCACAGGTGGAAATCTGGTCAAAATGCTCATTCTGCAACAGAGAATGATTGGTGACAAACCCCTTCTCACCAGCGGTGGCATCCTCGGTGGTCACGTACACGCGCCCGTACTTTTTAAACTCATCAAGCAACAGCAGGTCGTGGGCCGACCGTGCACCCAGCAAGAACGTGGGTTCTGCACCCATCTCACGAATCTTTTTGCCAAAATAGAGGAGTGGCGCCACACCTACACCGCCGCCCACCAAAAGAATCTTCTGGTCAGCACGGGTTGGTAAGGTGAAAGAATTGCCCAGCGGGAGCACACAGTTGACGGTGTCGCCAACATGTAAACGGGCCAGACGGCGGGTGCCATCACCAACAGCTGCTACCAACAGCCATAACTCATTGGCAGACTCATCAACAAAATTAATGGAAATAGGCCGGCGGAGGAACGTCGACGGGGAGTCGTCCACTCTTACTTCCACAAATTGTCCTGGCAACATAGGAGGGAGTGGAGCCTCCTGGGTTAACTTGATCAGGACGTATTTCTCGTGGATGGCCTCAATGGCTGAGACGGTAAGGTCAAGAATATACTTCTTCATTGATTCGGGTTTATGGATTCGTATCTTGATTGCCGCCACCCAAATGCCCAAATCAACACCGGGCATCAGGCAGAAACAAATGACGATGCAAAGATACGAAATAAACACGAATAATCTTCATTCTGCCATCCGCATTTTTTCATCTTATAGGAACAGGGCACCCCGAACGAAGATGCAGAGAAACAAAAAAGGCCATCCATTAGGAACAAAACTCATACCGATGGGAGCAAAAACTCAATGCAATGGGAAGAAAACTCAATGTAATGGAATCAAAGGACCCACTCACATGGGAGCAGAAAAATCATTCCCATGGGAACATAAGAATCATTCCCATGGGAGCAAAGAATCCATATCGAAGGAGTGAAAGACTTATTTCTTAGGGACGAAAGTCTCCCAAGTCTGGTCGTCATAGAAAATGCGAATCTCTGTGATCTGGCGTCTAGGTTTGTCAAGATATTTCGCATCGAAATTTGGGTAAATATTGGGTGTATTTGTTACACGCTGCTGATTCTGCACAGGTTGACTGGCCTGAAGTGGGGGATTAGAAGAGGATGAAAAGTCGAGGGCAGGCTCAACAGTCTCGCTTTGAATGGATTGGTCGATAGGATCCGGCTGGTCATTAAACATCCGGCCGACACCGAAGAGCAACCAGTCCGTATTGACCGACGGCATCTTGTCCTTAATGTCATAGACGATCTTCAGGGTGGGTTGGGTCTTACCATTGAAGATATTACTCAATGTCGATTGAGACATTCCAGTCAGCTGACCGAACACCTGTCTGTTCATGTGTTGGGTATTCATCAGCAACTCAATTCTATCTTTAAACTCCATGCTAACTACGTTTTGAGGGGTAAGAGACCCCATTTGCTAAGATTTTACAAAGATAAAACAAAAAATGGCAACATGCAAATGTTGAACGAAAAATTTTATGTTTTAAATATTAATATATATAAATATAAAAATATAAAAGAGCAGAACGCTTTTCAATGGCTGCAATTTTATTTTCATAAAACGAAAAATATGGTCAAAATACGTGACAAAGTATTTTTAGAGCGCTGCAAACACAACTAATTGGTTGTAATTGCGTTATTTAACAAAAAACTATCATGCCTGACCGATTTATGCAAGAATTTCAATCCCATCTTCTCAATATTTAATAGATTTACTTGCACTTTTCATCATAAAACACTGAGTTTTAGCGGTTTAATCAGATATTCAAAAGTTGTATATATATAAAGTGCAAACCTTTGAAACCTTGTTTTATTGTTTTGAAATATAAATTTCATATCAATAAAATATCACAAAATATCGCCTATTAGCTTTTAATTATTGAAAAAATCATCGAAAGTTTATTATCATAAAACCAAAAATTGATAACCGTAAATATTAATAAGTGTGAACGATAAAAAGTCTATGACTCAAAACTTCGAAAAAAACGCATTTTTCGAATCGTCACAACCGAGGGTTCAGGCGTCTGGAAATACGCGAATTTTGAGCCGTCAGAAATCGCGGAAACCGCTTTATTGACGGGGTTTACGGTCAAAAACAGGGTTTTAAGAAACCCGAATTCTAGAAAAAAAATAAGATGGAAAAAGGCGTTTTTTTAATGCAAAATGAAAAAAATAAGCTCTTTCATCAGCTCTCCGGCACCAGTATTTGGGTTATCCAGGCCCTTACTTTTGGCATCAATCTCTCTCATCTTCGAAATAATCTGCATCACTTTCACGCCAGAATAGTTTCTCATTCCGGCCGTATAATCCTTCACGCCCCAGTTTGATTTCAAATCTAAGAATTTTGCGAGCTCATTTTCGTTGCCTCTATTTGGGCAATAATAGGCGATCATCAGATTTTGGAAATAATTGAAGAGCAACGGGAGAAGCGCGTAGATGGAACCCGACTTTGGATTCTTGTCAAAATATTTGATTATCTGATTTGCCTTAAAAACATTCCGTGTGATGATGGCATTTCTGAGTTCAAAGGCATTGAAGTCCTTGCTCACCCCTATCTGCTCCTCCACCACTTCGGGTGTCACCCGTTTGTCGTTTTCGGGCAGAGACAGCAGCACCTTATCCATCTCACTCGTCAGTCGGCTCAGGTCTGCGCCGATATGGTCGGCCATCATCTGTGCCGCCTTGTTGTCGATGGTTGCTCCTCTCATCTTCAGATAACCGTCGATGAACGCAGGCAGTTCGTAGTCGCGTTTCTTTTTGCTCTCGAACACCACGCCCACGGCCTCAGCCTTCGAAACCAGTTTTTTGCGCCGGTCGATGGTGCCGTTCTTGTGGCAAATCACCAGGATGGTAGATTTCACCGGTTTCTCGACATATTTCTCCAGCGCATCCCAGTTGCGAATGTTCTGGGCCTCCTTGACGATGATCACCTGGAATTCGGCCATCATCGGATACCGGCGGGCCATGTCAGCCAGTTGTGCAGCATTCGTATCAGCACCGTAGACTACCGTTTGGTTGAAATCCTGCTCTTCCGGTTTGAGCGCATGCTCGGCAATATAGCCCGAAATCTGGTCTATATAGTATGCCTCCTCACCCATTAAAATATAAACAGGTGCAAATTGGCGTGCTTTCAAGTCGCGCATGACGCTGTCGTAAGAGACGGTTTTCTTTTCTGCCATGGTCTGTATCTCACTTTCTCCACAGAGACAAGCAATGCCGACAGGAAAAAAGTGATGCGTTCATTTTGTTCTCCGGCCAAATTGCATTATCTTTGCATTGAGATTGCAAAGATACAAAAATGAATCGATTAAACCTACCATCTTTCGAAATAAAACTTTCGGGAACGCCTGAAAAGCCGAAAATATTCGACATCCTGCGCCGAAAGTACGTCACATTGACGCCCGAGGAGTGGGTCAGGCAGCACTTTGTCCACTACCTCATCGAGCACAAGGGCTACCCCATGGCCCTGCTGGCCAACGAGGTGGAGTTGAAAGCTGGCGACAAGCGACTGCGCTGCGACAGTATATTATATAATAAGGTGGTGCAACCCCGCATGATCATAGAGTATAAAGCCCCTACCGTTGTCCTCACCCAGCGAGTCTTCGACCAAATCAGCGCCTACAACCTCCTGCTGCATGTCGACTATCTGGTGGTAAGCAATGGCATGCAGCACTACTGTTGCAAGATGGACTACGACCATCAAAAATATTTATTTCTTGAGGATATTCCAGATTATCAAAATATTTAACATTTCCAACGTGGCATACCCTTTACGTCTTTCACATTTCCAACTTGGCATACCATTTGCATATTCAGTTGATAAAGAACTTTTTTAGATTATGGCAATAGCAGGCAAACTCATCGGAGGCTTTCTCGGATTTATCACCGGCGGACCACTTGGTGCGCTGGCAGGGGTTATTTTCGGTTCTTTATTCGACTCACTAGCCGATGTCGTCAATACGCCCGAGTCTCGCCGATGGGAGGACAACTACGAAGAGACGCATTCAGAGCGCCGTAACGCCCGTTCCCAATACGAGCAGTACCGCCAATACCAGCAACGGCAATACGAGCAGTACCGCCAGCGGCAATATGAGGGGCAACGCAACTCCTTCATTTTCTCGCTGCTCGTACTGGCGTCCTACATCATTCGCGCAGACGGCAAGATCATGCACTCGGAAATGGAATTCGTGCGCCAGTTCTTGCGTACCAATTTCGGTGAGGAAGGCGCCTTGGAGGGCGAGCAGATCCTGCGCAAGCTCTTCGACGAGCAGAAGCGCCAGAACGCCCAGAACCCCTATGCTTTCAGGAACACCATCCGGCAGAGCTGCAAGCAGATAGCCCAGAACATGGACTACAGCCAGCGCCTCCAGCTGCTCAATTTCCTGGTGCTCATCGCCCAGGCCGACGGCCATGTGGCCACCGAGGAAATCAACGCGCTGAAGGAGGTCACCCAGTACCTGCAGATGTCGCAAGAAGACCTTGAGTCGATGCTCAACCTGCGCAACGCCTCCAAGGGCTCGCTCGAAGATGCCTACAAGGTGTTGGGCATCAGCAAAGATGCCACCGACGATGAGGTGAAAGCCGCCTACCGGAAGATGGCTCTCAAGCACCACCCCGACCGCGTGGCCACCTTGGGCGACGACGTGAAGAAAGCCGCTGAGAAGAAATTCAAGGAGATCAACGAGGCCAAAGAGCGCATCTACAAAGCACGAGGAATGTAGGCCAAACGCATCTAAAAATCCCGTGGAATGTAACCCAAACGCATCTACAAATCCCGTGGAATGTAGCCACTCAGAATCCGGCAAACGAATAAAGCACCCACCGTTGAACAGAACACGACGAAAAGACACCGTTGAACAAAAGAATATGAAAAGACAAGTATATATCGACGCCCACACCCACACCATTGCCTCGGGCCATGCCTACAGCAGCCTGCAGGAAATGGCCCAGGCCGCCGCTGAAAAGAACGTGAAGTACCTGGGCATCACCGAACACGGTCCGAGCATCGATGGCACCTGCCCCCTGCTCTATTTCAAAAACATGTTTGTCGTTCCCCGTCAGATGTATGGCGTGCGCCTGCTGATGGGCTGCGAGGTGAACATCCTCGACACCGAGGGCCATCTCGATCTCACCGACGACTATCTCGACCGCCTCGACATCGGCATCGCCGGCATCCACATCAAATGCTGGAAGGGCGGCACAAGAGAAGAGAACACGCGCGGCATGCTCCGGGTGATGCACCATCCCAAGATCCACATCATCAGCCATCCCGGCGACGGCACTGCCGACCTCGACTTCGAACAGCTGGTGCTGGCATCGAAAGAGACCCACACGCTGCTCGAGGTCAACAACCACTCGCTGGCTCCCGAGCGCAAGAAGCAGATAGCCTGGGACAACAGCCGCTTGCTGCTGCGGCTCTGCAAACAACACCATGTGCCGCTCATCCTGGGCAGCGACGCCCACATCTCGTTCCAGATAGCCGACTACAGCCGCATCCTGCCGCTGCTCGACGAGATCGACTTCCCCGACGAACTGGTGATGAACTACTGGCCCGAGCGCTTCTTCAGATATCTGTCGCTGACCGGCAGCGAAGAAAGCGGAGAACGGAGAGCTGAGAACGGAGAGGTATGATTACCTTTGGTATTGTCCAAACTCCCAAACTCCCAAACTCCCAAATGGGGCAAGGCAGGTCTCTCCCCCTGGGGGAGTTGGTGGGGGGGTCTCCCTTTCAAACTTCAACCAAATCCATTTCTATGAACACCCAACAACAAGAAACCATTGAGCGGCTGCTCGGCCAGCCTTACTGCCTCGTCGACATCCTGCCCTACCGCGTGCCTGCCGACAGCAAAGGCCAGTATTTCGAGGTGGAACAATACTTCCTGCAACCCACTCAGACGGCCGTTCTCAGCCAGAAGTTCGCCCACATGCTGCTCCGGCTGAACTGCTATCTGCAGATGGATGTCGTACAGTTTCCCGGGGAGACCAGCGTCACCAATCCCCCTCCAGCACAGCTCCGGACATGGCTCTCCGACTGTCTGTCGGCCCGTCATCCCGCCATCCAGACACTCTTTGTGCTCATTCCCGAGACCGAGTCGATGTTTTCCATCTGTCAAGAAGATACCTATATGACTCTCTACAACCCCTCCCCCTCTCTGCAACGCCTCGCCAGCCAACTGGCCCAGGCCGAAGGACTCTTCCTGTGGAGCCCGGCAGACGGAGAGTAACCCCTCAAAAAACCTTCCACTATGCATCAACCTATCGATATCAACACCTGGGAGCGCCGCGAAATCTACCAGCATTTCTCGCGCATGAAGACACCCCACTATGCCGTAGCCGGCAACATCGATGTCACCCCGCTGCTCGCCTACAAGCGCAAGCACCACCTCTCGTTCTATCTCTCGCTCATCTATCTGGCCACCAAGTGCCTCAACGACATCGAGAATTTCCGCTACCGCATCATCGACGCCCAGGTAGTGCTCTGCGACCGCATCCACACCAATTTCACCCACAAGCGCCCCGACGAAGGCCTCTTCCGCTTCTACACCTCGCCGTTCGTCGGCACCCTACCCGAATACGTGCGGTGCACCGCCGAGGGCATGGCCTCTCAGACCACCTTCTTCGGCGGCATGGACCCCATCCCCAATGTCGCCTACCTCTCGTGTGCGCCCCATGTAGATGCCACCTGCATCACCAATCCGGGCATCGACGACCCCGACGACGCCATTCCCCGCATCAACTGGGGCAAATACGTGCTGCGCGACGGCCGTTGGATGCTCAATGTCACCCTCACCGCCAACCATCGTTTCATCGACGGCTATCACGTCGGCCTCTTCTTCGAGCAGCTGCAGCAGGAGATCGACCGGCTCGGCTGATCCCCCCCGCAGCCTCCGCTCATTCCACCTTCCGTTGCAGATGATGCATTGGATGGCTGCCCCACTCTGCATCGTTCACATACTCAAAGCCCACGCGGCGGTACAGCCGTTCAGCATCCGGATTGCCGGCATCCACCAGCAAGCCCACGGCAGGCAGTCCCATCCGCTTGGCCTTGGCTGCCGCACTCAGCAGCAATGCGCTGGCCACGCCCTGCAGCCTGTCACGCTCCTCCACCGCCAGGCTGTCGGCATACAGCTCGCCGGCCTGTGTCTCGTCGTCCATGCCGCTGTAGTCGATGCCGAAGGCCACCCGTGCGGCCTCCACGAAGGCCCGCCGCAACTCGTGCAGGCGCCCCCCGTCGTAGGTCACGCAGATGCCCATCAGCCTTCCGTCGTCGTCCACGGCCACCTCCGTATTCCGGTAGCTGTACTGCGAGTCGTCGCGCTCCACGAGCTCCGTCATCACCCTGTGGAAATCGTCCAGCGTGTGGTCGGGCCCCGCGAAATACTGGCAGCAGTCGTGGTTCATGGCCAACATAATAAGCCGCGCAATCTGCGCGGCTTGTTCCTTTCTTGCGTTTTCTATTCTCATTTACTCATCGTAAGTGTCCAGATAGGTCACGTGCGTCACGAGATACTCCTCGACGCCATGCTTACCGTCGGCACCGCCGATACCACTCTTCTTCACACCGGCGTGGAATCCCTGGATGGCCTCGAAGTGCTCGCGGTTGATATAGGTCTCGCCAAACTCCAGCTCGCGGCAGGCCTTGGTGGCAATGTTCAGGTCCTTCGTGAAGATCGACGAAGCCAGTCCGTACTCACAGTCGTTGGCATAGGCAATCACCTGGTCGATGGTCTCAAACTCCACGAGCGGAATCACCGGACCGAAGGTCTCCTCGTGAATGATATCCATGTCCTGTGTGCAGTTGTCCAGCACGGTGGCGGCATAGAAGTAGCCCTTCTCGCCCACGCGGTGTCCGCCGCACAGCAGTTTGGCACCCTGCTTGATGGCGCGCTCCACCTTCTCGGTGACGCTCTCCAGGGCGCGAGCCTCCACCAGCGGACCCATGTCTACGGTCTCGTCGGCACACGGGTCGCCCACCTTCACGGCAGCCATCTTGTCGACCAGTATCTTCGTGAATGCCTCTTTCACCTCCTTCTGCACGTACACGCGCTCGGCGTTGTTGCAAATCTGTCCGTTGTTGCCGATACGCGAGTCTACAATCCACTGTGCAGCCTTCTCCAGGTCGGCGTCCTTGCAGACGATGGCAGGCGCCTTACCGCCCAGCTCGAGGCTCACCTTGGTGATGTTCTTCGCAGCGGCAGCCATGATGCTCTCACCGGCGCCCACGCTACCCGTCACGCTCACGATGTCGATCTTCGGACTGCCAGCCATCTCGTTGCCGATCACCGAGCCGCGACCCGTCACGATGTTAATCACACCGGCGGGCAGACCGCACTCGTCCACCACCTTGGCAAACTCGGTGCAGTTCTCAGGCGTTATCTGGCTGGGCTTGATCACGATGGTACATCCGGCTATCAGGGCAGCACCGGCCTTACGGGCGATGAGGAAGAACGGGAAGTTCCAGGGCAGGATGCCAGCCACCACGCCGATGGGTTTCTTCGTCAGCAGGATGGTCTCGTTGGGACGGTCGCTGGGAATAATTTCGCCCTCGATGTGGCGGGCGAACGTAGCCATATATTCGAAATAGCTGATGGTAGCACCCACCTCAATGCTGGCCCAGTTGCGGGTCTTACCCTGCTCGCGCATAATAATCTCGGTGAACTCGTTCTCGCGGGCTTTAATGCCGGCGGCAATCTTCAGCAGATAGCCGGCGCGCTCGATGGCAGGCGTCTTCGCCCAAGCCTTCTGGGCAGCCCTGGCAGCGTCCAGAGCCTCGTTCACATCCTCAATGGTTCCCTCGGGCTGGCGGCTGATCACCTCCTCCGTCGATGGGTTCAACACGTCAATCCACTTTCCCGAACGGCTTTCACAGAATTTGCCGTTGATGTACATCTTCAGATCTTTCATAGTTGTTTCGTTTTTATGTGAATAATAGATGGTTTGATGGCAAATATACACAAAAAAAACGAATCTGCAAGTTGCAGATTCGTCTTTTTTCCAATATAATCAAATCTTCAAGTGAATTGTCAAAAAACTAGGCCTCCATCACGTCGTCGTCCTCATCCTTCTTTCTGCGGATGGAACGCTTGCGCTTAGGCTTGTCGTCCGTGGGAGCTTCAATCTTCACGCCGGCCAGCTCGGGGTCGATCATGATACGGCCGCAATACTCGCAGACGATAATCTTCTTGTGCATCTTGATGTCCAGCTGACGCTGAGGCGGAATCTTGTTGAAGCAGCCACCGCAGGCGTCGCGCTGCACGTAGACGATGCCCAGACCGTTGCGGGCATTCTTGCGGATGCGCTTAAACGAGGCCAGCAGTCGAGGTTCAATCTTCACCTCCAGTTCCCTGGCGCGCTCCTTCAGCTTCTCCTCCTCGGTGCGAGTCTCGTCCATGATCTCGTCCAGCTCCTCCTTCTTCTCGTTCAGGGCCACCCGGCGGTCCTCAATCAAGGCTTTCGTCTGCTCCATGTCGTGGTTTCTCTCCTCCATTCTCACCTGAGCCTCACGAATCTTCTTGTTGCACAGTTCAATTTCCAACTCCTGGAACTCAATCTCCTTGGTCAGCGTGTCGTACTCGCGGTTGTTCTTCACCTCGTCCAGCTGCACCTTATAGCGCTCCACGCTGGCCTTAGCCTTCTCAATCTCGCCCTTTTTCATCACGACAGCATCCTGGAACTCAGCAATCTCGTTTTGGATTTTCTCCACACGAGTCATCAGGCCCGCAATCTCGTCTTCCAGGTCCTGCACCTCCAGGGGCAGTTCGCCGCGCAGTGCGCGTTTCTCGTCGATGCCCGAGAGAGTAGTCTGCAACTGATAAAGCGTTTTCAGCTTCTCTTCTACTGATAAATCGGTAGGATCTTTCTTTGCCATAATCTTTCGTTTATTTGGTTATTATTAATGGATGTTGTATTCTCTAGGAGTGTAGATTTTTTAGGAGTGTAGGAGTGTGGGAGTGTAGGAGTGTAGACAATACCAAAGGTAATCATACCTCTCCGTTCTCAGCTCTCAGTTCTCAACTCGAAAGGTAATCATACCTCTCCGTTCTCAGCTCTCAGTTCGCAACTCGTTTTGGGAGCTAGTCCAAGTGATAAGTGACAAGTGATAAGTGATAAGTGTGATTACCACTCCAGCCTGTTCTCCATCTTCAGGGGTAACCGGTTCCTCCCCTATAGGGGAGGTTAGGAGGGGTCTTTACCAACACCTTATCGGGTTCGTGCAGATCTCGGTCATGCAGCAGCGCACGCCCGGGCACTCCCGTTCGATAATCTCGCGGAATATCTCGCCCGTAAACTGCTCACTCTGGTAGTGTCCGATGACACATATCTGAATCCTCTGCTCCTGGTCGAAGAACTCATGATAGTGCATCTCGCCCGTCACGAAGGCATCGGCGCCCGCCCTCACGGCATCGGCGAGCAGGAACGAGCCCGCGCCGCCGCAGAGTGCCACCTTGCCTACCGGTCTGCGCAGCAGTTCGTTCGTCTGCACACACTCCACGCCGAACACCCTTTTCAGCATCCCAATGAAGTCTTCCGCCGCCATCGGCACGGGCAGCGAGCCCATCACGCCGCTGGCACCGTCCACGCCGTCCACCGTCCTCGCTTCCACCAGGAAGTCCACGTCGCGCAGCCCCATCTTCTCTGCCATCTTGAAGTTCACGCCGCCCCGCGCATTATCCATGTTCGTATGCATCGACACGATAGCCACATGCTGTTCAATGGCTTTGAACACGATGCGTTGCACGAAGTTCTCGTCCGTGATGTGTGCGAGCTTATGGAATATCAGCGGGTGGTGGCTCACAATCAGGTTGCAGCCCTTCTCCACGGCCTCGTCGACGATCCTTTCCGTCACGTCAAGACACAACAATGCCCCTGAGCACTCCCACGCATCTGTCAGTCCCAGTTGCAGGCCGGCATTGTCAAAACCCTCCTGCAAGGGCAGAGGCGCGAATCGTTCAAGGGCAGCAATTACCTCTTTTATTTTCACGCTAAAATGTTTTTGAACTGCAAAGGTAATCATTTTCAGCCAATTAGCCAAACATCCTGCCGAAAAACCCTTCTTTTTATGCTTTTTTACGGGTTATGAAGCCCATCATGTTCGTTCGTATGCCACAGCAGCTGCCACTAGGCAGCCCACCGTGGGGGCTTGAAAAATGCAAAAAATAGCCCCTATTTTTTTGCATTTTTCAAGCTGGCGGGCCTTATCGGGGGTGGGGCTGTGCTATCTCCGCAGCTCTCGCCTACCACTTGCTGAGTTCGGCCTTGGCCTCTACCCTGTTCTCGATGTCGTCGTCGAGGGCTGGGAAGAAATCGATGCCAGTGAGGCGCTCTATCTCGTCGACCGTATGCACGGCGTCGGCCAGATGCTGCTTTCTCCCCTCATTGCGGTAGATGAAGCCGATGGCCTTGGGCTGTCCCTGGCGGCAGAGCACGACCTTGAAGAAGGCATCGGGCACCCATACGCGGTTCTTGCCGACGGTCTTCTGCTCGCCCTGGCCATAGTAGATGGGACCGCAGACGATGTCGACGGCTCCGTACTGACGGGCCCAGTCGCGGCACATGATCTCGAGGTCGTTCCACTCGTATTTGTTCAGCCCGTGGTTCTGCGGACAGATATTGGTGAAGAGGAAGGTCTGGTTCATGGCCTGCTCGTCCCATTTGTTGTCTCCGGCGGGGCACATGTGGCCGCGGTCGTAGCGCGAGTTGTAGTAGTCCCAGTCGGTGGCGCGCGGTGCGGCGACCTGCTCATCCTCGTGGAACACTTCCTTGGAGCGCTGGTGGGAGCCGTAGGTGTGGCTCTTGGTGAGGTGCCACGCCACCCAGTTGGGGTTCTTGGTGGTGGAGTTGTAGGAGGTGGTGTAGGCCTTGCGTCGCAGTATTCTCTCGGGCCGGTCGTTGAGGGGTGCGGGCAGTTCCATCATCTTGATGGCGGGCTTCCGGTCGGCAGCGTTCTGGCTGTCGGCGGTGGCGGGCTGCTGGCGGGCATCGGCCTTGTTGGTAGTTACTGTGGAACGATAGAACGTGTCGGGCGCGGCGGCTGGTCCGTCGGCTCCGTTTTTCGGGGCATCCTTGCAGGCTGTGAGCACGCAAAGGGCCATTGCGAAGAGGATTAGTTTTTTCATCATGCTGCAAAAATACAAACTTTCTGTCAGATAAGGAAGATTTTTGGGAATAATTGTTTTTGTTTTGCCCACAGATTACACAGATTTTCTCAGATTTTTTCTTAATTCTCAATTTACAAAGTCACACAGATCACACAGATTTACACAGATTTATATTTGACGACAACAATAACAACAGGAACAACTTATCGGTCGGCGACCGATTCAGATCTGTGGCATCTGTGCGATCTGTGTGAAATATTAAACACAAATTGCCACGAATTGGCATAAATTATTCACTAATTTTTTTGATAATTTGTGCGTAATTTTCGGGAATTAGTGTTAAATATTAAGGTATTGCCCACAGATTTTCACGGATTTATTATTCTCAATTTACAAAGTCACACAGATCACACGGATTTACACAGATTTATATTTGACGACAACAGGGACAACAGGAACAACTTATCGGTCGGCGACCGAATCATATCTGTGGCATCTGTGCGATCTGTGTGAAATATTAAACACAAATTGGCACAAATTGGCAAAAATAATTCACTATTCACTTGTCACTTTTCACTTTTAACTATTCCCTTTTCACTTCTCACTTTTAACTTTTCACTATTCACTTTTAACTATTAACTATTCACTCTTACTGGGCTCTTCTGGAATGATTTTGCGGGCGATCCAGGCGCAGGCTTCGGCGTCGGCGAGGGCGTGGTGGTGGTGCTCCAAGTGATAGCCGCAGAGGGCGGCGACGGTGTGCAGCTGGTGGTTGGGTGCATGGGGGAAGACGCGGCGGGCGGCCTGGCAGGTGCAGTAGAAACGGTAGCCGGGATCGTCCATCTGATAGCAGCGCATGACGGCCCGCAGGCAGCCTTCGTCGAATGTCTTGTTGTGGGCGACGAGGGGCAGGCCTTCTATCAGGGGCTCTACCTGCCGCCACACCTCGGGGAAGACGGGGGCTTCGTCGGTGTCGGCACGGGTGAGGCCGTGCACGCGGGTGTTCCAATAGAGATAGTAGTTGGGCTCGGGCTGGATGAGGGAATAGAAGGAGTCGACGAACTCACCGTTGCGCACGACGACGACGCCGACGCTGCACACGCTGGTGCGCTCGTTGTTGGCGGTCTCGAAGTCGATGGCGGCGAAATTGAGCATGGGCAGGGGCTGTTTAGCGCCAGTCGTCGAGGCTGGCCTGTTTTTCCACACGGTTCTCCAGCTCGTCGGGCAGCTGGGGGAAGAAGTCGATGCCGGTGATGCGCTCCACCTGTCTGACGGTGTTGATATAGTCGCCCATGGGGCGGTTGCCGTCTTCGTTCTTATAGATGAAGCCGATGGCGGCGGGCTGGGGCGAGAGTCGGAGCACGACCTTATAGAAGGCCTCGGGGACGACGATGCGCGAGCGGCCGATGGTCTTGTGCTTCTGGCGGTAGAGGATGGGGCCGCAGACGATGTAGATGTCGCCGTAGTGCTCGGCCCACTTGCGGCATTTCATCTCGAGCTCGTTCCAGTCGCCGCCGTTGAGGTTGTGGTTCTGCGGGCACATATTGGTGAGCAGGAAGCAGTCTTGCTGTGCCTGTGCATCCCATTTGTTGTCGCCGGAGGGGCACATGTGGCCTCGGTCGTAGCCCGACTGCTGGTAGTCGAAGGTGGTGGCTCGCGGCAGGGGCACTTCCTCGTCCTCGCGATAGCTGATGCCCTTGCGCTTGTAGGGGCCTGTGACGTGGCTGCCGAGCAGATGCCAGGCGGTCCAGTTGGGGATGCGGTGGTCGGCATTGTAGGAGGTGGTATATCCCTTGCGATGGAGAATCTGCTCGCTCAGGTTGATTTTCAGTACGGGAATCTCCAGCCGGGCGTCGCGGTCGGCCGCCGGAAGGGAGGTTGCTGGGGAGGTCTCGGGGTCGGCCTCGTCGTCGTAGGCGGACAGCGGCTCGTCGGCAGATGGCGACGGGTCGGCCGACGGCGGGAGGTCATCGTCATCGTAACAGTTTCGCGTGAACGATGGGTCGTCGGCAGGCTGTGCCGAGGGACGGTCGTCGGCGTGGAGTGGAGCCTCCTTATACTCCCTGATGCCGCCGATGAGCGGTTTGTGGGTGCCGCGATAGAAACAGGAGCTGAGCGTGGTGACGGTCAGCAGAAGCAGGAGCAGATGGATGGTTTTCCTCATTTCTGTGATGGCTTAGATGATGACAGCAGGCGGTCGCTGACCCACAGGCTGACCACGATGGCGAGCACCGAGGCGGCGAGACTGCCCACCAGGAGACTGACGGTCCATGCCAGGGCCTGCAGGGGGGCGATGCCTGCCAGCAGCAGGGCACAGAAGAGCAACGGCAAGGCAAACAGGCCGACGCCTCTGGCATTGCCCAGCGTGGGCGCCAGTCCCTGCTGCAGGGCGCTGCGGATGGCGGGTGCCAGGGCCTTGAGGTGGGAGGCGCCGTTGCCACGCCGGAACTCATACTGCTCGCGATAGTCGTTGCGGGCCTGCAGCCATGCGCTCATGCCACTGGCCTCGACGGCGGCGGCATGACCGATGAGGAGTGCCATGACGGGCACCAGCAGGGTGGCCTGCAAGGGGTTGTGCACGCGGGCCACCGCCATGAGCAGATAGAAGCCCACGGCCAGGGCTGCCAGCAGCAGTCCGAGCAGTACGGGCACATAGTGGATGGCGGGCAGACGGCCACGGCGAACGGCTCCGAAGGCTGCCCATGCTGCCAGCAGGAGCACCCACAGGAGGCTGATGCGATAGTCGTCGCGGACGATGACGAAATAGGTGATGAGTCCGCCCACCGCCACCTGGGCCAGCATGCGGACCACGGCCACGGTGCCCCGGGCGAGCAGCTGCTCGTCGTAGACAAACAACAGGCAGGCCGGAATGGCCAGCAACAAGAGGCATAGCACTATGCCGAGATATGTCAGTTCCATAGATATGTTTGCGCGTTTTAAGATGGATTCAAATAGATGCGTCGGTCGGCCAGCGACACCACCCTGCTGTCGTTGCTCACCACGAGCACGGGCTTGCCGGCGGCGGTCTGCTGGCGCAGAAGAGAGAGGATGCGGTCGGTATGCTGGTCGGAGAGGCCCTCGGTGGGCTCGTCGGCAATGACGAACTGCCTGGCGGCGCCGGCAGAGAGCGTCTGACAGATGAGGTCGGCGGTCTCGTCGGCCGTCAGCGAGGGGACGGGCGGCAGCCCTTTCTGACTGACCACCGGCAGCCGGGGAGAGAACAGCGGCTCGTCGGCAGGCTCAGGCAGCAGGCACTCAGCGGGATGGGCCAGGCCGCCCAACCGGCTGAAATGCTGGGGCACATAGACGGCCATGCGGCGGAAGGTGGGCGCCGACGAGGGGGTGACCAGGGTGCCGTCGATGCTCACATAACCGGCATCGAGCCACCGCAGGCCCAGCAGCGACTTGGCCACCGTGCTCTTGCCACTGCCTGCCGGACCACTCAGACAGACCAGCTGGCCGCCTCTCACCGTGAAGTTCAGGTCGGCGAAAAGCAATGCGTCGTTGACGGCCAGACGGCCATTTTTGATTTCCAACACCATGATGCTCACTTTTTGATTGCAAAAGTACATAATTTTATGAATTATTTTGTAACTTTGTCCCATTAATTATTATTAATGAAGAGCAAGAAATTCATATTACCCGCAGAATGGGAGCCGCAAAGCGCCATCCAGCTGACCTGGCCCCACGCCCAGACGGACTGGAACTACATGCTGGGCGACATCACGGCGACCTATGTGGAGATGGCCCGCGAGATAGCCGACCATGAGCGGCTGCTGATTGTGGCGCCCCGCACCGACGAGGTGAAGGGGCTGCTGGACAGTGCCCTGCCGGCATCGTCGGCCGCCAACATCGTCTATCACGAGTGTCCCACCAACGACACATGGGCGCGCGACCATGGGTTCATCACGCTGAAAAACCTCGACGGCGAGGGCGACGAGCGCCTGCTGCTCGACTTCTGCTTCAACGGATGGGGCAGGAAGTTTGAGTCGGACAAGGACAATGCCATCAACCGCAGCCTCTACGACAGCGGAACGGTAAGAGGCACCTACCGGAGCGAGCTGGACTTCGTGCTCGAGGGCGGCTCTATCGAGAGCGACGGACGCGGAACGGTGTTCACCACCAGCCAATGCCTGCTGGCGCCCCACCGCAACCAGCCGCTCACGCAGCAGCAGATAGAACAGCGGCTGAAGGACGCGCTCTGTGCCAGCCGCATCGTGTGGCTCGACCACGGCAACCTCATCGGCGACGATACCGACGGGCACATCGACACCATTGTGCGCCTGGCTCCCGACGACACCTTATTATATATAGGGAATGTCAGTCCTGACGACGAGCAATACGACGACTTTTGTGCCCTCGAGCAACAGTTGCGCAGCCTGCTTACAGACAGCGGAAAGCCCTACCGGCTGCTCTCCCTGCCCATGCCCGACGCCATTTTCGACAACGATGGCAGCCGTCTGCCAGCCACCTATGCCAACTTCCTTGTCACCAACGAGAAAGTGCTGGTACCTGTTTACGGACAGAAAGCCAACGACGAGGCGGCCATCAGCACCATTGCCAGCGCCTTTCCAGGCCGCAAAATGGTAGCCATCGACAGCCGCCCCATCATCCGCCAGCATGGCAGCATCCACTGTTGCACCATGCAATTGCCTCTAGGTGTAGTCAAAGATTGAATGCCACACGCACCATCAGCTCGCGCGGACGCAGACGACTGACGCTATATGTTTGCATATTACCCAGCAGCGTGTAGCTTTCATATTTGTCATATCCCAGCAGGTTGCACACATCGACTGTCACCTCCAGCAGTTTGGTGCGGTAACCCATCTGCATGTCTGCATACCAGCGCATGTCCACATTATTCTCCGATGAATACTGCCACTCATTTTTCAGTGAGCCATACCATTGCCCAACGCTCACTTTCAACTCAAGTTTACCGTTCAGCCACGACGTAATCCTCTCATTACCCGATAGCGGACTGTCCTGCACAGAACGGTTATAGTTGCAGTTCCCGCTAAGTGAAAGCAACGACAAGGGACTTAAAGAACAACTCACCCCCAGATTGCAATTTTTCAGTCCATATGGTTTTTTCGCTTTCTCAACCAACAGTTCGCTATTCATCCACGAATAGCTTGCATTCATCCCTATCGAAAGCTTTTGCCAGTTAAAACGTTTCTGCATGCTACCACTCAACTGATAAGTCCACCGATGCGTTTTCTCCGGTGCCTGTATAAGGCCATAGACACCCTCTTCCATTGTACTTCCCATCAGCAGCACCTCCTGTCCCATAGCAGAAAAGCCTCCAGAGCCATATAACATCTGCAGTGGTAGTGAACAGCTGAATTCTGAACGGATGATATCTGAGCAGAACTTATCCATCTTTCCTGAGTTCTTTGTCTTAGTAGCGTTGTTGGCGTAAATGGAAAGTGTAGTCAGCCCATGAATACTCTGCGCTAGTGATGTACTACGGCTCCACGAGTTAACCCAGTTCAGCCATTTGAATGGTTTCAGCTCTATCTTCAAACTAGGTGACGCCGTAAAGAAATGCTCGCTCAATTGTTCAAGTCGCTGATACTGATGATACAAATCGACACCCACATTCGTACTAAAGATTCCTTTCTCGTAACCCACTGACGGTCTGACATACAATTGGCACTCCCTATAGTGCTCGGTACCTGTGGTATCGGTATTGGCAACCATTAGTTCCTGATGAATCAACCTCGTGCCCATATCCACCATCAGAGAGAAAGGCCCCAAAGTACGTAGTCCGCCAACTCTCGTCTGCCAGCGGAGCGAGTTCATATCAACACTTTGTTCTGTGCCGTTGGCCAGCAACGACCGAGCTGGTATCACCACATAGTAGAAGTCAGAAGCCCCGCTCACCATCATACCCCTACCCATTTTATCTATCGACAGATGATGGTGCACCCCTCTTCGGTGGGGACGGTAGTGCAGGCGGCTTTCTTTTCCATTCAGTACAAATTCACCCTCACTATGGTTAAAGTTCGCGTATCCAGAGAAAGCGTTGCTGACATGGAAGCCTTTTATTCTGGTTGAAAACGACAACTCCCCTTTTACCTCACTTCTGTAGCCCGTAAGCAGCGATGTCTGCACTTGTTTCAGACTGTCACCCAAATCGGTATAGACCGTCTCTGACGAGCTTTCACTCAACGATCGGTCAAAAAGATACGACAGCTGTAGCCGCAATGTGTTGTTCTTCTTCGAATCCAACAGCCAATTGGAAGCAACTATATGTGTGTTATTAAACTGGTTACGACCTCCAAACAACAGGCTGCCCGGCTCGGGAGCTAACAACAGGCTGCGCTCTTCGTTCATGACATCCAACGGCACCAGATTGCTCATCTCGCCTTGTACATTTTGTCCAGAATTATCGTGCTTGTATATGGAGATGGATTGTTTCTTTCGCCCGAAAAACATTTCTACCGCTTTCACCGATCGCAACAAGCCATCATTGCGTTGCAGGGAAGTTCCAAGACCGCCCTCAAAAGCACCTGTCCACCTGTTGCGGGCTTCGTCTTTCAGGACGAGATTGAGACTCACCTCTTCGTCAAAATTCACTTTACGCAGCGACTGCAACCTTATTTTCTGTTTCCAAGCCTTCACGATTCTTACTTTACTCGCGGCAAGGTTTTTCGTCACCATCGCATAACCTCCGCCCATCAAGTCCTTACCGTCAACATACAAATGGCTGATGGGGATGCCATTATAGTAGATGCGGCCTTCCTCACTTACCTTCACACCCGGTAGGTTTTTAATCACATCCTCTATCGTGCGGTCGTGAGCCTCACGAAATCCTTCCACAGAATAAATAAGTGTGTCGCCCCGCTGCACAATTTTGTCGGGGCTGACAACCACCTCTGGAAGTTGCTTTCCTTCTATTGTTTTTCCTGTTTTATTTTTGGTTTGGGCTGCAAGATATCCACACTGCAGGTGGAAAAGCAGTATCATAACGAGAACCTTATAAAATACGGTATTCCTTTTCATCAGTATCATTCTTATAACGTTAAAGGAACAAGAGACTCCATTCTGAAAATTGGTAAATAACAACAAAGCACCCAAGTTCAAGTTTAATCAACAAATTAGTCTTTCGACTCTGGTAATGCCATATTGTTATGAGTTTTCCATTTCACTCTTTGCATAGCATCATAGAACTTATTCCTTTCTTGGAAACCAGCCCAATCTAGATATTTTACAATAATTCTTTTTCCTGGTACCTGTTGTTGCATTAAATGAATAATAAATGCTTTCAAATTTGTTTCAAAAACATCTATATTAGGGGATCCTTGACTACTTACAGATCCCTGAATATTAACTTTGATTGTTGGTGAGCCTGAACTTCCAAAACCAAGATATACGTCATCAAAATACCCTTTGGAATCTGCTTTTACATACACTTTAAAACAATTTCCTAAAATATTATAACCATTTGCATCTGCAACAACTACGTTCATTATGCCAGCATCATAGAATGTATCAGACGAGCTAGCAGAAACTTTCATTACACAAAAGGCCATCATTAAGGCTATCATTAAAATGATTTTTTTTCATTCTTTCAGTTTAAATAATTAATTATGTAAGTATAGGTTTACCCAAACTTGGGTGCTTCTATCTTTATGAACGCAACTGAAAGGAAAAAGGACAACGAAAAAGAGTTTTTTTTTAGAAAAACGTTGTATCTTACAAGTTTTTTGTATATTTGTAGGCAAATTATGAAAATAGGACTATTACAACAGCACAACACCGCCGACAAGAAGGACAATCTACGTCGACTGGCAGAGGGTATCAGCGACTTAGCCAAGCGCGGAGCCGAGCTGATTGTGTTGCAGGAACTGCACAACTCGCTCTACTTCTGTCAGGTAGAGGATGTGAACAACTTCGATTTGGCGGAACCTATTCCTGGTCCGTCAACAGCGTTCTACGGCGAATTGGCACGCCAGCTGAACGTGGTCATCGTCACCTCGCTGTTCGAGCGGCGCGCACCAGGCCTCTATCACAACACCGCCGTGGTGATAGAGCGCGACGGAAACATTGCCGGAAAATACCGCAAGATGCACATCCCCGACGATCCTGCCTACTACGAGAAGTTCTATTTCACACCCGGCGACTTGGGTTTCCACCCCATCGATACCTCAGTGGGGCGGCTGGGCGTGCTCGTCTGCTGGGATCAGTGGTATCCCGAGGCTGCCCGGCTGATGGCCCTTCAAGGTGCCGAGTTGCTCATTTATCCCACTGCCATCGGCTATGAGAGCAGCGACACACCTGAGGAACAACAGCGACAGCGTGAGGCATGGACCACCGTGCAGCGCGGTCATGCCGTGGCCAACGGCCTTCCGCTGATTGCCGTCAACCGTGTGGGCCATGAGCCCGACCCCAGCGGGCAGACAGGCGGCATACAGTTCTGGGGCAGCTCGTTTGTTGCCGGCCCACAGGGCGAGCTCATCTACCGTGCCTCCGACACCGAGGAAGAGAGCCTGGTGGTGGAAATCGACCTCAAGCACAGCGAACAAGTGCGCCGCTGGTGGCCTTTCTTGCGCGACCGCCGCATCGACCAGTATGGCGACATCACCCGCAGATTTATCGACGAATGAAGCCTGCGCAGACCCGTTGATGACGGAAACTATCACTAGCAAACAATCAATATTTAATAAAAACTGAACAACTATGAGATTAGACGGTAGACGCGAAAGCAACAATGTAGAAGACCGCCGTGGCATGAGCACCGGCGCGAAAGCCGGTATTGGCGGCATTGGCGGCATCATTATGATTGCCCTGTTCACACTTCTCTCGGGCGGCAACCTGGGCGATGTCATTGGTAATGTAGTACAGCAAGGCGCACTGGGCAGCGTGCAGGAAGAGCAAGTGGAAGGCCAGCGCCAGTTTACGGCAGAAGAGGAAGAGCTGGCTAAGTTCTCCCGCCAGATTCTGGCCGGTACGGAGGATGTATGGACTGAGGTGTTCCGTAAGATGGGACGCACCTATACCCCACCCACGCTGGTGCTCTTCACCAGTCAGGTGAACAGTGCCTGTGGTACTGCCTCGGCAGCAGTAGGCCCGTTCTATTGCTCTGGCGACCAGAAGCTGTACATCGACCTGAGCTTCTTCACCACCATGCGTCAGCAGCTGGGTGCCGGCGGCGACTTCTCCTATGCTTATGTGATTGCCCATGAGGTGGGTCACCATGTGGAGAACCTGCTGGGCATTCTGGGCAAGGCTCACCAGCAGATGAACCAAAGCAACAAGGTGAATGCCAACAAGATCAGCGTGCGGCTGGAGCTGCTGGCGGACTACTATGCCGGTGTGTGGGCCCACTACGACGACCAAAAGTACAACTCGCTGGAGGACGGCGACGTGGAAGAAGCTGTTGACTGTGCCCAGAAGATTGGCGACAACTATCTGCAGAAGAAGTCGCAAGGTTACGTGCAGCCCGAGTCGTTCACCCACGGCACCAGTGCCCAGCGCATGCGCTGGCTCAGCCTTGGCATTGAGAAAGGCGATATGAGCATCACCACATTCAATGTCAGCGAGGCAAACCTCTAAGCAAGTGACAAGTGAGAAGTGAAAAGTGACAAGTGAATAGTTTTAGGAGGGAAGGAGCTAGTCCAAGTGATAAGTGAAAAGTGACAAGTTACAAGTGTGATTACCACTCCAGCCTGTTCTCCATCTTCAGAGGTAACCGGTTCCTCCCCTATAGGGGAGGTTAGGAGGGGTCTTGAACCTTGATCCTTGAACCGGCGTCAGCCACCCCTCCCCTTGGCTGAGTAAAAAAGTGACAAGTGTGATATTCTTTCTCAATTACGAAAGGTAATCACACTTGTCACTTTTCACTTGTCACTTATCACTTAGAAGAGTTTTCTTTTATTATCTCATCCAGCTGCTGGATGATGTCGGAAGCTGAGGGGCGTACGGCATTGGCGCTGCGGATGGTGCCGTCGGCATTGAGGATGATGAAACGCGGAATGGCGGTGATGCCCCAGTCGTTGCTCATCTTCATGTTCTGTGCACCCTCGGCGATGAACTGCGGCCATGCCGGTTTGTCTTTTGTCACCATTTTCTTCCAAGCCTCAACGTTGGTGTCGATAGAGATGCTGATGATGGCAATCTTCGGATTGTCCTTGTAGTGCTCGTAGAGCTTGGCCATGTGGGGAATCTCCTGTTTGCAGGGACCGCACCAGGTGGCCCAGAAGTCGATGTAGAGCACCTTACCCTCGAAGTCGCTCGAGCGGTGGGTGTTGCCGTCGATGTCGTTGAACTCGCAGACGGGAGCCTTCATGCCACTCTCGGTATTCTTCAGGGCGTTCACCTTGGTCTCGAGTGCCTTCACCACGTCGGCATCGCCAAACTCCTTGAATGCGTTCCAGAATGTGTCGATATCTTTATTCTCCTCGGTGAGCACTTCCTGGGCGATGTTCGACTGCAGCTGCAGGCGCGTCTGGCGGTCTGTCACATAGGTCTGAATGGCGCGCATCGCCTCAATGCCGTAGTAGGAAAGTCCTTTCTCGCGGCTGTCCTGCGGTATCTTGCCCGTCACATAGTTGCTCACCAGGTTGTAGCGCTCGTAATATGGATTGTTGACGTCGATCATATCGAGATATTTCTGATACTCGGCATCTTTGGAGATGTCGATGTTCTGTTTCTTCATCTCCATGCGCATCACACCAAGGCGGAAACGCAGATACTCACAGCGGTTGTCGAGCTGCAGCAGGTTGCGCATGCCCTCGTCTTGAATCTTGGCAGCCTGGGCGTTCACGTCTGCATAAGCCTTGTCCAAGGCAGCCAGTTTCTCAGCATAGGTGGTCTTGGCGGCAGGGTCGCTGTCGGTACGGGCAAAGTACTGGGGATAGCTGTAGGAATTGCGGTATTGATACATGGTGTTGCTGGCCTGTACGATGTCGGGGTCGCCGCTGTAGGTCACCTTATAGTGATCGCCCTCTTTGGCAAACTGGGCCACGAGCTGTGCACCCTGTTTCACGAAGCACGAGAACTCCTGGTTGCCGATGAAGATGTAGGCAGGGTTGAAGCTTCCGTTGGTCACTCCGCTGTAGGTAGCCACTCCGTTGTGGTCGAACAGCAGCTGGGTGAGGTTGCCCTGGTCGCCGTCGCCATTGGTGAGCTTGAACACAAACATGCTCTTGCGCATGTTCTCGTCGCTGCCGTTCACGGTGAGCTGGGCCTTCGGGGCCTCCAGCTGGCGAATCTTATAACCCATCTTGCGCAAGTCGGCCAGCAGTCCCTTCGAGCCGCGATAGGGATAGAGGTGGGCAATACCCACCACAAAGAGTGTGGGCTCGCTCTTCATCAGCTGTGGCATCTTCTTCATCCACAAGGCATTGCGCTCCTTCACGGCCATGAGGTTGTTGGCGGCGTCGGCATCGTAGTCGGGCATGATGGTCTTGGTCATCTCACGCAGTTCGTCGGACGACTGCACGAGGTTGTTCACCGAATGGAGTCCTTCGCCTCGCATATATAACACCTTATTATATAGTGAGCTCTCGATGCGGGGGTTGGCAGTCTTGCACATGAGATAGAACTGCATCATCTGGTCGCGCATGGTCTGGCTCTTGCCACTGCCCACACCGTGCATGCGGGCAATGATGGAGTCTTGCAGCGAGCGGGGCTCCAACGACTCCACGCGCTTCCCGTCGCGAACAGACAGGGCATGCAGGAAGTAGTCGATGGAGACAAACGGGCTGCCTACACCCGTGAGGCTCAGCTGGCGGGCCTGCATGACAGCCTGCAGAATGGTAGCGGCATAGTTGGGGCGCATGTTCGACACGTAGTTGGGGAACAAGTCGCTCATAATCCGGTCGATCTCGGCAGCCTTGTCGGCGCCGATGAGCTTGGCGTAGGTGCTGTCCTCAGGCAGGATGAGCATCTTGGCCATGTCTTGTTGCTGCTGTTGTTGCTGTAAGTTGGCAACGGCCTGGTTGGCAGTAGCCGTGGTGTTGTCGGCATCTTCGCCCATCTCGGTCTCGAAGCATGTCTGCCCCACCTTATTATATATCTCGTCGAACTGGGGAATCTGATGGACGAAACTGCCGTTCACCTCGTGGTTACTGCCCAGGATATAACTGGGCTGCTTCAGTCCGTTGCCCGAAATCTCGAAGAAGATTCCATTGGGTTGTTTCTTTTGTGCACTCGCTGAGCAGGCCAATGCGATGCCCAGCAACAAGAATAGCGTCTTTTTCATTTGTGATAATGTTGTCTAATGATTTTTCATTGTATACCATTAGAAACGCAACCCACTGGCAAATGGACAACGCGAAATGCCATTTTAATACAAATTAACTCGCCGATGCCATTATCGCTATGAGCAGAAGCACCTTTTCGTTGCCGGCAAAGTGGTCGCGCAGCAACTGAATCATCTTCATCTTCTTTTTCTTCACAGCACTCTCGGAAATCTGCATGCGCTCTCCCACCTCGGCATTCTTCAGCCCCTGCTCGAAACTCAACACGAAGATGGTGTGCAGGTCGTCGGGCAGTCGGGAAATAGCCTCGTAGAGCAGGTCAATGGTCTCTTGCTCAATGATGGAGCGGTGCACATCTTCCTCATAGTCGCTTTGCTCGCGGAGGTAGTTCTGACGGCTGTGATGCTTGCGCAAGAGAGAGACGGCATCGTTGTGGATGCAGACATACAGATAGTTCTTCAACTGATGGGGAGAGACGAAATCACGACTGGAGTTGTAAGCCTTGAAGACTGACTCCTGCACACAATCTTCTGCCATATAGCTATAGCTGTCACCCAGACACCTTGCGGCGTAGGTAAGCAATGAAGGATACACCTCTCGATAGAACCCTTGAATCCTTCCTGCCTGAAAGTCACAGAAGACTTGCTCGGATATAACCATCTCTTTATCAAAGGGAAACTGTTTGCAAAGTTAGTCTTTTATTTCCAATTCTCAACATTTTTTTCAAAATATCTGTTTTTTTGTTGTCCGAAATGGGGTGGATTGCGTTAAAGTATATAAAGATGATGATGATGAACAACATGACAAACAAAATACCAGCAATCATCTACCGATACATCGTCGGCACCATCACCCCTGAGGAGCGTGCTGTGCTGGACGGTTGGATGAACGAGAATCCTGAGAACAGAAAACTGTTTGAGCGACTGACCAATCTGAACAACCTGCAGAAGGAGGTCAGCCGGCGGGCATCTATCGACACCGAGCGACCCATGCACGACATGATGGCACGCATAGAGCGTGAGATGCGGCTGCAGCAACCCGCCAAGCATGCCACTACCAAGCGCATCGCTCGCTGGCTGGCTGGTGCAGCTGCCGCCATACTGATTGTGGCAGGAGTGGCCGTACAGGCTTACAAGCTGGGACTAAGCCGGGCTACCATGGCCGAAACAGAACAGATGGCCCAGGCTGCGGTCATCACCCACGGAGAGACCAAGGCCATGCTGACACTGAGCAACGGCGAATCGGTGGAACTGGGTGCCGACAACCAGAAGAACTCGAAGATGGTGGAGCAGCTGCTCTCGAAAGGCATCGAGACACAAGAGCAGGGAGCCGAGGCCCCCACGCTGTGCCTGAAGACACCACGCGGAGGAGAGTTCAAGGTGACGCTGGAGGATGGCACAGAAGTGTGGCTCAATGCCGAGTCGCAACTGCAATATCCCGAGACCTTCGATGCCGATGAGCGTCGTGTGGCCGTCACAGGTGAGGCTTACTTCAAGGTAGCAAAAGATAGTGACCGTCCTTTCTATGTAGAGACTGCCGGACAGCTGGTGAGAGTGTATGGAACAGAGTTCAACATTCACTCTTACGAAGAAGACTCGAATGTATACACCACCCTCGTCAGCGGCAGCATCGCACTGAGTCCGCTCGACGGCAACGGCAGTGAGATAGTGCTCACCCCGGGCCATCAGGCTGTGTTCGACAAGCAGGATGTCACATCGAGCATCCGCAGCGTAGACACCAGCATCGTAACGAGCTGGCGCAACGGTAAGTTCGTTTTCGAGAACCTCACTCTCGAGCAGATCATGATTACGCTGAGCCGCTGGTACGACTTCGACTACGAATTCCAGGACATGCGCCTGCGCAGCACCATCTTCATGGGCAGCGTGCCACGCTACGGTGAGTTCAGCGAGATACTGTCGATTCTCGAGAAGAGCGGCGGCATCAGATTCACCCAACAAGGAAAAACTGTTCTGATTAACCACAAATAACAATCATACATCATCGAAAACACATCATAGAAAACACAACAAGGAAAAACCATTCTAATTAACCACTTATTTATAAAAACACAAAGCGTATGAAAAGAAGGAGATCGCTCCATGTACTCTTGCTTGTCATTATGCTCCTGCTGATTCCGGCTACGGGCATGGCACAACAGACGTACGATGTGAATTACGACAACCAAACGCTGGAGCAGGTGATAAAAGACCTGAAGAAGCGTACGGGTTATGAGTTTGTTTACCAGAAACAACTGCTGGAAAATGCCCCGCGCATCAGTTGCAACTACCAGAAGGTATCGCTGCATCAGTTGCTCGACCGCATTTTCTACCAGGAGGCCGCCATTGACTACGACATCGTCGACAAGACGGTGGTGCTGAAAAAGGCTGAAGTCAACAAAGGCAACGGCACATTTACCGTCAGCGGACGCATCCTCGACGGAAAAGGAGATCCGCTGCCCTGGGCCACAGTACTTGTAGAAGGCACCAACTACGGCACCTCGACCGACGAAAACGGAAACTTCAAGGTGAATGTTCCGGCCGGAGAGAGGGTCACGGTACTCTACTCGTTCCTGGGCTATAAGCAGGTGAGAAAACAATACAACATCAACCACAACATCAGCGGTGTGAAAATCGTGCTACACGAAGACGCCTCACAACTGGGCGAGGTCGTGGTGACTGGCTATCAGGTGCTCGACAAGCGCTCGCTCACCTCTGCCGTGTCATCGGTCAAGGCCGAGGAGGTGCTGCGAAGCGACGTGAGCAGCATCGACCAGATGCTGGAGGGTAAGATTCCCGACCTGATTGTCTCCACCAACTCTGGTGAGATTGGCGTGGCCCCGAAGATTCGTATCCGTGGTACCAGTACTGTCATCGGTAACCGTGAGCCGCTGTGGGTGGTCGACGGTATTATCGTTCGCGACCCTGTGGATATTGCCCCTGAGGAACTCAACGACCCCGACTACATCAACCGCATCGGTAATGCCATTGCCGGTATCAACCCGCAGGACATCGACCGCATTGACGTGCTGAAAGACGCCGCCGCAACTGCCATCTACGGTACACGCGCCGCCAATGGTGTCATCGTGATTACCACCAAGCGAGGAAGCGTTGGCAAACCGCAGGTGAGCTACAATATGAACGTCAACTACAAGCGCCGCCCACGCTACAGCGACCGCTCAGTAGACGTGATGACCTCGAAAGAGCGCATACAGTTCTCGCGCGAACTGCTGGAGAGCCAGTATCTCTACTACGACGAGCAGACATTTGTAGGCTATGAGGGACTGCTGCGCCAACTCTACAACAACGAAATCACCAACGACGAGTTCAACGAGTCGGTGGCCCGTCTGGAAAGCCAGAACACCGACTGGTTCAGCTACCTGACCAACGACAGCTGGAGCACACAGCACACTGCCAGCATCAGTGGCGGCTCGCCCACCTCGCGCTACTATGCCTCAATTGGCTACAACAAAGACAACGACGTAGTGAAATATAACAACAGCGAGCGCTACACCGCTTCGCTGAACCTCGACAACACCTTCAGCAAACTGCTCACGGCATCGTTCTCATTCAATGCCTACAGTACCCGCCGACACTACTATCAGGACGAGATTGCTCCCATGCAATATGCCTATACCACATCGCGCACCATCCCGATGTACGATGCCGACGGCAACTACTACTTCTACAAACGCAAGTATGGAGCACGTGCCAACGAGCTGGCCAAATACAACATCCTGAACGAACTCGACAACAGTAGCAAGACGCAGAACGTATCGTCGTTCACCGTCACAGCCAACCTGAAGTTCACCTTTACCGACTGGCTGAATGCCAATGCCGTACTCTCTTACACCGAGCAGAGCACCGACCAGGAGAGCTTCTGGGGCGAGAAGACCTTCTATGCCGCCAAGTTGCGCGGATGCGACTTCGGCGAGAGACTGCCCAACGAGAGTGAGTCGCTGCTGCCCCAGGGTGGTGAGCTCTCTACCAATAACATTCACGACCGCAACGTAACAGGCCGTCTGCAAATCAATGCCAATAAGTATTTCGGAAAGGACGAGGTGCACAACATCGATGCCGTGCTGGGATTTGAGGCCAGTCATGATAAATACCGTGGCAACGCCGCCACGGCCCGTGGCTACTTCCCCGACCGCGGTCTCTCGTTTGTGACCAACCTCGACATGAACCGCTATACGGCCTACCGCGACTGGCTGGCCAACAACGTGCCAGGTATCACCAACAACCTGACGAACACGGTCTCTGGCTATGCATCGTTCACCTATGCCTATGCCCGCTTGTTCCGTGTCAACATCAACGGACGTGTGGACGGCAGTAACAAATTCGGTGACCGCTCTAACGAGCGCTTCCTCCCCATCTGGTCGGCATCAGGCTCACTGAACCTGAAAGACTTGGGCCTGATTCCTGTGAAATGGGTCGACTATGCCACACTGAAAGCCTCTTACGGCTCACAGGGTAACATGCTCAGCTCTGAATACCCGGTAATGACCATTAAGAAAGGTACGCTCGACACCGCTTGGAACGAGTACACTTCTTACATCAACAAATATCCTAACCCCGACCTGAAATGGGAGACCACCAAGAGCTACAACCTGGGACTCGACGCTGCCCTGTTCAACGGACGACTCATGTTCGAGGCATCGGTATTCTACAAGAAAACCAAGAACGCCTTCATGAACAAGCGCATCTCGACCATCAACGGTATCGGCTCGTATGTCATCAACGGAGGTGATATTACCAACAAGGGCTACAGCTTCGACATCACGGCTACGCCCATCCGCACCAAAGACTTCCGCTGGACTCTCTCGACATCTATCTCGAAGATTCTCAACACCA
This sequence comes from Prevotella sp. UBA2850, assembly GCA_002350805.1. Taxonomy (GTDB): domain Bacteria; phylum Bacteroidota; class Bacteroidia; order Bacteroidales; family Bacteroidaceae; genus Prevotella. The sequence continues at coordinate 59,620 of DEFO01000012.1, forward strand.
TGGACTCGCGTCCTGAGGCACAGACCTACGACCTGAACGAATTCCTCAGCGGAGCCGCACTGGTGGAGGGCAAGAGCGTGAACACGTTCTACAGCTACCGGTTCCTCGGACTGAGCCCCGTCGACGGAGGTCCTATGTTCGACGACTTCATCAACCGTCAGCAGGAACTGACCGGACTGAGCAAGTACGACACCTTCACCACCGTGCTGAAAGCTTCGGGTAAGCGCGACCCCGATATTCAGGGAAGCCTCACCAATACCTTCCGCTATAAGAACTGGCGTGCCAGCTTCAGTCTGGCCTACAGTCTGGGAGCCAAGACCCGCCTGTTTGCCATGTATGGTGCATCGAACAACTGGGCTTACAGCACCAACATTCAGCCCGAGCGCAACTACAGCCGCGACTATATCAACCGCTGGAAACATCCTGGTGACGAACAGCACACCAACATCCCGGCTCTCATCAGCTCGAACAGTGGCTCATGGTACCAGTACTCTACCCACTTCGCCGATGCCGGCATGACTGCATATACAGACAATGCACAGGCTTTCGGTAGCAATGCATGGCTCATGTACGACTATTCCGACATCCGTGTGGTCAGCGCCGACTATCTGAAATTCCAAAGCGGTAGCATCACCTATGAGTTCACGCCTGAGATGCTGCAGAAAATGCGTCTGCAGAGACTGGAACTCACCTTCTCGGCTTACAATCTGTTCACCATTGCTGACAAGAAACTGAAAGGACAGACACCATCGCAGGGCGGATTCTCAACCATCCAGCTCTCCGACCGTCCCAGCTTCTCATTCGGCCTTAACGTAATCTTCTAATAAACGAAAAAACATGATGAAAAGAATATTATATTTCATAGCCAGTGCCTGTCTGCTGCTCAGCACTACTGCCTGCGGTGACTTTCTGGAGGAATACTCACAAGACCTGGCACGGGTAAAGAGTTTCGAAGACCTCAACGAGATTCTTATCGGCAATGCATATCTGCCTACCGGACTGGTGGTCAATGCGGGGTATTATGTGACGCCCTATAACACCAACTACATGATTCTGCACCTGATGACCGACGAGCTGTCGGAGAACGACAAGGCCAGCGACCTGCGCTCGTATGGCGGACTGATGCGCGACGACATGTTCCCCTACTTCACCTGGCAGCAGGATGTAACACTGAACTATCAGAAACGAAATGTCTACGGTGCACAGGAAGACTGGTTCTTCAATGGTCCGTACACATATATCTCTACTTGCAACATGGTGCTGTTTGAGGCCGACAACCTGACAGCCACGAATGACGAAGAAGCTCTCATGCGAGATAAGATCAAGGGTGAGGCCCACTTCCTGCGCGCTCTCTACTATCAGCTGCTGGTCAATCTGTATGCCAAGCCATACGACCCCGCCACAGCCGCACAGACACCTGGTGTACCCGTAAAGACCAGCGAGAGCATTGAGGATATAGAGTATACCCGCAACTCGGTGCAGGAAGTCTACGACCAGATTGTTGCCGACCTGGAGGCTGCAGAGCAATACCTGAAGGATGTCCACCAGCCTTATTCTATCCAGCACGCCGGTATCAATGCCGTGTATATGCTGCACAGCCGTGTGGCACTCTACATGCAAGACTGGCAGACAGCCAAGAAATATGCTGAGTTGTCGCTGAAGGAAAATGATGACTTGCGAAACATTGCCGCCGGATTTGATGGCACATTCATCGAGCCGAACAACGAGGAGATTTCGTTTGTCATGGGTGGAGAGACCTTTGGCAACACCAACTTCCCTCGCCCCGGACAATCGTATTACGGCATGTACATCTACTCGCCCAACTGGATCATCTCCGACCACCTGTACAATCTCTATGAAGAGGGAGATGCCCGCCGCGATGTATTCTTCGGACGTGAGTATGGAGACGGTAATGCGCCTTACTACAAGAAGACAGATATCGAATACAGCCACCTGGGTTCTTACAAGGGTACGAGCGACCAGTTCTGCTACCGTTCGGCTGAGGCTTACCTGAATGCTGCCGAGGCTGAGGCACAGCTGGGTAACGACCAGGCTGCACAGCAATACCTGAACAAGCTGCGCGCCGCACGCATCGCCGACGCCAAGCCCGTCACCGAGACTGGAGCCCAGCTCATTCAGTTCATCCGCGATGAGCGTCAGCGTGAGCTTTGCCTAGAGGGTGTGCGCTGGTTCGACATGCGCCGCTATACGGTTGACCCCCGTTACAAGCTCGTTGAGAAAGTAAAGCACTCTTACTCGGTCTATCAGCTGCAGGGCTATAGCTACGTGAAGGGAGAAGTCGCCACTTACGAACTGAGCACCGACGACGGTGGTATGGTTCTCGACATACCAAAGAGCGTGCGTGAGTTCCAAAACTCTATCGGCTCTAATCCCAGACCAGAGCGCAAAAGCGATCTTACAGTTAACTAACCAAAAGCATGAAAGGAAAACAAGATATGAAGAAATATCTATTCTATGCGGCTATGATGCTTTGCACCATGCCGGCCATCACCGCTTGTAGCGACGATGAGGACACGACGCCCAGCGAGTATGAGCAGAACTTATTCTCGCCAGCAGAGAGCGACCAGAGTCCCAGTGCACAGCTGCGCCGTCAGTTCAAGCAGGAAGTAGGATGCTACCTGTTGTTCAACGACACGCTGAAGCATGAGCAAAACGGCACCGATGCCTATGGTAACTTGCTGTGGAACACACAACTCGTGGACCTCACCTACCAATTCATAGGCATGCCCATGAACGACACCAAGTACACCTTTGAATACCTCACCGACTTTGCCAAGCAGAAGGAGGCCACAGAACTGCTGAAGAACAAACTTGCCAAACGACTGGGCAAGGCCCTGCCCTACTCTATCCTGCTGGTCGACAACATCAAGCAGTGGACCAACAGCAGCGGCAGATGGGAGCTGGACGAGGGCTCGTCGTGGTCACCCAAAGACCCATTCCCCAAATATGTGCTGGGAACCCGTTGCTATGCCTTTGCCCTTCATGGCAATGAGGCTTTCGACGATGAGGGCTATTTCGACGACATTCTGATGAGCATCGTCATCAATAAGGTGAACAACCTGCCCGAGAGCAAACTCGCGAAATTCCTCAGCTACGTGGCTGACTATTACGATGAGTATGGCAATCCACGCCAGAAGAGCAGCCTCGGTTACGACGACTACGTGACCGACGATGATGCTGCCCGCACGCTGGGCTACTGGCAGGACCGTGGATACTACTATTTCGACTATGGTACTGAAGACCGCGACCACTACATCGAGGCAGCACTCACCTACTCGGTGGCCGAGGTGGAAGAGATGATGGCTGGCTATCCCATCGTTATCGAGCGCTTCAAAATCATGCGCCAGCTCATCATCGATGAGTTTGGAATCAACCTGAAATAAAACTTTAAACAAATGATGAACATGAAAAAACTAGCATACATGTTATGCATCGTCCTGGCACTGGGCTTCACAGCCTGCGGGGACGATGAAGACAAGGTGCCAAGTGTGAAGCCAACGAGCACAGGCACCATGACAGACAACGACGGCAATGAGTATCACTGGGTGCGCATCGGTAATCTCGACTGGATGGCCGAGAACATGATTGGAGGAAAACCTTTCTATGAGTACACCTACCTCTACCTGGGCTATTACCAGTATCCTACTGTTCAGTTCGCCATGGATGAGGAGCGCGATGCCTACTGGGAGAACTATGGCAATGTCTATACCTACGAACAGGCTCTTGAGAACTGTCCCGACGGCTGGCGCCTGCCCACTGACGATGACTGGAAGAACCTGGAGTCGGCGCTCGGCATGAGCGACAAGGAACTCGACAAACTGGGATGGCGCAAAGGTGCCGGACTGCTGATGACCCAGACAGTGGAACAAGGCACCGGACTGCACATGCTCTTCGGCGGACAGATGGGACTTGGCACCACAGGCAACATCTACAATATCAGCAACGAGGGCGTCACCCCCATGGGCATTGGCGAATATGGCATGTACTGGTCGGCCACCGTCGACAAGAACTACGAGCTGCAATGTGTCTATTGCCGCCGCATCATGCCTTACCTGAACGAGGTGGAACGCACCAGCAGCACCACACAGAACCGCTGGCTCAGTGTGCGCTATGTGCGTGACGCAAAATAAACAACGAAAAAAACACACATCACCTACTTTATCTTAAATCTAGCAGAAGCCAGTGTTGCAACTCGCGACACTGGCTTTTTTCTATAAAAAACATTTTGCCATGTCGGGAATAAAATGTATTTTTGCATGGAAACAATCAAAAGAATAACGATGAGCAGTGATATCAAGCTTACCATCTACCGTGCCGACACTAGTTCGCACGTGCCCATTCCATTGGCTACTGCCAGCGTGAAAGCCGGTTTCCCATCGCCAGCCCAAGACTACATGAGCGAGGACATCGACTTGAACGAAGTGCTCGTGAAAAACCGCGAGGCTACATTCTATGTGCGCATCTCGGGCGACTCGATGACTGAGGCAGGCATCATGGACGGCGACCTGGCTGTCGTCGACAAGGCCATTGAAGCAAAAGACGGCGACTTCGTGGTGGCTTTCATCGACGGCGACTTCACCATCAAGCAGTTCCGCATCGACAAAAGCGGACAGTACGGATGGCTGGTGCCGTGGAACGAGCATTATCCTAAAATCATGGTCAACGAGGAAAACAACTTCATCATCTGGGGAGTAGTAACATACGTGATACATGCAATACTTCGGCATAGCTGACTGCAACAATTTCTATTGCTCGTGCGAGCGGGTGTTCCGCCCCGATCTGCGCGAGCGGCCCGTCGTGGTGCTGAGCAACAACGACGGTTGCATCATTGCGCGCTCTGAGGAAGCCAAGGCACTGGGCATTGCCATGGGAACGCCTTTCTATCAGGCTAAAGCAATGCTTGAGACGCATGGAGCAGCCGTTTTCAGCAGCAATTACACACTCTACGGCTCGATGTCAGCCCGTGTGATGTCGCTGCTCTCACAATACACGCCCAAGCTGCAAATCTATTCCATCGACGAGGCTTTCCTGCTACTGAGCGACGACCACAACCATCACCTCAAACAGGAGGGTGAGCAGATGGCCGCCCGCATCTACAAATCGACGGGAATCCCCATCTCAGTGGGCATCGCCCCCACCAAGACACTGGCAAAGATGGCCAGCAAATTCGCAAAGAAGTATCCAGGGTACAAGCGTTGCTGCCTGATCGACACTGACGAGAAGCGACTGAAGGCCCTACAGCTGTTCCGCATCGACGACGTATGGGGCATTGGCAGGCAGATACGGCGCCAACTGGAATACCACGGCATTCACACTGCTGCCGACTTTGCCGCCAAGAAAGAGAGCTGGGTGCGCAGCAAATTCAATGTCACTACCCTGCGCACCTGGAAAGAGCTGAACGGCATCAGCTGCATCGATGTGGAAGACCTGCCCTGGAAAAAGTCCATCTGTACCAGCCGTAGCTTTGCCCATCAAGGCATCACCGATGCCATTGTGCTGGAAGAGGCGGTAGCCAACTTTGCATCCATGTGTGCAACGAAGCTGCGCAAGCAGCGGTGCTGCTGCCAGAGTGTGACGGTGTTTGCCCATACCAGCCGTTTCCGTACCGATGTGCCCTGCGACATGATTCATGCGACCATGACGCTGACCGTCCCCACGCAGGCCAATGCCGAGATCATCAATGCGGCACTCACCGTGCTCAGAAAAAACATGCGCCGCAACGAAGGCAAGCCCTTCGCCTATAAGAAGGCGGGGGTCATTCTGTGGAATATCACACCGCAAAGCGCCATCCAGCAAGACCTTTTCGACCCTACAGACCGCCAACGGCAGGCTGCACTGACCAAGGCCATCGACGAGATCAACCGCAAAAACGGCTACAACACCGTACGGCTGGCCTCACAAGGCACCGACATCCGCTTCGGCCTGTTGCGCGAGCACATCTCAAAAAATTTCACCACCAACATCAACGATGTGCTGGTGGCGAAAGTATAATTCTGAAACAACTAGCTATTATACTAGTATCGTTATTTTACAAGTATACTAGTTCTACCAAAATAACTGGTTTAACCTGATAGAAAGCCATTCTTACTCTTTCTCTTCCTTCTTTCCAAACTGTGGGTCAATCTTCAGGAAGGCTGTCACCAAGAAGGTGATTGCACAGCAGAACATCACGATGACAAAGAAGGTGCTGTAGCCAACGGCATCTTTCAGCCATCCCGACACCATGCCCGGAAGCATCAGTCCCAAGTAAGAAAGGCCGGTGCAGATGGCATAGTGTGAGGTCTTAAACTCGCCCTGGCTGATGTAGAGCATATAGAGCGTCAGGGCCGTGAAGCCTAGTCCGTAGCCAAACTGCTCGATAAACAACAGGGCACTGACGACAAACAGGTTATGAGGGAAGGCATAACTCATGTAGACATACACTATGTCGGGCAAGGTAATGGCTACCACAAACCACCACAACCAGCGTTTCAGTCCGTCGCGGCTGGCCAGCATACCGCCCACAATGCCTCCGAGCAGCAGGCCGATGAGCCCCACGGTGCCATAAGCCAGTCCGTATTCTTGCGGCGACAGTCCCAGTCCGCCTTCCGACCCCGGACGCATCAAGAACGTGCTGGCCATCTTGGTGAGCATAGCCTCGGGGAAGCGGTAGAACAGCAGGAACAGCAGTACGAATACCATCTCACGCCAAGGCAGTTTGGTGAAGAACGATGTCAGCGACTGCCACACGCCCTGTGCCACCTCGCCCACACTCATATTCTTATTGCTGCGGTCGGCAGGATGCGGCATGATGAAGCTGTGATAGAGCCACATGGCAATAAAGATGCCAGCCAGCCCGTAGAACACCAGGCTCCAGGTATAGGCCTTTTGGTTGCGGAACATCAGCTGCAGCATGCCTGCCACGGGGACAAGCACACCCTGTCCAAAGATGACGGCAATGCGATAGAACGTGTTGCGGATGCCCACAAACCATGCCTGGTTGTGGCTGTCGAGCTCCAGCATATAAAAGCCGTCGGCTGCAATGTCGTGGGTGGCGCTCGAGAAGGCCATCAGGAAGAAGAAGAACATCGTGCCTTGGAACCAGAAACTGGCATTCAGCGTGAAAGCCACACCCGCCAACGACGAGCCAAGCAACAACTGCATAGCCAGCACCCACCAGCGCTTGGTCTTATACAAATCGACAAACGGGCTCCACAGGGGCTTGATGACCCAAGGCAAGCCGAGCCAGCTGGTGTATAGTCCTATTTCTGTGTCGGTCATGCCGAGTTGCATATACATCACTACGGCCACAGTCATGACAACCACATTGGGCAGTCCCTCGGCAAAATAGAGCGACGGCACCCATGTCCACGGTGATTTGAAGTTCTTCATTTATTTATAGATTTTCTTGATTTCTGTATGACGATAGTAATGATAGAGTATCTCGTCGTATTTATACCCTTGGTTTCCCATCACGGCAGCACCAATCTGGCAGAGGCCTACTCCATGTCCCCAGCCTTTGCCGTAAAGGATGAAATGGCCCTTACGCTTCACCACATCGAAAGCACTGCTCATCAAGTGGCTCTCACTCAAGGCGCGCCTGATCTCCAATTCCTTGCCAATGGTGAACGAGCGTTTCGTACCCACAATCTTCAGTTTCCAGATGCGCCCGCTCTTGCCGCGCTCCAGCGGAACCAGGTCGGTAATGTCGCCCAGGTCGAGCTTCAACTTCTCGTTCACAATGCGGCTCAACTCCTCTTGCGTGTAGTCCACCGTCCAACTGTAGAAGTCGGTTGTCTCCTGATCGTAATCGTTCAGCACTTGGGCGATGACGTTCGGGTCGTTGGTGTTGCAGAAGGGGTCTTTCACCGACACGAGATAGGGCTTGGGCGTGTCTTCCCAGCAATACTGAAACTCCTCGGTGATGCCTCCGCAGCATTTACTGAAGCGTGCGTCGCAAATCTCATCGCCCGACAAGAGAATCTGACCGCGGGTGGCCCGTATGGCATCCACTACGTGCCGATTGTTAGCCTTCGTGATGCCTTGGTAGCGCTGGCAGTGGTCGTCGGCACAGACATCGAAGATGGTATGATCCTCTCGGTCGTACCAGCGTATCAGCTCGTCGTCTTTCCTCACAAACGAGAAGAATCCCGAGGTACCTCCCTGCAACTGCTGGCGCTTCACCATCTGGGCGAGCAGCCATGAGCGCGAGATGACGGCATGGGCCTTGAGCAGCTCTGGACTCGACGTGGCTTTCATCTCGCTAGAGATGACGCTGGTGAGATACTGCTCGACGGGCAGCAGGTTGATAGCACAAATCTTATCGGCCTCAACCACCAACTTCAGCGTGCCGAGGAACGTCTGTGTCTCCTTCCGTTCCCAATGGAAATGCACGCCAATGGTGACGTCGGAGAGCGAGAACGAGGCGTCGGCCGCCTGAGGAGTGAACGTCAGCTCGCGATACTGACTGCCATTCCACAGAATGCCTCCCTCGGAGAACTCCACCGTCTGTTCGCCCTCTATCGTGGCACCCTTGGCCATGTAAGGTTTGTTGAGTGTGAAGTGAATCTGTTGTGCACTCACGATACCCACCGACACGTCGGGTTCCCGCTTATATTGGGCGAGGGCGGCAGGCAACTGCGAAGCATCTTTCTTCTCGTCGCCACGGGCACTGAGCATGGCAATGACAGCCTTCACCGAACTATCATCGAGGCTTACCTCACGCAGTATCTCATCAGCCCGCTCGGCGGTAAGCCGCTCATAATCCTCACGTCGGGGCAGGATGATGAGACCGGCCATATCGAGGGCTCCCGGCGAGACAAGCATCTTGCACTCGCCCTCAGCATAGTAACAGTCGGGACGGTGTTTCTGGCGTGGGAACACCACCAGCAGATACTCGTCGTGCTGGCGCCACGCCACAATGTTCATCATGGGTTCATCAGCATCGGTGTGCATCTGTTCCAAGGCCTTGTAAAGACGAAGGAAGAGTGACTTGCCGGTGTCGGTATTCTTGCTGCGCACGGCAAAGGCCGGGCACACATAGTCGGACACGAAAAAGATGCCTTCGTCGTCGGCCACGGTGGCAACGGGAGTCAGCGAACGACTCAACCGCTGCCAGCCTGTCTGCAGGGGCAGCATGCCATTCGTTCCTGCCTGTAGATGCAGGTGGTCGGGGGCGCTGGCACCGCACTTCGGACCATTGTAGAACACCATCAGACTGGGATAGAGCGACAACAGCTTATAAATCTCGGCATAGGCGTCGGCAATGCGTTGCGGCTGATGACGGCGCGATGGGATGGTATAGTGGACGGGCAGTATGGGATATGGGTTCACCAACAACTCGTAGCGCCCGTCTATCTCTTTCACAATCTGCTGTGCAGGGCGGTTCTGTGAACACAGGAAACAGGGTCGCTCGGCAATCGACTGGCGGTCGATTTTAGCACCTGTAGACACGATACGTGCTGCATTGAACTGTGCCTTCAGGTAGTCGCCCAGCTCTTTGGTCTCCACCATCTGCAAGTCGCGGTAGTGCTGGCGCGCATCGTCCCACTTTTCCAGCTGGCGGTTGAAGAACCGGTCGAGCGCATCGCTCTGCTCTGCCTGCTGACTGTCAGTCGAGGCATGAGAGGCCAGCGTTGCCTGCTGCAAGGCGTTTTGCCGCTGGCGTGCACGTATCTCCATCGTGCGTAGCCGGTCTTTATACAGGTTGTTGGCATTCACCTTCTCCACCGAGAGGGCAGCATCGCTGTTGCCTCCCCACCGGCGGCAGAGATACAACTCGCTGAAAATGCGGCCGATGCGGTATTTGCGGCTGAAAACCAGTCCCATGGCATAGTCTTCGCCATAGCTGGTGTTGGGGAATTGTATCTGGCGGGCCAGCGGCGTGAAGAAGGCTCGCGGAGCTCCCAGTCCGTTGATACGCAGGGCATTGTTGGGACCGTTCGTATCGGTCCACTCAGCATGGTCGATCAGTCCTGGCGGCAGGGTTTGCAGGTTGAAGTCGCACATGCGGTACGAGCCAATGACCATGGCGGCTCTCTGCTTGCGGAAGGTGCTCACGATTTGCTGCAGAGTATTGGGAGAACTATAGAGGTCGTCGCTGTCCAACTGGACGGCAAACCGTCCGCAGCGGTCGTCGTTGATCGCCTCGTTCCAACAGCCTCCGATGCCTAGGTCGGTGCGCTGCGGAATGATATGGACAAGCGTCTCGCAGGCCATCTCGCGCAGGATGTCGGTGGTACGGTCGGTAGAGTGATTGTCCACCACGATGACATTATAGGCAAAGGTGGTCTTCTGTGCCAGGGCACTCCTCACAGCGTCGGCAATGGTCTTCTCACGATTGTAGACGGGTATGACTACCGAGGCCTCGCACGGGAACTGCTGCTCGCCGAAGTCGGGGTCGCCATAGCGCATGGTATCCACCAAGGCACCTATCTCGCCGAGATGACGGGTAGCCACCTGCTCCATCTCGAGCTGTGCCTCACGGTTGCGCGGGTCCACATAGTCGAACTGCCGCTCTCCGCTGGCGCGCAGATCGTACTCCTCCTCGGTGTAAAGCAGCTCGTTCAGATGGAACAGCTCACCCTTGCGACTCAAGAAGAGACGCAGATCATACCAGCCTGCGAAGCGCCAGTCGGCCTGAAGCTGGCGGGCATACTCGCGCAGCCATTCGCTCTTGATGAGCACCACCGAGCCAAAGTCGAAGTCATCGCGGATACTACCCACTTGATAATCAATCACGGGATGGCGCTCCACCACACCTGCTTTTCGCTCACAGCGGTCGGCATACACCATGGCGGCACCCGTTTCACGGGCAGCCCGAAGCATGCGCTCCAGCGTCGACGGTCCCCATGCAATGGGAGTGGTCTTCAAGCAGAAAAGGGCATATTCAGCATCGGCATGAGCTGCCATGCCTGTCATTGCCGCCGACGACAGCAGGCCGTCGGTCACCACAAACGTGGTATTCTCGGGAGGCGTGTGCGTTGCGGCAAATGCCTGCGTCACCATCAGACAGATGTGCTGCACCGTCTTATGGTCGCGCAGGGGAGCCAGCGTCTGCTCCACCGCATCTATATCATTACAAGGCAAAAAGCAATCAATGCGTTCTCTCATACGTATGTATTATAAATGGTATTTCGTTTCTTTGTGCAAAATTACAAAAAATCTGACGAAGAGAGAAAGAATGAGACTTGTTTCTTTCGCTTGCCACCAAGAAATTAGCGAAATCGCACGTTTTATCGCCCGCCTCAGCCGCTCTGCGATGTGCGGCTGAAATGTGAATCTATGTTTTTTGGGAGCTGCCTGCGAAGTCCATACAGACATTCTTCCATGCCAGACCTTGCTGTTTACCCCATCCGAAATGGAGTCGCAGACGCCGAAGGCTATTCTGCTCTGCTAATGATGCCCTCTGCGTTTCCAGAAGGCTACTCTGCATTTCTAGAGGGCTACTCTGCGGTCGTAGAGCAGCCCTCCAGAAACACACGCCGCGCAAATGAAGTGAGAGGCGAAGCGAAGATACGGGAATTTTGCGCATTTACTTGGCGAGCTGGAGGAAAATATGTATTTTTGCAAAGCCTTCTGCTGCCATCTTTGTGGACAGCAAACAACGGAAAGCCACTAATATAATAAGGTATATAGATATGACTGAGAAAGAAAAGATGCTGGCAGGACAGATTTATTCTGCCACAGACCCTCAACTGCTGGAAGAACTAGCAGCCGCCAGAGAGGTGATTCACGACTTCAACCGGCTGCGCCCTTCGGAGCACGAGAGAAAGATGGAACTGCTGAAAGTTCTGCTGGGACATATCGGCGACGACCAGATCATCGTCAACCAGCCTTTCCACTGCGACTATGGAAAACAGATTCGTGTGGGACGGCGCTTTTTTGCCAACTTCAACTTCACCGTGCTCGACGAAGCGAGCGTCACCATCGGCGACGACTGTTTCATCGGTCCTAATGTGAGCATCTATACAGCCTGCCACAGCACCGACCCCATAGAGCGCAACAGCCGCCAGGAATGGGCAAAGCCTGTGACCATCGGCGACAACGTGTGGATTGGCGGAAGCGTAACCATCCTGCCGGGTGTGACCATCGGCGACAATGTAACCATTGGTGCCGGGTCGGTGGTGGTAGCCGACATTCCCTCCAACTGTGTGGCAGTAGGCAATCCGTGCAAGGTGGTGAGGCAATTGTGAGCGGGAGCAACGGGCGCCATTATGCGCTGGTCAACCAACCGACGAGAACATCATCTTCAGCCTTTTCAGGGGTCGACTCTCTGGCCCAACATCTTGCGCAAATGCGTGTCAAGGATATGGAACGAGGGCTCAACCATGCCTCCGTGACCGTGGCCGTCTATCTCGTATAAATAGGTCTGCTGATGCCCCACGAGTTCCATCATCCGTGCCAGGTACTGGTTCTCATCGTAACGGCCGTAAAGCTCGAGCTCTCTGTCGCCACAAATCAGCACCAGAGGAGGACAATCCTTGCGCACCCAATAGATGGGAGCATACTCATCGATGGTCACTTGCAAGGGAGACAGACCCTGCATCTTACGGACATTATAGTGGGTGACGGCCTGCCCGCTGAAGGGCACATACATCATCACATCATCCGCATCGACAGAATAGGCGTTGAGCCACGCTTTGTTCAGACAAAGCATCATCGAGATGTAACCGCCTGCCGAATGACCCGTCACAACGATTTTCTTCGGGTCACCGCCATAGGCTGAGATATGGCGGAACACCCATGCCACAGCCTCGGCAGCATCGTCAAGCGTCTCACGAACAGTCACCTTGGGCAGCAGCCGGTAGTTGACGCCCACCACCACGAGGCCTTTCTCCTTCAGACGCTGGGGAATCTCTTTGCTGCCGGCTTCCAGACCTCCACCATGAAACCATACAACAACCGGACAGTTGCTCACATGCTCGGGGTAATAAACGTCGAGTTTCAAACGTTCCACCGAATAGGCATCCTGCTTGGTGGTATAACTGATATCATTTACTTGCTTGTAGCTCTGGGCGAAAACGCCTAGAGCCATAAGGCAGAAACACACGAAAGAGAAAACTCTTTTATTCATATCTCTTGAGTTTATTGTTAAGGCAAATTGTTATTATTTTGAGTGACCACAGGCTTGCACATTGGCACGAGCATCTGGTCGCTACGGGTCAACTATCATGCTTTTGGCGGTTTCCTGGCTTCTTTGCTCTTTCTTTCAGTGCAATAGAAAAGCAGCATAGTCCATGCGGCCATGAATAAGCACAATCCGAGAACCTTAATATAATAAACGACTGAAACTGAAGATTGTTGTAAAAGGCGAACCCAAAATTTTAAACGTTTTTTATTAGCCATCGGGCAAATGAAAGGATGACAGAGGGAGGTGGCTGTCATTTTTTAGGCGAAACAGGCATTTTATTCATGAATATTTATTATCTTTGTGGCAAATATTCTTGCACTTGAAAAACAAAGGAGGATATCATCATGAGAGCGCTATGGTTGATGATTGCATCTGCGAAATGGTTTTACACTGCTTTAATGATTACGATGATGAATATGAATTGCAACGACAACAAAACAATGGCACCTGTCGTCAGACCAGCCACTCAGGCCGGACGATTCTACGACGGCAATGCGCATGCACTCACACAGAATGTTGACAGTCTGTTGGCCAGACATGCCAACGACAGTACTTATCAGCGATTGGCGGCACTCATCGTGCCCCACGCCGGCCACTATTTCTCAGGCAATGTGGCTGCCGCGGCTTACATGTCGATACCTGCCGGAAAACAATACAAACGCATTTTCCTCATTGGGCCCAGCCATTATGAATGGCTTGATGGCGCCTCAGTGAACAATGAGGCCGACTACTATGCCACACCACTTGGCCAGGTCGCCGTCGACCGTGAGACGGCCGATCAGCTGATCTGCGCCGACAGTGTGTTCGGCTGTTACCCCAAAGCACACGACCGTGAGCACTGCCTGGAGGTGCAACTGCCTTTCTTGCAGCGCCGGATGGGCGATATGCCTCCCATCGTACCCATCATCGTATCGACCAACGACTATGCGAAACTTCAGCGGATGGCCGATGTGCTGCGCCCTTACCTGAACGACGACAATCTGTTTGTCATCAGCAGCGATTTCTCACACTACCCAAGGTATGAAGACGCCCGGAAAGTAGACGCCAAGACGGCAGAGGCAATCATGACGGGCGATGTAAGCACCTTCATCGCAACATTGGAAGAAAACAGCAGGAGCGGCATGAACAACTTGCAAACCAGCGCATGCGGGGAGTTCCCCATCATCGTGCTCATGCTGATGCTCGACAACAACTACCAGATTCACCACCTGCTCTACCAGAACTCGGGCGATATTGACAGCCAAAGCCGGAACCGGGTGGTGGGCTATCATGCATTTGCCATTGAAAGATCAAAGCATCATGCTATTCAGAAGAAACCTGCCGACAACACCCGGCAGCAAGGCTCTGTTGCCTTTACCCTGAGCAGTAAAGAACAACAGCTGCTGAGAGAGATTGCCCGCGAGAGCATTGTTGCAGCCGTCAACGGCAAAAAGACTGCTGACATGCCCAACACAGAAAAGTATCCCACGCTTCAGCAGAAATGCGGTGCCTTTGTCACACTCACCCAGCACGGGAGGCTGCGCGGATGCATCGGACTGCTCAGTGGCAGCTTGCCGCTGCACGAGACCGTTCGCCGCATGGCACGGGCTGCCGCTTTGGAAGACCCTCGTTTCAACCCTCTGCGCCGTGAAGAACTCGACGATACCGACATCGAGATCTCGGTCATCACACCTATGCAACGCATCCACAGCCTTGACGAACTGGAGTTGCACCGTCATGGCATCTTCATCAAGAAAGGAAACCGTAGCGGCACCTTCCTGCCACAAGTGGCCGACGAGGTGGACTGGACGAAAGAAGAGTTTGTGGGGCATTGCTCACGCGACAAAGCTGGACTGGGTTGGGACGGCTGGCGCGACGCTGAACTGTATGTTTACGAGGCTATCGTTTTCTAATTGAAAAGCAATAAGTGGTAAGTGTATGATGAAACCTGAAAAGAGAGGGAACACAGATGGACAGATTTGAATGCAGCTATTACACGAAGATGGACAATGGCCAGGTGGAATGCATGCTTTGTCCGCATCACTGCCGCATCGGCGAAGGGCGGACTGGTATATGCCACAGCCGCCGAAACGAGAATGGGACACTTGTCAGTGATGTCTACGGTCGTCCTTGTGCACTGGCCATTGACCCCATAGAGAAGAAGCCTCTCTACCACTTTCATCCCGGCACACAATGTTTGTCGGTGGCATGCACGGGATGCAACTTCCACTGCCACAACTGTCAGAACCACGACATCTCGCAAGCTGCTCCCCAGCAGGTACGGCACATGAGTCTGATGCCCAGCGACTTGGTGGACATTTGCATAGAGCACAATTGTCCAGGCATTGCATACACTTACACCGAGCCGCTTACTTATATTGAATATGTAAGCGACACAGCCCATCTGGCTCACGAAAAAGGATTGTGGAACATATTGGTTACCGCAGGATATGTATGCAAGGAGCCACTCAACGACCTCTTACCACTTATCGACGCAGCCAACATCGACCTGAAATCATTCAGCGACGACATTTACCAACGTATTAGCGGAGGACGGCTGCAGGTGGTGCTCGACACCATCCTCGCCATGCAAGAGGCGGGGATATGGATAGAACTCACCAACCTCATCATTCCAAGTGTTAATGACGACTTGCAGATGATACGCAACATGTGCCGGTGGATAGCGACTAACAACTTATCACACGTGCCCTTGCACTTCAGCCGTTTCTTCCCACAATACAAGATGAGTCATCTCTCACCCACTCCGCTAGAAACCCTGCGAAAGGCAAGAGAGATAGCCCGTGAAGAGGGACTGCAGCATGTTTATCTGGGGAATGTGTGAAACATTAGCGTTGGTTGATGCATAAGAGATGATGGCAGCCCGATAGCTCATTTCTGTATCGAGGCTGCCACCTTTAATAATACTACTTCGTTTTCTTGAATGCCCAGTCTCGATAGCGGATCCACACATGGAGCCATACCCTGGCAATAGAATCGATGGCATCGCCAAAGATAGTTAGCCCATAGTCATCGAAGTTTTTCCATGCATCTAGCTCCTTGAACTTTTCTTTGGTGAGATTCTCGTTAGTGTATTCTTGGGGAATCATGCGGTAAGCCAGCAGATAAGAATACTGAGAAATGCCGCTCATGTAATCCCACGTGTTCTTACAGCCACTGCCCCATGCATGATAATACTCACGACTGACGATCTCCTCCTCGACAGCCTTGATGAGCGGTGTGGGCGAGGTGTGCAGCGGATAACCTTCCGGATCATAATAGAAACGCTCATTGTCGAAATCCACACGATACGACTTTTTTACTTGCTTGTCCCACTCGTCTTCTATGAAACCATGAATATTGCTGTCGCTCGAGAACGAACGCGAGTCACAGTGCAGGGGCATGTGACAGTCGGCAATATAGTGGCTCAGTATGAAGAAACGCGTGGCTATGTGATTGCACGACGTGCTCATGGGCGACCCTTTCTCTTCTTTACGCAGTATTTTGAAATTGTCGACAATACTATGCGCAATCGACTCACAACGGTCGGCAAGGTTGCCCTTTTCAATCGTAAAAGGCTTCTTATAGAGGTCTGATTTCAGTCCCAGACGATAAGACTTAAGCGTGTAGGGCATCTTCCTGAACGAGACGTCGGTAGACTTCTCATCGGGCTTATACTTCAGGATATGGCTGGTACTCATATCCTTGAAGACTTCATCAGGATACCAGGCGCCTTTGATCACAAAGTCACGATAGTCCTTGAACCATTTCACAAGGCTGTTGGCATCATCTTTCAGGTTCTCCGGAATGTCTGCGAATTGCAGTCGCTTGATAGCCATAAAGGCTAGCCATGCATGGGTGTACTTCTTCATAATCGTTCTATTTAGGGTTCATGATTCAAAATTGACAATATATAGAGTAGTAAAAAACGAGGTTTGCTATGAACGGTTCTCTGACAGTCGAATCCGCGCCTCTTCTAGCACAGCTATCACACGGTCGCACCACCGGTCGAATTCCGGATCGGCTTGCTGGCATTCCGGATGGCTCAGCACATAATCAACACTCTTACGAACGCCCTGCTCGAAACGTACCATCGGCTGGAAGCCAGGAACGACACGTTTGAGTTTTGAGCAATCGAACACCACGGTGGCCGCTTTGTCGCCCAACAAATTGCCCTCCACATCATATTCTGGGGGCGCCACGGAAGCCAGAAACGCTGATGATACATAGTAAGGCTTGTAAGCCACACCCAGCGCTTGGGCGATGGTCTCGTAGATTTGGTTCCATGTCAGCGACTCGTCAGACATAATTTGGAAGGCCTCGCCGATAGCATGGGGGTTGCCCAGCAAACCAATAAAGCCACGGGCAAAGTCCTCATTGCTCGTCATTGTCCACAGCGAATAACCGTCACCATGCACTATTACGGGCTTCCCTTCGAGCATGCGCTTGAGCACCTGCCAGCAGCCTGCCGGACCGTGCAGCCCCGTAGGAACACTCCGCTCACTGTAAGTATGACTCGGGCGAACGATGGTAACAGGGAACTGATGCTCGCGATAGTAGTGCATAAGGTGTTCCTCGCATGCTATTTTGTTGCGAGAGTAAAGCCAATAAGGATTTGCCAACGATGTGCCCTCGGAGATAATGTGACTGCGCACTGGCTTATGGTAAGCAGAGGCAGAACTGACATAAACGTATTGCCGCGTGCGCCCCGCGAAAAGGCGATAGTCGCGTTCCACCTGCTCAGGAACGAAACCTATAAACTCGCACACACAGTCAAAAAAAGTATCGCCTAAAAGGCGTTGCACTTCTGCCTCATCGTTGATGTCGGCAACAACCTGTTTGGCGTGCTGAGGCACATCTTCGTTGTGATTACCACGATTCAGCAACCACAATTCATGATGGGTTTCTGCCAGTTGTCGGGTGATAGCACTGCTGATGGTACCCGTTCCACCGATAAGAAGTATTCTCATAGTCGTAAGTATTGGTTTTGTCTTGGTCCTTTCCAACCGCAAATATAGACAAAATCTTTCACAAATCGAAATGATTTCACAAAAAAACTGCCATTGTCATCGACAACAGCAGTAACATCCGTGGAGCTGGAGGGAGTCGAACCCTCGTCCAAACAGGGAAACCATACGCTTTCTACACGCTTATTCCAGCCTTTGGTTTTCGTGCTGCAGCAAGACCTGGACCACCAACTGCAACCTTATCCTCTAAATTTCACCATGCCGTCGAGGCCCGACATAGCTATTTCCGATTTACCTGCACCGCTTGACCCTCAGATTCGGAACAACACCCTTGGAGCGATGTCTCGTTCTATCACCTGGTGACAGAATTAAGCTCGTAATCTACTGTGCTTCGATTAAGCAGCGAGAGCATACTTATTGTTGCCAATTAATTTTTGTTCACTCAGATTAAGGAGCTAGCCAACGAGGCTCCGCGTGCTTACGTACCATCTCATCCTGCTGTCAAATCCAGTCAACCCCAGACTGAGCAAATATGATTTGCGTCGGCAAAAGTACGAATTTATTTTCATTTGGCAAAGAAATTATAAGTTTTGTGTCAGATTATTGCAGTAAAAGACACTTTTTGCAGAAAACTTATCTTTTTTAGACTAAAATATTATACCTTTGCAATAAATTTCGTAATTATCAGTTATATTATTGAATAGGTATATAAAAGAAACAACATTCTGAAAATGAAAAAATATATTTTTCTATTCGTAGCATTCTTTGCTACAATGAACATATATGCACAGTCGTCTATGACCGACGAGCAGGTGATGCAACGGATTATAAAGGAGCACGAGCGTGGGTCTTCGCAACAGCAGATTGTTACGAAACTTATGCAGAACGGTGTAGACATCAACCAGATACGCCGTGTTCGCGCGAAGTATGAACGCATGCAGAAGAACGAGGGTCTCGGCACCGTGCGGGACAAGTCGCAGACAAAAACTGACGACCGCACCCGCACATACAATGCGAAGGAACGCCGAGACATGGAGAAATATAAAGACGAAAACAAATTCTCTGATTTCCGCCGCGAGGATGGAACACGCGTCGTAACACGCCATACATACGACAAAGACGACGAGGAATATCTTGACATGGAAGACGAGATGAACGACTGGATGCCAATCGACACCATTGCCATGTATGAAAAACTGGTGCGCGAAATGGAGCGTGAATCGAAAAAGCGCAAGGTTTACGGTCGCGACATTTTCAACAACAAGGAACTGACTTTCGAGCCGAACATGAACATTGCCACACCAGCCGACTATCGTCTTGGTCCTGGCGATGCTGTATTTATAGAAATCTACGGTGCCTCACAGAAAACCATAGAGAGTACGGTATCTCCCGACGGAACAGTTACGATAGAAGGCTTCGGACCTGTAAGCGTTTCCGGACTTACCGTTTCGCAGGCAAATGCACAGCTTCGCCAGAAATTAGGAGCAAGATACAGCAGTTCAAAAGTTCGCCTTACAGTAGGTCAGACACGCACCATTATCGTCAACGTAGCCGGCGAAGTGAAATTTCCAGGCACCTATACCCTATCGGCTTTCTCAACAGTGTTCAACGCACTGTATATGGCTGGCGGTATAACCGATATTGGTACACTGCGTAACATAAAAGTGTACAGAGGCGGCAAGCTCATCAGCGTTGTCGACATCTACGACTTCATACAGAACGGCAAGCTTGCAGGCAATGTGCGCCTGACCGACAACGACATGATTGTTGTTGATGCGTACGACTGTCTTGTAAACATTACCGGTAAGGTGAAACGCCCAATGTACTATGAGATGAAGAAAAACGAGAGCGTAGCCTCACTGCTGAAATATGCAGGAGGTTTCACTGGCGATGCCTACAAGAATTCTGTCAGACTGATTCGTAAAAACGGAAAGGAATATTCCGTGTTCAACATCGGCGAGTTTGACATGGCTTCCTTCCATGTTACCGACGAAGACTCCGTTTACGTTGACTCAATCATACCGCGTTACGACAACATGGTAGAACTCAAGGGTGCAGTCTATCGTCCTGGCATGTATCAGGTTGGAGGCGACGTAACGAGTGTACGCACATTACTTGAAATGGCAGACGGCATCAAGGAAGAAGCATTTACGGCACATGCCGTTATGCACCGCATGCGCGAAGACCGCACACTGGAAGTAATTTCAGTAGACATAGACGGAATATTGAACGGTCGCGTGGCAGACATTCCTTTAAAAGCAAACGACGTACTGTTCATTCCAACGAAGCAGAACATGATGGAAGAACAAACCGTAACCATACACGGCGAAGTCTACTTCCCTGGAAAATACAAGTACGCAGCAAACCAAAGCATAGAGTCTTTCATACTGCAAGCCGGTGGTATAAAAGAAACTGCCTCAACGATGAAAGTAGATGTCTCGAGGCGAGTCAACAATCCCAATGCTACTGAAACAGACTCTATTATTGCCCACAACTATACATTTACACTGAAAGAAGGATTTATTATCGACGGTGAACCGTCGTTCACGCTCCAGCCATTCGACCAAGTGTACGTACGCAAGAGTCCTGGCTCATACGAGCAGCAAAACGTGGAAGTAGAAGGAGAAGTCCTTTTTGAAGGTTCTTATGCATTGTCAACACGTACTCCACGCCTGTCTGACCTTATCAGAGCCTGTGGTGGAGTAACAGACCGCGCATACATCAAAGGTGCAAAAATAATGAGAAAATATAACGATGCCGAAATTGAGCGTCTGAAAGAAATTCAGGACAAGGCACGCGAGCAGGCAGAACTAAACCTGCAAGAACTTGTAGCAAAAAGCGGTAATGCAAACATGGCAAACATAAAAAGCAGCAACCAGCTTGAAAAATATAAGATTTCAAATTCTTATGCAGTCGGTATAGAATTGGAGAAAGCCCTTGCAAAGCCAGGCAGCGACTTCGACATCGTGCTGCGCGAAGGAGATAAACTTATCGTTCCAGAATATAACGGAACTGTGAAGATTAACGGCGAAGTTATGAACGCCAACACTGTTGCATATCGTGAAGGCAAAAGCGTAAGCTACTATATAGACCAAGCCGGTGGCTTCTCAAGCAATGCAAAGAAAAGCCAGACATATATCATATATATGAACGGCAACATGGCTAAGGTAGGCCACAA
>DEFO01000012.1:80883-81133 GCA_002350805.1 Prevotella sp. UBA2850
AATGAGCATCGCAACAAGCGCAGGTTCTTTGGCTGCCGTCATAGCTACAATAGCAAACTTACTGAAATAGTAAAATTAGAAGCAACAGATACAATGGAAGAAAACAAGCAACAAGATGTAATCAACGTAAAAGCCTTACTGAAAAAACTCTTTCAACGCAAGAAAGTTTTCTTTATCGTATGGCCTATAGTGTTCATTCTATCATCATTATATATAATATGTATTCCTCGCCAATATGATACTAACATTA
>DEFO01000056.1 GCA_002350805.1 Prevotella sp. UBA2850
TTGACCTCTTCGACGGCGAGTATACATACCGCTACATACGTTCTAGTTGTTGATGTCGTCGTTAAAAATCCCTTTGTTATGATAAAGGCAATAGGGAAGGCATCAGGCAGAAAATGTTGTTCTAGTTGTCGTTAAAAAATCCCTTTTGTTTTGAAAAACAACTCGAACAACCCCAACAACTCTCAACGGTCTGACGACCGGTTTTTCCAGACCAAAATATGCCTCCAAGCCAGCTCATTTCCAATTGATGCCTAATTAGGTTGCAATTAGTCGACTAATTAAGGTCTAATTGATGCCTAATTGGCATGCAATTAATGCCTAATTGCAACGTAATTGATGCCTAATTAGAGTGTAATTAATGCCTGATTGGGAATCACGCTCCAAATCAGCCCCCGGTTTCTATTATCCGACAGGGGTGCCATTCCATCCATCTCATCATTATTCTTCAGTTTTTCACCTAAAAGAGTACATCTTGGGGGGAGTCGGAGGGGGCTTGGGGAGAAGTCGGAGGGGCTGGGGAGAAGTCGGAGGGTGCTTTGGGGGCTTGGGGGGAGAGCCGGAGGGGGCTTTAATCCTGCAGGCATTACATCGGGCGACAGGATAGGTGGCCTCTCAAAAAAATTGGCTAAATAGCACGATTTCCTTTCCGTATTCGTGGTTTATTTGTATTTTTGCAAAAACAAACCGAATGCTCATGAAATATTTATTTACTCTTTTATTAATGTTGGCAGCAGCAACTTCCCTGCATGCTACTGACTACTATGTGTCACCCCAAGGCAGTGATACGAACACGGGCACCATCGATGCACCGTTTGCCACGTTGAAGCAAGCCATCAGCAAGGCAAAGGCTGGGACGACGATCTATCTGCGCGAAGGCACCTACCAACCCACTGAGGCTGAAATCATGGGCTATCAGGAGAGTAATCTCTATGCCTGTGTGTACAACCTGACGGCCAGCGGCACAGCGCAGAACCCCATCACCATCACGGGTTATGAAGACGAAAAGGCCGTAATCGACCTCTCGCTGGTGAAACCTGCCGATAAGCGCGTCAGCGGATTCTATGTGAAGGGCAACTACTGGCGGCTCCGGAAGTTCGACATCATCGGTATTCAGGTCACCATCACCGGCCATACGCAGAGCGAGAATATCTCGATGCGCGGAGGCAGCAACTGTATCATCGAGCAGGTGAACATCCACGACGGAATGGGCATCGGCATCTATTTCACCCGTGGTAGCAATAATCTGGTGCTCAACTGCGATGCCTACAACAACTACGACCCCGTGTCGGAAAACGGAGCTGGCGGCAACTGCGACGGTTTCGGATTCCATCTGAACAGTAAGGCACATGCCAATAACGTGATTCGCGGATGTCGCGCCTGGCGTAACAGCGACGACGGTTACGACCTGATTACCAACTATGCAGCCGTTGTGATAGACAGTTGCTGGGCATGGGAGAACGGCTATGATGCCAACATGGTTTCGCGCGGCGACGGTACAGGTATCAAAGGCGGCGGCTACGGCATGGGCACCATCACCAAAACCATCGAGGCCCCCCGCAATGTCATCAAGAACTGCATTGCTTGGAAAAACAAGCAGAATGGCATCTATGCCAACCATCACCTTGGCGGAAACGATTGGTACAATAACTCAGCCTATGCCAACAAGCGCAACTATAATATGGTGAACCGCAAGTCGGAGAGCGAGGCTGTTGACGTGGACGGTTACGAGCATGTGCTGAAAAACAATCTCTCGTACGGCGGCACCACGGCAAACTATGTCAATATCAGCGAAACGCTGTGCACGCTGGAAAACAACACCTTCCTGCCCACGATGACGTTGTCGGCTTCAGATTTCGAGAGTCTCGACGGCACCCAACTGAAAAGAGACCGTCAGGCTGACGGTTCGCTGCCCGAAATCACTTTCCTCAGATTGAAGTCCACCTCAAAGGCATACGCTCAGAACATCGGTTATCAGTTTGACTACGAGTCGGTACCTTCAGGTATCAAGACCATCCGCGTAGCTGACAACGCAGATGCCTACTACACACTGGACGGTATTCGTGTGGAGAAGCCCACAGCCAAAGGCATCTACATCAGAGGCGGCAAGAAGTTCGTTGTGAAGTAACCGATTTGTTAATCTGAGTTAAAGTCGTTTTCGCGGAAGCCCGATAGCGTCACAATTCCTACTTTTTGGTAACTATGGCACCAAAAAGTGCCTTCTTGCACGGTTCAGCCTTTTCTAGTACTTTTGCACTCGAAATCAAGTAAACAACCAATAAAACGAATAAGAATTATGAAACAGATTGAGACCATTCAAGAAGGCAAGAACTTCAAGGCAGTGAGTGTAGGTAAGGTAAGTGAGATCATCGAGCATGAGCTTCCGATGGGACCTGTGACCATCCAGGGTAAGGTGTTCGCAGGCCAGGCCGTAGGTGCCACGGGCAGCGAGCTGTCGTTCCAGACGCTGGTTCCCGGTCAGGACAGCGGTTTCCTGCACACCCACAAGACCCACGAGGAGCTGTATATCATTCTGAAAGGTGAGGGTCACTATCAGGTGGACGGCGAAATCTTCCCCGTCAGCGAGGGCACCATCGTCCGCGTGGCTCCCGACGGCAAGCGCGCGTTGAAGAACACCGGCAAGGAGAACCTGACCATGCTCTGCATCCAGTATAAGGCCAACGCCTTCACCGAGGCCGACAGTCCCATGACCGACGGTGTGATTCTGCAGGACGAACTGAAATGGTAATGACAGTGAAAAGTGAATAGTGAAAAGTGAAGAATTTGCTACCGCAGCAGAAAGCGCAGACGAAATGCTGAATAAAGCTTTGCATTTTTTACAAGACCACAAGGAGATTGCCCTTGCCACGTGCGAGGGCAATCTGCCTAAATTGCGCATCTTCCAGGTGATGAAGCAGGAGGGCCATGTGCTCTACTTCGCCACCTCTGCCAAGAAGGCTGTTTACAGGGAGCTACGCCAGAATCCCAATGTCGAGATACTGGCCTACGCCGACAATGTGTCGGTACGGTGTGCAGGGATGGTGAACTTCAACGTGGAGGATGACGTGAAACGGTGGATATACGACCACACGCCCGTTCTTCAGCGCCTCTATCCCAGCTACGACCAGATGGAATATTTCTGCCTGCCGATAGCCGAGATCGACTATTACGACCTCTCTCCCACACCACCCCTCCTCAAGCACTTTGACTTGATGACAGGCGAAACTTTTCCAAGTGAGAAGTGAGAAGGGAGAAGTGAGAAGTGTGATTACCTTTTGTAATTGCTAAAACTCTGAATAATCGGAGTATTCGGAATCTTCAGAAAATTCAGAATACTCAGAATACTCTGAATACTCAGATTACTCAGAATCCTTAGTAGCTTGCTGCCCTCAAGGGAGTTGTGTCTGAATGGCGAGGCTGCCCGTCTTCAGGTCTTGAGCTGTGCTGCTCAACTGCAGTACTGACGGCTTGTGGCTACTCTGAACGAGCACCTGCGCCAAGCCATTGAAGGCGGGAATGCTGAACTCGTGGCAGTCGTTGTCGGCAGGATGGTCAGGCCCCAGATACGAGGGGTCGCCATTGCCCACACCGAGGATGCGGCCGTCGCCCTTCAACGAGAAGGTCAGCTCAGGACAGGCATTAGGCACGATGCGCCCCTTGGCGTCTTGTATCTCGACCGTCACCACACAGACATCCCGTCCGTCGGCGGTGATGGCCTGGCGGTCGGTCTTCATCACTATCTTATAGGCTGGCTTGGTGGTCTCGACAGTCTCGGTCATGATGCGCTTGCCATTCTTATAGCCGGTGGCCACCACCTTACCGGGCTGGTAGACGGCTTTCCACTTCAGGTGTCCGTTCTTCGGCATCTTCTGGCGGCCCAGTTTCTTGCCGTTCACCGTGAGTTCCACCTCGTCGCAGTTGCTGTAGGCCCAGACTTCCACCTCCTCGCCCTCGTGTCCCTGCAGATTCCAATGCGGGAAGATGTGCAGCACGGGCTCGTCGGTCCACCACGACTTCAGGTACCACGCCTCGTCTTTGGGGAATCCGCAGTAGTCGAGAATGCCAAACTCCGAGTCGTGGGCGGGATAGCTGAGCGGGTTGGGCTCGCCACGGTAGTCGAAGCCCGTCCAGAAGAACAGGCCAGCTGCCCAGGGCCGGTCGGCATAGAACTGCCAGCCGCGCTCTATGCGGTTCACCGTGCCATCCTTATCGGCGGTCAGGTTCATCGAGCGCATGTGGCCCTTGTCGTCGGGCGAGTCGAAATACCAGCCACGTGTGCCGCAGCCCGTGGTCTCCTCCGTACCGACGATCTTCCACGAGGGGTTGCGTTTCTTTCGGTTGTCCACATCGTTCTGTCTGATATAGTTGAAGCCCACCACGTCGAGGCCTTTGATCATCTCGCCGCCGCCGGCATTGGCGATGGTCGACTGTCGGGTGGGGTCGAGCAGCCGGGCATATTGTCTCATGGCCGCGGCGATGCGGGTGCCCTGAATGGTATTCTCCATGCCCCACTCCTCGTTGCCGTTGCTCCAGAGGATGATGCTGGGGTGGTTGCGGTCGCGGCGTATCATACGCTCCAGCAGTCGCAGGTGCTCGTCGTTGATACCCGTCAGGCGGTTCTCGTCGATGACGAGTATGCCCTCACGGTCGCAGATGTCGAGCAGGGCAGGCGTCATGGGGTTGTGGGAGGCACAATAGGCGTTGCAGCCCAACTCTTTCAGTCGTTTGATGCGCCAGGCCTGCAGGGCATCGGGGATGGCTGCCCCCACACCGGCATGGTCTTGGTGCATGTTGACACCCTTCAGTTTCAGCGGCTGGCCGTTCAGCATGAAGCCGCGGTCGGCATCGAAGCGGGCTTCGCGCAGTCCGGTGGTTGTCTCGTAGACATCGGTCAGCTGTCCATCCACCAGTACCCTTGTCTCCACCTTATATAGATAAGGGTCGGTGGTGCTCCACAGATGAGGCTTGCTGAGTGTCAAGGTCTGTTGGCAGCCCGCAGTCTGTTTGCCTTTCAGACGGAGCGAAGCCTCTGCGGCGCGACCCACTTCGTTGCCGTCGGCATCGAGCAGGCGCTGCTCCACCGTGCAGGTCGTTGGCTCCAGCGAATGGTTGTTCACCTCGGTCTCTATCGTGACCACCGCCTTGTCGTAGGGCTCCTTCAGGTCGGCATAGACAAACGTGCCGAAGGGAGCCACGCTGACAGCCGACGATTTCACCAGCCAGGCATCGCGGTAGATGCCGGCACCCTCGTAGAACCAGCCCTCCTCGAGTGTGGCGTCGGCCCGCACACAGATCAGGTTGTCGCCGCCATAGTTCACATATTCCGTCACGTCGTACACCTGTGTGGCATAGCCGCTGGGCTCGGTGCCCATATAGAAGCCGTTGAACCACACGCGGGCATTGCGGAAGATGCCGTCGAACCGCAGGGCGATGTGCTTGCCCAGGTCGCTCTCGGGAATGCGGATGGTGTTTCGATACCAGCCCACGCTCGTCGTGGGATATTTAAAGCCTACGGTCTTGTAGCCATGTGAGTGGCTCGCCGGCTGCTCATAAGGCAGGGTGGTCACCCAGTCGTGAGGCACACTGACCTCCTGCCAGCCGGCATCGCTGAACTTCGGTGAATACGGGCCCTCGTTGTGGATGGAGTTGGCCTTCGTCAGATAGTTGAAATACTCCGTGCCGCAGCCAAAGTCCTTGACAGGGTCGCTGGCATTGCCCAGGGCAAAGCGCCACCCCTCGTTGAGTCTTGTCACCTCGCGCACGTTCTGCGCATTCATACTGACAATGGCCATCCAGACCATCACGATCGTTAATCTTCTGATTCCCATAACGTCTGTTTTCATTAAGTGTCAAGTCATCCATGGCGATGACTTTGATTGCAAAGATAGTGTTTTTTCTGAAAAAAAAGTTTCTCTCGTGTCGCTATTTTTGTCTGTTTGCTCAAATCAAACACCTTTTAGCAACAATCGTGACATATCGTTTTCTGCATTCATGCGTCGGAACACAGTTTTTTTTTTGTATCTTTGCAAAAAAATATAAGACTATAATGCTTCGAAAAAACATCCTTTTCATGGTTTTGCTGCTCGGCCTCGCCCTTACCGCCAGGGCGCAGGCCAACGAGCAGATACAGCTGCACCACGTCAACACCAAAGGCTATGCCGTGCGCGTGTGCTACCGCGATGCAGCATTATCAGAGAAATCCAGAC
>DEFO01000021.1:0-50411 GCA_002350805.1 Prevotella sp. UBA2850
TACAAAATTATCGAGGGTTCAAAAGAGCGTATCCAGCTCTACCGTGGTGTAGTGATCCGCATCAGTGGTCACGGTGACAAGAAGCGTTTCACCGTTCGTAAAATGTCTGGTACCATTGGTGTGGAGCGTATCTTCCCCATTGAGAGTCCCAACATCGAGAGCATCGAGGTCAACAAGCGCGGTAAGGTACGTCGTACCAAGCTCTACTATCTGCGTCAGCTCACTGGTAAGGCTGCCCGCATTGCTGAAAAGAAAACTCCGATTAAGAAAGACCAGGAGTAATCGAATCTTCTTAAGGCAAGATAAAAAGTCCTGCGCTCATACGAGTGCAGGACTTTTTAGTTGTATGCTGTTGCTTCAGCCTCTGTTAAGCATTCCAAGTTTCCGTCACATGGGCATTCATGAGGCTTCTGGCACATCGCACATTCATGCACTTTCAATTCTTCAAGCACATCGGCACTCATCATCAGGCATGAGAGCAGAAAACAGCGTCTCAGCCTACCCTACTTCCTGTCCGATTCCTCATAGTTCGACAGTCCGTCGGCCTCGCCGTGCACAGCCTCCTGGAAACTCTCCCAGTCCTGATAGCCCACAAACAGCGACAGTTTGTCGAGCGTTTTCTGGTTGGGCTTCTTCAGAATCTCTTTCTCCACTGCCTCGAGCAGCTTTTTCAATGCCTTGCGTTTCTTTTCCATAACATCAACTATTGCGGTGCAAAGTTACACAATTATTTGCATACCTCGCCATAAATTCGTAAATTTGCAGAAAATTTCTCCAACCCCATTTTTTTATGAAAGAATTATCACTAAAGTACGGATGCAATCCCAACCAGAAGCCTTCACGTATTTTCATGACCGAAGGCGAGCTTCCCATTGAAGTCATCAACGGCCGTCCCGGCTACATCAATTTCCTCGACGCACTCAATGCCTGGCAGCTGGTCAAGGAGCTCAAGCAGGCCACCGGACTACCCGCCGCCGCCTCGTTCAAGCATGTCAGCCCGGCAGGAGCCGCCGTAGGACTACCCCTGAGCGACACCCTGAAGAAGATCTACTTCGTCGACGACATTGAAGGCCTCGACGATTCGCCCGTTGCCTGTGCCTATGCCCGCGCCCGTGGTGCCGACCGCATGTCGAGCTATGGTGATTTTGTGGCACTCTCCGACACTTGCGACGCTACTACCGCCCGCATTCTGAAACGTGAGGTCAGCGATGGTGTGATTGCCCCCGGCTTTACACCCGAGGCTATCGAGATATTGAAAGACAAGCGCAAGGGCACTTATAACGTCATCCAGATTGACCCCGAATACCGTCCCGAGCCCGTGGAGCGCAAGCAGGTGTTTGGCGTCACCTTCGAGCAAGGACGCAACGAAATCCGCCTCGACGACCCCGCACTCTTCGAGAACATCCCCACGGCCAATAAAACCTTCACCGACGAGGCCCGCCGCGACCTCATCATCGCCCTCATCACCCTGAAGTACACCCAGTCGAACAGCGTCTGCTACGTGAAAGACGGACAGGCCATCGGCATCGGAGCAGGCCAGCAGAGCCGCATCCATTGCACACGCCTGGCCGGCAACAAGGCCGACATCTGGTGGCTGCGTCAGCATCCGAAGGTGATGTCACTGCCCTTCAAGCCCGGCATCCGCCGCGCCGACCGCGACAACACCATCGATGTCTATATCTCCGACGACCACGACGACGTACTGGCCGACGGCACATGGCAGCTCTTCTTCACCGAGCAGCCCGAGGTGCTCACCCGCGAGGAGAAGCGCGAGTGGATAGCCAAGAACACCCGCGTGGCCCTAGGCAGCGATGCTTTCTTCCCCTTCGGCGACAATATTGAGCGCGCCCACAAAAGTGGCGTCGAGTATATCGCACAGGCTGGAGGCTCTGTTCGCGACGACCATGTCATCATGACGTGCGATAAATATGGCATCGCCATGGCATTCACCGGCGTTCGTCTGTTCCACCATTAATCCTCATCTTATTCCAGCAAATATATGGAAGACGATTTCATGTCCATTCTCGAGAATGGCATCAGTTTCGGCCGGAGCAGCGCACCGCGTAAAACCGACGACAAAGTGAAGACGAAGGCCAAGAAAAAGAAATACATCACCGGCTCGCACGGCAGCGGCTCGGCCATGCAGAAAGCCAAATACCGCGAGCAACGGGCTAACCGTCATAAAGGGAAGAAATAACTTCTTCCCTTTTTTCATGAATATGATTGGTCGCTCGACTGTTTTGAGAATAGGCTGCTTTACTGTTCCAGAGAGCAACTTTAGAAGAGCAGAAAGCATCTCTGCCGTTCTGGAAGGCTGCTTTAGTAGAACAGGAAGCATCTCTGCCGGTCTGGAAGGCTGCTTTAGTAGAACAGGAAGCATCTCTGCCGGTCTGGAAGGCTGCTTTAGATTGATGATGATACTTTCCCAAACGGTCAGACTGCCATTAAAGCTGTTCCTGTTGTTCTAGCTGTTTTTATCAGAATCGATATGAGTTATCTTAAAAAACAACTAGAACAACAGGAACAGCATTTTCAAACGACTGGTTTATGCTGATATTCAGCGGGATTACTAACTGCGCCGGCTGGTGATGCCCCCACCCTTACGAATGGTGAGAATAGCATTCTGCAGACGCTTGGTGTCGTGATTGAATACGATGTTAGGATTGATTTTCCGGCCATTCGGGCAGTGCACCTCAAAGTGCAAATGCTCGGTCGTGGCCCGGCCGGTACGCCCTGTCAGTCCTATAATCTGCCCTGCCTTCACCTTCTGTCCTGCCTTCACCAAGTTCTTGCTCTGGTGGCTGTAAAGGGTGGTCAGCCCATTAGGATGGCGGATGACAATACAGTTTCCATAGCCGCTATAGGGACCGCTGCGCGTCACCACACCAGCGAAGGCGGCACGGATATTATCGTTGGGCTTGGTCTTCAAGTCCACTCCTGAATGGCGGCGGCGCCCACCATAAGGACTAATCACCTTGCATCCAGGCAGTGGATAGGCCCATTCGCCCGCTTTCAGTGTCGAGAGGTCGAGCCTCACGACATCACTTTTCTCAAAGGGGTTGGCATCGGCATTCTTCACGCCATTGTCGTCGGCCAGATTCTTGCGCTCAGTACGCACGTCGACGTTGAATCCTTTCTTCTCGACTATCACGCGCTGGGCACGCAGATTGTGCGAACGCACGTCGACCAGAATCTCCGGGTTCACCCTGCGGCCATCCACCATGATGGAGAAAAGACAGAACACACGGTCGTCCTTTCCGCCCACAATGGCAATGGTCTGTCCGGCCTTCACCTTGTCGCCCACCTTCACCAGGTTCTGGGCGTTATGTCCGTAGACTGTCTCAAAGCCGTTGTCATGTCGAATCACGATCACATGGCCAAACTGCGGATGGTTGCGCGAGATGCGCACCACACCTCCAAACATGGCTTTCACGGCGTCGCCCTTGGTCGTTACGATTTCTACATCGTTGCCGTTGTTCACCACCGTGGCCTTTCCCACGGGCAGGGGAAACGAATATTCCTCGTCGGGCAGACAGTCGAAGTCGACGGAGAACATATTCGAACGCTCAAACAAGTCTTTTGTCTCTATACTGATTTGCTGCTGTTCCAGCGCAGAAAACTCTTGTTGCGCCACAGCATTTCCGCATGCCGCGAGGCATGCTGTCATGACAATAGTCCGTAGTTTCATTTTTTTACCTTAATAGTATTGCTGTTAGTATTCGGCCAGAGTCGATGCCCAGTCTGCGGGCAGAAAAAAACTCATCGCTATGTTGATAGGTGCAGATTCCTACCACCTGAATATTCTCAGAACTAATACCAGCCTCCTCGAGTTGCAGGCGGTTGCAGGCCCACAGGTCGATGTGCCATTTCTGTGCTGCATGCCCGGAGTTCAAAGCAGCTGGCTGATGGTTGGCAGCCAATGCCGGATAGCGCCGGGCTATCTTCTCCATGGTAAAGCCAGCAGCGGCAAACTGCTCATACACCTCGTCACCCACCTCGAAGCTGTCGAGCGAGATGCCCGGCCCGATCATGGCTTTCAAGTGTGCCGCGTCGGTGCCGTAAGCACGGCTCATGGTCTCGATGGCTTTCATGGCAATGCGCGCCACCGTGCCGCGCCAGCCCGCATGGATGGCGCATACGGCCTGATGGTCTTCATCGTAGAGCAGGATGGGGATGCAGTCGGCCGTCGACACACCGATGCACAACTGCCGTACATCGGTCATCACGGCATCTACACCTTCCAGCAGCTGCGCTTTCTCTTCGTCGCCGAGTCTCAGAAAGTCCTTGCCGATGCGCCTTACCTCAGTGCCATGCACCTGATGAGGATACACCAGCCGGTCGTCACTGATTTGCAACAGGCGGCACAGCGCCAGTCTATTGGCAGCGATATGACTCGGCTTGTCGCCGCAATAGTAGTTCACGTTAAACTCGCCGTAGTTGCCCACGCTGCATCCGCCTCTACGGGTGGTGCTGAAAGCAACTACTTGCGGTGAGATATCATAATATGTGAGTACCGGATCAGTCATCCAGTTCCTCCTCATACTCGTAGTCGTCTATGTCCTCCACCTCGTCATCGCCCAGGAAGACAATATCATCTTCGCCCTCTTCCTCCATCTCGGCGGCAAAGCGGCTCATATCCTTATCGCGGTGCACGATGACGTCCTCGCTGGTCAGCGTCTGCAACTTATTGCTCTCGCTGTTCAACTCCTCCCACAGCACATCCTTCAGCTCATTCAGTCCGAAGCCCGTCACTGCCGAGATGAACACCACGGGCAGGTCTTGCGGCAGCGTCTCTTTGAGCATGTCCATCAGCTCATCGTCCAGCAGGTCGCATTTTGTCACGGCCAGCACACGGTGTTTGTCGAGCATGTCGGGGTTGAACTGTCGCAGTTCGTTGAGCAGAATCTCATACTCGCGCTTGATGTCGTCGGTGTCGCCCGGCACCATGAAGAGCAGCAGCGAGTTCCGCTCGATGTGCCGCAGGAAGCGCAGCCCGAGTCCTTTTCCTTCACTGGCCCCCTCGATGATGCCCGGAATGTCGGCCATCACAAACGACTTATTGTCGCGGTAGCCCACAATGCCAAGGCTCGGTTCCATGGTGGTAAACGGATAGTTGGCTATCTTCGGGCGCGCATTCGAGAGTGATGACACCAGGGTCGACTTGCCGGCATTGGGGAAGCCCACCAGTCCGACGTCAGCCAGCAGTTTCAGTTCCAATATGATGGTCATCTCCTGCATGGGCTCACCGGGCTGAGCATAGCGCGGTGCCTGGTTGGTGGCCGTACGGAACTGGAAGTTGCCAAGACCTCCACGGCCGCCTTTCAGCAGCATCACCACCTGACCGTCGTAGGTCACATCGCACACATATTTGCCGGTCTCAGCATTGTAGACCACTGTTCCGCACGGCACGTCAATATACATATCCTTGCCGTCGGTACCGTGACACTTGTCCTTACCGCCGTTGCCCCCGTGCTCGGCAAAGACATGCCGCTGATACTTCAGGTGCAACAGGGTCCAGTAGTTATGATTGCCGCGCAGATAGATGTTGCCTCCCCTGCCGCCGTCACCTCCGTCGGGACCGCCATAGGGATTATACTTCACGTGGCGCAGATGCATCGACCCGCGCCCGCCTTTGCCCGAACGGCAGTAAATCTTCACATAGTCTACAAAGTTGCTTTCAGCCATACGTTGCTCTCTTGAATTGCTTTTTTTCTGGCAAGAGTCCCAGTTGTTTGCGACTCTCCAGTAGCATCAAGCTGCCCGGAGAGTCTGAGATGTATTAAAGCTGGTCAATCACCTGACAGATATCCGCAAAGATTCTGTCCAGACTGCCCAGTCCGTCGATATGCTTGTGCAGGCCCTCTTTCTCGTACCACTCGATGAGCGGCTGGGTCTGCGAGTGATAAACCACGAGACGTTTTTTGATGGTCTCCTCATTGTCGTCAGCACGTCCGCTTTCCTGTCCGCGCTTGATCAGACGCTTCATCAGCTCGTCTTCCGGTACGTCCAGCTCTATCATGGCAGCCACCTTGTGGCCACGCTCGGCGAGCATTTTCTTCAAAGCCTCAGCCTGCGGAATGGTACGGGGGAATCCGTCGAAGATCACTCCCTTGTGCTCCTTGCCGAAGCTGTCGTACACCTGAGCCAGAATGCTCACCATCAGGTCGTCGGGAATCAACTGACCATTGTCAATCAGTCCCTTTGCAGTCTTTCCTAGTTCTGTGCCTTTTTTGATCTCATTGCGAAGAACATCACCTGTTGAGATGTGCTCAAGGCCATATTTCTCAATCATCAAGTCACTTTGGGTACCCTTGCCAGAGCCGGGAGCCCCGAAAATTACAATATTCTTCATCATTTTATCATTATTTAGTTGACTCAATTCTCTCGTTTGCCCAACTTCGTTGTAGCCAAGGAGTCTTCGACAGCCTTGACCTGCGAACAGGAGTTAAGCCACCGTCAATTCCGATTGTCGGTATCAGTCGGCCACCACTGTGTAGATATCCTTCAGATTACGTCCTTCCTGGTCGTAGTCCAGTCCGTAGCCCACGATAAAGTCGTTGGGTATCTCCATGGCAGCATACTCTATATTGAGGTCCACCTGCAACTTCTCGGGTTTCACCAGCAACGTGCAGATGTGCACCGATGCGGGGTTGCGCGTGCCGAGCGTTTCGACCATGCGCTTCATGGTCAGGCCCGTGTCCACGATGTCCTCCACAATCACAATATGCCGGCCTGTAAGATCCTCGTTGATGCCAATCACCTCTGTCACCTTTCCCGTCGACGTAGTACCCTGATAGGAAGCCAGTTTCACAAACGAAATCTCGCATGGAATGGTGATCATACGCATCAGGTCGGCGGCGAAGACAAACGAGCCGTTCAGCACGGCCAGAAATAGCGGTTTCTTATCCGCCATGTCTTTGTTCAAACGGTCGGCCACCACACTGATTCTTTTCCGTATCTCTGCCTCCGGAATGGAGACTCTGAAGGTTTTGTCCTTGATTCTGACTGTATTCATCATGTTTTTTTTACTAATTTGCTGCAAAAATACGAAAAAAAGGGCAAAATATGGTCATCAATTAGTATTAATTTCGTATTTTTGCATCGATGAAGATATTTACGAGCGCTCAGATACACGAGCTTGACCATTATACCATAGAACATGAGCCCATCCGGTCGGTCGATCTGATGGAGCGGGCGGCGCGTGCCCTGACGCATGCTATTGCCGACAGATGGAACACCGGGACGCCCGTCGTGGTGTTTGCCGGACCCGGCAATAATGGAGGTGACGCGCTCGCTGTGGCACGAATGCTGGCCGAGAAAGAATACAAGGTGTCCGTTTTCTTGTTCAATATCAGCGGCCGCCTCTCAGAAGACTGTGCCATCAACAAACAACGCATCATCGACTGCAAACGCATCCGACAGTTTACCGAGGTCACCCAGCAGTTCGACCCACCACAGCTCGACGTCGACACGCTGGTTGTCGACGGACTGTTCGGCAGCGGTCTCAACAAGCCTCTAGCTGGCGGTTTCGCCTCATTGGTGAAATACATCAACCAGTCGCCCGCACAGATTGTCAGCATCGACCTCCCGTCGGGACTGATGGCCGAGGACAACACCTTCAATGTGCTGGCCAACATCATCCGGGCCGACCTGACGCTCACCCTGCAGCAGAAGAAACTCTCGTTCATGTTTCCCGAGAACCAGCAGTTCATCGGCGAACTGAAGATTCTCGACATCCGCCTCAACCAGGAGTTCATACGCAAGAAACAAGCCCAATATGTCATCACCGAAGAGACCGACCTGCGCCGCAAGTTGCGCACCCGCAGTCCTTTCGCCCACAAAGGCAACATGGGCAACAACCTGCTCATCGCCGGCAGCTACGGAATGGCCGGAGCCGCCATCCTCGCCGCCAAGGCCTGCCTGCGCAGCGGAGCCGGCAAGGTGACCGTCCATATCCCCAAGCGCAACTACGACATCATGCAGATTGCCGTTCCAGAGGCCATCGCACAGATTGACCACGAGGAGACCTATTTCTCAGAGGCAGTGGCATCAGAGGACTACGACGCTATCGGCATCGGACCCGGCATCGGACAAATGGAAAACACGGCCATCGCCATGATCTCGCAGGTCAGACGTTCACAATGCCCCGTAGTGATGGATGCCGATGCACTCAACATCCTGTCGCGCCACAGGGCATGGATGCAGCAGCTGCCCAAGGGCATCATTATGACCCCCCACCCCCGCGAGTTCGACCGTCTGAACGGAGCCCCGTGCAACGACAGCTATGAGCGGCTCAACAAAGCGCGTGACCTGGCCGAGCACCTGCAGGCATACATCATCCTGAAAGGGCACTACTCTGCCTTGTGCATGCCCAACGGACAAGTCGTATTCAACCCTACGGGCAATGCTGGTATGGCAACTGCCGGCAGCGGCGATGTGCTCACCGGCATTATCACCGCCTTGCTGGGACGAGGCTACGAGCGCGAGGACGCCTGTACACTGGGCATGTATCTGCACGGACTGGCCGGCGACCTGGCCGCCCGTGAACTGGGCCAGGAGAGCGTCACCGCCAGCGACATCATCGCATGGCTGCCCAAGGCCTTTCAGCGCATCGCCGACTGAACAGCTCCCACCCTCGACCATCCACTAAGATTAAAAAGAAAATAATAAATATGCGAAAAATCATTTTATCGTGCCTCATGCTAGGCTTCGCCCTGCTGGCACAAGCCCAGGAAGAAGCCAAATACTACCTGCCGCGCACCGCAGTGAAACTGCACCTGCTGATTGAGAAAACCACCTATACACCCGGAGAGTTCAACCAATATGCCGAGCGTTTCCTCAGAACGCCCCGCGGCGGCGAGGCCTTCAGCACCTACCGCATCATCGACATGAAACTGCGTACGGAGGGAGTGGCTGATGCCGACAAGGAGTATATCGCCAAGACCGACCCGAAACGCAACATCCAGTCGGTCAATCTGGCTGACGACGGTGTGCTGCTCTCTATCAACACCGAGCCACGGCGCATCGAGAAGCCCGTTCCTTTTGTGCCGGCCGAGAAACCCGTCAGACAGGATCCGCACGAGTATCTGAGTCAGGAAATCCTCTCTGCCGGCAGCAAAGCAAAAATGGCAGAACTTACCGCACAAGAGATTTACGACATCCGCGAGAGCAAGGTAATGCTCGCCAAAGGACAGGCCGACTACATGCCGAAAGACGGCGAGCAGCTGCGCATCATGCTCCGCCAGCTCAACGCCCAGGAAAGTGCCCTGCTGCAGTTGTTCGACGGCATTACAGAATGTGACACCCTTGAGCACGAGATTACCCTCATGCCCAGAGAGGAAGCTAACCACATGCTGCTCTTCCGCTTCTCCAAGCATTTCGGCATGACCGACATCGACGACCTGGCCGGCGAGCCTTACTACCTCACCATCGAGGATTTGCACACCACTCCCACCATTCAGGTCGCTGCAGAGCCGGGCAAGAAAGACAAGAACGGAGAGGCCATCTACGTCAACCTCCCCGGAAAGATACGTATCACCCTACAGAATTCCTCACAGACACTGCTCAACGAAGAAATCTACGCTGCCCAGTATGGCCGTGTGGAAATGCTTGACGGCAACTTGTTCAGCAAGAAACTGCAGACCAGCATCGTGCTTCATCCTGCCACCGGCAATCTGGAAAGCATCAAGACCGAGGTGCTGAAGTAGCCAGTTTGCTCCTCACCTGTCAAGGGAAGAAAGAACTTTCACATCACCATAGGGGTTCAGTTCTCGCAAGAGGATTGAACCCTTCCTATTTGTTTCGCGTATTTCCGAAGCCGATTGCATGGCTGCAAGTAGAGGGCTGATGACCGGCAGGCCACAGGAAAAACAGGCATGCGTTTTCCTTAGAAAATGGATAAGATGCCAAATCGTAACACACAAAAAAACGGGAACCCCTCATACGTGAGTCCCGTTCTTTTCAATTCAATTTATATGACTTAACGTAAATTGCGTTTGTTTAGTCGAGCTGAGCCAGCTTGTTGTCAGAGCCAAGCACGTCAACAATCTTGTGCTTGTACATCTTCTTCATGTTCTCGCGGGCGGGCTTCAGATACTGACGTGGATCGAAGTGCTCGGGATGCTCAAAAAGATACTGACGGATGGCAGCGGTCATAGCCAGACGGCTGTCAGAGTCGATGTTGATCTTGCAGACAGCACTCTTCGAAGCCTCGCGCAGCTGATCCTCGGGGATACCGATAGCGTCGGGCAGGTTGCCACCAAACTTGTTTATGGTGTCCACCTCTTCCTGAGGTACTGAAGAAGAGCCGTGGAGCACGATGGGGAATCCGGGGAGTTTCTTCTCAATCTCATGCAGCACGTCGAATGCCAATGGCGGCGGAACGAGCTTGCCAGTCTTCGGATCGCGTGTGCACTGCTCGGGCTTGAACTTGTAAGCGCCATGGCTGGTACCGATAGAGATGGCCAGCGAGTCGCAGCCTGTACGGGTAGCGAAGTCAATCACCTCCTCGGGCTTGGTGTAGTGGCTAACCTCAGAAGCCACCTCGTCCTCAACGCCGGCGAGCACACCGAGCTCGCACTCAACGGTCACATCATACTTGTGGGCATACTCTACCACCTGACGCGAGATCTTAATATTCTCCTCGTAGGGAAGTGAGCTGCCATCGTACATCACGCTCGAGAAGCCCATGTCGATGCAGTCTTTGCAAAGCTCGAAGCTGTCACCGTGGTCCAGATGGAGCACGATCTCAGGATGAGCGCAACCCAGTTCCTTAGCGTAAGCAACAGCACCCTCAGCCATGTAGCGGAGGATAGTGGCGTTGGCATAGTTGCGTGCGCCCTTAGATACCTGCATGATGACAGGCGACTTTGTCTCAACAGCTGCCTGAACAATGGCCTGCATCTGTTCCATCGTGTTGAAGTTGAATGCGGGGATGGCATAGCCACCGGCTACTGCTCTCTTGAACATCTCGCGTGTATTGACGAGACCTAAATCTTTGTAGTTTACCATAACTCTTTGTTTTATATTGTGTTAATGTTTCTTTTTACCAATGGTTGGTATGGTCTTCCGGCCTGCAACCGACTGCAAAATTAGCGATTTTATTTGTCATATCAAAGCACTGCAACATTTTTTAATGTTGTGAACGCAGATTTTTTCCTTTTCAGCGCATCAACGATGACACAAAAATAAAAAATGCAACACGCAGTTTACAAATCGCCATCATTGTCTAGGTAATCCTATCTCTTTGACATGCTTCTCAAAATTCTCCCGGTCGCTGAGGGCTCCGTTCTTGATACGGGCACGGTAGTTGTAGATGGTGTTTACCGAATAGTGCAGGAACTCAGCTATCTTCGAGCTGTCGTCGATGCCAAGGCGGATGAGGGCAAAGATGCGGATGCCGGTATTGAGCCGCTCTTTCTCACCGGGCACGATGCGCTCCTCGGGGCGGAGCAGGGCATTGAAGTCGGCTACGAAATTGGGAAAGAGGTGCAGGAAAGCCGAGTCGAAGTTCTCGTAAAGCTCCTCGAGGTCTTTGTCTTTCATCTCCTGCGAGCGCGTCATATTGTATAAGTCCTCGTATTCGTGGCTCTTGATTTTCTTGTTCACGGTCTTGCGCATCTTGTCCATCTTGTCGATGTAGAGCGAGCACATCTGCAGGAAACGTCCCACATACTCTTCTTTCACACGGTTGCTCTCGGTGAGATGGGCATTGAGCGTCGACAACTGACTGTTGAGCTCAGTGAGCTGCCCATTCGAATCGGACAGTTGCCGATTGACCGACGAGAGTTTCTGGTTGCTCTGGTTCAGCTGGTCGTGGGCAACGGCCAGTTGCTTGCGCTGACGGCTGACAAACAACAGCGAGGCAAGCACAAGGAGGGTAAGGGCGCTGATGCCGCCTAAGAGCCATCGCAACTGGCGGTTGCTGCGGCGGGTCTGCTGCTGATAGTTCTTGTCTATAGTCGAGAGAATGGGAGCAATCTGCCAGTTGCGCACACGGGTGCCGAAGCGGTTGGCACAGTCGCTGGCAAAGCTGATATAACGATACGACTGCTGGGTGTTACCTTCTGCCTGCAGGTGATTGGCCAGCTCCCACATGGAACCTTGGTCCATCACGGCATTCTTCACATCGCTGATGGCCGACTCCAACAGCCAGTAGGCGGCGCTGTCGGCCTGGTTGGCACGGCTGAAGTCCAGGTAGCGGTAGAACGACACAATAGCATACTGGTGAGAACCTTTGGGTGCCGCCTTCATGCGCTGGTCGTTATAGCGCAAGGCGTCATCAAGGCGGTTCTCGTTCATGGCGTTCATCTCATGACACTGCAGCACAATGTCGTTGTCGGCGGGAGCAGTCTGATAGAGCAACTGCTCGTAATGGTTGATTTTATCGTAATACTGCTGCTGCAAATCGGGCAGACGGGTGTAGAAAGAGAGCTCACCATAAACATGCCGATAGGCCTCGTAGTAGGCAATGAGTCCCTCAGGGGCGAGGCGCTTTGGGTCAATCTGGCTCAGCACATCGAGC
Source organism: Prevotella sp. UBA2850 (assembly GCA_002350805.1). GTDB lineage: Bacteria > Bacteroidota > Bacteroidia > Bacteroidales > Bacteroidaceae > Prevotella. The sequence goes on from DEFO01000021.1 coordinate 12,524, forward strand.
GACTCATGGAACATGCCGGTTGACGAGCACTGAAATGCCAGCTTGGCACGGCAATAGTCGGCCTGCTGCTGGTCGCCCATCCGACTGGAGATGGCAATGCACTGCTGCAGGTAGTAGATGGCCGAGTCATTCACAAAGGCCCGGTAATGCTCGTAGAGATTGTAGCTGTAGACGTATTTTGACTTATCGTCGGATGCTTTCGAAAGCAGGTTTTTCATGTCGTTGATGCTCTGCTCGTAGGCGGCCACTATCTCCGGCGAGGCAGCCAGCGCACTGTCAAGCCTTGCCAGATGGGTCACCAAAGACGAATCGTCGGCATAGGTGGCCGAGAAGCAACATAAACATACATAGATAAGTATATAGAATCTGTTTAGCATAGTCAGGTTTCTCGTTCGTTACTTTGATAAGTTCAGCATGCAAAGATAATGAAAAAAAACTGAAACGCGAGCGTTTTCAACAAAAAAACGGACATATCTCACGACATGTCCGCTTCTGCTAACTAAAACTATTCAATTCTTTCCTAAAAAACTTAACAAAATAACTTAAATGAGAATGCTATGATCGAGAGAGGAAGGGACAGAGGGAGGAGCATTACTTCCACTATCTATTGCTCAAAACTACTGCAAGGTGAACTTCACCCTCGACGCAATGCGGTCGGAGGCGGTGCCGATGAGAGCCTCAAACTCGCCCGGTTCAGCGGTCCATGCCTTCTTCGTATCGTCGTAGAAACTCAGTGCTTCGCAGCCGATGGTAATCGTCACATTGCGAGTCTCGCCGGGTTGCAAAGCTACTTTCTGGAAGCCTTTCAGTTCCTTCAGCGGACGTGGCAACGATGACTTCAGATCGCTGATGTAGAGTTGTACGACCTCAGCGCCGGCACGTGAGCCAGTATTGGTGACGCTGACAGTGAAGCTAATCTGTCCGTCGGCAGTGAGTTGCTTCTTGTCGGCAACGGCCTTGCCCAACTTGAAAGTGGTATAGCTCAGTCCGTGACCGAAGGCGAAGGCGGGTTTCGTCTTGTATTTATCCACACCGCGGTAGCCCACAAAGAGTCCTTCCTTGTACTCCTCATCGATGATTTTCTCACCCTTGCGCCATACGCCGGGGAAGGCATTCAAGCGGTGGGCGGGCACATCGTTCAACGTAGCTGACCAGGTGAAGGGCAGTTTTCCACTGGGATTGGTCTCTCCCACCAACACATCGGCCAAAGCCTCGCCGGCCTCAGAGCCGATGAACCAGCCCTGCACGATGGCAGCGACCTTGTCTTTCCAAGGCATCTCCACAGCATTTCCGGAGATATTGACGTAGATGAGACGGGGATTAACCTTCACCAACGCCTCTATCAGTTCGTTCTGGCCGTAGGGCAGCGCATAGTCCTTGCGGTCATGACCCTCACAGTCTTGATAGTCGCTCTTGTTCAAACCGCCGAAAAAGACCACATAATCGGCCTCGCGGGCTTTCTGCACAGCCTCGCGTGTGAGTTCCTCGGGTGTACGCAGGTCGTATAGGCTGCGCCCTACCGTCACGCCATTATAGCTTTGAATGGTGTCGCCCACATAGCCACGGGCAAAGTCGACCGTCAGCTGAGCATTGAGCTGGGTGAGCCTGTCACGCAGTCCGTCGAGCGGCAGAATCTCACGCTGAACTTTCAGCGAAGAGGAGCCTCCTCCAACGGTCATCATCTTGATGGCATTCTCGCCCACCACCAGCACCCGACGGGTTTTCTGGACATCCATGGGCAACAATGGGGCGGCATTCTTTGCTTTCTTCCCACCTGGCACATCGTTTTTCAGCAATACGATACCCTCTTGGGCTATACGGCGGGCAGCCTCGTAATGGCTCTCAGAACAGAGGAATCCGACACGGTTCTGACCGTTCATCGTTGTGCGGTAGAACAAGCGCAGCACGCGCCGCACCTTGTCGTCGAGTTCCTTCGTGGTATATCTGCCTTCCTGAATGGCTTTCTTGTAGGCAGCAGCAAGATAATAATTGTCGTAAGCGTTGGTGGCTCCCATGGCCAGGCCGTCGGTCCATGTGCCGAACTCCATGTCGAGTCCGTTGCGTACAGCCTCATCCATGTTGTGGGCGCCACCCCAATCGCTCACCACCACTCCGTCGAATTTCCAGTCTCCTTTCAGGATCTGGTTCAACATGATGGCATTATGGCAGTTGTGTTGGTTCTGATAAAGATTGTAGGCTCCCATGATTCCCCAAGCCTTACCCTCGGTAATGGCTGCCTTGAAAGCAGGCAGGTAGATCTCATGGAGCGTACGGTCGTCGACAATGACGTTAACCTGATGGCGGTAGTTCTCGTCGTTGTTCAACGCATAGTGTTTGACGCAGGCAGCCACACCATTGGACTGCAGTCCCTGCACGTAGGGCACCACCATGCGCGAGGCAAGGTACGGGTCCTCGCCCATATACTCAAAGTTACGGCCTCCAAGCGGAGTGCGGTAGATATTGACGCCAGGACCAAGTATCATGTTCTTGCCACGATACAGAGCCTCCTCGCCAAGACTCACACCATAGAGACGGGCCATCTGCGGGTTCCATGTGGCAGCCAGACAGGTCAGTGCGGGAAAGGCCACACACGAGTCGTTGGTCTGTCCGGCCTGTTCCCACTCATCCCAGAGGACATCGGGACGTACGCCATGCGGTCCGTCATCGGTCCAGAAATCCTTGAAACCCAATCTTTTCACTCCTGCCGACGAGAATTTGCTCTGTGCATGAATCACTGCAATCTTCTCGTCGAGCGTCATTCGTTGTAATGCATCGTCGATGCGCTGTTCCACAGGCTTACTACTGTCCAGATAGACGGGCAGCGACTGCGCCTGCATACCCATGGCTGTGGTCAGTACAGCGCATAATGCTATGATTTTTCGTTTCATATAATGCTAATTATTATCAATTACCCAAATCTCTAATTGGCATTTATCAATCGTCAATTACTCCTCAGTCCCATCGACTGGATATAGTCGGTCTGAGGCTTGCAATTCGCATACCGGCAGTTGCGCAAGAACTCTTTCATCAGCTGCCATGCCTTCTGCTGAGAAGGGCGCTTCTCGCGGAAGTCCTTATAAGTACTGCGGTCTGTCTCTGAATACTTCACCACAATGCTGTCCCACTCGGCAGGGCGCTGAATGCCCATCATGCACGAGTTGTCGAGTTTCTTGTAAGGCCAGAACGTGTAACCGATGTTGTTCTCCTTCATCACCCGCACGAAGTCGGCATGCCACTGGTTGGAGTTATGACCTATCTCACCCATATACATGGGGAGTCCGGTCTTGTCACGGAAGTCGATATAGTCTTTGATAGCCTCTTTGGTAGCCGCTCCGCCATACCTGTGGCAGGTGTACATGATGTTGTCGTCGAACTTCCAGTCGGTAAACATATAGAAATCACTATTCCACCGGGCGCCGCCTAGCAGGATGATGTGGTTGCGGTCTACCTCGCGAATGGCCTTTACGGCCCGTTTGTAGAGCGGTTCGAGTTGTTGGTTCAACTGTTCTTTGTTCTCAAAGTAATGGGCGATGGGCTCGTTCATCAGCTCGTAGCCAAGAATCACCGGTTCGTTCTTGTAGCGTCTGGCGATGCGCTGCCAGATGTCGCAGAAGAGCTGCTGACTGCGCTCGCTTTCAAAGAGCCACGGATAGCCGTAGCCGTCGTCGATGTTATCGCCCGTCTGACTGCCCGGACAGTCGTGCATGTCGAGAATCAGGTAGAGTCCGTTGGCACGGCACCAACTCACCACATCGTCGATACGCTTGAAACCATCATGACCAGCTGCCACACCCATGTAATCCTCATCCGTAAACAGCTTGTAATTGAATGGCAGGCGGATGGTATTGGCACCTGTACGGGCTATGAAGTCGATATCATCACGGGTGATATAGTTGTCTTTGAACTCCCGCCAGAAGTCGGCTGTTGCATCGGGACCCACCATCTCACGGAACATCAGGTCGATCATCCATGCTGAATTGGTACGGCTGAAACCGAACATATAACCCTCGGGGTTGAGCCAGTTGCCCAAGTTGGTACCCACAATGAACAATTTCTCGCCATTGGGCTGGATAAGGTCTGTTCCTTGCACAGTGACAAACTTCGAGCGCCGTGCCTCAACTTGCATGCTGCATGCAGTCAACAGCAAGACTGCCATCAAAAACATCTGCCTTTTCATCATTGCTGTAAATCTGATTAGAATGACATTATTTCTTTTGGAAAACACGCACATAGTCAATCTCCATCGTGACGGGGAGAGCCGACTCGTTGACACCGTTCATACCACCCCAGTCGCCTCCCCATGCCAGGTTCAGGATGACATAGAACGGATCGTCGTAGGGCCAGTCGTCACGGCCCAGTCCGCGGTTGTCGTAGCTGAGTTGCACCTTACCGTCGACATAGGTGGTGATGTTCTCATGTGTCCACTTGATGGCATAGGTGTGGAAATCGTCCTCGGCACCGGCACAATACATCTCATGGGTCACCTGCGTGTTATTCGAGTGCACATGAGCGGTGGCATGCAGACTGGAAGAGACATAGTTGGGATTGACGCCCACCTCTTCCATGATGTCAATCTCACCATCAGCAGGCCATGAGTGGAAATTCACAGGCATCATCCAGAATGCGGGCCATGTGCCTTTTCCCTTTGGCAATTTGATGGAAGCCTCGATATAGCCGTACTTCCATCCCTCTTTCACCTTCGCATAGACACGGCCGGAATAAATCTTACCATTCTCCTTGAAACAGTGGATGCGCAAATGGCCATCCTTGATCTCTGTCACCTTGCCACCACCGGGCGACACGTGGTTGACATAGTTCTGCAACTCGTTGTTCACCCAATGGTCTTTCTGCACCTCGTGTGTCCAGTCGTTGCTGTTCAGTTCCATACCTTCGTCGAACTCATCGTGCCAAACCAGCGAATAGCCAGCGGGAGCCTCGTATTCGGGAGCTTCTGCAGCAGCCTGTGTGACGGCGATGGTCTTACGGGCAGAACCCGACATGACGGTAATCAGACCCGAGCGAACGTTCATCTCGGGATTCTTCTCCACCTCAACGACGATGTTGCCGGCCTGCGCATTGGTGTAGTTATTCGAAACCTTCAAAAAACTGCCGTCCACATAAGTGCCCCACTCTTTGCCTGTAGTAGTCACCTTAACAGTATAGGTGCCACCCTCTGCCGGTGCACTGATCGACTCTGTGTCGACCGTAATGGCTGCCGATGGCGTCGGGTCGTCATTATCGCTGCTGCCACATGCGATGAGTGCAAAGAGCGGAATGAGCAATGAGGCTATGTTTATTTTACAATTCATCATCTTCTTCCTTCAAAGTGAGGGCATGCCAGGGATGATCTAGGCCATGCCCTCACGGTCTTTGGTTTGTCAGTTACTTCTTCATCAGCGTAATATCTGTCACCTTGAACTCAGCACCCGAAGGAATACCGCCAAGGTCGAATATCAGTTTCACAGCAGGAGCATCAGTGCCCTTCGACAGCTGAGTGTCGGTAAATCTCAGGACCTGTGACACACCGGCCTTCAGCTGAATGTCATTCTTATAGATGAGCGTATTGTCATCATCGTCGGTCTGGCACAGTTTGATGGTGGCACGTGTGTCGGCATTACAAATCACCACACACGAGAAGTCTACCAACTCGCTGCCGCCTATAGAGAGCCCTGTGGTATTGAAGGCATTCTGAGCCTGCCATTCGCTGCCGCCTACACCGTCGCTGGCAACAATGGTGTAAATCTTGGCACCGGTCGACTTGTCTTCTACTGAGAAGCCAGGATTGGCAATCTGGTTCCAGCCGTTGTCAGCCCACCAGAACGACATATTGAATGCCTGCTCTGCATCGACAGCCTTCCATACGTTGGCGTCGGAGCTGTAGTCAAACGGCACCACATTGGCTGTGTTGTGCTCTGTCAGGAACACGTTGCGGATGGTGAACTCTGTACCTTCGGGAGCACCGGCAAAGTCGGTGGCAATCTTAAAGTCGCCGTCGAATCCGGGAACGTCACTCAGTGCAATGACGTTGACACCCTTGTGCAATGGGAACTGAGCCTCGCTGAAGAACACACCGTCGTCGCCGTCTTTCTGTGGTTTCACAGTAGCCTTCACATTATCGACCGAAGAGACAATGACAATCGAGAAGTCGTAGTTCTTGTCGGCACTCAGTGTGGCGTAGTTGGCACCCTTATTGAAGTGTACCTGTGCCTGCCACTGCGAGCTGCCCGCACCGTTCATGGTGAAGTTGAAGCCTTCCTGCAGGTCGCCACTGTGCACAGGGTCGGCAATCTGCGACCAGCCGCCATCGGCAAACCAGTAGCTCATCTCGGGCTGCCAGCCGGCCAGCAGGTTCTCGCCAGCGGTAAAGCCATTGAAGCCTAACTCATCCTCGCTGCTGCCGGTCGGACGGTAGAGCATCAGACGATAGCTGTTGTCGCCGTCGTTGGCCACGAGGTCGATTTCATCCTTACTGAAATAGTCGATACGCCACATGGGGTTCTGCAAAAATGCCTCTGAGGGAACAAAGGGCATCGGTGTGCCAGCAGCGAACTTCAGCATGAGGTCGTCGCCCACAGTCATCAACGTGAATGATGCACCCTTGACGTCAGCCTGCGCCCTTGTGTCGGCAGCGGTAAATCCACCCATCTGAAGCAAGCCGTCGTCACCGGCAGTATAGTCGGCAGTACCTACGTAGCTGAAGTTGTCTTTCTGCTCACCGGTATAGAGTGTGATGACATCGTCGTAGCACACCAGTCCGTCGACCTTCTTGGCACCGGCCGTCCATTTGCTCGAGCCGTCGCCGCCCCTGGCACCATAACCCAGGTGGGCCTTCAGCGTGTCGGCCACCACCCACTGCTTACCTTTCTCTGCAGCAATGGCATTAGCCACGCTCGCCAGGTCTTTCAGCGCGTTGTCGATATGAATGGTCTGCTCTACGGCACCCTGGCTGAAGCCGTTTCGGTTGCCTATGCGATAGATAATCTTCTTGTCACCCGAGTGCACATACACTCGTCTCACTGTCTGCAGCGTTGACCAAGTGTCAACGGCGTCGGCATCGGCACCCGATGGTGGCAGATTCCACACATGGTAGGTGCCTGCTGCTGCGTTGGGAGCAGTGGCCTGAATGCTGTTTGACGACTGATCAACATCCACCTTGATGCTCACACCATCGACAGTGGCCAGTCCGTCTTGGTCTGCACCATCGAACTTGTCGGGTGAGCAACCTGTCATCGAAGGCATGAGAGCCATCAGCGACAAAGGCAACACAGCCTTCACCAGTCCCGCAGCCTTGCTGAATATCTTGTTTTCCATATACTTTTTCATTTCAACTGTTCTATTCTTCAACTCATATTAATACTCGTTCTGCACAAGAGCAGGGTCAGAGTCAAGCTCACCCTGTGCGATGGGGATATACTTCTTCTGCTCGGTCCAGCGGTTGGTGCGGTAGCCATAGGCATCGGGCACCAGCACAGAGGCAGCCTTGCCTGAGCGCACCAGGTCCCAGTAGCGCTTGCCCTCGCCCATGAACTCGAGGTCGCGCTCGTTCAGGATATCGTCAATCGTCACACTGCTGAGTGCAGCCAGTCCGGCACGCTCGCGCACACGGTTCACCAGCTGGGCTGCTGTCGAGGCACTGCCGCCCGTAGCCAGCGTCAGCTCTGCGGCATTAAGCAAGGCTTCAGCATAGCGATAGTAACGGTAGTTGTTGTTGTAGTTCAGGTTGTTGTCGAAGGTGGCATCCTTGTTGTTCTCCGGACGCGGACGATACTTGTTCAACCAGAGATAGGTATTCTCGTAGCGCAGGTGGTACGACTGGTCCTCGGCCATTCCGTCCATGTAGCGCAGGTCCCAGATAGTGGCATCACGGCGCACGTCGCCCTGACTGAACTTGTTGTAGGCCTCAACGCGCACGGGCAGGAATCCCCATCCGTCGCCCCAGGCATCATCACCTTTATAGTTGTTGGGCGAGATAAGGGTTGGCATCACCGTGCCACCGATAGCCAGCGGACTGCTCCAGCCACGCTCATTGCCACCGTCCTCGTAGTTGATTTCCCAGATCGACTCTTTGGTCCACTCGCCGCTCTCCTCCCAGATGTTGGCATAGCTTGGGTTCAGGCCGTACTCGCTCGATGAGACAATCTCGTTCATATAGCCCAGGGCCTTCTGATAGCGGTCTTTGTCGTTCTGGTACATCACCATCTCGGCATACATCATGTAGCACATAGCCTGAGAGGCACGGCCGGCCTGGTCGTAGCTCCAACGCATGGGGAGCACTTTCGAGTCGATCACCTCCTCAAGCTCGCGAATCAGCTCAGCATACACCTCGTCGGCCTTATACTGCGGGGCTGTGTAGGGAGCATTCAGGTTTTCCAGATAGAAAGGCACGTTTCCGAAATAGTGCCACAACATATTATAATAGAACACGCGCATGGCACGGGCCTGCATCTCGTAGCTTTTCTTGTTGGCCTCGCTCACGCTCTCGTCGGCCCATCCCAGATAGCGCAGCAGGTCGTTGCAACGCTTGATGCCCGAATAGTCGACCGTCCAGAGCGACGAGAGGGTATTGTTCTCATTGGCCTCAAAGTTGAAGAGCATGTGCCAGTTCTGCATGTCGTTCTTGGTCTCACCACCCACTAAGAAGTTGTCGCCCAGGATTTCGGCATCGATATTCAGGGCATTGTACTGTCCGAGTCCCCAGTCGGGCCAGTGAATGGGGTCGTAGGCAGCGATCAGTGCCTCCTGCAGGTGCTCGTCGGTCTTATAGTAGTCCTCAAGGAAGTCTCCATTGGGGTTGGTCACCTCAAGGAAGTCGTCGCCGCAGCTGGTGGTCAGCAGTGCACCGGCGGCCAAAAGACTCATTGCTATATATTTTACTTTCATATTGATGATCTTATTTAATTGTCCTTTATCCATTATCCATTTCCCATTAGAACGACAGGTTCAGACCTACTATGTAAGTGCGGGCCTGCGGATAGATGCCCTTGTCGATACCGAGTGATGTTCCGCCAGAAGAGATTTCCGGGTCGAAGCCCCAGTATTTTGTCCATGTAATCAGGTTCTCTGCCATCACGAAGAGGCGCAGGCGCTCAATGCGTATCTGGCGTGTCCACTGCTGTGGCAGGGTGTAACCCAGCGAGATGTTCTTCAGACGTAGGTAGCTGCCGTCGCAGATATAGAGGTCGCTCACCTGCCAGTTGGTGTTGTCACCGGCGCGCAGGATAGGATATTTGTTGGATGTTCCCTCACCGGTCCAGCGGTTCAGCATCCATGTGGGATAGTTACCCGAACCGATATCCGAGCGGTAGGTGGCATCGAACACGTCGGCACCAGCCACTCCCTGGAAGAAGGCATTGAAGTCGAGACCGCGCCACTCTGCATTGAAGTTCAGACCGAAGTTCCAGTCGGGAGTACCCTTACCAATCTTCACACGGTCGTCGCTGGTAATCGCGCCGTCGCCGTTGGTGTCGACGAAGCGGGTGTCACCGGGACGTGCATTCGGCATGATGAGCGAACCGTCGGCATTCACGTAGGCATTCACCTCAGCCTCGTTCTGGAAGATGCCATTGGTCTTGAAACCGAAGAAATAGGGGAAAGGCATGCCGTTAGAGCCTCGCGACAGCGAACCGCCGGTGAATCCCTGCACTCCGTCGTAGTCGACAAATCCCGACTCATTACCCAGGTTCTTCAGCGTGTTCTTCGTATAGGTGGCATTGCCCTTCACGGCAAAACGTGCATCGCCAATGTTCCACTTGTAGCCCAGCTCTACCTCAACACCTTTGTTCTCCATGTCGCCCACGTTGCCGATAGGCTTGCTCTCACCCACGTAGCTGGGGATAGGCATGGTCATCAGCATACCGTTGGTCTTCTTGATGTAATAGTCAACAGTCAATGTCAGCGCATTGTTCAGGAATCCGAAGTCGAGTCCTAAGTCGGTCTGTTCGCTCTCCTCCCATTTGATGCTGGGGTTGGCAGTGGTCGATGCCTTCGAACCGATCTGCTTCACTGCGGGATTGCCGAAGAGCACGTTGTTGCCCATGGCATTCGACACGGTGTATTGGAAGTCACCGATGTTGTCGTTACCGTTCTTACCCCAGCTGGCGCGGAACTTCAAGTTCGACAGCCACGAGCGGGTAGGCTCCATGAAGGGTTCGTTGGTGATGTTCCATCCTACCGATACCGAGGGGAAGGTACCATATTTGTTGTTCGTACCGAAGCGGCTGCTGCCGTCGCGGCGGACTGTTGCCTGCAGCATGTAGCGCTCGTCGTAGTTGTAGCTGATACGTCCGAAGATAGAACTCAAGCGATGCTCCACGTTCGGGCCGCCCCAGCCGTTATACTCGGCAAATGGTGTGCCCAGCAGCTTGCCGTTCTCGTCGACCTCGTAGATCACATTCGAGTTGGTATAGCTCATATAGGGCTTCTCAAGGTTGATGAGGTTCCAACGCTCGGCACCCACATAGTCGCTCTTGTTCTTCATGGCACTCTGACCGAGCACAACGCTGAACGAGTGTTTGCCCAGCTGCTTGTCGTAGGTCAGCGTGTTCTCCACCTGCCAGTTGGTGCCTTTGTTCCAACTAGTGCCAGCCACGGTGTGCTCACCCTTGGCATTGCCCGAGTGGTAGTAGCGCGAGAGGGTGGCGTAGTCGTTGCCCCAGAACGACATGTCGACTGAGTAGTTGAAGTGGTATTTCAGGTTGTCCCACAACTGCAGGTCGAAGGTGAACTTAGGCACAAACTTGTGCGACCAGTTCTTCGAAGGGTTCAGGTTGAGGATGGCCAATGGGTTGTTCATCTCACCATACGAGCCAAACGAGCCGGGAATCGTGAAGTAGTTGCCCTGTGCGTCGCGCTGCAACTCATACTCCATGCCTTCCTCGTAAACACTATGATACTGGTTGGCCAGCGCCTCGCTGGTAATGGTGGGAGTCAGGATTGGCGACAGGTAAAGCGCAGAACCGAGCACTGAGCCAAACTCAGAGTTGGTGCTGATACCGGTGTTCTTGATGCGGGTGTAGGCCAGATTGACCGTCACATCGAGCTTGTTCAGGAAGTTACGCTCATTAGAGGCATCAAACACGGTGTAGATATTATTCGAACGGAGCGACAGACGCTGATAGTTAGACTGTCCGTAGTTACCGCCCACGATACCTTCCTGGTCGTAATAGCCCAGCGACAGATAGTAGTTCAGCTTCTCCGATGCGCCGCTGACGCTCACCTCATGGTTCACCACGGGTGCATTGTCGTTGAACACCAGGTCCTGCCAGTCGGTACCGAAACCGGTGATGGCATGACCGTTCTGGTCTTTCAGGTTATACGGGTCGGCATAGAGGGGAGCCTGACCACCGTTCACGCGCAGTTCGTTCTGCATGATGGCGTAGTCGGTAGCACTCGTCACGTCGCGATGCTTCCACGCACTCTGCCATCCCATCGAGAAGTTATAGTTGATGCTGGCCTTGCCTTCCTTACCGCGCTTGGTCGTTACCAGCACGACTCCATTGGCAGCGCGGGCTCCGTAGATGGCACCCGAGGCAGCGTCTTTCAATACCTCGATCGACTCGATGTCCGAAGGATTCAGGAAGTCGATACCACCCTCGATAGGCATGCCGTCGACAATGTAAAGAGGGTCGGAGTTGTTAATGGTACCCGTACCACGCACACGCACACGAGGAGCAGCGCCCGGCTGACCAGACGATGAGGTCACGTTCACACCGGCGGCCAGACCTTTCAGGGCGTTATCCACACGCACGGGAGTCTTGCCGTTCAGGTCTTCAGCGCTTACCTTGGCAATGGAGGCCGTCACCACACTCTTTTTCTGTACGCCGTAGCCAATCACCACCACGTCGTTCAGCATCTTCGAGTCTTCATGCAACACGATGCGCATGCCGTCGGCGGCCTTTACCTCCTGGCTAACGAAGCCTATATAAGAAATCACAAGCGTAGCACCCGGCTCAACACTGATGCGGAAATTACCGTCGAAATCAGTAATCGTGCCATTCGATGCTACTCCTTTCTGAACCACAGAGGCTCCGATGACCGGTTCGCCCATGTCGTCTACTACCACTCCGGCAAACGACCGTTTCTGGGCGTAGATACCTGCCGACAACAGCAGTGTCAGCAGCAAAATGAATAACCTTTCTTTTCTCATACTTTGTTTTTAGTTATTAATTGATGATTATTTTCGCTATACAAATAAAACTGATGCAAAGATAAATGAAAAAGGAGTGCCGATGACGGCCAAAAACAGAAAAAGTGGATTTTTTGAAAGGATGTTTTTTGTTAAAATACTGGCAGTCAACCAATTTGTTTATTCTCTAAAAACAAAAAGAGTGGACGAAATATAAAGGTGTAAAAACTACAATTTACACATAAATTCACCTATTTTAACGGTTCACGGTCAACTCAGAATGGTTAAATTAGAACGCTCGTCAGTGGCAAAACCGGGCAGCGCCCAGCACCTTGATAGCGTTCTCGCCGTGTGGACCGTTTCCTTTTCCATCTGCCTCGATGCAGCAGGTAAGGACAACCTATTTACCCTGTTTTTACTAGTCAGACTAGCATTCATGACAAAGTCAGTTCGTCTTTGTGCCTGAAACGCTGTGTTTTTATGCCCGAGACGGAGTTTTTTGATGTCTGAAACGCCGTGTATTTGTGTCTGAGACGGAATAGAGAGATTATTACTTAAAAGGAGAAAAAGCTCAATAAAAATAGCGTTTTTACAAACACTTCATTATCAATAGGTTATGGATCTAGCATCTCTTCTTGGTATTTTATTTGACTATTTTGAATAAAAAAAATGGAAAATTGTGAAACTTTTTCGACCTTTGTTGCGTCTAACGGTAAAAAACAACAAAATGAATGAAGTTATGAAAAAAGCAGTTTCTTTTTTGGCCATGGCCATCTTTTGTGTAGCAGCCCTGTCGTCGTGTGTGGAAGTGAACATGAGCAGCGAGGGCAAGAAAATCAAACCTAGCAGTAACTTTAAAACCGTAGAGTATCAGCAGAAAGCATTCCATGAGATCGACTTGAACATTGTTGCCACCGTCGAGTTCGTACAGGGCAATGAATCGAAAGTGGTGCTCACTGCTCCCGACAACTATATCGAACTGTTCAAGTTCGAGAACAAAGACGGTGAACTGGATGTTGCTTTCGCCAGAAGAAATATTAATATTGAGGGAAAAAATGTCCACATGACCATCTATTCGCCTACTCTCAGCAGCCTCAACAACAGCGGTGTGTCGAACGTAAGCATCAAGAAACTTACTACTGAGAGCCTGGAACTCGACAATTCCGGTGTGGGCAGCATCAACATCAAGGATTTGCAGGCCAAGACTGTCGATGTAGACTGCAGTGGTGTAGGCAATGTAACCTTGGCAGGCAGTGCCGCCTCGGCCGATCTCGACTGCAGTGGCGTAGGCAGCATACATGCTGCCGACCTGGAGGCTCAGACCGTAGAGGCCGATGTAAGTGGTGTTGGCGGCATCCAGTGCTGGGCCACCGAGAGCATCAAGGGTGACGTGAGCGGCGTTGGGTCGCTCAAATACAAAGGCGAGCCAAAAGCAAAAGACCTTCATCGCAGCGGTGTCGGCAAGGTTTCACAGTTGTAAATGAGGAATACGACACGACAGGAGGCAAGAGTGCAGATAACACTCCTGCCTCTTTTTATTTTTGAAAGTTTGAAGGTAGAATCAGTTTACCCCAGTATTTTCCCCATATCTATCCAATCATGCCCCTATATCTCCTATCTTTCCCTACATCTTTCCCTTTATCTCTCCTATCTTCCCCATATCACTCCTATCTCCCCACTATATTATTTAAGGAACGCGCACGAGGCTCGCTGCATTAGAGGATGACAAGCAAACCACACGTAAAACCGTTAGAAAGAAAAAAACTGCCAAAAACAGCCAACTTTCATTTAGAAACTTTTCACTCGCCATAAGTACAATTTTAAAACTTAACATGTAAATAAATATGAGTTTGACACATTTCAACTTGATTTAAATCAAGAAATTGTCTGTTTTACACTATTTTTCCTAAGAAATGTTTGGAGGTTTCGAGAAATGTCGTACCTTTGCAATGTGTTTTTCATAGTATTAGATTTAAGGTTAACAAGGTTGGTGTACGGCGGTACACCATTTTTTTTGCCCTTTTCTTGGGTGTTTCTGATAATTTTACTACTTTTGCCTTCAAGTTGTAACAATATGAAACTATGAGAGCATTATTCATTTTAATGATTAGTTTATGGACTGCAGCCTCGGGCTGTGCAGCAACAGTGACGGACAACGGAGGAAGGAATCCCATTATCGCGGGATTTCATCCCGACCCGAGCATCTGCCGTGTGGGCGACGACTACTATGTGGTGAACTCGTCGTTCCAGTATTTTCCGGGAGTGCCCATCTATCACAGTCGCGACCTGGTGAACTGGCAGCTGATAGGCAATGTGCTCAACAGGGAAAGCCAACTGCCGCTGAAGGGCGCCACGTCGTGGTTGGGCATCTATGCGCCCACCCTCCGCTACCACGACGGCACTTTCTATATGATCACCACCAATGTGGGCAACGGCGGCAACTTCATGGTGACTGCCAAAGACCCGCGGGGACCATGGTCGGAGCCTATCTGGCTGAAACAGCAGGGCATCGACCCGTCGCTCTACTTCGAAAACGGGAAGTGCTACATGGTGAGCAATCCCAACAACACCATCATGCTGTGCGAGATCGACCCGAAGACGGGCCAGCAACTGACCGACAGCAAGGCGCTGTGGCAGGGTACGGGCGGACGTTACCCAGAGGGACCGCACATCTACAAGAAAGACGGGTATTACTATCTGCTCATCTCCGAGGGCGGCACCGAGCTGGCCCACAAGCTGACCATTGCGCGCAGCCGCAAGATAGACGGCCCGTATATGGCCAACCCGGCCAACCCCATTCTCACCCATTGCTCGATGGCAGGACAGAGCAGTCCCATTCAGGGCACAGGGCACGGCGACCTGGTGCAGACGGCCGACGGTTCGTGGCACTTAGTGTTTCTGGCCTACCGTAACTTCGGCGGCTCGTATCACCATCTGGGCCGCGAGACCTTTATTGCTCCCGTGGAGTGGAAGAAAGGGCAATGGCCCGTGGTGAACGGCGGGAAACCGATTGAGGCCTTCGGACAGACCGAGCGGCACGAGCGCATCACTTTTGTACCCAATGATGCCAACACTCCCTTTGCCTTCGGCCCGGAATGGGTGTTCATCCAGAATCCCGACTCGACAAAATACGACCGCCATGTGGTAGTCGACGGGGCAACGGGCAAGGTGGCCGGCGGTGCGTTACGGCTCTATGGCGGCCGGCGGCTGAACGACAACGACCATCCTACGTTTATCGGCCGCCGACAGGAGAGTCCCTGCGTGACGGTGGAGACCATGGTGAATAGCAACGGGGCAGAGGCAGGACTGACAGTCTACCAGATTCACGACGGGCATATCGACCTCTGCGTGAACAATGGCTATGTGGGAGTGAAATGCAAGTTGAAGAATATCTACTACGTGGTGAATGAAGAGCCAGTCAAGTCGGCTGCCGTAAAACTGCGCATCAGCAGCGATGGTGAGTTGTATCGCTTTGAGTATCAAGACGGCAACGGACCGTTCCGCAGGTTGTGCGAGCTGAACTGCAGCCTGATGAGTACCGAGGTGGCCGGCGGCTTCACTGGAGTGGTGATTGGCATGTTTGCTGAAGGCAATGGCTATGCCGACTTCGGCTATTTCGATATTCACGAAAAATAGGCAAATGAAGGAGAAAGAAGAACAGGATTAAACATTTTTTGACAAAAATGTTGCAACGTATTATTTTTTTTCTTATTTTTGCAGCACTAGTTCATACAATTAATGATTTAAAAACAGAAGGTTATGAAAAAGTATTTAGCAGAAATGGTAGGTACGTTCGTACTTACACTTCTCGGTTGCGGAGCAGCCGTGAGTTTGAATTGTGGCGTTGACGCAGCGTCAGTAGTAGGCACAGCCGTTGCATTCGGTCTGGCAGTCGTAGCCATGGCTTACACCATTGGCGGCATCAGTGGTTGCCACATCAATCCCGCCATCACATTAGGTTGCTATCTCAGCGGCCGTATGAACAGCAAAGACTGTGGCATGTACATGATCTTCCAGGTCATTGGTGCCATCATTGCAGCCGCCGTGCTTTATCTGATTGTTTCCACCTCTCCCGGACTGGCCGAGGGTACCACCACAGGTGCCAATGCTTGTGCAGTCAGCCAGACCAACGGTCTGATTGTTGAGATTGTGCTTACCTGCATCTTCGTGCTGGTAGTGCTGGGTGCTACCGCCAAGACCAACGGTGCCACCAACAACTTCGCAGGCCTGGCCATCGGTCTGTCGCTGATTCTTATCCACCTTGTAGGTATTCACTACACCGGCACATCGGTGAACCCCGCCCGCTCTATCGGTCCCGCACTCTTCGAGGGTGGTCAGGCACTCACCGACCTGTGGGTATTCATCGTAGGTCCGTTCATTGGTGCTGCATGCGCTGCTGGCATCTGGAAGATGATTGAGCCGGAGAAATAAAGTATACAAAATATTGAAGTAGCAAGCGGCAAGTGGCAGGTGTGATATGAACTGAGAAACCCTGAAACGGCGGAAGATCATGTCACGTGTGCCACTTGACGCTTGTCATTTAGGAGAAGATGACTAACAAAAACGCTAAACTGACGAGCAAAGAGTATCTGATACCCTTTGCTCTTATTACGTCCTTATTCTTTCTTTGGGGATTCGCCCGTGCCATACTAGACGTGCTGAACAAGCACTTCCAGAACGAGTTGCAGATATCGATTACCCAGTCGTCGCTCATCCAGGTCACCACCTATATGGGCTATTTCCTGATGGCCATCCCTGCCGGTTTGTTCATCAACCGCTTCGGCTACCGCCGTGGCGTGGTGTTCGGTCTGCTACTGTTCGGAATGGGAGCCTTGCTGTTCATCCCCGGCTCGGAGGCCGGCACGTTCTATGCGTTCCTGGGTGCCTTGTTCATCATCGGCTGCGGACTGACATTCCTTGAGACAGCAGCCAATCCTTACGTCACCGAGTTGGGACCGAAGGAGACATCTACCAGCCGACTGAATTTCTCGCAGTCGTTCAACGGTCTGGGATGCCTCTTTGCCACATTTGTTGTCGGACAGTTCCTGTTCAACAACAGCGGAGAGAGCAGCAACGTAGCCATTCCCTATGCCGTGCTGGGCGTTCTCGTGCTGTGCATCGCATTCATCTTCGCACGTGTCAACCTGCCGGAAATCAAGCACAACGACGGTTTGGAGGAGAAAGCAAAATACGGCCGCGAGCCGCTATTGAAAATATGGAAACACAAGACTTTCGTCTATGGCCTCATCGCCCTGCTGTCGTATGAGGTGGCCGAGATATCCATCAACAGCTATTTCATCAACTTCGTCACCGGTCAGGGCTGGATGACCGACCGCACCGCATCAATGGTGCTCACCGGGGCATTGGCCTTCTTCATGGTAGGCCGTTTCTGCGGCAGTTGGATCATGCGCCACATCGTGCCAGAGCGTATGCTGTTCATCTGCGGCATCGGCTGCGTGGTGTGCACCATGACCGTCTTAATGAATCTGGGCATCGTCTCGTTGGTGGCCCTGCTGGGCATCTACCTGTTCGAGGCCATCATGTTCCCCACCATCTTCTCTTTGGCCGTACGCGGACTGGGCAGCCTCACCAAGAGCGCATCGTCCATCCTCATGATGACACCGGTGGGCGGTTGCGGATTCCTTCTGATGGGCATCATAGCCGACGCCACAAACCTCATCATCCCGTTCATCATTCCCCTGCTTGGCTATACTGCCGTTGCCATCTTCGGCTTCGGAATGGTCACTCACCGGCTGGAAGAAGAACAAGCCAAGAAATAATAAAGGCCCTTTCCACATTTCGAAAGGGCTTCTCCAGATACACAACGGGCTTCTCCAGATACGCAAAGGGCTTCTCCAAGCACATGGAGAGGCCCTTTGTTTGCTATTAGTAGCCTTTGGAAAGTGACAAGTGCCAAGTTGCAGGTGACAAGTATGATTTGCTCTGCAGTTTGAGGGCTAACCGGCCTTCCCCGTTGAACGAGTCGTAGAGCATTGTTGCCGCGCGGCTCATCCCTAACGTGAAGATGGCTTCTCTAAGTAATCAAACAAATTGATGGTTCCGGCTTCTTCTTCAATATCAAGTGCCGGGACATGCTCGACCATTCTTGTGGCGCCACTGGCTTTATTGACATAGAAATACACAAATGCGCCTGTATAACTGCGGAAAATCACTTGATACTCAGTCTCTGTCTCATCGCCCATCGCCACATACATCATGGAAGGATTGTCTTTTGCCACGCTCCAGTCGTACTCGCGATGACAGTAATTGTTCACTCCCTCATAAGCCATCTCGGCAGTTATCCTACGCTTTTCAGTGTCTGTGCTATCCTTCGTGCCTACTGTCGAGTCACGATTAGAGCTGTCCGCCATTTGCTGACGTTCCACCGTCTCCAGCGTGTCATTCATCTCTGTTTGTGTGGATGTCACCTGCGTGTTTTTGCTCTTCTGGCATGAGCATAAAAACAAAATGGCTGATACGAATGATATAACTATTATTTGTTTCATTTTTCCAATCCGGTTCTCGCAAGCTCAGCTTGCATTACAGTTTTTAGGAGGTACTTATTCAGGCAGTAACACGATGCCTTCTTGTTTCTTGCCATCCATCATCACCTTCAGCGGACGGTCGAAGCGCACATGACGCACATATTGCGTCTCCGAAACAGCCGGCATCTGGTCGAGCACCTCTTTCTGGAACACGCCATCGTCCTTATAGGTATTGATGGTGAAATAGCCCACACCGAAGGAGGTGAGATTTTGGAAGAAATGAGTGCCCTGACTGGGATCTACCCGGTAGTTCTTGAGTCCTGACTCGACAATGACGCGGGCGGCAGAGATGTGGGGCCACTTCACAGGAATGCCAAGCCAGGGATCGCTAGAGCCCCAACGACCTGGTCCAATGAGGATATAATTGGTACCCTCGTCCAGGAACCGTCGGTTCACCTGCTCAATCTCCAAGGCAATCTCGGGATTGTTGGCAGCCGTGAAATGATCGTCGGTCTTCACATACACCACATCGACCACATCCTCGGAGATGCCGTGACCCAACGAGTTGTGCGAGCGCAACAGGCACTGCTCGTCGGGAATCTTTTTTAGGTCTTCCTCGAGCACCTGCTTACTGTCGACGATAGGACGTATCTGCAGCAGATAAAACTCGCCCGTACGGTCGGGGTTCACATTACAGGCAAACTCTATTTCCACGGGGCGTTTCATGCTCTCGGCACCGTACTTCATCGCCATCTGCATCACTTCGGGCAGAGGCAGCACTCCCTGCTGCAACACACCAGCAAACGAGATGACCTTGCGGCCGCCCTCGTAGATGCCGTCGCGTATCACCTGGTCGTAGGGGTCGTAGGTAGAGGCAATGTAATGGAGCGACTTGTCTTTCTCGGCCTCCTTCACCCGCAGGTTCAGGATGTTGAAGCCATCGTCCACCTTGAAATCATCGCCCACATGCTTCATGTCGAGTGCATAGAAGCGGGTCTGTGTCTCGCGCAGAGCGGTGTCGAGCTCACTCATCTGCAGAATCTGATGCGGATGATAGGGCGACACGCGCAAGGTCTGTCCGCCATCCACGATGTATTTACCCAGACCCAACGCCAGACTGGCAATGCCTTCTTCGGCGGTCTCGTCGCCAATGGGATAATAGTTCAGCGAGCGCAGCACACCACTGATGTTGGGATAGTAACGGTCTCCATATTGCTGACCGACCACCTCCTGCAGGATAACGGCCATCTTCTCTTGGTCGATGACATTGCTGGTGGCTGTCATATAGGCTTTCGAGTCTTTGTAGTAGACCGAGGCATAGACGGCCTTGATGGCACATGCCATCATGCGCAGCATCTCGTATTTATCGTCGAGATGGGGAATCATATAGGTAGAGTAGATACCTGCAAACGGCTGATAATGACTGTCTTCCAGCAAACTGCTCGAACGGATGGCGATGGGCGAGTTGGTGGCCTCGAAGAAGGTGAAGAAGTCGGCAATATACTTGTCGGGCAACTGAGCCCGCAGGAAGTGCTGCAGTATTTCCTCATCGCTGGCATCGCTCAAGGCGATGTGGTAGAGGTTGTTGGAGTCCATGAACTCGTCGAACACATCGGTACAGAGCACCACGGTCTTGGGTATGCTCACCGACATGCCACCGAACTGGTTAAGCTCCGGATGGCGCTTGATGACATTGTCGAGGAAAGCCAGTCCGCGGCCCTTGCCTCCGAGTGAGCCGTCGCCGATACGGGCAAAGTGGGCATAACGGTCGAACTTTCCGCGGTCGAAGACGGCCACGATACCGATGTTCTTCATGCGGCGGTACTGCACAATGGCGTCGAAGATAATCTTGCGGTGGGCATCCACATCCTTGAGTTTCTCCCAGGTGACATGCTTGAGGAATGCCGACACGGGGAAGATGGCACGCGCACAGAGCCAGCGGCTCATGTGATTGCGCGAGATGTGGTAGAGCATGGAGTCGTTGGGAATCTTGAACACGTTGTCTTGAAGCTCTTTCAGCGTACTGACACGCGCCACCTCCTGATGGGTCTGCGGGTCGCGGAAAATGAAGTCGCCAAAGCCCATGTGCTCCTCCATGAGGTGGCGCAGGTCGATATTCATCTTCTTCGAGTTCTTGTCGACAAACTTAAACCCGGCAGCCTCGGCCTTGGCTTTGTTCACCGTCTCGCTGCTCTGCAGAATGAGCGGAACAAACTCATCGTTGGCACGGATGGCCTTGAGCAGCTTCAGTCCCGCCTCGGGATCGGCCTCAACGCCCCGCTTGGGCAGCGAGGGATTCGAGGCGTCGGCAGCACTGCACATGGGGAAGCGCGTGTCGCTAATGACACCCAGTGTGTTGTCGGCATACTTCTGGTAGTATTCCATGGCTTCCTCGTAGTTACGGGCCAGCACCACCTTCGGGCGTCCGCGCTTACGCTGAGTGGCGGCATGCGGGTTGAGCGCCTCGGTGGAGAAGCGTTTGCTCTGAATGAGAATGTAGTTATAAAGGTTGGGGAGCACCGATGAATAGAAACGGATGGAGTCTTCGACCAACAGAATCATCTGGACTCCGGCCTCACGGATGTCATGCTCTATGTTCATCTTGTCCTCGATGAGTTTGATGATGGAGAGGATGAGGTTGGTGTTGCCCAGCCAGCAGAACACATAGTCGAACACCGAGAGGTCTTCGTTCTCGATGCGGCGCGTGATGCCGTGAGAGAAAGGCGTCAGCACCACACACGGAATGTTGGGATGATTGGCTTTCACCTCACGGGCCACAGCAAAGGCATCGTTGTCGGCATTACCTGGCATACAGATGACAAGGTCGATGTCGGTGGTTTGCAGCACCTCATTGGCCTCCTCAGTGGTACTGACCTGTGTGAAGGTGGGTGGATAGCGCGAGCCCAACTCTACATATTCGTCGAATATTTTCTCGTCAATGCGCCCGTCATCCTCAAGCATGAACGCATCATAGGGATTGGCAATAATCAACACGTTGAAGATGCGGTGTGTCATCAGATTGACAAACGACACATCCTTCAGATAAAACTGATTCCACTCTTGCGGGATATTATTGGTCTCGCTCATAAATACCTCTGTTTTTAAGAATAAGTGCAAAGATACACATTTCTTCCGACATTCTGCCCTCATGGCTCAAGTTTTTTATAGAAGTCTGCCATTTCTCACTTCTCCCTTTTCACTTCCCACTCAGGAAAAAAACACCTTATATATAATAGAATATGAGATGAATTTTGTAATTTTGCACCGCAAATTATCAACCAACAACCATCATGGACAAAAAACTACGCATGGCCTCCCTTTGCGTGCAGGCCGGATACAAAGCCAAGAATGGCGAGCCCATAGAGGTGCCCATCATCCAGAGCACCACTTTCAAGTATGATGACTCCGACGAAATGGCACAGCTCTTCGACCTGAAGAAAGAGGGCTATTTCTATACACGTCTGCAGAATCCCACCAACGATGCCGTGGCGCAGAAAATCGCCGCCCTCGAAGGAGGCGTGGGATGCGTGCTCACCAGCAGCGGCCAGGCTGCCAACTTCTATGCCGTGTTCAACATCTGCGAGGCCGGCGACCACTTTGTGACTTCCAACGAGATCTACGGCGGCACCTTCAACCTCTTCGGCGTGACGCTGAAGAAGCTGGGCATCGAGTGTACCTTCGTGTCGCCCGACGCCAGCGAAGAGGAAATCCAGGCTGCATTCCGCCCCAACACCAAACTGCTGTTCGGCGAGACCATCTCCAACCCCGGTTGTGCTGTGCTCGACATTGAGAAGTTTGCGCGCATTGCCCATCGCAACGGCGTGCCCCTCATCGTCGACAACACGTTTGCCACACCCGTCAACTGCCGTCCTTTCGAATGGGGGGCAGACATCGTGACACACTCCACCACCAAATACATGGACGGTATGGCCACACAGGTGGGTGGTGCCGTTATCGACAGCGGCAATTTCCCGTGGATGGACCACGCTGAGAAGTTCCCCGGACTGTGCACCCCCGACGAGTCATACCATGGGCTGACCTACGTGAAGGCATTTGGCAAGATGGGCTTCACCACCAAGCTCGTGGCACAGCTGATGCGCGACCTGGGCTCTATTCCCGCTCCGCAGAACTGCTTCCTGCTCAACCTCGGCCTGCAGACACTCCACCTGCGCATGGCCCAGCATTGCAAGAATGCCCAGCGCGTGGCAGAGTTCCTGAAAGCCAACGACAAGGTGGCATGGGTGCACTATTGCGGGCTGCCCGGCGATAAATACTACGACCTCGGACAGAAATACCTGCCCAACGGCTCGTGCGGCGTGATTGCCTTCGGACTGAAAGGCGACCGCAGTACGGCCATTCAATGGATGGACTCGCTGCAAATGATCAACATCGTGACGCATGTGGCCGATGCCCGCACCTGTGTGCTGCACCCCGCCAGCCACACCCACCGGCAGCTCTCCGACGAGCAACTGCGCGAGGCAGGAGTGGCCCCCGACCTCATCCGACTGTCGGTAGGCATCGAGGATGTGGAGGATATTCTAGACGACATCCGTCAGGCTTTAAGCAAAATCTGAAAAAAACACAGGAAAATGCCCCACAACGGGGCATTTTTCTTGTTTATAGAGCAAAAAGTAAGCTAACAAACAAAAATTTTTCGGTTTTTCTTTGGTAGATAACTAATAAAGCCGTATATTTGCGGCAGATTTATAACACATTGTTAATTTAACTTTAATATTATGGAAGTCGAAAAAATTATGCAGCACCTGGAGGCAAAGCATCCGGGAGAATCAGAGTACTTGCAGGCAGTTCGCGAAGTGCTTGAAACCGTTAAAGACGTTTACAACGAGCATCCTGAGTTCGAAAAGGCAAAGATCATGGAGCGCATCGTTGAGCCAGAGCGCATCATCACATTCCGTGTGCCCTGGGTGGACGACAAAGGCGAGGTTCAGGTGAACATCGGTTATCGCGTGCAGTTCAACAGCGCCATTGGCCCGTACAAAGGCGGTCTCCGTTTCCATCCCTCTGTGAACCTCTCTATCCTGAAGTTCCTCGGATTCGAGCAGACATTCAAGAACGCACTCACCACACTGCCTATGGGTGGTGGTAAGGGTGGCTCTGACTTCGCTCCCCGCGGTAAGAGCGACGCTGAGATCATGCGTTTCTGCCAGGCCTTCATGACAGAACTCTATAAAGTGATTGGTCCCGACATGGACGTTCCTGCTGGTGACATCGGTGTTGGCGGCCGCGAGATTGGCTACCTCTTCGGTATGTACAAGAAGCTCACCAGCCAGTTCCATGGCGCTACTCTGACCGGTAAGGGTCTGGAGTGGGGTGGCTCTATCCTCCGTCCTGAGGCTACCGGTTTCGGTGCTCTCTACTTCGTGAACCACATGATGCAGAAGCATGGTCTCGACATCAAGGGCAAGACCGTGGCTATCTCTGGTTTCGGTAACGTGGCTTGGGGTGCTGCCAAGAAGGCTACTGAGCTGGGCGCCAAGGTGATTACCATCTCTGGTCCTGACGGCTACATCCTCGACGAGGCTGGTCTGAACGACGAGAAGATTGCTTACATGCTCGAGCTCCGTGCCAGCGGTAACGACATCTGCGCTCCTTATGCAGACGAGTTCCCCGGCTCTAAGTTCTTCGCAGGCAAGAAGCCTTGGGAGGCAAAAGCAGACATCTATCTGCCTTGCGCTACTCAGAACGAGCTCAACGGTGCTGACGCTGACGCCATCCTGGCCAACAAGCCGCTGTGCGTAGCTGAGGTTTCGAACATGGGTTGCACAGCCGAGGCTGTCAACAAGTTCATCGCCGCTGGTCAGCTCTTCGCTCCTGGTAAGGCTGTCAACGCTGGTGGTGTGGCTACCTCTGGTCTGGAGATGACTCAGAACTCTATCCGTCTCTCTTGGAGCGGTGCTGAGGTCGACGAGAAGCTCCACAACATCATGAGCAACATCCACGAGCAGTGCGTGAAGTACGGTACTGAGAAGAATGGCTACATCAACTACGTGAAGGGTGCCAACGTGGCCGGATTCATGAAGGTTGCCAACGCCATGATGGCTCAGGGTATCGTATAACAGCCCTCCCCTATCCTCTCGCCAGAACGAGGGGAAACAGGAATAGAATGAATATTAAAAACAAGATATTAATAACCATTCTGACCCTTTCAAGCTTTACCTTTCTGCAAGCTCAAACGCAGAAGGGTAAAGCTTCATTTTATTCTAAAAGAGCCACTGGAACCCGCACCGCCAACGGTGAGCGCCTCCATCACGACAGTCTGACATGCGCCCATCGCTCCCATCCTTTCGGGACGCTACTCAAAGTCACCAATCCCGCCAACGGCAAGGAAGTCATCGTCAGAGTGACCGACCGCGGACCCTTTGTGCGCGGCCGCATCATCGACCTGTCATGGCGAGCCGCCAAGGAGTTAGGCATGATTGCCTCGGGCATTGCCATGGTACATGTGGAAGTCTACAAGAAGCCGCAAGGTGTTCCCTTCAAGCCTGAGGAAAAGCCCCAGCTGCCCGAGATTGACTTTGAGGTGGCCGACGCCGGATATAGTTTTATTCCCGCCTGGCGCGACTCCTCATTGGTGCATCAGCACAAAGCTTTGCCTGCCAAAATCAAAAAGCAGGTGCACAATCCTCTCGACACCGACAAGAGTACGGTGGGGAAAAAGAACACAAAGCCCACGGATGACAACAAGGCCGAGGAAGACGAGAAAGCACCCAGCATCTTCGAGCGGCTGAAGAAATGGGGAAAGGAAAAGATGAAATAACTACCAAGGTATTCAGCATGCCGATAAAACGATTGCAGAGGAGTCTGGAAGGCTCCTCTGCAATCGTAGAAAGCGTCTCTGGAAAGTTATAGCTTATCTCTGTGTGCGCACATTGATTTCTTGTACGGCGGAGGCTGTGCGGCCGCTACCTTGCTGGGCCTGAATGCGGAACACGGCCTCGCCATTCTTCAGACGGCTGTCACCTTTAATCATGGCCGTGTAGCGGATGCCCTTGCCCGGGCCAATCTGCTCAACGCGTGCTGCGGGCGACACGAAGATATGACGGTTGCCGGTAATCTCTGCCACATCGGGGCGAACATCGTAGAGTGTGTTTGCCGTACGGTTTCTCACCTCAAAGGTGATGCGGCCTATCTCACCGGGCTCCAGCACACCGTTGCGGTTGTCGTCGACAAAATGAATACGCCCGATCTCCAGTCCTTGTCCCTGATAGTTCTTCGAGGGGGCAACAGGAGTCACAGCAGAACCAGGACCATTGCCAATGTTCAGGTCGATGCGGTCGTCACCGCCATTGTTGGGGTCGTAGCCACTGCCCTGCACACCATTGTACTGATAGTCGTAACCATCGTTCTGGTAGTCGCGCTGGTTGTATTGATAGTCGCGCTGCGACATACGGTCTTGTATCTCCTCGCGCTTCTGCTGTATTCTTCGCTCTTGCGCCTTATCAGCAGCGTTACCGATAGCCGCGCCTACCACAGCACCGCCGGCCATGCCGATGATGCTTCCCCAGTCACTGCCGCGAGGGCCGTCGCTCAATCCGCCGATGGCGGAACCAAGGATGGAGCCGAGCGAAGAACCCGTGTAGGCTCCGCTGGCTGTGTAAGAGCCGCAACTGCTGACGAGCAGCGCACCTGCCATTGCGTATACAAAAACCTTTTTCATCTTTCGTTCCAAATTAATGATTCACGCTGCAAAGATATGAAAAAATCTCTTCACCGTCAAGGGGGAAATCCCGAAAACAGCGTAGGGGAAACCCGAAAAATTCATCTCCGCGCGTGCCTCGATGGTTCATGAAGGCTGCCAGCACTGCTCTCTTAGTGAATATCAAAGAGCTTCACGAAGCCCGTCATCTCGAAGATTTTACGAATCTCGCCGTTCATATTCGTCAGTTGTAAATGGCCGTTCTTGGCGGCGCTTTCCTTGTTCAACCGCAGCAGGATACGCAGTCCCAGACTGCAAATATACTCCAGCCCGCCGCAATCGAGCACCAGTTGCTGGTCAGCATGGTCGAAAAGGGGCTGAATGTCACTCAAAAACTGGGTGGCCTCGTTGGTATCGAACCACCCCGTCAGGATGGCCGTATACACACCGTTGGCTTCTTGAATGTCTACTTTCATATTATTGTAATGGTGTTAAGGGATAAATCATGTTTGTGATAAAAAGATTAGCGGCCAGGATGATGAGATTCATCCAGAATCCTATCCTGATAAAGTCGCTGAAGCGGTAGCCGCCGGGGCCGTACACCAGCATGTGCGTGGGTGAGCCAATGGGCGTGGCGAAACTCGAACTGACGCTGATCATCAGGGCAATGAGGAATGTATAAGGCTCATAGCCCAGTTCTGTTGCCGCCTGATACATAATGGGGAAGAACATGGCACCGGCTGCCGTATTACTGATGAACTCAGTGATGAAGGTACCCACCAGACAGATAGCCGCCATGACCACTATCGGGTTGGTGCCACAGACGTCAAGGATACCGATGGCCAACCGCTGGGCAATGCCTGTCTTCTCAATGGCCAGTCCGAGCACTACCGAGCCGGCGAACACCATCAGGATCTCCCAGTTGATGCTCTTCATCGCCTGGTCCAGGCTGCAGCAACGCGTGATCACCATGGCGAAAGCCGCCAGGAACGCACATTGCAGCAGCGGCATCACGTTCAATGCCGAAAGCGCGACCATCGCAATCATGATGGTGGTCGATATCAGCGTTTTCTTGCTGATATTAGGCAGTTCGTTGGAGTCGAAGAACTGCAGAACAGAGCTCAGTTCCCCAGTGTTGACTTGCAACTTCGGAGGGCACTCCAGCAGCAGGGTGTCGCCAGCCTGCAGCGTCACCTCGCGCGGCGACTGGGCGATGCGCTTGCCGCGGCGGGCTACGGCAACGAGTGTCATGTTATGATCTTTCTCAAATGTGCTGCCCCCGATGGAGGTGCCAATCATACTGCTGCCGAAGGTCACATAGGCCGTACGCAGCTGGCGGTTGTTGTCCACCTCGCTCATCTTGAACACGTGGTGGTCGGCATTCACGAAGCCGTGGGTCTTCTTCAAATCCAGAATCTCGTCAATCTGCCCGGCATATACCAGACGGTCGCCGCCCATCAACAGTTCGTCGTCGGCCACGGGCGAGATCACCTCCTTGTCGAAATGCACAATCTCGATGAGACTACCGCCTCTCACCTGATGTAGGCCCGCCTCGCCTACCGTTTGGCCGATATAGTCGTTGTCCGAGGGGATAAGCAGTTCAACGGTATAGTCGGAGGTCGACTCGAAGGCTGCCTCAGGTGCCTTCCGGTCGGGCAACAGCCTGCGCAGGGCGATAATCGACAACACACCGACGGCCAGACAGAACAGGCCGGGCAGCATGGTGGCCAGCACATTCATGGCCGAACCAGTCTGGTCGGCATACAAACCAGAGATGATCAGGTTCGGAGGCGTACCGATGAGCGTACATACACCTCCCATTCCCGATGCATAGCTCAATGGAATGAGCAGCTTCGAAGGAGAGATGTTCAGCTTCTTGGCCCACATCTTGACAATGCCCACGAACAAAGCCACCACCGTGGTATTGCTCAGGAAGGAACTCAGTCCGGCCACGGGCAGCATCAGTCGCACTACAGCCTTGCTGTATGAGCTGGGCTGACCGAGCAGATGCTTCACAATCCATTGCAACACACCCGTATAGGTGAGACCTGCCACCACTACAAACAGCACACCGATGACCACCACCGAGGTGGAACTGAAGCCCGAGAAAGCCTCTTTCGCATCGAGCACGCCCGTCACAAACAACACACCAATAGCCCCTAGAAACGCCACATCTGCACGAATCTTGGTGAACAACAGTACGGTGAACATTGTCAGCACTGTAGCAATGGTAATCCAAGCATACAGATTGAATCCTAAAAAAATGATCGATTCCATATTCATACGTTTTATTTATCTTCCACAAGGATGGCAAATGAGGTCACCTGTTGCTTATCGGAACCTCTTCACCAGCGTCAGCATATTATAACCGTCGTCTGTGCGCTCATACTTCATATCGTCCATCAGGTTGCGCACCAGATAGATGCCCAGGCCGCCAATGGCCCGTCTCCGCAAATCAGTGGTGGTATCAGCCTCGGCGGCTTGGGTAGGATCGAAAGGTGCGCCGCTGTCCTTGATGGTCAACAGCAGTCGGTTTCCCTCTACGCGCGAGCTGATTTCCACATGCCCGCGCTTTCCTTTCGGATAAGCATAGTTGATGACGTTCACCACCGCTTCCTCCAGCGCCAGGTTGATGGACCTGTAGGTGGCATCGTCGATGTTCAGTTCGCTACACACTGAGAACAGGAAAGTCTGCATGCGCTTCACTTCTGCCACCTCATTCTTCAGCACGATATGGCGCTCTGTCTCTACATTCTGAGCACGCTCATTGTGACGCAAATAGAGCATGGTAAGGTCGTCACTCTGCTCTTTTCCATCGGCAAAAAGCTTCACTTGCTGCTGCAGATAGGCGACAATATCGGGGGCCTGCTGCTCCCGACAGGTCTCCATACAGGCCAGCAGACGCTCTTCGCCGAACAGTTTTCGATGGGGATTGACTGCCTCCGTCAGACCGTCGGTATAGAGCAGCAAGGCCGTACCGGGAGCAAATGTCACCTGCTGCTCCTCGTAATTGTAGTGGTCCACCACACCCACGGGCAGGTTCACCTCCGTCTGCAACAGTTGACATTCTCCGTCGGGGGGAATGAGCACGGGGGCATTCTGCGCTGCATTACAGTAGGTCAGTATATGAGTCTTCAGGTCGAGCACGCCCACAAAGAGAGTCACAAACAAAAACTGCTCATTGGCAGTGGCTATGGCACGATTGATCTCGCGCACCACATTGGCAGCCGACTGATAGTTGCTGGCCAGATTGCGAAACAACGTGCGGGTGACGGCCATGTAAAGGGAGGCTGGCACACCCTTTCCGGCCACATCGCCGACAATGAAAAACACCTCGTCGCCATCTATCACAAAGTCGTACAAGTCGCCTCCCACCTCGCGGGCCGGTGTCATCGAGGCAAAAATATCTATATCCTCGCGCTGCGGAAAGTCTTTGGTAATCATGCCCATCTGTATGTCGTGGGCAATGGTCAGCTCGCTCAGCATGTGCTCCTTGGTGGCTGTGGTCTGCTTCAAATCCTCAATATACTGTTTCAGCGAAACCTGCATATACTCAAACGAGTTGCGCAACTGCAACAGTTCATCTTCCGACTTGATCTCCGGCAGCGGCGTGTCGAGGTTTCCATCGGCGATGCTCATGGCTGAATCGGCAAACAGGTGCAAGGGCTTGACCATGCGGTAGATGGCCACCGCACAACAGCCGAAAAGCACTAGCAGCCCGATGAGGAATGCGACTACGCCATAGAAAATGAGCGTCTTATAGCTCGACAGAATGTCAACGCGCGAGCATACCACAGCCGCCGAGAGCCCTCGCTTCTGCACCGGTTCATAGATGAGCAGCGACAACCGCGCGCCCTGAAACACCTCCTTCATGCCACTTTGTCCACTTCCCATTGCGCCGACAATGCTCTGCAACTCGGCAGCCGTGCAGTGTTGAACGAGGGTATCACCTACATGCACCAGCTGTCGGGCTGAATCGGTCATCAAGGTGAACGAATGCTTGTAGGGCTTCACAGCCTGCAGTAGCGCCACGTATTCAGCAAGCCCCATCGTGTCGCCACGCGCCTCGGCCTCAGCAGCCTGCAAGCGCATCGCCATCACCGCATCATGCAGTTCGGTGCGGGCTTTCACGGCAGTCTCTTCTTTCACTTGCTCCTCCGAGAAGTACAAATAGGTCAGTAAGGCAGCAAGGAAAACACCTGCCGCAATCAGCAAAATGGCAGTACTCAGTCGGGCTGAGAACGATTTCCACAGTGCCAGATCGTATTTGTATTCAAAATTCGGAGCCTCTATCACGTGTCTGATAATACTTCATCCGACATTCATTCATCGACATTCTCTTCACAAAGATAGCAAATAATCGCTTTGATAAGGCTTTCTCATGTGCCACATGCTCTATCTTTTACCATATTTTAATAATTATCACAGTCTGAGCCGCTTCTTCTTTCCGTCATACACGATGTGTTTCTCCTTGCCACCGACCCGTACGATGTTCCACTCACGGCGTTGGCCCTCCTTGGTGCTCGGCATCATTCCCTGACGCTTCCCGATGGTCAGCACACCGCGGGCATCGTCCCAATGGAGGCGCACCGTGCAGTCCTCTCCCACCCCATTCTCCGAGGAGTCTGTCGCCTTCTCGTTGAGGGTGAAGGTGGCATCAGCACCCGGATAGACGCGAATCTCCAAGGGTCCGTCAGCCTCACGACCCGACGGGTTGCCATAAGGTATGATGGAACCGCCACGCACAAACACGGGGATGTGGGCTGCATCGACAGCTACCGACACCGAACGGCCCCCGTCGTAATGACGGCCTTGCTGTGCATCATACCAACCGGCTGTCCACTGGGGCAGATAGGCTGTCCATTCCGTTACATCGGGCTCGGTGACAGGACAGACCAGCATCGACCTTCCGAACATATACTCGTATTTCTGCCTCAGCGCCCGCTCGTCGGTGGTAAAGTCGAACACCAGCGGGCGCATGAGCGTGGAGCCCTCATCGGCAACGGCAGCTGACTCGGCATAGATATAAGGCAGCAGGCGGCAGCGCTCTTGCAGGCAACTGGCAATGACGGCCTGCGCCTCCGCGCCATAATTCCACGGCTCGGTGTTGCTCATATAGCCGTGCACCCGCATCAGCGGCAGGTAGACGCTGGTCTCTATCCACCGCAGCATGCGCTGGATATAAGCCGGGTCGGTGTACTGATTGCCCGGACGGAAGAAGCCGCCGGCATCGTACGTCCACCACGGTATGCCGGCAGCCTGCAGGCCCAGTCCGGCTGTCAGCTGACGGCGGAAGGTCTCCCAGTCGTTGCCCACATCGCCCGACCAGAGCGCCACATGATAGCGCTGAATGCCTGCAAAACCACTTCGCGTGAGGATCATCGGCTGACGACCGGCCTCGAGCAAGCCCTCGCTGACGGTCTTGCAGACGAGCAACGGATATACATTGCGCACCTGCTCGCCGCTCCACCGGTCATGGTTGACGCGACGGCCGGTCAGGTCGTCGTTCTCGGGTTCTGTGGCATCCTGCCACCACGCGTCTATCCCCAACGGCACCAGACGCTCGCTGAAGTTCTTCCAATAAGCAGCCGCGGCAGCGGGGTTGAAGAAGTCTATCCAGTCGGTACCGGGAATGTAATATCCCTCACGCGCCATCTGGCGGCCCACCTCTGAGTTGCGGTCGATCTTCGACCATACGCTCAGCATCAGGCGGATATCCATCTTGTGCAGGCTGTCGGTCAGTGCCTTCGGGTCGGGATAGCGCTCGGTGTCGAACTGCATCGAGTTCCATCCTGTCTTGCCCCAGTACTGCCAGTCTTGCACAATCATGCTGATGGGCAACTGTTCCCGACGGAAACGGTTGGCGGTTTGCAGTATCTCGTCCGACGAGTGGAAGCGCTCGCGGCAATGAATGTAGCCGAGAGCCCACAGCGGCATTCGCGTGGCTGCCCCGGTGAGTTGGCGGTAGGTGGCAATCACCTCGTCGGGCGTTCCCACGAACACGGTATAGTCTACCGCCTCGGCAACGGGCGAGCGAAGCACGCTCTGATGGTCCACCAGTTTGTAAAAGACCACGGGCTGGTCGTCTCGGGTCAGCTCTGCCGTGAGATGGTGGCGTCCGCGCTTCAGATGTACCATCTGCGAGGCCGTTGGCGGCAGCCAGAGGTTCTGCATGTCGATGACTGTCTGCCCGTCGATGCTGAGCTGATGGCGCCGCGCCATCTTCTGACCGACATCCAACAAGAGCGAATAGTCGCCTTCTGCCTGCACATCGATGTCGGCCTCGAAGACATGCCGCTCGCGCACCTCGCGCTTGCCGCCCTCCGTCGAGGTGACATCGACGGTCTCCTGCGCCCCTGCCCCGTCGCGCTTCGTCAGGCGCACCGACAGGCTGGCAGGATTGAACTCCGTCAGTCCGTAGTTGTTCCAAAGCACCCCGTAGCCCTTGCTCGACAACAGCATCGGGATGGATATCTGGGTGTTCACCTGCGTGAGTCTTCGCGACAGTCCGCGAATGTTCATATATCCGTCCTGAAACTGTCCCAGTCCGTAAAGATACTCATCGCGCGGCGAGTCGAAGGCCAGCGTGGCCTCCTGCTGGCGCAGCTGGTGACTGGTGGCGGTGAAGACCGTTCTCCCCGCACGGTTCTTGACGGTCAGCACCTGCCGCAGGGTATCAATGTCAACTGTGATGTCGGCATGCTGCTCCTCTTTATGACTGACATAGACCCAGTCGGGCAGTTCGTTCTTCACCCCGCCCTCTGCATACTGCACACGCACGGCATTGCGTGCCACATAGGTGACGGTCAGCGTGCCTTTTCCAAAGCGCACGGTGTTGGCTGCCGTAGCCTTAGCGCACAGCATACAGCAACAGACGACTATCATCATCGATATTCTTCGCATACTCCTGTCTGATTTCATTTCTTCATTGTAGCTTTTGTTCCTGATGCAAAGATAGAACATTTTTTGCTGTTTCGGCCTTCTTTTCCTCATTTTCTGCCGATACCGTCGTGGCAGACATCCGGATGATGAATCCCTCACAGGTTCCTTTCCGGTGTCTGCCTTTTGGAAAACCAGCCCATACCCGACAGCCAGAAAACAGCTCCGCCTTTGTTAATATAGCTTAATAGTGGGTTGAGAAACATTGAACTGATGATAAAAATACCTATCTTTGTTATTTAGTAATAATCCCTGGCAAGCCCTATGATGTATACGACCTGCAGGGCAGGAAGGTTCGCTCGCAAGCGACATCGCTCAAGGGGCTGCCAGCCGGCATCTATGTCGTTCATGGTAAAAAAGTGAAGAAATAGCCAATGATGAGTGAAAAGACGAACATCAAGAAGATAGAGTCGATTTCGACTCAGCTCAGGGAGCTGACTGCCGAATTTGTGCCGCTGCTGACCGATGAGACCATCAAGAATAAGCTCAGTCAGCTGAGCCGCAGGTCGCTAGAATATAAGAATGGCTCATTCATCATGCTGGTGGTGGGACCGGTGAAATCGGGGAAGTCTACCCTTGTCAACCTGCTGGCCCATCGCTATGTGAGTCCGACAGATACCTTGGAGTGCACCGTACGACCGTCTATCATCTCGAATGTTGCCAACGAGAAAGACTGTAAGATAGAAATCTACAAGGCACGGCATGAGGGCAGGAAGGCCGAAGACCTGGACCTGATTGTGGATGAGTTGCGAGGAATCGTGACGGAGCACGAGCTGGAGGAGTATCTGGAGAAAGATGAGTATCCCAACTACTCCGACGAGACCATCAACAATGTCATATCGCCTTCGTATAACAAGGAGGACCGCACCATCATCACCTCTATCACCACTACGGGCAGCAAACTACTGGAGCGCGGGAATGTGGATGGTGGAAAGATATTCTTAGCCGATATGCCGGGATTCGACGGAAACAGCTCCAATCTGAACGACCCGCTCTACGACGCCATCTCTAAACGGGTGGACTTGATATTGTTCGTCCACAGCTCCGTGTCAGCCTTCAACCTCACCTCGGCATCATATCTGGATAAGTTGCACGAATACAACGAAGCGGTGCCCGTGTATCTCGTTCATAACATCTTCGACTCTACCTATTGGAAAGACCCCAAAGACAGGGAAGGAGAAATAGACCGTCAGGTGCAGAAGGAATATGAGGAGATTCGCAGCAAGGGCTTCAATATTGAATCGGAGTTTATCAGCAGGGTGAACCTCGGGAAGGTGACCGATGCACAGCAAGGCATCGGGGCGTACGAGGCGGCCTATCAGGACGACCTCAACAAGGAACAGCAGAAGTTTGAGGAGATAGAAGAGAAGCTTTATAAAAAGATTACCTCGAACATCTCTGAGTTGCGGCTCAAACGGTGTGAAGACCGTACCCGCACGCTGAGAGACATGTTGGTGGAGACGATCACGAAAGAGATTTCATCGCTGCAGCAGAAGAAAGATGCCCGCGATATGATGGAGCACCTGGTGGAACATATAGAAAAAGAACTGAGCATCACCATGAGCGAACAGGATGAGATCATCGGGGCAGTGGAGTCGTCGGCCAACCGCTCGGTATTCCGCACCATCTCCACCACGCAGGTGAACAGGTCGACGTCCACAGAGGAGTGCATGGACCTCTTGAAGGGCGTGTTGGTGCAGTTCCTCTCTGATGTTGATCAGAAGCTGTCGCTGAATCTCTTCAGTATGTTCAAGAACAAGGAAGAGGCTTTCCGCACGATGGTGTCGGAGAAGACCGGTTACGATAAGATTTCGGTAAAAATCACTCCGGCAGAGGCCTCCACGGCCAAGAACATCTATGACGACGATGTGAGCACGTTCATGAATAAGAAGTATTTCGAGTTCCTGCGGGATATGTGGCATGGCACCCATGCCGTGAAAGACATCAAGAGCTATATCAGCAAGATGGAAAATTACTTCTATGGTACCAAGGAGTCACCGTCGACCTACCAGTTGAAAGAACTGCTGAAGAAGGAGATCAAGCGTTTGGAGACTATCTATCTGAGAGAAATCAAAGCACAGTATGCCGCCCTGTTGCCTGCCATCATCACCGACGAGCAGAGCACCTCGCTGGACACTCTGGAGAAACTGAAGCGACAACTGACAAATATCCTCATCTAAAAACCGCGAGTCATGAAAAGAAACCTCATTCTGATATCTGCCATCTTCCTGAGCATTTTGTTTATCTTGCTGGCAGGCAATGTCATCACCATAGGGGAAAAGATTTACGAGCTGACCGGGGTCAAATACCTCGAGTATGGCTTTTATGCCGTGATTCTTATTCTGTTCGTGGCGGTGATCATCGTTCCGTTTGTAAGACTTCATCGTACGCCAACGTTCCCGCAGTTACAGATTTCAGATGAAGAGGAGATGGACGAGGACCTGCAAATAGCCAAACTGACGAAATTCTCCAAGAAACTGTCCAACAACCTGTATTACTTGCCCGAGGAAGAACGGCAACAGCACAAAGAGGCTTTTCTGGCAGAGGTAAAACAGTATTACAATGCCGATGACCTGAAACAGATCGTTCAGAAAGAGCTGGATGAGCGCTATCGGAAAGTGAAGTCACATATTCACGAATGGGCCAAGACGGAATTTCTCATTACAACAGTCTCGCAAAGCAGCAGGATAGATGCCGTGTCGTCGCTGGTCATCAACTTCAGGATGATAGGCGACCTGATTCGCTGTTCCGGCTTCCGTCCCACGAACCAGCAGCTATTCTATCAGTATTGCAGGATTCTGGCCACCTCGCTTTTCAGCTACTACCTCTCCGACGGAATCAGCAGCATGACCGACAGTGCCGATGCCGCAACAGCCGACGGACTGGTGGATGCCGACCTCGACACGTTCTCTGAGGCGGGATTCCTCGGTTCTATCTCCAGTGCAAAGCTCACCGGACTGGTGTCAGGGTCATTGATAGGGGGCACACTGAACACCCTGCTCACCTTGCGCATTGGCTATGTGACGCTGGCATATCTGAAGAAAGGCTCTAAGGCGCTGGAAGGCAAGAACGGCATCCAGGTGCGCCGCCGGGCCATGCTTCATGCCGCCACTGATTTCCTGGAGATAGCCAAGGAAACAGGCGCTAATATGACGGAGCAGTCGTATAAGATCATCACCGAGAAGATTGATCACATGCTGCATGGGAAGAATGAGGTGGCAACCCAGTAGTTGGGAGTAGAAAGAAATACAGATACCATCGCCGGATGTATGATTCTACCGACACGGCCAACGATAATCTTCATGCAATCTTTTTGGATAGTATAAAAATATTTGTATCTTTGCATCAAAAACAAAAACTAAGCCCATTATGGAAGCAAGCGTAAAACTGTACACTTTGAATTTCGACGAGGCAAGAACCTATCTGTGGGCCGCACTGTTTGTGGTCTCGGGCATGGTGCTGCCGCAAGTGTTCCACCTCATTCCGCAGGGAGGCATCATCTTTGCGCCCTTGTCGCTGGTCATTCTTGCCGGTGCCTATAAGTTTGGATGGAAGACAGGACTGATGGCCGCTGTTGCGACACCGCTTGTCAACAACCTCGTATTCGGGCTGCCCGCATGGGGCGTGTTGCAGGTGATGATGGTGAAACTTGTCATTCTGGCACTTGTCGCCGGTCTCACCGCCCAATGGTTCAACAAGGTGACACTGCCGTTGCTCATCGGTGTGGTGCTCGCCAGCGAGGCACTCGGTACACTGGCAGAGTTGCTGCTTACGGGGGGTATTGCTGCCACCATTCAGGACTTCACCGTGGGATGGCCGGGACAGCTGCTGCAGGTGTTTGGCACCTATCTCATCATCCACGGTCTGGCCAGAAAAAATAGGTTCATTTCCCATTGATTTACAATTGATGCCTAATTAGGTTGCAATTAGTCGACTAATTAAGCTCTAATTGATGCCTAATTACCCTGCAATTAATGCCTAATTGCAACGTAATTAATGCCTAATTAGAGTGTAATTAATGCCTAATTAGAAAACGATGAGAAGAGAGGCACCTGTTTGGTATGAATAAGCCCTCAAACGATACGGACACTTATATATCGGTCGAATGACCGATGAGGAGAGACAGAGCTGGATGACTTTCGACTCGTGAAGAAGACACTTTTGGAAACAAAATGGCGGTTCAAGAAGTGAAAAGAAGACTGTCCACAAAGTAAAAAAGAAGACTGTCCACAAAGCAAAAAGGCGTTACACGTGATGTGCAACGCCTTTTTATATTGACTAGATGTAAGATGATTCTTACTCCTCGGCCTTAGCCTCTTCAGCCTTAGCTTCCTCTGCAACGGGAGCCTCACCTTCGGCAGCCTTTTTCTTACCGCCACGACGTGTGCGCTTAGCAGCAGCCTTGGGAGCCTTAGCCATGTTCTCGTCGAAGTCGACCAGCTCGATGAATGCCATGTCGGCACCGTCACCCTGACGGGCACCCAGCTTGATGATGCGGGTGTAGCCACCGGGACGGTCGCCCACCTTCTCAGCCACCGGGCCGAAGAGCTCTTTCAGAGCCTCTTTGTTCTGCAGATAGCTGAACACGACGCGGCGAGAGTTGGTGCTGTCGTCCTTAGCGCGAGTGATAAGTGGCTCGGCATACTTCTTCAGAGCCTTAGCCTTAGCGAGGGTCGTAGTGAT
>DEFO01000021.1:50425-50567 GCA_002350805.1 Prevotella sp. UBA2850
ATCAGCGAGATGGTCATGTTAGCGAGCATGGCCTTGCGATGATCTGCAGTACGACCCAGATGATTGTATTTTTTGTTGTGTCTCATTGTTTTGTTTTTTGTTTAAGCGGACGAGGAGGCATTACTCTTTGTCCAGTTTATAC
>DEFO01000021.1:50590-52840 GCA_002350805.1 Prevotella sp. UBA2850
AGCGATTTCTTACCGAAGTTGCGGAACTTCAGGAGGTCGGTCTTGTTGTACTGTACCAGGTCGCCCAGTGTCTCCACGTCGGCAGCCTTGAGGCAGTTGAGGGCACGAACAGAGAGGTTCATGTCCACCAGACGGGTCTTGAGCAGCTGGCGCATGTGCAGTACTTCCTCATCAAACTCCTGGTTGCCCTCTGCGTCGTTATTCTCGAGAGTGATCTTCTCGTCAGAGAACAGCATGAAGTGATAGATAAGAATCTTAGCGGCTTCCTTCAATGCGTCTTTCGGGTGAATGGAACCATCCGTAGATACTTCAATAACGAGTTTGTCATAGTCGGTCTTCTGCTCAACACGATATGGCTCAACAGCGTATTTCACATTACGGATTGGGGTGTAAATAGAATCGATAGGAATGACGTTGACATCAGTGCAGAATTCACGGTTCTCATCTGCGGGCACATATCCGCGTCCTTTGTTGATAGTAAGATCAATCTGCATTGAAGCTTTGGCATCTAAATGACAAATCACCAAATCAGGGTTTAACACTTCAAATCCAGTCAGATACTTACTGATATCACCTGCTTTGAATTCGGTGGAATTCTCTACGGTAATACTAACTTTCTCGTTCTCGAATTCTTCTACTACTTGCTTGAACCGAACTTGCTTCAGGTTCAAGATAATGTTGGTAACATCCTCTTTTACACCGGGTACAGAAGAGAACTCATGCTCAACACCGGCAATCTTGACGGTATTGATGGCATAGCCCTCAAGCGATGAAAGGAGAATGCGGCGCAGGGCGTTACCAATGGTCACGCCGAAGCCAGGCTCGAGGGGACGGAACTCAAACTTTCCGAACCGGTCGTTAGCCTCCAGCATTACTACTTTATCAGGTTTTTGAAATGCTAATATCGCCATTAACTTAATGATTTATTTAGAGTACAACTCAACGATTAACTGTTCCTTAATGTTTTCAGGGATGTCGGCGCGCTCCGGCTTGTGCAGGAACTTACCGCTCTTTGTCTGCTCATCCCATTCGATCCATGGATACTTGCTGTGGTTGAAACCTGCGAGTGCATTCTCGATGACCTCAAGCGACTTGGCCTTCTCGCGTACACCGACAACCATGCCGGGCTTTACAGCAAATGAGGGGATGTTAACAACCTTGCCATCAACTACGATATGTCTGTGACCAACCAGCTGGCGGGCAGCGGCACGGGTAGGAGCGATACCAAGGCGGAACACTACGTTGTCGAGTCGACTCTCGAGGTTCTGGAGCAGAACCTCACCGGTGATACCCTCTGCCTTAGCAGCTTTCTCAAACATATTACGGAACTGACGCTCAAGCACACCATAGGTGTATTTAGCTTTCTGCTTCTCTGCCAACATGACACCATACTCCGACATCTTGCGACGACGGTTATTGCCATGCTGTCCAGGAGGGAAGTTTCTCCTAGACAAAACTTTGTCCGGTCCGTAGATGGCTTCGCCAAAACGGCGGGCAATTTTTGATTTCGGTCCAATGTATCTTGCCATAATTCTTATTTTTCTGAGTATTCTGAATTTTCCGAATTTTCTGAATTTTCCGAGTATTCCGAATTTTCCGAATTTTCTGAGTACTCTGCTTTTCTTAATTTAATGAATGAAAAACTGATTAAACTCTACGACGCTTCGGGGGACGGCATCCGTTGTGTGGCAGTGGAGTAACGTCGATAATCTCGGTTACCTCGATACCGGCAGTGTGGATGGCACGGATAGCGCTCTCACGACCGTTACCGGGACCCTTCACATAAGCCTTCACCTTGCGCAGACCCAGGTCGTAAGCTACCTTTGCACAATCCTCAGCGGCCATCTGGGCAGCGTACGGAGTGTTCTTCTTTGAACCACGGAATCCCATCTTACCAGCAGAAGACCAAGAGATGACCTGACCCTCGCTGTTTGCCAAAGACACGATAATGTTGTTGAATGAGCTGTGAACGTGCAGCTGACCCATTGCGTCAACCTTGACGTTTCTTTTCTTTGAA
The DNA here is from genome assembly GCA_002350805.1 of Prevotella sp. UBA2850. Lineage (GTDB taxonomy): Bacteria > Bacteroidota > Bacteroidia > Bacteroidales > Bacteroidaceae > Prevotella. The sequence goes on from DEFO01000021.1 coordinate 52,608, forward strand.
GTGACTGTTTTCTTTGCCATAATTAATTTCCTCCTTCAGAATTACTTAGTAGCCTTCTTCTTATTAGCAACAGTCTTCTTCTTACCCTTGCGGGTACGAGCATTGTTCTTGGTACTCTGACCACGTACGGGAAGACCATTACGATGTCTAACACCACGATAGCAACCAATGTCCATCAGTCGCTTGATATTCATCTGGATCTCACTACGGAGATCACCTTCAACTTTGAATTC
>DEFO01000024.1 GCA_002350805.1 Prevotella sp. UBA2850
ATTCTGCTCCTATGGGCTTATTTCTGAGTGTGTGTCTTTTCCTGTATAGTGTTGACTCCTTTTGAGCCTTGATTTGTTGATTTGTCTCTCTGATCAGGCTGACTGCTTTCCTGCTTTTCTTGTCCCCTTTCCCGGGTTTGTGGACGGTTTGCCGATGTCAGCTCAGATTGAGCCCACATACCACTAAGTCTGCTCAAATATGCCTCCGGTGGCTTAACCGGCGCAAAACTGCGCCCGTCGCTTTCCCCGCGCGCACAACTATGCCGTCTGGAAAACTCTGAACATCCTCTGAGTTTCCCGAGGGCTGCTCGGCGCATTTAGAGTTGAGAACTGAGAGCGGAGAACTGAGAGGTATGATTACCTTATGAGCTGAGAACAGAGAAGACTCTACCCAGCAGCGGTTACCCCTGAAGCTGGAGAAAAAATCTGTGAAAATCCGTGGCATCTGTGTGACTTAAAAATTGAGTATTATATAAATCGGTGTAAATCTGTGTAATCTGTGGGAAAATGTCAAGAAAAACGAAATTTTTTATCGCGACCCCCCGAAAATAGTGCGGAAAACGCTTGCATATTACTGGAAAAATGAGTAACTTTGTAGGTGCAAGAGAGCCTCAGGAACCTGCAAAACTCCAGGACTCCGACAACGGTCGAAAGCGCGCCGGCCTGCGTCAGAAATCCTCTGTACACCAGGAACTTAAGCACTCCTTGCAATCCGATCAGAAATAAAAATCTTTGTGGTTTCCCCGCTCACCCAGCCGTCTGCCGCTGGCGCACAGCCTCGAACAGCAGGATGGCTGCCGACACGGAGACGTTCAACGAGTCGAGACGCCCGAGCATGGGAATGCGGATATGAGCCGTGGCTGCCTGCCGCCATACGTCGGTCAGACCCGTCGACTCGGTGCCCATGACGATGGCCGTAGGGCCTCGCATGTCGGTGTCGTAGTAGAGACGCGAGTCTTGCAGCTGGGCGGTAAGTATCTGTATGTGACGGTCTTGCAGGAATCGGATGCACTCTTCCGACGAGCATGCCACACAGGGCACGGTGAAGATGGCTCCGATGCTCGAGCGGATGAGGTTGGGATTGTAGAGGTCGGTAAGGGGGTCGCAAATCACGACACCCTCTGCACGGGCCGCATCGGCAGAGCGCAGCACGGCACCCAGGTTGCCAGGTTTCTCCACTCGTTCGAGCACGATGATGAGCGGACTGTCAGTCAGCTGCAGATCGCCGAGCGTCAGCGAGCGAGCCACCACCTCGGCCACCACTCCCTCGGTGCTGCCCCGGTAGGCTATCTTCTCGTAGATGTCGCGCGACACCTCAAACAAGCGCGTGCCTGCGGGCAAGGCTGCCAGCACCGACGAGGCATCGCCGGCTTGCTCCTGGAGCACCGAAGGGCAGTAGAACACGGTGTCGACGGTGAATCCGGCTTGGAGACAATGCTCCAGCTCACGACGGCCCTCGACGACAAACAATCCCGACTGGCGCCGCTCAGCCGATTTCTGCTGAAGGGCCAGCAAACGCTTGATCTTGGGATTCTGCGCACTGGTGATAAGACGGTCTGATGTGTTCATTATATATATAATAATGTGATGACGGGTGCAAAGGTAGGAAAAAATATTGAAATGCGTGGCACCCGACCATGAAAAACCGACAAATGAGCAGCAATCGTTTGGCCGATTGGATTTTTCTTTGTAGATTTGCATCATTGAAAAATCAACCCAAACCCCATTCTCCGTTCGGTATGCCACTTGCGGCCAGCCGACAGGATGAGGCGATTTGCTTATCAAAAACAGCTTTACCACGACTATGACGAACGGCTTTGCCACCACCATCCTCAAGTGGTTTGCCGCCAACGGGCGCGAGCTGCCCTGGCGCGACACCCGCGACCCGTATGCCATCTGGCTGAGCGAGATCATTCTGCAACAGACGCGCATCCAGCAGGGACAGGCCTACTGGGAGCGGTTCATGCGGCGCTGGCCCACCGTGGGCGACCTGGCGCGTGCCACCGAAGACGAGGTGCTGCGCGAATGGCAGGGACTGGGCTACTACTCGAGGGCGCGCAACCTGCACAAGGCGGCTCGGCAGATAGCAGAGGCAGGACAGTTTCCGCAGACGCTTGAGGGCATCCGCCAACTGAAGGGCGTGGGCGACTATACGGCTGCCGCCATCGGCTCGTTTGCCTTCGGACTGCCGGCCGCTGTGGTCGACGGCAATGTCTACCGGGTGCTGGCACGCTATTTCGGCATCGGTACACCCATCAACACCACCGAGGGCAAGAAGACCTTCACGGCGCTGGCCCAAGAGCTGCTGCCCCAGAACGAGGCGGCCGCCTACAACCAGGGCATGATGGACTTCGGGGCCCTGCAATGCACGCCTCAGTCGCCCAAATGCGCCACTTGTCCGCTGGCAGAGACCTGCTCGGCCTTGCGGGAGGGACGCACCGGCGAACTGCCCGTGAAACTGAGAAAGCTGACTGTCAAGACCCGCCACCTGCGCTATTTCTACCTGCGTTGCAACGGCGAGACCGCCATCCGCCGACGGCCGGCAGGCGACATCTGGCAGGGACTGTGGGAGCCGTTCCTGACCGAGGACGAGGGCATGCCCGACTGGGTGGACGACAACTGCCGACTGACCCTCATCGCCGAGGGCGTGAAGCATGTGCTCACCCATCGCATCCTGATGGCCGACTGCTATCTGGCCGAGGTGAGCAGCAAGCCGCAACTGCCCGACGACTACATTTGGGTGGGCGAAAGCAACCTTCAGCAATACGCCATTCCACGCCTGGTGGAAATTCTTTTCGAAAAGGTAGGCCAAGCCTGCCCGGAACCCGCAAAAGAGAGCGAAAAAGACTGACTGATAGAAAGATTCGGAATGAAAAGTTGGCCGTTTCAAAGAAAAACACTATCTTTGTCAACGCAAAACAACAAATAACAAAAAACTTATGTTCTCCACACTAGAAATGAGCATTATCGCAATGATAGGCACCCAAGAGATCATCATTCTCGCCCTCGTCATCCTGCTGCTGTTCGGAGGAAAGAAAATCCCCGAGCTCATGAAGGGACTGGGCAAGGGCGTGAAGAGTTTCAAGGAGGGTGTCAACGGTATTGAAGACTCGCTCGGCGACGAGAAAAACGACGCGAAGAAAGAGAGCGGAAAGGAATGACGCATCAGCCAATGAACGACGATCAGGCCACGGGCACGTTCTGGGACCATCTGGACGAGTTGCGCGGCTGCCTCATCCGCATGCTCATAGCCATTGCCGTCCTGGCACTGGTGGCGTTCGGCATGAAAGAGACGTTGTTTGACATCGTGCTGGCACCGAGAGACAGCAGTTTCATCACTTACCGCCTGCTGGGAGTGAGCCCCTTCAGCATTCACCTGATGAACACGGGGCTTACCGAGCAGTTCATGATTCACATGAGAACGGCCGTCTATGCCGGTGTGCTGCTGGCATCGCCCTACCTGCTCTACGAGGTGTTCCGGTTCGTCAGTCCTGCCCTCTACCAGAACGAGCGGCGCTACGCAGGGAGAATAGTGGGCAGCGCCTACCTGATGTTCATCGTGGGCACGCTGCTGAACTATTTCCTGGTGTTTCCGCTGACGGTGCGCTTCCTGGGCACCTACCAAGTGAGCGCCGACGTGGCCAACATGCTGACCCTACAGTCGTATATGGACACGCTGCTGATGATGAGCCTGGTGATGGGCGTGGTGTTCGAGCTGCCCGTGGTCTGCTGGGTGATGGCCCGCATGGGACTCATCAACGACCGCCACATGAGCCAATACCGCCGCCACGCCATTGTCATCATCCTGATCGTGGCAGCCGTCATCACCCCGACAGCCGACGCCTTCACGCTGTTTGTGGTGGCGCTCCCCATCTGGCTGCTCTACGAACTGAGCATTGCCATCGTTAGAATGACCATTGGCAATAAGTAAGAATGACCATTGGAATGTCGCAAGAATGACCATTGGCAAGTCGCAAGAATTACATTAGCAACAAGATACAGAAAATATGACGCTTAAGAAAATCAGAACTGCTCTGGCAGCAGTATTCTTTGTACTCATTACGCTGTTGTTCCTCGATTTCACGGGGACGCTGCACCATTGGCTGGGATGGATGGCCAAAATACAGTTCCTGCCGGCAGTGCTGGCATTGAATGCCGCCGTCATCATTGGCCTGGTCGTGCTGACGCTGGTCTTCGGGCGCATTTATTGCTCGGTGATCTGCCCGCTGGGTGTATTCCAGGATGTGATTGCCTGGCTGCACAACCGTCGCAAGAAGAACCGCTACACCTACTCGAAAGCCATCAGCTGGCTGCGCTACACCATGCTGGGCGTGCTCGTGGTGGCATTGGCAGCCGGTGTCGGCTCCATCGTGCAGCTGCTGGCGCCCTATAGCGCTTACGGACGAATAGCCACGATGATATTCCAGCCGATATGGAAAGCGGGCAACAATGTGCTGGCTGCCATCGCCGAGCGAGTGGACAGCTATGCCTTCTACACCGTCGACGTGTGGACGAAAAGCATTCCAACGCTCGTCATAGCCATCGTCACACTGGTCGTGGTCGTCGTCCTGGCATGGAAGCATGGCCGCACCTATTGCAACACCATCTGCCCGGTAGGCACCGTGCTGAGTTTCTTCAGCCGTTTCTCTTGGCTGAAAATCCGTTTCGACGAGGACAAATGCCGCAACTGCTCGTTGTGCACGAAGAACTGCAAGGCTTCCTGCATCGACTTCAAGAACCACAAGGTGGACTACAGCCGGTGCGTGGTGTGCGGCGACTGCATCAGCAGTTGTAAGTTCGGAGCGCTGAAGTACACGGCCAAGAAAGTCACAGCCAGCCACGCCAGTCAGGACGCTCAGGCCGACACAACCGTCGACAAGGGCAAGCGCTCGTTCCTCATCGGCACGGCATTGGTGACCACAGCCGCTATGGCCCAGGAGAAGATGAAAGTGGACGGCGGACTGGCCAAGATAGAAGACAAGGTGGCGCCCAAGCGGCAGACACCCATCACCCCGCCGGGCTCCATCAGCGCACGCAACATGGCTACCCGTTGCACGGGCTGCCAACTCTGTGTGTCGGAATGCCCGAACGATGTGCTGCGGCCAGGTACCGACCTGATGAACCTCATGCAGCCCGTCATGTCGTATGAGAAAGGCTACTGCCGACCCGAATGCACACGCTGCTCGGAGGTATGTCCGGCAGGCGCCATCAAGCCCATCAGCAAGGAGGCCAAGTCGTCGACACAGATTGGTCATGCCGTGTGGATCAAGAAGAACTGCATCCCCCTGAAAGACGGCGTGGAGTGCGGCAACTGTGCCCGCCACTGTCCAACGGGAGCCATCGAGATGGTACCGTCGGACCCCGACGACGAGGAGAGCGCTTTCGTTCCGGCCGTCAACGAGGAGATGTGCATTGGCTGTGGTGCCTGCGAGAACCTCTGCCCGGCACGCCCCTTCCCTGCCATCTATGTGGAAGGACACGAGGTGCACAAGGAGAATTAAGTTTGGTTGATGTATGAATGTTAATGATTGAGAACCGATATGGGAAAAAACGATATCACACGCCGCAAGTTCCTCAAGATGTTTGGAATGGGAACAGTGGCTACGGCCGCAACGCTGACAGGATGCAAGCAGGCTGCTGACAAGGCCGTGGAGGACGACTACAAGAAACAAGTGGAGCCGGCCAAGGGCCAGATGACCTACCGGACGACACCCACGACCAAAGACAAGGTGTCGCTGCTCGGATTCGGCATGATGCGACTGCCCACCGTGCCCGGCAAAGACGAGAAAGGCGAGAACACAGAGGTCATCGACCAGGAGCAGGTGAACAAGCTGGTGGACTATGCGATGGAGCACGGCGTCAACTACTTCGACACCGCACCCGTCTACAGCATGGGACTCTCTGAGCGCGCCACGGGCATTGCCCTGCACCGCCATCCCCGCGACAGCTATTTTGTGGCCACGAAGATGTCGAACTTCGACAACAGCGTGAAGACGAAAGCCGCGTCGATGGAGATGTTCAACCGCTCGCTGAAAGAGCTGCAGGTAGACTATATCGACTACTATCTGCTCCACTCTGTGGGCGGCGGAGGCATGGACAACTTCAACTCGCGCTACATCGACAATGGCGTGCTCGACTGGCTGCTCGAACAGCGCAAGCAGGGGAAAATACGCAACCTGGGATTCTCGTATCATGGCGACATCAAGGTGTTCGACTGGCTGCTGGAGCACAACGACAAATACCAGTGGGACTTCGTGCAGATACAGCTCAACTATCTCGACTGGGAGTATGCCAACGAGATGAACCAAGACAACACCGACGCCTCCTATCTGTACGACGAGCTGCAGAAGCGCGGCATCCCAGCCGTCATCATGGAGCCCCTGCTGGGCGGACGACTGGCCAAGCTGCCACAGTATATTGCCAAGCAACTGAAGACGCGCGATGCCACCAAGTCGGTAGCCTCGTGGGCCTTCCGCTATGCCGGAACACCCGAGGGCGTACTCACCGTGCTGAGCGGCATGACATACATGGAGCATCTGAAGGACAACCTGCTCTCCTACTGTCCGCTGAAACCGCTCACCGAGGAGGAGAACGAGTTCCTCTACCAGGTGGCCAAAGACATTGCCGGCTTCGAGACCATTCCCTGCAACGACTGTAAGTATTGCATGCCATGTCCCTACGGCATCGATATCCCTGCCATCTTCGTACATTATAATAAATGTAAGAACGAAGGGACGCTGCCACGCGACGCCAACGACAAGGACTTTGCCAAGTACCGCCGACAATATCTCATCGGACTCGACCGGAGCGTGCCCAAGCTGCGGCAGGCCAACCACTGCATCCAGTGCGGACAATGCGTGCCCCACTGCCCGCAAAACATCAGGATTCCCGTCGAGCTGGAGAAGATAGACCAGTTCGTGGAGAGCCTGAAGCAAGGCACCTTCGGACAGGAAAACGAAGAAGAAGAGGCATAATAATAAGGTGTTTCACCCTTAAAGTAGTGAGAATTAGCTAGTTTTAGCACAATTCTCACTGCTTTTTTATAAAAAAACCAAAATAAATTTTCATATCACGACAAAAACTTGTATCTTTGCAGTCCGAAAATCAACAAGAATAATAATATAAAACATTTAAACGATGACTAAAGCAGATATTATCAATCAGATAGCAGAGTCTACTGGCGTTGCAAAAAAAGATGTTTCGGCTACCGTTGAGGCATTTATGGAATGTATCAAGGGAAGCCTCATGGAGAAGGAAAACGTTTATCTCCGCGGTTTCGGAAGCTTCATCATCAAGCACAGAGCCGAGAAGACTGCCCGCAACATCTCGAAGAACACCACCATCACGATTGCCGCTCACGACTTCCCCAGCTTCAAGCCCGCCAAGAGCTTCGTTGAGAAGATGAGAGGTGACGAAGAGAAATAAGAGAAACAACTAACAACATTATATAACATTAAAATTTTTAAGGCTATGCCAAACGGAAAAAAGAAAAAGGGCCACAAGATGGCAACTCACAAGCGTAAGAAGAGATTAAGAAAGAACAGACATAAGAGCAAGTAAAGACTTGCTCTTAAGTCTTTTAAAGACAATGGAAAAATGACCAGCGAAGTAGTAATTGACGTTCACGAGAAAGACATATCGATTGCTCTGCTGGAAGACAAAAACCTGGTAGAGTATCAGACTGAGCCCCGCTCAGCATCTTTCTCCGTTGGAAACATCTATGTGGCAAAGGTTAGAAAACTAATGCCCGGTTTGAACGCCTGTTTCGTCAACGTAGGACACGAACGCGACGCTTTTCTCCATTATCTTGACTTAGGAAATCAATTCAACTCGTATGAGAAGTACCTCAAACAGGTACAGAGCGACAGAAAGAAACTTTATCCGTTCGCCAAGGCTTCACGGCTGCCCGATCTGAAGAAAGACGGAACCATCGCCACCACCCTGCAGAAAGACCAGGAGGTGCTGGTGCAGATTGTCAAGGAGCCTATTTCGACGAAAGGACCACGCCTCACCGGCGAGCTCTCGTTCGCAGGGCGCTATTTGGTCCTCGTACCGTTTAATGATAAAGTTTCTGTTTCTTCTAAGATTAAAAGTGGCGAGGAACGGGCACGCCTGAAACAGCTCATCCAGAGCATCAAACCCAAGAATTTCGGTGTCATTGTGCGCACCGTTGCCGAAGGGAAGAGAGTGGCCGAACTCGACACGGAACTTAAGGTCCTGCTAAAGCGTTGGGAGGATGCCATTACCAAGGTACAGAAGACAACCGAACGACCTCAGCTCGTTTTCGAGGAGACCAGCAGAGCCGTCGCCCTATTGCGCGACCTCTTCAACCCTACCTACGAGAACATCTACGTGAACGACGAGCAAGTGTATCAGGAGGTCAAGGAATACGTCACGCTCATTGCCCCTGAAAAGGCAGGCATCGTCAAGCTGTACAAAGGCAATGTGCCTATCTTTGACAACTTTAACATCACCAAGCAGATTAAGTCTAGCTTCGGTAAAACAGTCAACTACAAACGTGGAGCCTACCTCATCATAGAGCATACAGAGGCACTGCACGTGGTAGACGTAAACAGCGGCAACCGCACACGCTCGGAGAATGGACAGGAGGCAAATGCTCTCGACGTGAACCTGGGAGCTGCCGACGAACTGGCACGGCAGTTGCGACTACGAGACATGGGAGGCATCATTGTTGTTGACTTTATTGACATGAATCTGGCAGAAGACCGACAGCTTCTGTATGAGCGCATGTGCAAGAACATGCAAAAAGACCGGGCCAGACACAACATCCTGCCGCTGAGCAAGTTCGGACTGATGCAGATTACGCGTCAGCGAGTGCGACCGGCCATGGATGTCAACGTAGAAGAGACTTGTCCCACCTGCTTCGGCAAAGGGAAAATCAAATCGAGCATTCTCTTTACCGACCAGCTGGAACGAAAGATTGATTATCTGGTCAACAAGATTGGAGTCAAGAAGTTTTACTTACACGTTCACCCCTATGTGGCTGCCTACATCAATCAAGGCGTTATCAGCATGAAACGCAAATGGCAGATGAAATACGGATTTGGCGTGCATGTGATTTCCTCGCAAAAGATGGCTTTCTTGCAATATGAGTTTTATGACAGCAAGAGACAATTCATCGACATGCAAGAGGAACAAGAGACGAAATGAAAAGGCCGCTCCCGAGATGGGGGCGGCTTTTTTGTTGTATTATAGTACAATCTGACGGCTTGTTGTGTTATTGCACAATCTGACGGCTTATTATGTTATTGCACAATCCGGCAGTTTTCTGATGGTTTTATTGCACAATCTTATAGCGTATGCGGAACGCCATCTTGTCGTTGTCCCAATTCGTACCAAGCAGTTCGAAACGGCCAATCTGGCTGGTGTTTCTCACATGCTTGCCAATACAGGGACAGACATCGTAGTCGCCAATCCGCACCAGCCGTATGGTCTCCGAGGCATCGTCGGGCAGACGGTCGGTAGACAACTTGGCATCGGGAGAATCAGGCTCCGCATCCATGATGATACCCTCGAGTTCTGCACGGGTGACAAACTGGAATGTCACGGACATGTCCTGCTCTATCAGTTCATTCATGCCTTTCTCAATGGCCTTCTCCTCCTTCCGGTCGGGCTTATGGTCGAGAATATAACTGATTTTACTCTTCTTGCGCTCAATATGCGCATTGTTCGACCGCTCACAGCCAAACATCCGCATCATGAACTGATTCAACAAGTGCTCTGCCGTATGCGCAGGGGGAAACTCATCTTTGTTGTGGTCGTTTAAAACATAGTCGTCTGCCATTTGTCACCTATCCTTTCATTTTATATATTCTGCCTGTATATGGTTCTATGGTCATGTGCACGGGATGGCCTGCATGCAGTTGCATCGTCAGCGCTTCGCCAGTCAGCAAGTCGGTGGCTTTCACTTCCTTCTGTATAATGCCCAGATACTCGAAGGCATGGCGCGGAATGTTCACATCGCAGGCAACGGGTTCGCCCGAGAAATTCACTACGACAAGCATCAGCTCATCGTCAGCCTTGCGGAGAAAGGCAAACTGGCGGTCGGTCAGATGCTGATTGACATACATCAGATCGTAGCATTCTCCCTCACGGAAAGCTTTCTCGCTATTGGCCAGCGTCAGTATCTGGCGGTAGACATGCATCAGGCTCCTTTCGTTCTTGGTAAGCTTCCTGCGGTTGAAGTATCCGTGGATGAGTGAGTCCAACGACCAGTAGTCGAAGATGGTCGTACGGCCGTCACATCCGCTGAATCCCTCGGCATCCATGCCGCGCTCACCCAGTTCCTGACCAGCATAACACATGAAGGGATTACTCCTGAGCAAGGTGCTGACCATCAGACCGGGAATTCCTTTCCATGCATCGCCCGCAAATGCGTCGCTGGCAATGCGCTGCTCGTCGTGATTCTCGAGGAAATAGAGCATGTGGCTGCGAATATCGTCTGTGGCCTGCCATTGCGAGGTGATATCGCCAGCACGACGATGCCCGCAAATCACCTCACGCACACAATCGTACATGCCTACTTTATCGTAGAGATAGTCGAAACCGGCTCCAATGTAATTACGGTATTGGCTGGGATCGTAGACCTCGCCGATGAATATCTTGTCGGGATAGCAGAATTTCACTTTGTCGGTAGCCCATGCCCAGAAAGCAGCCGGAACCATCTCTGCCATATCGCAGCGGAAGCCGTCGACGCCCTTCTCTGCCCAGAAGAGCAGAATGTCGGTCATCTTGCTCCATGTGTTGGGAATCGGGTCGAAATGCTCCGAGCGTCCGCCCGCATCACAATAGTCAATACCGTAGTTGAGTTTCACGGTCTCATACCAGTCGTTACGCCCTGGGCGGTTGTCGAAATGGTCATTTCCTGTAGCCTTGGCGGGACACTCAACGTATTCGTGGGAACGGGAATCCTGAGCCTGCGAATCACGATGGGATGGACGTATGGCAGACAGGTCGAGCGGCTGTCCCCAACAATAATAGAAATTGTTCTTCGTCGAGAAATGCATGTTCTGATCATCGTCCTCACCCAAATCCTTCACACCATCGGGTTTGCAAATGCTTTGATACTGACGGGCCACATGGTTGGGCACGAAGTCAATAATCACTTTCATGCCCTCTTTGTGGGTGCGCTCAACAAGAGCCTCAAACTCCTGCATACGCTTGTCGACATTCTCTGCCAAATCGGGGTCCACATCGTAGTAGTCGGCAATGGCGTAAGGCGACCCTGCCCTACCCTTCACCACCTCTTCGCTCTGACGGGGGATGCCGTAGGAAGTGTAATCGGTCATCGTGGCATGGCGAATCACACCTGTATACCAGATATGTGTGAATCCCATAGACTGAATACTATGGAGCGTCGCATCGTCGAAGGCGTTCAACTTGCCACAACCATTCTCGGCAAGCGTCCCATTCACCTTGCGCGTCGTATTGCAGTTACCAAACAAACGGGTAAAAACCTGATAAATAATTATCTTTTCTTGCTTCATAGTATTCCTTGGTATATGAAAACGGATTTCACGAGTCGCACAGACACGTCACTCGCATCCGCCAGACTCATGAAATCCGTTGCGAAATCAAATCACTCCGTGAACATTAACGCCACGGTCTATCTTGGCAATCATGCCTTGCAGCGCCTTGCCAGGACCGCACTCTGTGAAGTCGTCGGCACCGTCGGCAATCATGTTCTGCACACATTGTGTCCAGCGAACAGGACTCGTCAGCTGAGCAATGAGGTTCTTTTTGATTTCCTCGGGATTGGTGTGGGGCTTGCCGTCCACATTCTGGTAGATGGGACAGACAGGCTCGTTGAACGAAGTCTGCTCGATAGCAGCCTGCAGCTCATCCTTGGCCGGTTGCATCAGCGGAGAGTGGAAAGCACCACCCACCTTCAGCGGCAGAGCGCGCTTGGCACCAGCAGCCTTCAATTTCTCACATGCCTCGTTGATAGCCTCGATATTTCCAGAAATCACCAGCTGACCAGGGTTGTTATAATTGGCGGGAATCACTACATATCCCTCCTTATTAATCTCAGCACAAATCTCCTCAACCTTCTCATCGGCCAGTCCGATGATGGCAGCCATCGTCGAAGGAGCCATCTCGCAGGCTTTCTGCATGGCCATAGCACGGGCATAGACCAGGCGAAGACCATCCTCAAACGACAAGGCGCCCGAGACCACCAATGCCGAGAACTCACCCAGCGAGTGACCAGCCATCATCTGAGGCTTGTTCTCTTCGAGGTCTTCAGCAGGAGTGGCAAAGAGAGCCGTCAGCACACTGTGCAGGAATACGGCAGGCTGAGTGACTTTCGTCTGCTTCAGTTCGTCGTCCGTGCCGGCAAACATAATATCCGTAATTCTGTATCCGAGAATCTCATTGGCCTTCTCGAATAGTTCCTTTGCCTGTTCATTGTTGTCGTAGAGGTCCTTACCCATGCCTACGAACTGTGCCCCTTGACCAGGGAATACAAATGCTTTCATCTTTTTTGATCTTTTAATTACCTATTTTTATTAAAGCGGTGCAAAGTTACGAAAAAACGAGTGAAATGCAAAAGGAAAGCTTGCTTTTCTTTTCATTTCCGAGTGACAAGTAAGTTCGGCGTCAGCCAAAGTTACGAAAAATCGAGCGCAGAACAAAATAAACACGTTTATTTTTTATGCCGAGATGGAGTAACTTATTCAAAGTTACGATTAAGTGAGCAAAAAACCAAAACTTTTTGAGTTTTTTCGAACGTGAGTAAGTTCGGCAAAGCCAGAGTTACGAAAAAAACGAGTGAAATGCAAAGGGAAAGCATTTATTTCGTTCAAAAAAGAGGAAATGTCAAGAAAAAAACGTATCTTTGTGGCAAGATACATCAACAATAAATAACCACTTAGCATACAATGAGCAAGATGAACATAACAGAAAAAGACCGGGAGTTCATGCGAGAGGCCATCCGCCTTGCCAACGAGAGCGTGAAGAATGGCGGAGGACCATTCGGAGCCGTTATCGTGAAAGACAATGAAATCATAGCAGGCAGTTCCAACAGCGTCACCATCGACAACGACCCCACTGCCCATGCCGAGGTCAACACCATTCGGCAGGCATGCAAGAAACTGGGCACCTTCGACCTGTCCGGATGCGTCATCTACACCTCGTGCGAGCCTTGCCCGATGTGCCTTGGCGCCATCTACTGGGCTAAAATCGACCGCATCTACTATGGGAACAACCGTACTGATGCCCGCAACATCGACTTTGCCGATGATTTTATCTACGACGAGTTGAACCGCCAGTTCGACGAGCGTACCATCCCCATCATTCCCCTCCTTCGCGACGAGGCATTACAGTCGTTCCGCCTCTGGCAGGAAAAAGAGGACAAAACAGAGTATTGACACAAGCCATTTGCTGCCATTTTGACGGGAGAGGAAAGCATCATCAGCGATATAAAACGTTATCAGAATTCTGGAAGGCTGCTCTGAAATTCTGGAGAGTAGCTCTGGAACTCTAGAAGGCTACTCTAGAACTCTGGAGGGCTGCTCTAGAACTCTGGAAGGCTGCTCTGGAACTCTAGAAGGCTGCTCTGGAACTCTAGAAGGCTGCTCTGGAACTCTAGAAGGCTGCTCTGGAACTCCCAATAAGCGCCATTAGCTAAAGCCGGTTATTTTATGTTGATTTCAAATAGATTACTCGTAAACGTTTACGTGAGATTACGGGTCAAAAATTATAGTTTTTGGTCAAAAATCACTAATTTTGCACCTGTATTTAAATACTGCTAATAACTAATTGCAATTATTACTAAAACAAAACAACTATGAAGTCTAAAAATCTACGGGTTTTCATCCTGAGTATGGTCGCCATACTCTGTGGTGGTAGTATGTATGCACAAACGGTGAAAGAGAAAGCTATCATCGACACCGACTTCCAAGACTGGACAAAAGGTTCGACGGCCACTATTGTCACCAACTTCAGCAACGAGACCATCACCTTCAGCATGGAGAATGCCACTGTTGACCCTAATGCCACAAACGACGGGAAATTCAACTCTGCTTTGGACCCTGCTTATCGTGGCTATATCATGTGCGAAAAGAAAGCATCGACTGTCACTACCACAACCTTTAAGAACATCACTCGCATTCGCTATCGTCATGGAGCTACGGGCAGCAACCGCGGCTGGGGACTTAAGATAAAAGTTGGCGATGGTGACTGGGAAATCATCAACGATGTAAAAATCAGTTCTCCGGTTTGGGTAGAAAAAGAGATTAACAAAGAAAACGTGCAACTGCAATGGTACAACCTGAACGAAAGCCAAAATGCTTATATGTTTGAACTGGAAGTCTACGCTAACGTTGAGAGCTCAGCCAAACAAGTGACACTTACCACAGCGGTCAGTCCGCAGGAGGCAGGAACGGTGACAGTAAAGCCATCGGCAACTGAATATGACGAGAACACAGAACTGACATTAACCGCTGAAAAGAACTTTGGCTATCAGTTTAAGCAATGGACAAAAGACGGCCAAGTGATTGGCAGCAATGCAACTCTTACCTACACAATTACCGAAAACAGCACAATCGTTGCAGAGTTTGAGCCCATACCAACTTACGAACTCAATATAACTGTAGACGGTTCCAACAGTTATATGGTAGCCGCTACGCCCTCTCCAAACGTGGTCGACGGCAAAAACATGTATGAGGAGGGACAGACAGTACAGCTGACTGCCAACCAATATGAAGGTCTGGTCACCTTCAACAACTGGAGCGATGGCGACACCAACAGCGAGAAGACCATCACCATGACCGAGAATGTGACGCTGACAGCCACCTATGCCGAGGCAGAGATCATTGCCGGATGGGATTTCTATCTGACTGGCAATAATGGCCGCATAGCCGATTTTGCCGCACAGGACAATGAGGCTGATGCCTTGAGTCTCGTTAACACAGAAACGGGAGAGACAAAAGGATGGCTCGACAAGAGTTATGAGAGTGCAGGCGGCTATGAAACGTTCAAGGGCGCTGCCGTCAACTGGCAAAAAGGCTCTGCTAATGGAGATGTGGGTCACTGGCACTGGCAGACGAAGATCAATGCTGAGGCATTCACAGACATCAACGTTCAGTTCCAGATGCTCTATAACTTCAACGCATATCAAACATACAACGTAGAGTATTCACTCAACGGAACAGACTGGACAAACGTGGGAAGCATCACGATGGAAGGCGCCAAAAATCCTGCGTCGTTCAGCGGTAAATTGCCAGAGGCTGCCAACAACCAAAAGGATTTGTATATCAGAATGATAGCCGACAAGACTTCAAGTATTGATGGCACAGCTTCTGCCAACGATGGTAATGCACTTGCCATGTTCTTCATCACAGGCACAGCCAAGCTCATCGACGACGGCCAGGCACCCGTTCTGGTCAGCAGCGTTCCTGCTGAGGGAGCTACGGGAGTGTCGGCCTCAGGCAAGATTGTACTCACTTTCGACGAACGTGTGAAACTGGCTGACGGCGCCGTAGCATATGTGAACAACACCTACATCAAGAGCATTACACAGAATCCAACCAAAGGAACTGTCAACGGTAAGACCATTACCTTCGAATACAAAGGACTGGAGTATGACACTCCGCACAGATTCGTCTTGCCTGCCAAGGCTGTGGCCGACCTGACAGACAACTATATCGCCGAAGATATCGTCATCAACTTCACCACCATGGCTCGTCCGACCGTGGCGAAAGGCATCTACGATGCAGTGGTAGAGAATGTTGACGAACTGCTGGCCGCCTTCAAGGCTGCCGACGAGCGTAGCGACAAGAATGTGCGCTATCGCATCTTCCTGAAGAAGGGAACCTACCAACTGCCACAAGGCACGACCGATGTCACCTACAACGTAGAACTGAAGGATGGCTCCACCGCTTCATACACGAAGAAAGACCCCATCACACGCATCAATTCGGGCAACATCTCGCTCATAGGTGAGAGCCGCGACGAAGTGGTCATCACCAACACCATTCCTGCCGACGAGACCTTCGATGGCAGATATGGCACAGCCAGCGTCTACGAGGGAATCGGAAAGAGCGACGTGCTACAGACCAGAGGCGAAAACCTTTATTATCAAGACCTGACCGTCTCTACAGGCATGGACGATGCTCGTGGCCGCGACATTGCCATCGAGGATATGGGCGCCAAGACCATCTACAAGAATGTATGCCTACATGGCTACCAGGACACATGGGTGGGTCAGAACGACAGAGGCCTCTACTACTTCGAGGACGGTGTGGTGCGCGGACGCACCGACTACATGTGCGGAAAGGGCGATGCCTTCTTCAACCGCGTTGAACTGCGCCAGTTGAAAGGCGGTTATACTGCAGTTCCCTCGAAACCTGCAAACATTGGCTGGGTATACAAAGATTGTGTCATCAACGGTGACGAAAGCGGTGTCGACGGCAACTACACACTTGGCCGCCCATGGGGCCAAGGCACACCTGTAGCTCTCTTCATCGACACGAAGATGAATGTGATTCCATCGGCCATCGGCTGGAGTGAAATGAGCGACGGCTGGCCCGCACGCTTTGCCGAGTACAACTCAATGGCTGGTAACGGCAGCGAAGTAGACCTGAGCGGACGCAAGAAGATCTTTGCCGGAACCCATGAGAACAACCCCGTATTGACAGCTGCAGAAGCTGCGGAATTTGGCGATATGAGTAAGATGTTCGGCGAATGGACTCCAACCCTTTACACCGAGCAGGCACCTGTGCCTACGAACGTGAAACTGGAAGGCTCAAGCCTGACATGGGATGACAGCAACTACGTGCTATGCTGGGCCATCTGCAAGGATGGAAATGTGGTAGGCTTCACCACAGAGCCCACCTACACCGTGAGTGGCGAGGGCACCTGGAGCGTGCGCGCCGCCAACGAGATGGGTGGACTCAGCGAGGCCGCTAAAGCCTCCACAACTGGCATTGAGAGCATCAACAGCGAAACAACCAAGAAAGCAGACGACACCATCTACAACATGCAGGGAATCCGTGTGAACAAAACCGTGAAAGGTGTCTACATCATCGGAGGACGCAAAGTAGTTGTGAAATAAGACTGAAAGTGACAGGGGCAGGAATAAACCTCCTGCCCCTGCTTCATATTCACTTTTTCGTCATTTCTCCATTTATATAATAATGTTAAAAGGAAAAAACGCCTTAGTATTTGCATAATTCAAAAAAAGTGTGTATCTTTGCAAATCATAACTAATCTATTTGGATTCATCAATTAATCTAAAAATAATTATTAACAAAAACAAAAGTAACAAGGTATGAAAGACGCAATGAGATTATTGTGCAAATTATGTCTCTTTGCCTTGTTTGCACTGATGCCGACACTGGCGTCTGCGCAGACAATAGCTAAGGGACAAGTCTTGGATGCCAACAATGAGACCATCATTGGCGCTACTGTTGTGGAAAAGGGAAATCCCAAGAACGCGGCGGTAACCGACTTTGATGGTAACTTCACGTTGAAGCTGCAAAACTCCAAGAAAATCGTCATTTCCTACATCGGAATGGTTGCTCAAGAGCTGACTGCCAGCGAGAACATGAAAGTGATCCTGCAGGAAGACAACAGCACCCTGAACGAAGTAGTTGTTGTGGGTTACACCAGCAAAGCCCGTAAAGACCTTACCGGTTCGGTAGGTTCGGTGAGCGGAGCCAAACTGGCCGCCGTGCCTGTATCATCGGCTGCCGAGGCTCTGCAAGGTAAGATTGCCGGTGTGCAGATTACGACTGTTGACGGTCAGCCCGGTGCCGACATCAACATCCGTGTGCGTGGTGCAACGTCTGTGACGCAGAGCAACGACCCGTTGTTCATCGTTGACGGTTTCCAGCAGGACAACATCAACGATATTCCTCCTTCGGACATTGCTTCTATCGACGTATTGAAAGATGCCTCTCTGACCGCTATCTATGGAGCCAAAGGAGGTAATGGTGTTATCATCGTTACCACGAAGTCGGCTAAGGAAGGTAAGGTTCAGGTATCGTTCAATGGTCGTTTGACTGCAGCTCACATTTCCAAGAAGCTCGACCTGATGGACATTCCTTCTTTCATGGAGTATTCATGGGACCGTGCACAAGGCGGTGTGAAGCGTAGTGGTTCTTCTCCTGTTCGCTACTTCTACGAGAACTTTGGCGATCCCTCTGACCTTGACATCTATAAGACCCTAACCCCAGTTGACTGGCAGGACGAGGTAATGGATGAAACTCCACTCAACTACTCAGCCAACGTTTCTATCGGCGGTGGTAGCGAGAACACTCGTTTCAACCTTTCTCTGACACAGAGTGATGACAAGGGTATCATCATGGGTTCTGGCGTACGCCGTACCAATATCAGCCTCAAGCTTAGCACTCAGCTGCACAAGAAGCTGAAGTTCGAGTACAACCCGAACATGACTTATCGTCGTGACGAAGGTGCTGGTGGTAACAACATCGGTACAGGTGGTATCATCGACGTGCTCAGATATATGCCTACTGCCGGTTTCCGTCAGTTTGCCCGTTGGAACAAGAACTGGGAAGATGAGGATGTCGCCAATGCATTTGCATTGACCAATCCTGTTGATGACATCTCGACCAACGTCCAGAAGCGCCACAACTACACCGTAAACAACCGCTTCGCCCTGACTTGGAAACCCATTGAGAATCTGACATTGCGTTCAGAAGGAAATTACTCTGTTTCTTTCTTCGACAACAATCGTTTCTATGGTCCTCTGACCGACCAAGGTAAGAGATACAACTCGCAGCCTGTTGCCAGCATCACCAAGCGCACCACCGAGTCGTATACTTGGACAAACACAGCATCTTATGACCTTACGCTGAAGGAAGTTCACAATCTGTCATTCCTTCTTGGTCAGGAAATCTATAACCGCCAGTACAAGCAGTCTGTACAGACCAACCGTTACTTCGACCGTTCTGTGACTGCTCAGAAGGCATTCGACAACATGGGTCTCGGTACTCCGTATCTGTCGAGCACGGTTCTCTCAACTGCCGACCGCACAGCTTCGTTCTTCGGACAGGTTTCATATAACATGGATCACAAGTATCTGCTCTCAGCCACTATGCGTGCTGACGGTAGCTCGAAGTTCGCTAAGGGTCATAAGTGGGGTTACTTCCCCTCTATCTCTGGTGCATGGGACATGAAGCGCGAGAAATTCCTCGCTGATGTAAAGTGGATTGACCAGTTTAAGTTCCGCGTAGCTTTCGGTCTGGCCGGTAACAACCGCATTGATGCCGACCTGTGGCGCTACCTTTATAATATGGAGGTTGAAGGCGGCCCTGGTTTCGGTGAGCAACGCCAGTATGGTGAGATGTACTTCTCTAAGCCTGGCAAGTATCCTAATGAGGAGCTTAAATGGGAGACCACTGTCACCCGCAACTTCGCATTCGACATCAGCATGTTCAATGGCCGTTTGAAGATTACTCCCGAGCTCTATTTCAACACTACTCGCGACCTGCTCTACGACTCTACCATCCCCGCTGTTACAGGTTACAACAGGCAGCAGCAGAACATTGGTAAGGTGCAGAACAACGGTTTCGAGTTGACTGTTAATGGCGACATCCTCCGTGGTAAGGACTATGTGCTGAGTGCAAACTTCACACTGGGTAACAACAAGATGACCATTAAGGAGCTGAACGCTACCGACTCTAAACTCTACAACTACAGCGACCGCTTCTACTCTTCAGGTAAGGACGACTACCTGCTCGAAGTAGGCAAAGAGGTGGGTCTGCTCTACGGTTACGTATACGACGGCCTTTACACTATCGACGACTTCAATCCTGATGGTTATGCCACAAAGGCAAAATGGACTTTGAATGAGGGTGTTCCTCAGATGACTACTGACGTGCTGGCAGCCTCTAACTCTGGAGATCCCAACATGCCTGGTAAGATGAAGTTCAAGGATCTGGACGGTGACGGTAAGATTACATTGAAAGACCGTCAGGTGATTGGTAATACCAACCCGACTATTCAAGGTGGTTTCGGTCTGAGCGGTTCTTACAAAGATTTCGACTTTGCCGCCAACTTTGTATACATGCTCAACTTCGACATCTATAATGCAACAGCTTACGCACTTTCGTCAAGTTCTGGTAACAAGTCCATCTATACAAACGTATACAGCAAGTTCTCTCGCGACAACCGTTGGGTTTACACCACCAACACCGGCCGTCACGAAGACTACTGGACTGAGCCTTACACTATTGATGAGTATCTGGCAGAAAACGCAGGTAAGACTCTGTGGAACCCTGCCGACGTAGTGACCAACACGATTAATTCGTATTTTGTTGAAGACGGTTCGTTCCTGCGCTGCTCAGATGTCACTATCGGTTACACACTGCCGAAGAATCTGATTTCGAAGATTGGATTGTCAAAGCTGCGTGTATATGCATCAGCCAGCAACCTCTTTATTATCACTGGCTACTCAGGTTACGACCCCGAGGTTGACGTGCAGACAGGTCTGACTCCTTCTATGGACTACAACCGCTACCCACGTAACCGTGCATTCTCATTTGGTGTAAACCTGACTTTCTAAAACAACAAACAAGAAAACGTATAATTATATGAAACTAAAGAATATTATCATCGGTGGACTTGGACTGCTGTCGTTAAGCGCCTGTAATGACTACTTGGATGTAGAAGCGCCTTCCAAGTTCCTCCCTGAAGACATTTACACCTCTGTTAAGGATGCAGGTATGGCTCTGAACGGTGTTTATGCTGAGATGATGTCGGGCAACGCTTTCGGACAAGCATACACCTACAACCTCATCCTGAACAGTGATGTCGACTTTGTCACGAATAGCAGTGAGAATGACGAGACCAACACGCCAAAGCGCTACGATCAGACCGCAGCCAGTTCTACTGCTAACAGTGTGTGGAATGCTACCTATTCTGCTATTGAGGCAGCCAACTCATTTATCTACTATCTCAGCAATAGCAGCATCTACAAAGAGAACAATGACGATTACGCCACTCTCCAGCAATACCTCGGAGAGGCGAAAGTGATTCGCGCTATGCTCTATAACGAGCTGTTGTGCTATTGGGGTGATGTTCCATTTACCATGGAGCCGACAAGAGTGACAAACAAATTCAGCCCTGAAATCACCTCACGCGACATCGTGGCTAAAACAATCATGCAAGACTTGATTGATGCCGCACCTAACATGAAGCCGACCGCACAGTTGTCCGAAGGTGTTGAGCGTATTTCTCAAGAAGCATGCTGGGCTATGATTGCCCGTATCGGCCTTCAGGCTGCAGGCTACTCTCTGCGTCACAATAACGACGACGTTACCAGCTACGGTTTTATGGGTAAGCCTTCAGCACAAGACGAGACTTGGTTCTTAACCCAGGCGCGTGACTATGCTAAGAAAGTAATTGACTCGGGAACGCACTCACTGAGAAATTCATACCAGGATGTTTTCCTGAACGAGTGTAACTTTAAGGTGATCAATGATGACGATCCAATCTTCGAGATTCCTTTCACCAAGGAGGTTTCGGGTTGCATCGGCTATCGTCAGGGACCAAAGTTTGAGTCAAGCGGTGGTGCAACTAACTTCCAGTGGGGTGAATGTGGTGGTAACCAGCAGGTGAACAACATGTTCCGCTTCACTTACAAGCCAGGTGACATGCGTCGCGAGGCAACCATCGGATGGTGGTACTACACCTACGACGGTATTCCCAAGCTCAACGTGAACATCACTTGCTACAACAACAAGTGGTCGAAACTGTTCAATAACAGCAATGCTTTCACAAATATCACTACAAACAATACGGGTATTAACTATCCTTACTTGCGCTATGCTGATGTGCTGTTGATGTTTGCAGAGGCTGACGTGAAACTGAACAATTCAGTAAGTTCAGACGCCATTGATGCTGTTCAGCAGGTACGCAACCGTGCTTATCTCGGTTCTAAAGTTGCTGCACCGCAAGTAGTGGGTGCCAGTGCAGAGTCTTTCCTGAAAGAGATTCTCGACGAGCGTAAGTGGGAGTTTGCAGGTGAGAACAGCCGTTGGAAGGATCTTGTTCGCAACAACTTGCTGTCAGAGGAGCTCTACTACACTTTCCTGCGCAACTATGCAGTAGCTGCCGAGATGGGTGGACAGAGTGAGCCGACGATTAACGATATGGTAGCTATTCACGATGGTGTTGACTATTTTGGTGGAACTCTTGATGAGACCTACACACAAGATGAGATCGATGCAGCCATCCCTGGTGACAACGCTTTTGGTAAGGAAGCAGGCAAGGCCAAGGAACAGATATTCCCTGCCCAGATTTATTATGTATACATGAAGAATCCACAGAAGAACAGCTATTTCGCTAACCACGAGATGCCTGTAATCTATATGTTCAATCCTTATGCAAACAACCAAAAGTATAAGACTGACTATAACACCGCTGAGAAGTTCTTCAAGTATATGAAGAATAAGTATCCACAGTCGGAAGTTGCAAGCTATGAGCCATTAGGCGACTTTGATGATGCTACCGGCACCCTCAAGTATGAGATGAAGACAGCAAACTATGGTGACAAGTACTGGAAAGACGGCAGTGAGAATGCTGAGAATTCAGTACTCTACTCACTCTATGGCTTTATCAAAGCTGACAGAGATAACAAGTCTATTTTCATGATCAACCGTAATGGCACATACACTCCATTCGACATCTCTACTGAACTGACGGACCTGCCTGTAGTGCGCTACCTGATGCCTATCCCACGTGAGGCTATCACACGCTCTGAAGGTGCGTATAAGAATTATTATGGTTATTAATTTTATTTCGAATAAGAATATGAAAAAATTATTATTATATTCATTCGCACTGCTGGCCACCTTTGCCACCTTCTCTTGCTCAGACAAGGATGAAGCCAGCTACGAAGCATCGTCCGACAGACTGATGACCCCGGTCTTCCGTACCAACCGTACGATTTCCAAGGGCGGTAGCGACCCCTTCCTCTGTCAGGTTGTCGGCCGCAACGCCATGCAGCTCTATTGGTCGCAAGTGAAAGGTGCCAAGGGTTACCAGATTAAGGCTTCCTACGAGCAAAGCATCGCCAATAGTCCCGAGAACTGGGATGACCAAACCCTGCTTGCACTCGACACCATCCTCTTAGGCGAGGAACAGGATCAGCTGTTTCTGGAAGACCTGATGTTCTCTAAGACCTACCGCTTTGCCATCCGTGCTTTATCCGACCGTGGCGAAGAACACAACTCTAACTGGTTTGGAACAGGAAACCTTCACCAATGGACCGATATGGTTTACTACGACATGCTCGATAAGTATAGAGTTCCTTCAATTATTGCCCAGAAGGCCAATATTACAAAGGAGAGTTTTGACTTGGTTCTCGACCGCAGCTACGATAAGAGTGGAGAGCGTAAATATACTGCCGACGAGCTGGAAGAGATGAGCGAGTTCTTCAATACAACCACCGATGCCAGTGGAAACAAAGTGTGGAGAGCTGACCGTCTGGTTATTGAGCCAGCATCATCGAACCCTGATGCCAAAGTACCTGCAGAGTATCAGTACCCTGGCTTGAAACTCGAAAATAGTATGTTTGGCGCTGATGGTATTGCAATGATCAACGTTGCAGGACTTGACTCCAACTCGGTGTATAACATGTATACCTACGATGAGCTTGTTTTCCAAGAGAAAGCTAAAAAAGGCCTTGACAAACAGAAGTGTCTGAACTATGCTCAGCAGAACCTCGACATCACCGTACGTACCAAGGGTGACCCAGGCGAACCAATCGTTATTGAGCCCGCTCCACAGGACACCATGATGTACGAGAGTGACGGTTCGATGCTGTCTATCAACCTGCCTCTGAAAGCAACTTCTATTCAGCCTCTGATTGAGAAATTTATGGATAGCAACGAGTATGCAGAGAACAAAGTTTTCTACCTCAGAGGAGGCGAGAATTACTTTGTACGCGGAGGACTACAGGTTTACAAGGGTTTCAAGCTGGCTACCCATCCAGATGATATTGCTGCCGGTAAGGGTCGTGCCAAGGTATTCCTGTACTATCCACAGGTACTCGATATCAGCGGTGGTTCTTCACCCTCGCCTGCTTTCTTCATGCTGAGCCGTAACCCGATTGGTTCAGAGAACCCGATGATTACCATTGACATTGACAAGTTCGTATTGGAAGACCTTGACTTTACCATTCCGTATGTACGAAACATCGGTGATGGCTCTAAGGTTGTAACAAATAGCTATTTCATGAATATGTATAGCAAGGGTATGGGTTCTACAGTAGAAGAAATATCTCTGAAGAACTGTTCGTTCCAGGGTATTGTGGGTGGTTTCTACCGCGTACAAGCCAATTACGGTGTCCGTATCAAGAACTTCATCATCGACAATGTTGACTTCTACAATGGTGGTTACTACTCAACCAGCGGTCGCCGTTACAACTGGTTCCACGCTAACCCCGAAGCTAACGTCAACATTAACATCTGGGAGAACTTCGTGATGAAAAACTGTACCATCTACGATAATCCACTGGGTTATATGTTCAACCACAACAAACAGCAGACGATTGAATGGCCAGCCGATTTACACTACAACATCACGCTGGAGAACAACACATTCATCAACTTGAATACTTGTAATGCTGGTAACAGTATGATATTCAACACTCGTTGGATACCTGGCGGTTCCACCTTTACTGTCAAGCGCAACCTCTTTGTCCTGACACGCGACGACAACGACACAGAGCGTACTATGGTACAGGCTGGTTGTGACATCCGCACCATCAATGGTTCAGGCACAGTAACACTTGATTTCGAGGATAACTACTCGACCAACGACAACCTAACCAATGGTCAGATATGGAGCAACACCTCATCTGCATTTGACTATACCCAGAAGAACACCTTTGGTTCTTTGGCAAAGAATTATGATGTGACATGGGGTAAGGCTGGTGCTGAGGGACTGACAGTGAAGGTTGCTGACATTTCGGCTAAGGACCTGATGGTTCAACCGAATCCACCTCACAAGTTAGATCCTTCTAATCCTAACCACTACGACCACGTGTGCGATGGTATTGATGGCACTGTGACAAATGTGGATAAGGAAATCCGTTCTGACTACAAGCCGGGTATGGTTGACCTGCACTTCAAGAACTTCAACAATGTTCTTGTTGAGAAGAGTGTCGGTGCTCCGAAATGGCGTCAGAAATAAGAGTAGTTTGCAAATGCAATCTTAATGAGCTGAAAGCTCAAACATAAAAATACTCTCCTGCACTATTAAATGTTGCAGGAGAGTTTTTTTATTGAATAACCTATTGTGTTATTATACAACGCCACTATTTATGAGTAAGCATTCTGTCACTACTGGTAATAATGGCTATTTACTTTTTACGCTGCTTTTTCTGTATCTTTTTCAGTCTTTTCTTAAACTCAGACAAAGCCTTCCCACCAGCCGAAAAGCCCTTGTCTTTTGCCTCTTGGTAGGCTATTAAAGCGCAATCGTATTTGCCTAGCTGTTCCAAGCTATTAGCTAGATAGAACCAAAGCTCTGGTGTGTCAAAACCTGTATGGAGTGCACTGTCACCATATTCCACCATGTGAGCATAGTCACGATCGCGATAGGCATAATAAGCCATCGAGTAATAAATAACAAAATCTTTATGCTTACTGATGGAATCTGCAGCTGAGGCGAATTGTGACTTCGGTTTAGCTTTGTTCCAGTTGTTAATGAAATCCTTTGCCCACAAACCATAATGCGAACGGTCACCTTTGGGTATTCTGTCTGCCGTACGCGCCTCGGCCTGCATCTGAGAGAGCGTAGCATCTT
The DNA here is from genome assembly GCA_002350805.1 of Prevotella sp. UBA2850. Lineage (GTDB taxonomy): Bacteria > Bacteroidota > Bacteroidia > Bacteroidales > Bacteroidaceae > Prevotella. The sequence goes on from DEFO01000024.1 coordinate 25,798, forward strand.
GTGCCATACAACTCATCGTGGAGCAAAACAATGCTGCCAATAATATCATTATTTTTTTCATTTCCGTAGTGTTTAGTTCGTGCAAAAATACATCATTTTTTCCATACCAACAAACTTTACCGATTATTTAAAAAAGAGTAACAATTTCTAACTATTATCGAATCTGATTTTTACAACCAACCTAACTGGTAGTTACAACGTACCTAACTGGCAGTTGTAACGTACCAAACTACCAGTTACAACGTACCTAACTGGCACATACAATCTATGCAGCTTTTTTGGTGTTCATAGAAAGACCTTTTGCGCTCGCTAAACATGCCTTTTGCGATGCGTATATATGCCTTTTAGTAATCGTAAATATGCCTTCTAGAATCGTAGAACAGCCTTCCAGAATCGTAGAACAGCCTTCCAGAATCGCAGAGCAGCTCTTTAGAATTCAAAAAATCACCTTTTAAGTGATGCTTGTATGATGCTTTATGCTACTTTCTTATCGAAATTCCTTAGGAGAAATCACCGTAGGGACTTACTTGATGTATGTCCGTATATGATGTCTGCATGGATATGAGTCAGGACATAGATAAACTAAGTCCCTACAAGCATGCATCTTTCAGGATATTGATATATTAATCCCTACGGCATATGGGTGGGCAAATCCTATATGGTTGCTCACTGATTATTTTCTGTGTGTTAAAGTTTGAGTAATCAGAAATTATTTGTAAATTTGCAAACAGAATAGGAAAAGAACTATTTTCTACTAGCAAAATCAAAAAAACAACGAAAGCGAAACGATGATGAAGAAACATTTACTCTCCACCCTGTGGCTCATGCTCATCTTTATCATTGCACAGGCACAAACTGAACAGATACCGGCGTTTCCTGGCGCCGAAGGGTTCGGAATGTTCACAACTGGCGGACGTGGTGGCAAAGTGTATCATGTCACGACGCTAGAGGATGGCATGCAACCTGGCACCCTGCGTTGGGCCAACAAACAGGAAGGACCTAAGACCATTGTCTTTGACGTTTCGGGCACTATATTTCTGAAATCATCCTTGCGCTTTTCAGAGAACACTACTATAGCAGGACAGACTGCCCCAGGCGACGGCATTTGTCTGGCCGACTATCCTGTCATGGTCAGTTCCAATACGATTGTACGTTTCATGCGCTTCCGACTGGGTAACCGACAGGTGGCTCATCATGAAGGCGACGGACTGGGCGGCAGCCACTGTCACAACATCATCATTGACCACTGCAGCATCAGCTGGTCGATTGACGAGTGTCTGTCGGTCTACGGCAATCGTGACTTCACTGTGCAATGGTGTATTGTGAGCCAGAGCCTCAACGATGCCGGACATAAGAAGGGTGCACACGGCTATGGCGGCAACTGGGGTGGCAGCGGAGCCTCGTATCATCACAACCTGATAGCCCACCACACTTCGCGCACGCCGCGTCTTGGTCCTAGTCCTTTCACTCAGGAGGACGAGCGCATGGACCTGCGCAACAACGTCATCTACAACTGGACTGCCAACGGTTGCTACGGTGGCGAAGCCATGACTGTAAACATTGTCAACAATTACTTCAAGCCTGGTCCTGGAACACCTACTGACCATCGCGGAAAGCGTATTACCGCCCCCAACATCCGCACTACGCAATACACCCACCATGACAGTCCGCACCCCAATGTGTGGGATAAGATGTGGCACGTATGGGGCAAGTATTATGTTGCGGGCAACGTGAACAGCCGTTATCCTGAGGTGACGAAGGACAACTGGACGTACGGCATCTACAACCAGATATCGACCGATGCCAACGACGGCACTTATACGGCAGTGACCCGCGACACCATACGCCTCAGTCAGCCCATGCCCTATGCGCCAGTCACGACGCACACGGCAGAAGAGGCTTACCAACTGGTGCTGCAACAAGCAGGGGCAAGCCTCTACCGCGACCAACTAGACCAAATCATCGTAAGTGATGTACGCGAAGGAAAAGCCACCTTTACGGGTGAAGGATGTGCCCCAGGCATCATCAACACCCAAGAGGACGTGCGCTTAGGCAAGAGTCCGTGGCCGGAATTGAAGAGTATGCCCGCACCCAAAGACTCCGACGGTGACGGCATGCCCGATGAATGGGAAACAGTCCACGGCCTGAATCCCAACAACGCCACTGACGGCAACACCGTCCAGGCTGACGGTTATACCAATCTTGAGCATTATCTGAACAAACTAATAAAACAATAATAAAACAAAAACGAAACAATGATGAAGAAACATTTACTCATTACACTAGTGCTGGTACTCGCCAACATTGCCATGGCACAAGCACAAACAGAACGAACGCCAGCTTTCCCTGGTGCTGAAGGTTTTGGACGCTATGTCACAGGAGGACGAGGTGGAGCTGTCTATCATGTAACCAACCTGAATGATTCGGGAGAAGGATCACTTCGCTGGGCATTAGAAAAGAACGGAAGAAAGACCATCGTTTTTGATGTATCAGGAACTATCCACTTGCAATCAGAGTTGCATATCAACAACAACACAACGATTGCAGGACAGAGTGCACCTGGCGACGGAATATGTATTGCAGATTTTCCGTGTGACATCAAAGGTGACAATGTCATTGTTCGCTATCTAAGATTCAGACTAGGCAATAAAAGCATCACACCAGAGAAAGCCGCATCTGGCGCTTACGACGGATGGGATGGCTTTGGTGCTCTCGACCGTAAAAGCATCATTATTGACCATTGTTCGGTAAGCTGGAGCGTCGACGAATGTTTGTCGATGGGAGGCTGCTCGGATATTACGGTACAATGGTGCTTGATAGCTCAAAGCATGAAGCAAGGCCATTCTAAGCTTTCACATGGTTACGGTGGAAACTGGGGCGGAAGCGGTGCTTCGTTCCATCACAACCTGTTGGCACACCACAACAGTCGCACACCCCGTCTCGGCCCGCGTTATACTACGCAACTTGACGAGCGTATGGACATGCGCAACAACGTAATATACAACTGGGGCGAAGGTGAGGGCTGCTATGGCGGTGAGGCTATGAAAGTGAACATCGTTAACAACTATTATAAGCCAGGACCTGCCACAAAAGCAAAATATGCTGGTAAAGATAAAATAAAAAGAATTGCCGCTCCCGGCATACGAACTACAGAGTATGTGGAGAAATATACTGACTACAAACCCACATGGCACGTTTGGGGCAAATTCTTTGTTGACGGTAATGTGAATACAGAAAGCTCATTAGTAGCAAGTGACAACTGGACAAATGGTGTTTACAACCAGATTAGTAACGACAACAATGACAATACTTTCACAGCAACAACAAAAGACACCATAAAGTTGTCGGAACCTATCGATTTTCCCATAACTACCACTCATACTGCCGCACAAGCCTACGAGAAAGTGTTGCTATATGCTGGAGCATGTCTGCACCGTGACTCTTTTGACGAAGAGATGGTCAACGACACACGTAATGGGTCTGCTTCGCATACGGGCAACGGATGCCTGTCGGGTATCATCAACACACAAGAAGACAACAAGCCTGCTGGTGCTAGTAGCGATTGGAGCGCTTGGCCAACATTAAACTCATCAGAGACTCTCGTTGATACTGATGGCGACGGCATGCCAGACAATTGGGAAGATGCCAACGGTCTCGACAAGAACAATGCCAACGACGGAAATCAAACCAACGATGAAGGATATACGAATCTTGAGCTCTATCTCAATTCGCTTGTGGCCGCTATAACGACAGCACAGAATGAAGCTGGTGAACAAGGGGGAAGCACTATTGTCGATGACTCCTCAACGGTAGATTATACCATCTCGCCAACAACACACGAAAGCGACTGGAACTTTGGTGACGTAAGCATTACAACTGAAAAAGGATACAGTGAAGGACATGTAACCAGCGATTTCACGGGTATTAAATTTTCTCGTAATTCAGATTTCATTATTAACTTACCTAACGGTATGGCAGCTAAATCCGTGGAAGTGAAAGCCTACACAAATGTTGATAGTGGCGATTTGGCATATGTGGTTAATCTTGGTAGTGAGACATTTAGTGCAGATCAAGGAACATTCCCTTTGCGCACTGAAAAAGCAACTGAAACTCATGTTTATTCTCTCGCATCACCGATAACAGGAAAAATGAAGATACGTTTTGCTGGCAATCAAGTTGTAGCTATTATCAAGGTTACCGCCGCATCGGCCACTGGCATCAACACCATTTACACGGTTGAGTCGAAAGACGACGGCCATATCTACACCCTCCAGGGCGTTCGCGTAGACAACCCACAAAAGGGAATCTATATTCGCAACGGAAAGAAAATTATCATTAAATAATCGTTTACCCATATGAAAAAGATATTCGTCATCATCATTGCCCTCGTGGCCATGCATGCATATGCACAGAAGACTTACAGATATCCTTATCAGAATCCCAACCTCACACCCGAACAGCGTGCTGAGGATCTGTGCAAACGGCTGACCATTCATGAGAAAGCAAAACTGATGATGGACCGCTCACCCGAAATCAAGCGGCTGGGCATCCCGCAGTTCGAATGGTGGAACGAGGCCCTGCATGGTGTTGGCCGCAATGGCTTTGCTACGGTCTACCCTATTACCGTTGCAATGGCGGCCTCGTTCGATGATATTTTGCTCCATCAGATCTACACCAGTGTGAGCGATGAGGCACGTGCCAAGAACATGGAGGCTAAACGTTCGGGAGAAATGAAACGGTATCGTGGACTGTCGTTCTGGACTCCAAACATCAATATTTTCCGTGACCCACGCTGGGGACGTGGTCAGGAGACCTATGGCGAAGACCCCTACCTCACCACACGCATGGGTTTGGCCGTGGTACGCGGACTGCAAGGCTACAACTACGACGGCACTCCGGCACTCATCAACGGAAAGCAATCGAAGTATGCGAAGCTTTATGCCTGCGCCAAGCACTATGCCGTGCATAGCGGTCCGGAGTGGAATCGCCACCAGTTTAATGTGGAGAACCTGCCCGAGCGCGACTTGTGGGAGACCTATATGCCAGCCTTCAAGTCGCTGGTACAAGAAGGCGACGTGAAGGAGATTATGTGTGCCTATCAGCGCATCGACGGCGAGCCCTGCTGTGCACAGACACGCTATCTGCACCGCATCTTGCGCGATGAGTGGGGATTCAAAGGACTCGTCACCAGCGACTGCGGAGCCATCCGCGACTTCTTTGCACCTGGCATGCACGGTTTCTCGCCATCGCGTGCCGATGCTGCTGCCAGTGCCGTGATTGCCGGAACCGATGTGGAGTGCGGCAGCGAATACAAGTCGCTGCCCGAGGCCATGAAGGCTGGCAAGATTACGGAAGAGCAAATCAACACCAGCCTCAAGCGACTGCTCAAAGCACGCTTCGAGCTGGGTGACTTCGACCCCGACAACATGGTTGAGTGGACGAAGATTCCCATGAGCGTCGTAGCCAGCAAGGAGCACAAACAGCAGGCGCTGCAGATAGCCCGCGAGAGCATGGTGCTGCTGCAGAATCGTGACCATCTGCTGCCACTCAACCCGCAGCAGAAGATTGTGGTCATGGGTCCCAATGCCAACGACTCGCTGATGCTCTGGGGTAACTACACTGGAACACCCACACAAACGATTACCATTCTTAACGGCATCCGGCAGAAAGCACCACAGGCCAGGTTCATTCAGGGTTGTGGCCACACGCGCAATGAAGTCTTCGAGAGCCAGTTCAACGACTTGCGCACTCCCGACGGACAGAAGGGCGTGCGTGCCACCTACTGGAACAACGAAAAATTCAGCGGAAAGCCTGCTGCCCAGGTTGTAAACACCGCTAAAATCAATCTCGACAACGGTGGCAATACGGCCTTCACCGCAGGTGTCAACCTGGAGCATTTCTCGGCCAAGTATGAGACTGTCTATACTCCTCAGCAGGATGCCGACATCCTGATTAACGTGAATGCGGAAGACTATCTGGCGGTGATCGTGAACGGCGACACGCTGTTCAACAAATGGAATGGCCACGGAGTGGTCTATAAGTCATTCCCTCTCAGCGTGAAGGCCGGACAGAAATACAGCATTGAGGTTGACTATATTCAGAATATAGGTTTGGCTTTCCTCGGTTTCGATGTGGCCCAGAAGACTGTCAGCACCACTAACGAGATTGTCAGCCAAGTAGGCGATGCCGATGTCATTGTCTTTGTAGGCGGTATCTCGCCCCGCCTGGAAGGTGAGGAGATGAAGGTCAACGAGGAAGGATTCCGTGGCGGCGACCGCACTAACATTGAATTGCCCCGCGTGCAACGCGAGCTGATGGCTGCCCTGAAGCAGGCAGGCAAGCGCGTGGTGTTCGTCAACTGCTCGGGCAGTGCCATCGCCATGGTGCCCGAGGCCGACAATGCCGATGCCATCGTACAGGCATGGTACGCTGGCGAACAGGGCGGACGTGCCGTTGCCGACGTGCTGTTTGGCCAGTACAACCCCAGTGGAAAACTGCCCCTCACCTTCTATCGCAGTACCGACCAACTGCCCGACTTTGAGGACTACCACATGGCCAACCGCACCTACCGTTACTTCAACGGCGAGCCTCTCTTCCCCTTCGGCTATGGCTTAAGCTATACCACATTCGCCCTTGAACGCCCACACATCGACCCGCAGCACCGCATCATCAGCGTTAATGTCACTAACACGGGCAGCCGTCAGGGCGACGAGGTCGTACAAGTCTACCTGCGCCGACTTGATGACTCCAACGGTCCGAAGAAGACTCTGCGAGCATTCAAGCGCGTCAGTTTGCAGGCTGGTGAAAGCGAAGTGGTTGAGATTCCTTTCCGCTATAGCGACTTTGAGAATTGGGATGAGCAGTCGAACACCATGCGCGTAGTCCCTGGCCGTTATGAGTTGATGGTGGGCAACAGCAGCCGCGATGCCGACCTAAAGGAATTCACCGTCACAGTGAAGTAGCTGCCACCAGAGGATTTCAAGAGGATACCCATTGGACGCCAAGAAGATACTCTAGGTCTCCTATGGACTACTATAGAAAGCTAAAAGGCTACTCCAGAAAGCCCAAAGGCTACTCTATGAAACTGGAAGGCTACTCTATGAAACTGGAAGGCTACTCTAGAATCAGAAAAAAGCCGCTGCAAGCAGGTAACTTGCAACGGCTTTATTATTATTCATTATTGGAGAGCTGTCTTATGCTTTCTCCTCTTTCTTTGCAGGCTTCTTTGCTGCAGGTTTCTTGGCAGCAGCCTTCTCTTCGGTCTTCTGCATCTTCTCAAGCTTGGTCTGCAGACGTAAAATTTCCTTATCCTTCATTGCGATCTCGTCACCCTGGTTGCGAATAGTGGTGAGCAGGTTCTCAAGCTCATCGTTGTCAATATCGACAGGATAGAGACTGTTGACACGGCTCATGAAGTCGCCCAGGATGTTCATGTAGTTGGTGAATGCGTCGAATGGATCGCTGTAGATACCACGGTCGAGACCCACATTAGAGGGTTTAGTGGTCATGAAGCGGAAGTTATTACTTGCCTGCAGATAGTCCCAATCCTGGTTGATGTGAGGATCGTTGGCAATACGTACGCGGTCGGCAATGCTGTAAAGCTTGTTGAAAGCCTCGCGCTGCATGGCGTTACCCAGCCAGCAGCTGACGTCGCGCTCCTCGTCCACCCACGACAGTGTGTCGGGCACATCAACGCTACCTACGCTGTTCATCTTCAGGCAGATCTCAGTAGGAGTCGAGAATGTAATACCCTTCTCTTTGGCGCATGCGGGCAGCGCCTTGATGAACTCGAGGATGTTGCTCGACAGGGGCTGTGCGATGCCAAGAGCAGAAAGTTCCATGAAGATATTGATGACCTGCTCTTCCTCTGGGAAGTTGGCAATGCGGTCGATATAGCTGTCAGCGAACAGGGGATATCCTTCCCACTCGCTGTCGTTGAAACGCAATGAGATATCGTCGCTCAACTCAACATCACGCAACAGCAGCTTCAGGTTGGGAGCGATGGCGCAGTTGTATACATAGTGGGGCGATTTCCAACCGAGCACATGCTTGGCACCCTCGGTGAGCATGCCCTTGAATCCCATGGCAGCAGCCTGTCCGCCGATGTCGTCGCTATAGATGAGCGAAGAGTTGCGCAACACCTTCGGTGTCTGTCCGAAATACTCTTCAATCTTCTTCACCTGTTTCTTCACATCAATGGCGAAGCACTCCTCGTTGGCAAGCGATGAGAGACCGTGGCTGTAAGGCTCTGCGAGGAACTCCACGCAACCGGTCTCGTTGAGCTGTTGCAGTTTCTCAAGCACTTGTGGAGCGTGCATCTCGAGCTGTTCGATGCCTGTTCCGGAGAGCGAGAATGCCACCTTGAAGTACTTGCCGTTGTCGCGAATCATATCATGCAGCACATTGAGTGCGGGCATGTAAGAACGCTCGGCGATGTCGCTGATGCTACGCTCATTCTCGTAGTCATCGTAATAATAATGGTCGGTACCGATATCGAAGAAACGGTAACGTTTGAGATGAATGATTTGATGTATCTCAAAATATAAACAAATTGTCTTCATAATTATCTTTTTTCAATGATCTGTTAATTAATGATTACTGCCAACCGAGGGTGCGGAGATAGAGAGTGCGAATCCATGCGCCCACTTTCTCCCAAGTGATTTGGTCGACCTCGCGTTTGCCCTCCTCCTGCAAGTAGTGGAAGAGAGAGTCGTTGTGACAGATGCTGTAGATGGCATCAGCCAGCGCATGAATGTCCCAGTAGTCAATCTTGATGCAGTTCGTAAGAATCTCTGCACAACCCGACTGTTTAGAGATAATCGAGGGGGTGCCGCACTGCATGGCCTCAAGAGGAGAAATACCGAATGGCTCACTGACCGATGGCATCACATAAACGTCGGAGTCTTTCAGGCACTCATACACCTGCTTACCGCGCATGAAGCCCGGGAAGTGGAAGCGGTCGGCAATGCCACGCTCTGCAGCCAGCTGAATCATTGCATTCATCATGTCGCCAGAACCTGCCATGCAGAAACGCACGTTACGGGTGCGGTGGAGCACCATGTTAGCAGCCTCAACAAAATACTCGGGGCCTTTCTGCATGGTGATACGACCTAAGAACGTAACCACCTTCTCCTTGTCGGTGTGGTCGGGACGTGGAATATCCTGCAGTTCCTGTGCCAACGGATAAACGGCATTGTGCACAGTAAAGCACTTACGCGGATCCTGATGATAGTGGTTGATAACTGTCTGACGAGTCAGTTCACTCACGCACATGATGCAGTCGGCATTGTCCATACCGTCTTTCTCGATAGAGTAAACCGTCGGGTTCACCTTTCCGCGCGAACGGTCGAAGTCGGTAGCATGAACGTGTATGCACAAGGGCTTGCCACTGACGTTCTTGGCATGGATGCCGGCAGGATAGGTCAGCCAGTCGTGCGCATGAATAATGTCAAACTCCTCGGTGCGGGCAACCACGCCAGCGATGACCGAATAGTTGTTGATTTCCTCATGCAAGTTGCTGGGATAGCCACCGGCAAACTCCATAGCGCCCAGATCATTCACATGCATGTAGTTGAAATCGGCATAAATATGCTCACGCAGCTTGAAATAATAGTCGGGATCCATCACGTTACCCACGCGATTCTTCACATAGTCGTAGCTGACATTACGCCAGGCGATAGGCACGGCATTCATGGCCACGATGCGGCAGGCAGCCTGACTCTCATCGCCAAAAGGATGTGGCAGACAGAGCACAGTCTCGATGTCGCCCTGTGCCTTCAGTCCTTCAGAAATACCATAGTTGGCAGTTGCAAGTCCGCCAAACACATGAGGAGGATACTCCCATCCAAACATTAATACTTTCATATAGCGTCTCCTCCTTATTTAATCACGTTGATATGTATAACTCTCAAGCATCTTCAGCGTGCGCAGAATCTCGGCCACATTCATGGCAAACGACATGGCGCCGCGGCCGTGGAACGGCGGGTTACCGTCGAAGAGCTCAGAAATAGTACCCAGGCAGTGATATGCCATCTCATCCTCATATCCCACCATCTGACGCTCAATGAAGCTCAGACGTGTGCGCTTATAGAGTTTCAGGCATGCCTCCATGTAGAATCCGCCGAGCCAAGGCCAGGCCGTTCCCTGATGGTAAGCATAGTCGCGCTGCGTTTGCGGTCCCACATACATAGGATTGTAGCCTCCGCTCTTTGGTGAGAGTGAGCGCAGTCCCTTCGGAGTAAGCAGTTCACGCGTACAGATGTCGACCACACCCTTCTTCTGGTCTTGCGACAGCGGAGAGTAGTCGAGCGCTACAGCAAAAATCATATTCGGACGGACGCTCCAATCCATCATCGGACCATCCACATAATCAAACAGATAACCGTAATCGTTCAGGAAAACCTTCACAAACGACTCCTTGGCCAGGGCAGCACGCTCTTCCAGTTCCTTGACACTCTTCTCGTCGTTTCTGGAAGCAGCCAGGGCGGCGCAGAACTTCAAGGCATTATACCACAAGGCGTTAAACTCAACGATGAAACCTGTTCGCGGAACCACAGGACGTCCGTTGGCTGTGGAGTTCATCCAAGTAACGGCACGCTCGCGGCCCTCAGTGTGCAACAGTCCGTTGGCCTCCAGCGTCAGGTTCGGATGCTTACCGGCTACGATATACTTCATGATGTCGGTCACCAGCTTGCCATATTTAGCATAGCCTTTCTCACGGCCCACATGCTTGGCATACTGCTGAACCGCCCAGACAGCCCACAAGAGGACATCGGGCTGCTCCATCTCATAGATCTTAACGGTGAGCGGTTTCTCTTCCATAAACTCACGGATGCCTCGCTCAGCAGTCTTCATCACCAGCTCGAAGTAGTCGGTCTCGCCGATAGCCAGCGTCAGGCCAGGCAGTGCGATGAACGTATCGCGGGCACGACACTTGAACCAAGGATAGCCAGCCAGCAGATAACGGTCTTCACCCACTCGATTATGGAACTGATGGGCAGCATTGACCAGACAATGGAAGAAATTGTCGCGCGGAGCACGGTCGGCAACCTCTTTCTCAAACAAAGCCTTCAGGCTGCGGGTCTTAATCTCAGATGTCGAGGCAGAGAACACGATGCTCTCGCCCTTCTTAATGGGCATCTCAAAATAACCAGGCACGTAGAGATCCTCATTAGAGGAATAGCCGCGCTCCTGCTCTTTGGGATATTCCAGACCGCGATACCAATCGGGCACGAAATGGAACTCGTTCTTCTTCGAGAACTGCATATACAAATCGGGATAGCCGGCATACATGCAGGTCTTGATACCGCCGTCCACCTCGTGATACTCACGACTGGCGACACCGTTCTCGTGTGTGAACTGGCGCACACTGCGGAATGCCAGGAAAGGGCGGAAGCGCAAGGTAGTGGCCGAGTGAGCGTCCTCCAGCGTGTAGCGAATCAGCAGACGGTCCTCGTAATGCTGGAACACCACCTCTTTTTTAAGGATGACACCACCCACACGGTAGAGGGTTGTGGGAACTTTGTCACAGTCAAACTCGCGAATGTACTTGTGACCTTTGGGGCTGAAGTTGTTGCCCTGATACTTGTGTAAACCCAGATTGAACTCTGCACCATGCTGTATGACCGTCACGTCAAGGCTCGACAGCAGCACGTGGTTCTCGTCGTCCAGTTCTGGAACCGGCACCACGAGCAGTCCGTGATACTTACGAGTGTTACAGTCAACGATGGTGCTGCAAGAATAGGCGCCTGAGCGGTTGGTGCGAAGCAACTCTCTAGGCAGCGAATCTTGCAGATTCGTCATCGGAGCTTTCTCGAATTTTAAATAACTCATAGTTACTCTATTAAGGTTTTAGTTTGTATTTTTTGATTTCTCGTAGTCAAAACAAAGTACTGTGCTTTCATCAGCATTACTTGAATTGCTGTGTAAAGTTAGTAATTTTTACTCGCCCTACAAAATAAATATCCCGTTTTTATCACTTTATGCGTTTTTTTTATATTATAAAACATAAAATTCGTCAGAATTATTCAATTATGTCGATAAAAAACCGTAATTTTGCACTAAGGTAAGAAGGAGAACAAGATTAATGACTATCAAAAAGAATATCAACATTGATGAGATTGCACACATGTTGTGCCAAATGTGGGGACCGCTTAGCGAAGAGCAGAGCGTCATCCTCAAATCGCATATCCGTGTGGCGCTCTTCAAGAAAAACGAGATTATATTCAGAGAGAACGAGACACCAGCCATGATGATGTGCCTCATCAACGGAAAGGTAAAGGTATATAAAGACGGTGTGGGGCATCATCAGATTATCCGTGCCATTAAACCTGTTGAATTCTTTGGTTTTCGGGCTTATTTCGCGCACGATTCATATAGGACATCAGCTATGGCGCTTGAGCCAAGTACCATTGCCATGCTACCGCTGCATGTGGTGGAGCAACTGATGGCTGAAAACCCGCATATTGCCATCTATCTGATGCGTCAGTTGGCATCGCTCCTGGGCGACTCTGACAGACGGACCGTCAACCTGACACAAAAACACATCCGCGGCCGATTGGCCGAAGCGCTTATATTCTTGAAAGACAACTATGGACTGGAAGAGGACGGATACACCCTGAGTATCTATCTGAGCCGCGAGGATCTGGCCAGCCTCTCCAACATGACCACCAGCAATGCCATCCGCACGCTCTCGGCTTTTGCCGCCGAAAGACTCATTGCCATTGACGGTAGAAAAATCAAAATCATTCAAGAGGAAGAACTGAGAAAGATTTCCAGCATGGGATGAGGAGTTCGGCAAGTTGACAACCTGGGAGTATAGGAGTTTGGGAATGTAGGAGTTTGGGAGTTTGGACAATTGCCTTTCTTAAAGTGTAGACAAAAGCCAAGGGTAATCATACTTGTCACTTCTCACTTGTCACTTCTCACTTAGAAAAGCCTCTCTGTTCGAAAGTCCCATCAACTAGGTATCATGAACTGGAGCACCTCCTGCTCGACCGTTATCTTGAAGGGACCTTCGGGAGTTCCCATCAGACGGCCATCACAACTCACCAGGGCATGACGCGCCTCCTCAACCGATACTTCTGATGTGCGATAAGGATGCACACGCTTGTGATTTAAGAACTTGCCAGTCAGAAGCAAATATATACCCCCCAACAACTGAAAGACTTTTGGATGGTAAACCACCGAGACATCCAACAATCCATTATAAGGCACCGCATTAGGTGTCTGACCATAACCCGAACCACTGCCGATACATACCGTCATCACCTTACGGTCGATCATCTCGCTGTTGATGCGCATCTTAACTTTATACTCCATGCGCTGGAATAGCAATAACAATGAGGAAAGCACAAACGACAGTGTCTGCGAGCCCAAGATGCGGCGGGTGCGGCGACGCAGGTTCATGATCGAGGCCGTCAGACCTATATTCACACAATTCAGGAAATAACGGCGACAACGCTCACCTTTCTTATTCATGTAGCGAATGCAGCCAAGGTCAACCTTGCGGATTCGGCGCTGACTCAGCCATTCCACCGTCTGCTCCACCTCACTCTCACGGAAACCCCAATAACGGGCAAAATCGTTGATCAAACCGTTGGGAATTACCCCCAGCGCAATACTCTCTCGAACAGACGGTTCTGCCTCCATCAGACAGTTCACGGCATCGTTCAGCGCAGAGTCTCCACCCACCAGCACGATGGTCTTGTAGCCATTATTGATGAGCATGCGCATCAGGCGCTCAACGCTACCCGTGCTTTCGCTTTGCACAAAATCGTAGATGATGCCCTTTTCCTTCAGGCACTTCTCAATTCTCTTCCAGCGTTTTTCCTTGCCATGCTTGGGGCAGTACAAAACACCCCAGCGGGATTCCTGTTCTGAATTCATGTTTATTGCGTTAGGTGTTAGTATTTAGTGATGGTGCTTCAAAAGTTGAATTGTCGGAGTAAAGTGCCAGGATGCGGTCCACCTTCTCGTCCATAGGCAGCATGGCATCGAGCCAATGAATCTTAAATCCCCTGCGCTCCATCCCGCGGAACCAGGTCATCTGTCTTTTGGCAAACTGATGAATGGCTATCTCCAGTTGTCTGAACATTTCGTCGTAAGAGAGTTTCCCTACTGCATACTCTGTCAGGTACTTATACTCCAAACCATAATAGAGCAAGTCCTCGGCAGGGATGCCGCTATCGAGCAGTCCGCGAACCTCGTCGATCATCCCTTCTTCCAATCTCGCTTTCAGGCGTCTGGTAATCTTCTCGCGGCGCAGTTCGCGGTCTATACTCACACCGACAATCAGCGAGTCAACCGCTGGCAGTTCGCGTTGAGGCATGGGGTGCTGCAGGTTGTAGGTCTCAATCTCAATGGCGCGGATAGCACGCTGGCAAGAGTCCACGTCGGTGGTATTGTGCATCACAGAGCCATTCCGGGCCTTCAGTTCTTCAAGCATGCGGGTCAGTTCCTCCAGGCTTATCCCTTCCAACTTGTTGCGCAATTCCTGATTCTGTGGGACGGGCGACAAATGATAACCTTTCAGCACAGCCTCGATGTAAAGACCTGTACCGCCACAGAGTATGGGCTGCACTCCCCTATCCTGAATGTCTTGATAGGCATCGATGAAATCCTGCTGATACTGAAACAAATTGTACTTCGTGCCAGGCTCGCAGATGTCAATCAGATGATAGGGTATCTGCTTTCCATCAACCACATAGTCGGCCAGATCCTTGCCAGTGCCGATATCCATACGACGATACACCTGCCGCGAGTCGGCAGAGATAATCTCGCCGTTCATGCGGAAGGCCAAATGAGCGGCCAGAGGAGTTTTCCCGCTGGCGGTAGGGCCGAGTATGGTAATCATCCGTTTCATTCTGCGGACAAAAATACATAAAAAAAGCCGTCCGACAAAATCGGGCGGCTATTATTTTGCTAAAAAGCTATTTCTTATTTCAGCTCAGCGAGGTACTTAATGGTGCGAACCATCTGAGAAGTGTAAGAGTTCTC
>DEFO01000014.1:0-23968 GCA_002350805.1 Prevotella sp. UBA2850
AAGAAACTCAATTTTTCAACTCCTATTGAGGAGTTTTTAAATTACTTGTTGTAAATTTGCACTTGCTTGTTGAATTCGCATCACCTTAACAAATGTTAATTACGTTAAAAATGCGATTTTTGAAAATTGTCTTTTCATCTTTTGATTATTTTTGAGTATAACGAAGTAAATACCACGCAGATGTGGTATAGAAGTTTCGTAGATATGGAATATTGGCAAAGAAAGTGCACTGATGTCGAGGATTTATGTGGAACTTCTGCTTGTAGTGTGGGTTGATGAACCATAGAGTGCGTTGGCAGATAGCGTAGCCTGCTCCGGAAGACAGTCGCTCGAAACCTTCGACGGTTATACGCGAGGTTCGTATGCTCATCAGTTCGCCAATGTTGCTTGCCGTGGCTCCGCTTATTTTCAACAGGCCTTTGTAGAGTGGCTTTGGCAGCAAATGAATGAATGGAAGTTTAGAGGCAATACCAACACTAATTTGCTGATGACCGCCGAAGGGGTTCTGCCAAGCAGGGAAACCAAAGAAAGCAATACCACTCTGTTTAAGAAATGACTTTATGCGAAGAAAGAAATCTCGTTTATATTTTGGTTCGATATGCTCTATTACATCGTGAACAAGTACGAGATCATACCGTTCATACTCCGTCGTTGGCTCCTCAGAAAGAAGAAAATCCTGACAGATGAAAGTTCCCTGCTGGTGATATTCTGTAAAGAACATCCTTGCTTCATTGATACGTTCCTTACAGATGTCAATACCCGTTACTTTACAGTCCTGCTCTGCAAAGGGAAGCAGGTTGCCGCCCTCGCCACAGCCTATTTCCAATACGCGGGTGTCAGGCGTTAACTTGATGTATGAATTAAGGTATTCCATATAGAATGTCCGAGCTGTGTTAGCCAATTCGCAGAAATACTGTTTACGGTTCAGATGTCGTTGCTGCATAGTCTTTTCTTGTTTTGTTTCTCTATAGGGATAGATACCACAAAGCAAGAAAAGACTGCATGACTTCAGAAGGAAACTACCATGTTATGCGGATTCCTAATGGCAATGAGAACATAAATGGATGCTCCGTGCGATATGTTTCTATGTCGCTGCCAGCTGGAATGTAGTACTGTAAACTCGGTTCTACATAGAAGCCAACATTAGGCGTAAGATTGTACTGAAGTCCGACTCCTGTACCGACAGACCATTGTAGCGGAGCATGGAGCGTCGATTTCTCTTCCAGTTCTTTCATACTATTTACAAAATAGCTTGTGCTGATTGGGGCATAGACAGGTATCTCCAACTTAGCACCAAGTCTTCCGTAGAGACTCCACCGTTTTATATTATACATATTATATGTACCCTTCAGCGGTATGCCGAGGTAATGGATGGTCTGCTGCTCACGTATAGCATTCCCGCCTGTGCCCATTTCAGATTCTGATTTCAGGCGGCTGTAGCTCAAACCAGTTTCCAGGCCAAAGCGGTTGTTTAGTTTGTACTTCAAGGCCAAGGAGAAATTGATTGGCATGTAATGGTGAGTTTTACGCTCAATCATGTCCGTACCGGGCTGTGCTGCGTTGTTTTGGGCAATTTTCAGTAGGGTTTGATACGTCCGGCTGTCAATATCCAGCGTCCCGCTCTGCAATGCTTCGGCATAGTCTCTCCATTTTTCAAAGGAATGGACACGCGGCCTCCCACTTGTTATGTCTTTCTTTTCAGCCTCAGTGAATGCAAACGGACGGTTGACATTCTGTTCACCCATGCTACCACTGTAAGCCAAATCTATCGACCACTTTTGCCCATTATTCTCAGCCTTTATCGGCTTTTCCATGAACAAATCGGCAATATGAGTATTTTTGTCAGGACGCAAGTCGGGCAGTGGCTTGTTGTCGTGTATAATAGTTATCGTATCAGTGCGCTCTGTATCTTCGCCGGCATGATGGATTGTATCTGTAGGAGCAAGACTGTCTGCTGAAACAATAATGACAGGAACAATGGCTACCTGCTGTGGAGTTATTGTAGGAATAGTTGGAGTTCCATGTTCTATCACAGGAGTTACTTCATCATCATGCTTTGTTTCTGGTCCAGTATGTGCTTGTCTTGTTACTAATGGACCAGGTACTTCGATAGTCTTTCCTGTTTTGTAGAGATAGATGGCCAAAGGCAACAGGAACGGCAATAACCATAACAGCCAATACTGTGCAAGTGACTTCTGCAACATTTTCTTTGCCCTTGACAATTGCGAGGATGAAGAGTGAGCTGCAATTCCAAGGATGTCGGCAATTTCCTTATGCGACATCTCTTGTATGACCGCCAGCTTGAACACCTGCCCGTAACCATTGGGGAGTGCATCTACAGCAGCCATTAGTTCTGCCATCGTTGGTAATGGCTTGTCGTCTGACGGAATTGGTTCCATAGGAAACTCTTCTTCTGTCAGAGTGGAAAGTGAAAGCATAGTTGGCTCATGGTGACGCTGCACATATCGTCTGGCCACATTAGTTGTGATGCTTGTCAGCCATGCTTCAAAGCGTTGTGCGTTATGCAGTTGATCCAACTTGGCAAAGGCCAGAAGAAAAGCGTCATGTGCCAATTCCTCTGCCACTTGTCGATTGCCTACGATGCGTTGGCATATCCCCGTCATCTGCCGGTGATATGCCTTATACAGGCTTCCAAGTGCAGTCTCGTCGCCTTGTCGCCTTCTTTCTATGAGCCCTTCTATGTCCATCAAAAACACACTGCCTCTACTGACATAGATACCACTTTCCCCCAAAAGACTGCACGAAAATTACAACTTTTTTATCTAATGAGAAATAATCTTTAATCAACCAGTATCAGCTCTTGGCGTTTGTATGAGATAAGCAGTTTTTGTTTGGCAAGTACTTCGCAACCGAAGAGACCGTCAATGCCTTTGCTCTCTTTCAGGTGAGACACATTAGAGAACGCTGTCTGCTGTTTCTTGAATGTGCGCCCGCCGAGCGTAAGGGCGGTTTTGCCCTTTGTAATCGATGCTCGTCCATCGCCATAGCCTGTGAGGTGGGTTTTCTTGATGCCCTTAACAGTGGTCGGATGCAGTTGTGGCCAATCGCTGTAGAGCAGGTTGCTTTGTGCTCCACTGTCGAAAGCAAGCACAACGGGTACACCGCCAACTTGGCAGTCGAAGGTCAGCAGGTGGCCTTTCTTTATGCCGCTCACCGTTTGGCAACTGTAGCCCTCGTTCAGCAGCCATTGGTGCGAGGTGTCCGGGCTTAGCAGCACTATCTCGTCCCTCTTGAAATCAAACAGCACATCAAAATCTTTGTAGTAGCTCTGTCCCAAGATGCCGTGCACCGTTACGCCGATGGACTCCAGATTACTTAAGTCCGATGTCATGATGTCCGTCTCATGGAGCGTAACGCCGAACATGTCCATTGATTTCACGTGGTGAACACCGCTGACCGAACCTGTGCCGACGGCACCTCGGCCTCCACTTCCCATTACCTGACCGCTAATGTTGTGGTCAAAATATTTACTGTTGAGAATGACTCCTGGGGCACCTGTGTCGAAGAACATATTGCACGGTTGACCATCAATGATGACGTTTACGATAGGTAACCCGTTGTGGCGATGTATTGGAACGCGCGTCACGCTCACTTCAGGTTGTGCTTTAGCTGTGGGAGTACCTTTTCTAAGCGAAATATCTGCATTCAGCAAGTCGGCTTCAACTACCAGATTGTCTGTGTTGAATAAAAATGTAGCCTCTGAAGTGCTACTGTCGGGCCTTGTTATGGTATAACAGATCTTCAGCCCTATGCTGTCTTGCAGAGTGCCAGTCAGTTCCCAACTCATCATGGTTGGCATTTGGGCAATAATTTGTTTCAGCACTTTAGCGGCCAGTGGTTGCTTGATGTTGTTGAAATGGAAGTCGGATGCCAACAATTCCTCAATGCCGTCAGGCTTATGATTCTGTGCGGCAGTCAAGATGTGCTCTGCTATCCGCTTGCATGTGTTTGCGTCTTGTGCCAGCCCCGTCATAGAAACGAAGGTAAACAAAAAAGTGAAAAAAGTCCATTTCATGTTTCTAATGGAGTTTTATTGATTTGTCATTTTGTCGTAATCTGATAAATGTCGTTAGTCTTGCCGTCTGGACTGGCTTTCATGGCAGCTGCCGTGCCGCGCTTCAGGACTTTGATTATCTTGATGGACTCTGGCACGAGTTTATTGAAATCTTCTTTACTGGCTATCTTGCCGTTCACAATATAAACTATTGCATCGGCTTGCTTCTTGGTGTATATCTTCATCACACCATTCTTGCCCTTCTCGCCATACGACTTGGCTACCTCATCGTCTGGATTGTACACATCAATGTAGTCCATCTTTTCGGTGATCTCACTGAGATTGCCGTTATATTCCTCTCCGTCAACGATTATAAGGGGATTATGCATGAAGGCTTTCATAGAACTGGAAGTCATAGGGATACCACGTGCCGCAGCCTCCTCTTCCGTCAGAACGTGGGTCATGGTATTTGTCGTTGTGCCCTCTATCTTTACCCAATCATCTGTTGTGAAGATATTGTGGATGATTGTATTAGGCAGCACTTTCATGTCATAGTGCTTGATGGTCTTACCTACCAGTTGTGAACCATCGAAATTCTCTACATGTTTTCCGTCAATAACATAGAAGTTGTCATGTGACTCAACAGTTTTTACTTGCACATCCTGCTGTGCTTCAGTTGCCGTGCAGAATAGAACTGCACAAAGCAGAGTTGTCAGAATCTTTTTCATAATCTTGAATTTTATTATTTTTGAATGTTACATGTTTATTGGCATTACGCGATAACTGTGTCCCTCGTCTTTGGCATAAATGATGTAGGAGGAAGAGAGACCGTCTTTTGACATTTTGGTGACAATCATGACATCACCTGCAGGCCGTAACTGATAGGACTCCACTTGCTCGTTCTGGTAATTGGCTGCTTCTGTCATTTCTGTTACGTGAATGCCTGCATTGGCTTCTTTCCTCTTATGCCGATGTGCAGTTTTCCGGGGCTTGGAGATTGCGTCTGCATGCAAGGCATTATCCGTGTCCTCGCTAACTCTCTGGGGTTCTTCTTTCTGTGGCGTTATGTCTTCTGGCACAGCCATAGCGACGGGGTTCTGTTCAATCATTTGTTGCTCTTGGCTGGTCGTCAGGAGAAAGAAAGCAATTACAGCAGCAGCGGCAGCAGGTATAAACCAGTAGAGAGAAATGGTCTTGCCGTGTCTCTCAGGTTTGCCGTCCATCAGACGATCGAACTCCTCGGCTTTTTCGTCTGAGAGAATGAAATTGTCTTTCAGCCTGTCGGTAGTCTTCATAAGTAACCGCATATCCTCGTCCTCTGGTGTGAGGGGTTCTTCTGCATGATTGTAGAAGTCATGAAGCATACGTTCTTCCTCTATGGTGGTCTCTGCATTCAGATACTTTTCCACCAGTTGTCTCCGTTTTGTTATGTCATTGATATTTGTCATTTCTTGTTCCTCCCTATCTTTAAGATTTCCATCATTTTCTTTCTTGCAGCGCATATCATCGTCTTTGTGCTGGTAGGCGTTGCATTGCAGGTTGTAGCAATTTCCACCATTGACATTCCTTCGGCTCGCATCATCAACATTCGCTGTTGCGTTCTCGGCAATTTTGCCAAAGCATTGCTTATTATCTGCTCGGTGTCGTGAGTTATCATCGACTGATCAGCCTGTACGTTTCCGATGATGTTGCTGGTCTCGTCAAGCGGCTCATGTTGCTCTTTATTGAGTTTCAAGATGTCAATGCACACATTCTTTGCAATCAACATAGCCAGTGCTTCGGGCTTCTGATAATCGCTAAGTCTGTCTTGCATTTGCCACAGACGCAAAAGCGTTTCTTGTACGGCATCCTCCGCGTCGTAGGCCAGTTCCTGCTTGTCGAAGAAACTCCGGCAGAGATTCATCAGCTTTGGACGAACGGATGTTGCGATATTTTGAAAGTCTTGCGATTCCATTTTATTGATGCACTTCTGCTATTAACACGAATAAGAACGGGAAAGGTAAACTAAAAAATGGCAGTCATTGGAATTTTTATACCAACTGACTGCCTATACATTGAAACAAATACGTCTGAGACTATGCCTTGAATAGGTCTTCTGACGTGATGCTGTTGTGTATCTCGCTCCAATATCCAGTGTGGGCAATTCCTGATACAGTGACCATAGTAAGGCTTACAGATTTCTTACATCCTGTTTCGGCGATGAAACGCTCCGCCTTATGGTGCAAGCTATCTGCATCGTCTTTAGTCACAGTATATTCGTTGTGCGAGAATTTCATCTCACAGATGTTCACCAGGTTGTCTGCCCTGTCTATGAGCATGTCTATCTGTGCACCTTTCTTTCCGTCGTCACTTGGTCCCACTCGCCATGCAACTATCTGGTTTTGCGTGTAAAGGTACAAAATAATTCCTTTTAAAGTGTCGAAACTTGTAATTATTTTGCCATTTTCGACATTTTTGACGAATCTTTAGGTTGGTAGCACCATTATTTGTCTTATTTCGGCAACCCACTATGAATAATACCATGACCACATTTAGAACGAACTATATAGCTATATCATTGCACACTTTCCGTTTTTTGTGGTTTACAAAAATTAAATACGTTAAATCTTCATCATGTTCTTATTCTATAAAACCTTCGTCTCCACTTTTCTACCGCTTAACATACAATTCGTTGATATAAAGCGAATTGTAAATACGTCCAGTGTTCTGGCCTCACCTCCATCATCATCCCCAGCAGTGTAAGGAGTATTGGTAGATCTGCATTTTCTAGTTGCACCAAGCTGAAGGAAGTCTATTGCTATGCAGAGAAAGTGCCTTCAACTGAATTCGGTGCTTTTGACACTCCCAATTATGCTACTCTTTACGTCCCTGCCAGCGCCATCAACGACTACAAAAAGAAGTATCCCTGGAGCCAATTTGGCACCATCAAGGAGATTGAGGGTACTTCCGTCCAGTCCGTTAAGGAGAGCGTGCCCGTGCTGATTTCTGCCAACAACGGCTTAATAAGCGTGAAGGGCGAGCTGGATGGTGAGCCGGTGGCGGTCTATACTGCCGAGGGCAAGCTGATGGGCTCAGGCACGATAAGCGGCGGTCTGGCAACGGTTAGCACAAGCCTCGGGGTTGGAGCGGTGGCTGTCGTGAAGATTGGACAGAAGGCGGTGAAGGTTGTGATGAGATAGCCCTCCGGCTCCCCGAGAGGGGAGAGCCGGAGGCGGTTCAAGGTTCAAAGCCGGTTGGCCAGGAGTTGCTGGGGATAGAAATCTAAGTAAAGTAATTATTATGAGCAAGATATCTTTCCGTTTTTACAAAGACCACGAGGTCAGAGCCATTTGGGATGAGGCGAATTCCAAGTGGTGGTTCTCGGTACAGGATGTGGTAGGAGCCATCAACGATCAGAACGACCATAAGAAGAATCGCAACTATTGGAAGTATCTCAAGACCAGGCTTCGCAAGGATGGAAACGAGTTGGTTAGTGCACTAACCAACTGAAGCTTCGTGCAGCTAATGGCAAGCGATACAGTACAGACGTGCTGGATGCCGAGGCATAAGGGTATTGGCAAAATACACTAATAATCAGCGCGCCACCAATTTCCTTGACTGGTTTGTATATAGTGACAACACCATCGACGGACAGAGCAAGAAGAAAGCGTATACGCTTATGGAGAGTGGGCTGCTTGATACGTTGGAGCCTGGGAACAACTCATGGGCCAAAGACCGATTCTGATCGGTGTAATAAGGCTTGCGCTGCTGGGGGCTTGGAGCTGTTTTTTCTAATTAGGCATTAATTAAGTTGCAATTAGGCATTAATTGCAGGGTAATTAGGCATTAATTAGACCTTAATTAATCGACTAATTACAACCTCATCAGGCATCAATTGGAAAAACGGGTGGCAGAGGTATGCAATTAGTGCCTACTTTCATCGCACTCGCCTGTGAGGAATGGACGTGTGAAGGTGGCAGAGGTATGCAATTAGTGCCTACTTTCATCCCTCCAGAAATGGCTGCACAGCCGCCATTTGATACCGGAAAAAGTTTTTTCGAGCATACGCTTGGCCAAACAAACATTATTTACTACCTTTGCAGCAGAATTAAAAAACACATATCGATATGAACGCACTAATAGCACTTGCGGCATTTGTTGCCATTGCACTCGTGGGCTGGGCCATCGCCGAGCTGAAAGGTAAGAGTTGTGTCTACCAAAACAACGAGGAAGAAGAGGCTGCCCTGGAGCGCACCCAGGAGGCCCAGAAGAAAGCCGACTACGGCGAGATGGACATCCACGACGTGATGGAGACCATCAGCACAAAGGGTTTCAAGGCCGTCTGAGGTATGCTGACCGAAGAGCACTGTGTGGGCCTGCTGGAGCATCATGGCATCAAGCCCACGGCCAACCGCATCGTGGTGGTGAAGGCTCTGGCATCGGCCATGCGCCCACTGCTGCTGGCTGAGCTGGAGAGTAAGATCGGCACCATCGACAAGTCAGGCATCTTTCGCACGCTCACCGTCTTCAAAGAGAACCATTTGGTGCATCTCGTGGAAGACGGCTGTCAGGGTGTGCGCTACGAACTGTGCCACAGCCACCACGACGACGAGGACGACGACATGCACGTTCACTTCCACTGCACACAGTGCCACACTACCTTTTGCATCGACAACACCCCCATTCCGACCGTCGAACTGCCCGAGGGCTACACCATGTCGACCGCCAACTATGTGGTGAAAGGCATCTGTCCTGACTGTAATGCCAAGAGATGAGAAGCCCCGGCAGACAATGACTCGCCCGACTATGAATCCCATCTGCTTTGTCTCGCTAGGTCCGGGCGACCCCGACCTGCTGACACTCAAAGCCTGCCGCGCCTTGCGCCAGGCCGACATCATCATGCTGCCTGCCACCGGGCGCCCCGACGGTGCACAGACATCGCGGGCCCTCACCATCACAAAGCACATCCTCTCCAGCGACCAGCCCGACGGCGCTGCCCCCGACATTCGTCTCTATGCGCTGCCCATGAAGGCCGACCGCACTGCCGCCCGAGCCGTCTATGAGCGCATGAAAGCCGATGCCCGCCGCTGGCAGGCAGAAGGCAAGCGCGTGGCCATCGGCGTGGAGGGCGACATCAGCATCTACGCCTCGGTGCACTATCTGCTCGACGAGCTGGCCGCAGAGGGCATCGCCACCGAACAGACGGAGGGCATCCCCTCGTTCATTGCCGGCGCCGCAGCCGCCAGGCTGTCGCTCATCAGCGGGCAGGAGCGCCTGCTGGTGGTGCCGGGCAACCTGCGGGCTGCCGAGGTGGAGCCGCTGCTCGAGAGCCGCCACGTGCTGGTGGTGATGAAGCTCTCACAGTGCGAGGCAGAGGTGAAAGCATTCATGCGCGCTCACCCCGGCCGCGAATACCATTATTTCGAGAACATCAGCCTGCCCGAAGCCTGTCATCTGACCGACTGTGAGGCCATTCTGGGCCGTCGATTCCCCTATTTCTCACAATTGCTCATCAAATAACAAAATTTATGAGTCATTTATTTTGTCAGGCCACTGATTTTCATTAATTTTGCACGCAAATTTTTAAACCTAAATAGAATACAAATGGCTTATACACGTATGACCGCTGCTGAAGCAGCAGCGCTGATCAAGCACAACGAGAACATTGCCATGAGCGGCTTTACTCCCGCTGGTGTGGCAAAAGCTGTAACGAAAGAGCTGGCCAAGATTGCCGTTGCCGAGCATGAGGCAGGCCGCGAGTTCAAAGTAGGTATCTTCACAGGAGCCTCTACAGGTCAGTCTACCGACGGTGACCTGGCTAACGCCCAGGCCCTGAAATACCGCGCACCCTACACCACCAACCCCGACTTCCGCAAGCACGTCAACCTGGGTGAGATTCCCTACAACGACCTGCATCTGAGCCACATGGCACAGGAGCTGCGCTACGGTTTCTATGGCGACATCGACTGGGCTATTCTCGAGGTGTGCGACATTGAGGAGACTCCCACTGAGTATCGCGCCTACCTGACAGCTGCCGGCGGTATCTCGCCCACTGCAGCCCGCCTGGCCAAGCACGTGATTCTGGAGCTCAACTCGTTCCACAATCCCAATGCCAAGTTCATCCACGACGTGTATGAGCCGCTCGATCCTCCTTACCGCAAGCCCATCCCCATTGTCAACGTGAGCGACCGCATCGGTGTTCCATACATCACTGTACCCAAAGAGAAGCTCGTAGGCGTCGTAGAGTGCAACATTCCCGACGAGGCCCGCGCTTTCAAGGACAACGACCCCGTGACCGACAAGATTGGTTACCTGACAGCTGAGTTCCTCGTTGAGGAGATGCACAAAGGCCGCATTCCCAAGGAGTTCCTGCCGCTGCAGAGTGGTGTAGGCTCGACCGCCAACGCTATTCTCGGTGCTCTGGGTCAGGACAAGCACGTGCCCGACTTCAATATCTACACCGAGGTGATTCAGAACTCGGTGATCGACATGATGCTCAACGGCCGCGTGAAAGACGCCAGCGCCTGCTCGCTGACCGTCAGCAACGAGTGCCTGATGCAGGTTT
Source organism: Prevotella sp. UBA2850 (assembly GCA_002350805.1). Classification (GTDB taxonomy): domain Bacteria; phylum Bacteroidota; class Bacteroidia; order Bacteroidales; family Bacteroidaceae; genus Prevotella. Next base: position 10,560 of record DEFO01000014.1, read on the forward strand.
ACGACAATATGGACTACTTCAAGCACCACCTCACACTGCGCCAGAGTGAGATTTCCAACAGTCCTGAGGTCATCCGCCGACTCGGCGTCATCGCCATCAACACCGCCATCGAGTGCGACATCTACGGTAATGCCAACTCTACACACATCAGCGGCGTGAAGATGATGAACGGTATCGGCGGCTCGGGCGACTTCGAGCGCAACGCCTACCTCTCGATCTTCACTTGTCCTTCTACTGCCAAGGGCGGCCTCATCAGCTCTATCGTACCGTTTGTCAGCCACCAGGATCACTCAGAGCACGATGTCAACATCATCGTCACCGAGCAGGGTGTTGCCGACCTGCGCGGAAAGAGCCCCGCACAGCGTGCCCAGCACATCATCGAGCAGTGCGTACACCCCGACTACAAGCAGCTCATGTGGGACTACCTGAAGATTGCCAAGGGCGGCCACACACGTCACAACCTGCCCGCTGCATTCGCCCTGCACGACACACTGGCCCGCAAGGGTGACATGCGCCTGACCGACTTCGCCGAGTATGTGAAGTAAACGGAAAGAAACAAAACACTATAAAAATGGGTTACGGAGATTTCCTCTGTAACCCATTTCTTTTGGTATCACCCTCTCTCTCTTAAAACAACTATTTCTTTTGGAGCCCATGCTCGCATTTTTGGTGCCCCACGCTCATTATAATAAAAGCTATTCTCTCATTTTAACAACAGCTGGCGGGCAAACTCCCATATCACGATGCCGGCCGTCACACTCACGTTCATGGAGTGTTTCGTGCCAAACTGCGGAATCTCCAGACAGCCGTTGCTGGCGTCGACCACCTCCTGGTGGACGCCCTTCACCTCGTTGCCCAGCACCACGGCATAGCCTTTCTTCGGGCGAGCCTCAGCACCGTCGCTCAACCGCAGTTGCTGCAGCTTGGTCGACCCCTCCACCTGCTCAACGCTATAGACCAGCCAGCCGTTGCGTCTGAGCTCGCCGACGGCCTCGAGTGCCGTGGGGAAATAGCGCCAGCTGACGCTGTCCTCGCCGCCCAGTGCCGTCTTGTGTATCTCGGGGTGCGGCGGCGTGGCCGTGATGCCGCACAGATAGACGGCCTCCACACGGAAGGCATCGCAGGTGCGGAACACACTGCCCACATTATACAGCGAGCGCACATCGTCGAGCACGACGATGAGCGGCAGCTTCGGAGCCTCCTTGAACTCCTCCACCGACAGGCGGTTCATCTCGATGGTCTTCAGCTTGCGCATGACTACGGGTTTCGGTTGGCGGTAGGGTCAGTGGGCATCTTTCACCTGGAAGGCCAGCGCATACATGCGTATCTGCTTGACCATGGCCAGCAGTCCGTTGCTGCGGGTGGGCGAGAGATGGTCTTTCAGTCCGATGCGCTCGATGAAATAGAGGTCGGCATCGATGATTTCCTGCGGGGTGTGGCCGCTCAGCACGCGGATGAGCAGGGCGATGATGCCCTTCACGATGAGCGCGTCGCTCTCGGCCTGGAACACAATGTGACCGTCCTCATAGTCGGCCTGCAGCCACACACGGCTCTGGCAGCCGTCGATCAGGTTGCTCTCAGTCTTGTATTTCTCGTCGAGGGGAGCCAGCTCGTTGCCCAGGTCGATGAGCAACTGATACTTGTCCATCCAGTCGTCGAAATCGGAAAACTCCTCTATTACCTCGTCTTGCAGTTCGTTGATACTCTTCATATTCTATAGTAACTCTTGATATCTCTACTATTCTACTCGTTGTTCTCTCACGGCCGGCGGTCATGCCTCGCTCTTGACCAGCTTAAACAGCTTGTCGTTGGGCCTCACCTTCCCGGGCACGGGAATCGACACGCGCTGCCGTTGCAGGGCGGTCTCCACCGGTTTCAGCTCATAGCGTATCTCGTCGGGCGTCAGCCACATGGCACCCGTGGTGGGACCCGTGATGAGCATCTTGTCGCCCACGCTGAACTCGCAGGCCTCGACAGCCACCTCGGCCACGCCCAGCCGCGAGAAATACTTGATGACCTTGCCCACCAGCTGTTTCTTCTCGGTAGCGTTCGAACCATAGTTCTTGTTCCACTCGCCCAGCCGTTGTCCCAGATAGTAGCCATCCCAGAAACCACGGTTGAAGACAGTGGCGAGCCGCTGGTCCCAGAGGTCTTTCTTCTCGTCGGTGAAGGTGCCGTCGAGCACGCTCTGCATGGCCTCCTTGTAGCAGTTGACCACGGTATAGACATACTCGGGTCCGCGGGCACGGCCCTCAATCTTGAACACCCGTACGCCGGCCTCCATCAGGCGGTCGATGAAGCGCACGGTCTTCAGGTCTTTCGGACTCATCAGGTATTTATTGTCAACCTCTATCTCGTTGCCCGTCTCGGCATCGGTCAGGATGTACGACCGGCGGCAAATCTGAATGCACTCGCCGCGGTTGGCCGACCGGTTGGCATCGTGCAGGCTCATGTAGCACTTGCCGCTGACGGCCATGCAGAGGGCGCCATGGCAGAACATCTCGATGCGGATGCGCTCGCCCCGCGGGCCGCGGATATCCTGCTCGTTGATCTGACGGTAGATCTCGGCCACCTGCTCCAGGCGCAGCTCGCGCGCCAGCACCACCACGTCGGCAAACTGGGCGTAGAACTTCAGCGCCTCAATGTTGGAGATGTTGAGCTGGGTAGACAGATGCACCTCCAGCCCGATGCGGTTGCAATAGGTCATCACCGCCACGTCGCAGGCGATGACAGCGCTGATGTCGGCCTCCTTGGCGGCATCGCAAATCTCGCGCATGGCAGCCAGGTCCTCACCATAGATGATGGTATTCACCGTGAGATACGACTTGATGCCGTGCTCCTTGCACGTCAGCGCAATGACCTTCAGGTCGTCGATGGTGAAGTGATTGGCCGAGTGCGACCGCATGTTCAGCTGTCCGATGCCGAAATACACCGAGCCGGCACCGGCCTGAATGGCTGCTGCCAGCGAGTCGCGCGACCCCACGGGGGCCATGATCTCAAAATCGCTGATATTCTGTTTCATGCTGCAAAATTACAAATAAATCTGCAATTATCAGTTGCCAGTTATCAATTAATTCGTATCTTTGCACCCATGATGTGTAGAATAGCACCCATGATGAGTAGAATAGCATACCTGTTGGTCGTTTTGGCCGTGCTGGTCGCCTGCCAGGAGCAGCCGCGACAGGAGGCTATTGCGTTCAACAACGATGTCCTACTGCCCATCACTCCCGTCAAGGACCAGCGCAACAGCGACCTCTGCTGGGCCTATGCCATGCTGGCCACCATCGAGACCGAGCACATCGTGCAGGGCGACTCGGTGAACCTCTCGGCCGACTTTGTGGCGCGCCACCTGCTCAGGGAGCTCACCCTCGACAGCTACCTGCGCCGCCACAACCGCCCCATCAGCCTGCGGGGCATGGCGCCACGGCTCATCAACCGCATCATGAAAGACGGACTGCTGAGCTACGACAGCTACCACAGCAACGAGTGCAACTACCGGGTGCTGCAGCGCAAGCTGACCAACATGGCCCACGTGGCAGCCAACCGCCGCATCAGCAGGGCGCAGTTTGCGCAGAAAGTGGAGCAGACACTCGACGACGAGATTCGTCCCGTGCCCCGCTATCAGTTCATGTATGGCGCAGAATATACCACCCGCGAATTTGCCCATAGCGTGTGCCTGCCCGACGAGTATGTGGCCCTGACCAGCTACACCCACCGTCCCTTCGGCCAGCACGTGGTGCTCGACGTGCCCGACAACACCGACGGCGACGCCTTCCTCAACCTGCCGATGGACTCGCTGCTGACGCTCGTCGAACAGTCGGTCAGCGGGAGACACCCTGTTTGCTGGGAAGGCGATATCAGCGAACCGGGCTTCGACTTCGCCGCAGGACTGGCCGTCACCAACGAACATCCCTCACAGCAACTGCGTCAGCAACAGTTCGAAACAAAGGGCACCACCGACGATCACTGCATGAGCATCGTCGGCCTGGCTACTGACAATCAGGGGCGCCGCTATTTCATCTGCAAAAACTCTTGGGGGAAGAACAACCCCTACAACGGACTCGTTTATATGTCGTTCGACTATTTCTTTTTGAAGACAATTGCCGTTGTTCTACCCAAAAATCAACTCGTAGCAATCAGTTTGTAAATTAATTGTATTTTTACACCACGGTAACCCGTAATTTTGCTATTTCCAATTGATTTTTTGCCCTACACGTTTGTTTGGAATCACTATTTTTTGCTATCTTTGCGCAACTTAGAACAAAAGATAAATACCAATCCTGACAACTATGGTAAACAACCGATTGTCCCCCGGCGCAGAGAAAGCTCAAAAAGAGCAACCCTCAGAGCGAGAGATTGATATCCTTAAAGCCATGGCTCAGGGATACACCTCTAAGGAGATTGCAGAACAGCTGTTTATCTCGGAAAACACGGTTGAGGCTCATCGCAAGAGACTCTTCCACAAACTGGGCGCCCGAAACGTCGCAAACCTTATCTACAAGGCCATCGAACAAGGGTATATTAAAGTTAAGAAATGACCATATGGTATGAGGCGAGTAGAGTTTGCCATACCTAAAGATCAAATTCACCGCCAAGGGGCATCCGCAAGGGTGCCCCATTTCTGTGGCAGGAAAACGACCTTTCTGCAGCGTCCTAAGCAACTTCACACCCGCTTTATTTGCGTTTCTTGAGAAGAAATTGTATATTTGCATAGGATTTCTATGGATTGTATATATGCATAGGATTTCTATGGACTGGAAAAAGCTATTGTAACATGATGGAAGAATTAGAAGGAAAGAGCCGCCGGAAGGTGGCCATCGACATTGTGAAGGCCAACTGGTTTGCCATCGGACTGTTCCTGGCCGCGGCGGTCGTGTTTCTCATCCCTTATTTCCTGATTTGGCACGACGCGCCCCTGAACCGTCTCTTGGGCTACCGCGTCAATAACCTCGTGTTGTTCATCGCCATCCTGGTGGGCATCGTGGTGCACGAGCTCATCCACGGCATCACATGGGCTTGCCATACGGGCTGGCGCAGCATCAGCTTCGGCGTGATGTGGAAACTGCTCACGCCCTACTGCCACTGCGACCGTCCCATGGGCATCCGTCCCTACATTCTCGGAGCATTGATGCCCTGCATCGTGCTGGGCCTGCTGCCAGCCATTGCAGGGGTCGTCATCGGCAGTTTTCCCCTGACCGCCTTCGGCATCTTCTTCATCGCGGCAGCCGCTGGCGACCTGTGGATGGCATGGCTGCTGACGAAGGAAAAGGCCGACAGCATGATTCTCGACCACCCCAACGAGGCTGGTTTCTATGTCTATGAGTAAGGCGATGGGTGACGGAATGGGAGCCATGAGAAGACGATACGCAGGACTGTTATTAGCGGTGGCGAGTGTCACGGCACTTGCTCAGCGCCCGCTGGTGATGCCGCGGCCGCTGCAGCAGGGCGACACGGTGGCCATCATCTCACCGTCGAGTGCCACCGACTCGATGACCATCAGCAAGGGCTGCGAGGCCTTGCGGGCATGGGGCTACGTGCCCGTGGTGGGCAGGAACGCCCTCAATAGCGACCATGGCTTTGCCGGAACCGCCGACGAGCGGGCTGCCGACCTGCATTGGGCCTTGCAAGATGCGTCGGTACGCGCCATCGTGTGCAGCCGGGGCGGCGACGGAGCCGTACAGGTGCTGCAGCGCACACCGTTGCGGATGTTTGCCGAACACCCCAAATGGCTGATGGGATTCAGCGACGCGACGGCCCTGCACAGCGCACAAGTGGCGGCGGGCGTGATGAGCATCCACAGCACCATGTGCGAAGGACTGGCCATGAAAAATGAGGTGCGCGACTCGGTGAACCAGCTGCTTCACGACATGCTGGAGGGTCGCATGCCATGCTACCGGGTGGCTGCCCACCCGCTCAACCAGCCGGGCGAGGCCCGTGGACGGCTCGTGGGCGGCAATATGTCGGTGTTTTGCGGTCTGGCCGGGTCGGATTACGACTTCCTGAACCGTGCCGGCGAAGGACTGATTCTCTTCATCGAGGACACCAACGAGGGCATGTCGAAGGTCGACCGCATGCTCCATCAGCTCGAGATACGAGGCATCCTGGGGCAACTGAAGGGCATCATCGTGGGCCATTTCTCGAAATACAAAGCCCCTGAGAGCGGTTTCAGCGATATGTACGACATGCTGCACCACTATCTGCAGCACTACCCTATTCCCGTCTGTTACGACTTTCCGGTGGGCCATCACAGCGGCCTCAACCTGCCGATGATGGAAGGATGCCCCGTACGCCTCACCGTCACAGCTGACGGCACCACCCTGGAGTTCATTGCCAACGAATCGAAAGGGCTGCAATGAACTGACAAATCAAACGCCAATTCATCGTTAATTACCATGCAATGGATAGTGAATTGCCAGGCAATGGATGATGAATTGGAGCCTAATTCACCTTCCACACATTCAACACAATACCTTTGAAGGCGGGTGTGAACTCAGGTTCGCACACGAAAAGGGCGTTGTTGAGCCACGCATAACGGCTGTCGGCAGGGGCCTCGAACTGGGGAGCGGCCTTGAAATAGAATTGTTTTTTGCCCATTTCATCGGTACCATTGTAGATAATGCCCCGATTGCGCACGTGGATATACACACCGTCGTGGGTCTTGATGGAGTAGATGGCCTCCAGCTCAGTGCGGGTGCCGTCGGCGTTGGCCAGCTGGTAGTCGGCTCCGCCATTGAGAATGGTGCCGTTGACGGCGGGTCCGACAAAGGTGCCTCCGGTGATGGGGATCACGATGCGACGACCATGCTGCGTGTCACCAACGGAATAGGTCTCACCCAGTGTCACTCGCAGCTGCATGACGAACTCCAGTCGGGGGTTGTGCTGGGGAGGATAGGTCTGCGCACAAAGACTGACACAACAGGCAAAAAAGGCGATGAAAAGGAGTATTTTTCTCATATTCGTGGTTGTTTTGCTGCAAAGATAAACATTAATTCTGAAAAGGTCAAATAAATTTGGTTTTTCGCATGCCTGCTTCGTATCTTTACATAAGATACTCACGCTCGGAAAAACAAATAAATTTGGTTTTTCACATATCTGCCTCGTATCTTTACATAAGATACTTACGCTCGGAAAAACAAATAAATTTGGTTTTTCGCTCGCTAAATCGTATCTTTGCAACATGAGGACTGCAAAAGAGATTATAGAACACATGGAACAGCAGCGCAACGAACGGCAACGCGAGGTGCTGATGGGGTTCTTTAAGACGGCTCCCGGCGAGTATGGCGAGGGTGATGAGTTTTTGGGACTGAAGGTTCCACAGACGCGCGAAGTAGTGAAAAACGCGAAAGACACGCCACTGGGCGAGATTCCCGAACTGCTGATGTGCCGCTGGCATGAGGTGCGGCTGTGCGGACTGCTGTTGCTGGTGAGCAAGTTTGAGGCGCTGGCCAAGAAACGACTGGGAACCGACGAGACGGCCATCGAAAAACGCGATGAAATCGTGAAAATGTACCTACGATATGCCGAACAAGCCAACAACTGGGACCTGGTTGACCTCTCGGCACCCAAGATACTGGGCCGCTGGATAGGACTACCCACTCACCTGGGCGACAAACAGGCCATCATCGACCAACTGGCACACAGCAACAACCTGTGGCGACAGCGCATGAGCATGGTGTGCACATGGACCACCTCGCAACAGGGCGACCCGTCGTGGTGCCTGCGCTATGCAGAGATGCACCTCGGACATGAGCACGACCTCATGCATAAGGCGGTGGGATGGATGCTGCGAGAGATGGGAAAGCGCGTCAGCATGGACCTCTTGCGCGACTTCCTGCGCCAGCATCTGCACGAGATGCACCGCACCACCCTCCGCTATGCCATCGAGAAAATGGACGAGAAGGAACGCAAGTCGTGGATGAGGACCACGATGATCAATGGAGAATGGAGAATGGATAATTGATTTCGCTGCTTCCTCAAAAAGACGGGCGATACTACCGCCATGAACAAAAAAAGAGGAGCTGCAAACTCCACTTTCTCCACTTAAATCAAAAATCATGATGAATAAAGAAACGAAGAGAAGTAGGGACGATCGGGCTCGAACCGATGACCTCTGCAATGTGACTGCAGCGCTCTAAACCAACTGGGCTACGCCCCTGTCTTCTGTTTGTTTCAAAGAACCGGCTGCAAAGGTAATACTTTTTCTGAAAGCAGCAAAAAAATCTTGCGTTTTTTTAAGATAGTTTTTATTTTCAGCGGTCTCCTGCAGGGTCGCTGCTGCCTTTGAAAAAGACCACAGCACGAAAAAAGTGTACCGACCTATTGCTTTTTCGCGTAACATTTGCTATCTTTGTCCGTCGAACGGAACACATTGTCTCATCTCATCATCTACGGCCATGAACGAATTTGAAGTCTCTCAGTCCACCGACAACCGCCTGACTATCAGCTTGATTGTCATGACAGCAGCCATGCTGCTGGAGTTATTCTCGCGTCATTTCTATGATATCTATCAAGGGGGCGCCATGATGGAGCTGCTCGCTCAGGTGGTGAAGACCGATGGTTTTCTGACCGTGATGAGCATCATCGCACTGTGTGCACAGGTATATATCACGGGCTGTCTGTGGCGCGCGTTCCGCAGCAAGGGTCACTGGGCGCAATGGGCCTGCCTGGTGATGATGATAGCCCCGGTGGCCATCATGCTGCTGAGCTGGACGACGGATGAGGAGAGCGTGATGCAGAACATGGAGAATCCGGACATCTCATCGCAACAAATCATCAGTGCAGCCATCGGCCTGGCCGAGATCATCGCCATCTTCTCGCTGTGTGTGTTTCTCATCCGCAAATGCGGCGGACGCCTGCGGCAGTACGGACTGGCTCTGCTGACTTGTCTGCTGGTGAATTATGTCACGTCGTATGGCATTCTTTTCTTCCACTCTGCCAGCACGCTCAGCGGCATCCTCTACAACCTGCTGGGATTCCTGCTCACGCTGATACCTTTTGTTTATCAACGGCGCACGATGAGGGCTGCGCACGACCTCCGCTGATAGCCCGCTCGCTATGATAGCCTGATGTCCGGTTCCCAGAGATACCGGCTCATATCCACATGTCCGTTGGCTTTGAAGGTGACGCCCTCGGCCTCCAACAACACGCGCTGGCGGCTCCAGCCGGGTGCCGTGCGCCCAGCTTGGTTGACCACCCGATGACAAGGCAAGCGCTCAGCACCGGGCGTATAGCGCAGCGTACGGCCCACCATACGGGCATGACTGGGCCACCCTGCCAGTGCCGCAATGATACCGTAGGTCGTCACCCGTCCGCTCGGGATTTGCGCTACTATATTGAGCACATCATCGCGGAAGGCTCGTGCCTGCTCGGCCGTCATCTTGTCGGGATAGTCTTTCATCTTTTCATCAATGGGTTTGCCGATGCAAAGATAATAAAAAACAACGGATGCACAGGCAAAAACACCGGCTCCGACCACTATTATTCCCTAAATCTGCTAAAAAAAGTCAACAGAAGGGAAGAATAATTGGAAGGAAAACATAAAAAGACTATTTTTGCGTCGAGTATTCACTAAAGAAGAGAAGACTATGAACAAAATTCGTGAAGCTGTAATCCTGGCCGTTGGTATCATCGTGCTGGGATGGTGTATCAAAAGCGGCATCGACAATTTCTCGAATAAAGACCGCAAAGTGACTGTGAAAGGATTGGCAGAACGGGAAGTGAAAGCCGATAAAGTGACATGGAGCCTCTCGACCAACGAGATGGGCAATGACCTGCCCACCCTCTATGAGATCATCAATACGAAGACTGGCAAGATCAAGGCTTTCCTGAAGCAGAATGGTATCGACGAAAAAGAAATCACGGTGAACCCGCCAACGGTGAACGACCTCGAGTCGAACCAGTGGAACGAGAACCGTCGCAACTACCGTTATATCATCAACACCACTCTCACCGTCTGCACACAGAAGGTGGACCTGGTGAACAAGGCCATCTTCAAGCAGGCAGAACTGCTGAAACAGGGCGTGGCCATCGAGGGCAGCAACCCGCAATATGAATATGTGTCGTTCCAGAAGATGAAGCCTGAGATGATGGAAGAGGCCATCAAGAACGCCCAGAAGACCGCCGAGCAGTTTGCCACGGCTAGCAAATCGAAACTGGGCAAGATCCAGACCGCCGGCCAGGGCCAGTTCGAGATCGACGACCGCGACCAGAACACCCCGTACATTAAGAAACTAAGAGTGGTATCGACAGTCACCTACTCACTCGACGACTGATACTGATTTGCTAACAATTTGAATGTACAGCACGTGGCGGTCCCTCGAAAAGGAGCCGCCACGTTGCTTCTAATGTGCCCCAAGGTATGGCATCCTCAGGCCATGCGAAAGAGCGCCACAGAGAGCATCTGCAGCGCTCTAAATATCCGTTGTCTCATCCTGAAATCAACAACGATTCAAGACTGAATAGTTCAGGATACGCATTTCGGTGGCTTCGCATATCTCCCGGGCATAGGCGTTGAGCTGATGAAAGCGGGAGTAGTCGGAAGTCCCGTCAACCACCCATGGGGAAAGGATGAGCAGATGGCCTGCAGCACAGGCATAGAAACGACGCTGCGGTGGTTTCCAGTATTCGCTGATAGGCTCTTTCTGTAAAAGAATCAACGGCAGACGGGCATCAAGGGCGTCGCTGACCACCAGGCTCTCGCCCTTTGAAATGCCCGGTGTGACAAGCACCGTGCCTTCCTCGGCAAGACGCAACAGGCGGTCGTGCTCCCTCTGATAGTCGTCGGTTTGTTCGGTGGGCTGTCCTGTCCTTGGGTCTCGGCGGTGGAAAAACACCTGTTCCTTGATAGGGAACTTGAGTAGGAAAAGGTTGCCGAAAGCAGCATATTCGCGGCCACCTATCCATAGGTGCAGCTGGCGCTCCATCAGCTTGGGGCACTCTTCACGGATGCGGGCACGAAGAGGGTTCTCCTGCATGTACCGCTTGATGTTCTCAAGCATTCCCGGGCGGTTGATGATGCGGTCGTGGTAGCCCTTCTCGAAAAGCACGGGGCGCAGCTGCTCCTTTCCCAAGGGAGATGCCTTGGGCACCAGTGCTGCGCCTGGGGCATTTCCGCCTGTTGCTGTACCTGGGGCTTCCTTGCCTGCTGCTGCGCCTGGGGGCTCCTTGCCTGCTGCTGTGCTTGGGGCTTCCTTGCCTGCTGTTGTGCTTGGTGCTTTTCCACCAAGAGCGGCTTCATCCTGCAACCGCCACCAGGCCCGCGAGCAGCCTGTCTTAAAGCCTCGCACCACCATCCCCAAGTGCTTGCCGTCGCGTAGCGTTTCGCGCACCATCAGAAGCAGATGGATGTGGTCGGGCATGATCGCTACCCTCCATACCTCCACCTCAGGATAATAGCGATGAATCTTCGGCACCTCTTCTTCCAGCACACACCGCCCTAATGCCGACAGCATGACATGTGGGGCTTCATCTGTCCCCGGCCTGCCGTTAGCACGCCCGGCAATGTTGCCAAAAAGGCGCTTACGACCATCAATGACCATGGTAACCATGTAGAGGCCCCGCTGGCGGTAGTCGTGCCAATATGACCGGCGGTGCTGGTTGTGTATGGTCTCGCATCGCGGCTTCCCAGAACCATCGTGGCCGTCTTCTCTGTTTCCTACCATTATTTATAATAAAAGGAGTACCACTAACATATAATAAAAAGGAGTACCACAAAAGAAACTCCCGTGGTACTCCCTTTTAATTATCTGTTAATTAGTCGGCCAACTTAGCCTTGATGAACTCGCGGTTCAGGCGGGCGATATTGGCGATAGACTCGTTCTTCGGGCAGACGGCCTCGCAGGCACGGGTGTTGGTGCAGTTACCAAAACCGAGCTCCTCCATCTTAGCCATCATGGCCTTGGCGCGCTTGGCAGCCTCGGGACGGCCCTGAGGCAGGAGTGCCAGCTGGCTGACCTTCGAGCTGACGAAGAGCATGGCAGAGCCGTTCTTACAAGCGGCAACGCATGCACCGCAGCCGATGCAAGATGCGCAGTCCATTGCCTCGTCGGCATTCTCCTTGGGGATGAGGATGGCGTTGGCATCCTGGGCCTGGCCCGTGCGGATGGTGGTGTAGCCACCGGCCTGGATGATCTTGTCGAAGGCACCGCGGTCTACCATACAGTCTTTGATGACGGGGAAGCCTGCCGAGCGCCAGGGCTCAACGGTGATGACGTCGCCATCGTTGAAGCGGCGCATGTAGAGCTGGCAGGTGGTGGCTCCGCGCTCGGTCTTTCCGTGCGGTGTACCGTTGATGTAGAGCGAGCACATACCGCAGATACCCTCGCGGCAGTCGTGGTCGAACACGAAGGGCTCCTTGCCTTCGTTGATGAGTTCCTCATTGAGGATATCCAGCATCTCGAGGAATGAGGTGTCGTCGGGGATGTTCTTCATCTCATGGGTATCGAAGTGTCCCTTCTCCTTCGGTCCGTTCTGACGCCAGAACTTTATTGTAAATGAAATATTCTTAGCCATGATAATTAATTTTTGTAGTTACGTGTCTGTACCTTAATTGCCTCATACTCGAGCGGCTCTTTGATGAGCTCAGGCTCGTTGCCCTTGCCCTTGTACTCCCAGCAGCCTACGTAGAAGTAGTTCTCGTCGTCGCGCTTGGCTTCGCCTTCCTCGGTCTGATACTCCTCGCGGAAGTGACCGCCACAGCTCTCATTACGAGAGAGGGCATCGAATGCCACGAGCTGACCCATGGTGAAGAAATCGCGCAAGTGGATAGCCTTGTCGAGCTCGATGTTGAGTCCTTCCTTCTTTCCAGGAACGAACAGGTTGGTGTCGAACTCCTTCTCCAGCTCGTGCATCTTCTTCAGACCGGTCTTCAGACCCTCGGCGGTACGTCCCATACCGACATACTCCCACATGATGTGGCCGAGTTCCTTGTGGATGGAGTCAACAGAGCGTTTACCCTGGATGCCCATCAGACGGTCGATTTCCTTCTCTACGCCCTTCTCGGCCTCGTCGAACTCAGGCAGGTCGGTAGAGATGCGCGGCCATACCTCCTGGTCGGCCAGGTAGTTCTGGATGGTGTAAGGCAATACGAAGTAACCGTCGGCCAGACCCTGCATGAGTGCCGATGCGCCCAGACGGTTGGCACCGTGGTCGGAGAAGTTGCACTCGCCGATGGCGAAGAGGCCCTTGATAGAGGTCTGCAGCTCGTAGTCGACCCAGATACCACCCATGGTGTAGTGGATGGCGGGATAGATCATCATGGGCTTGTAGTACTTCACACCGTTGATCTCGTTGGCTACGTCGCCGGGGAACACGTCGGTAATCTCCTCGTACATCTCGAAGAGGTTGCCGTAGCGCTGCATGATCTGGTCGAGGCCCAGGCGGTTGATCGACTCAGAGAAGTCGAGGAACAC
>DEFO01000014.1:24003-24134 GCA_002350805.1 Prevotella sp. UBA2850
AACACAGCCAGACCGGTATTGTTCACGCCGAAGCCCTTGTCGCAACGCTCCTTGGCGGCACGAGAGGCCACGTCGCGGGGAACGAGGTTACCGAAGGCGGGATAGCGGCGCTCCAGATAGTAGTCGCGGTC
>DEFO01000032.1 GCA_002350805.1 Prevotella sp. UBA2850
GTCTGCTGTTTTACAAACTTTGCGCTGCAAAGTTACAACTTTTCCACCAATTACAGATAACTTGCCATATTAAATAAGGTGAACACACCTATTTTTACTTCATTATTGCCTCAAAGTGTCACCTCAACCTTTCTTTTCCCGACCTTTTTAACCAATTTGTACCAAAGATTATCTGTCTGGTGACACATAAACATTGATACAATTGACAGCACATTTTTTGTGTCATTCGTTGACTTTGAATTATTAACCGACCTTGTCACACAGTTACTTAGCGCAACCGAGGTACAAGGTCGGTACAAATGCCCCCATTTTGATGATTTATCTTCTCTCTTTTGACTGGCTAAAAGTCTTGTCTTTGCTCACCAAAGTTGCCAATAGCTCAAAATGACTAAAATTCGTCTGTTAAATAATCTTAACGAATTGTTAAATCTTATATTGCTCTAATGATAGAAAAACTGCTTGCTTTGGCACCAGAAACGGCAAATTGCAAATTGCACTTTTTTGTACCTTTCAACTTCAGGGCATATTCGTTTCTACCTGTGTTACAGATACTTATAAAGTTCTCAAACACTTCTACATGAACGATGTGTTCCATGCCTCTACCATCAAGGCAGAGCGTGGCCTCGACTATCCCTATGCCCACACATTTGCGTTCTCTCTGTCGGCAACATTCTAATGAACAATCGAATAACGATAACAGACAATTATGATGAAAAAGAATATATATAAGAAAGGCGGCTGGCTGCTCAGCGCAGCACTGCTCACTTTTCACTCATTGCTTTTCATGTCGTGCAACGACTGGCTTTCGGTTCAGCCCAACTCGCAGGTGGAGTCCGACGAACTGTTCAGCGATGAGCGGGGATATAAAGAGTCATTGGCAGGTGTCTACTCGTCGATGGTCTCTTCCGCTACTTATGCCAAGGAGATGACCTTCGGGGCCATGGGCGTGCTGGCTCATGAGTGGGTGAACTACCCCTCGGCGAGCTACGGCGACATGCCCGAATACGACTATTCCGGCACCGTGCCCACCAATATCACGGCAGCTATCTGGCAGAACAACTACAATGCCATTGCCAATGCCAACAACATTCTGGCACATATCGATGCCGACAAGCAGGTGTTCACTGCCAACAACTACAACATCATCAAGGGCGAGGCCTTGGCCCTGCGTGCTTTCCTGCACTTCGACCTGCTGCGCTGCTTCGGCGTGAGCTGTGAGGTGAATGCGTCGATGCCTGCCATCCCCTATGTCACGGTGATGAGCTACGAGGTGTCGCCCCAGCTGACGGTCAGAGAAGTGGCACAGAAAGTCATCGACGACCTCAATGCTGCTGAGGAACTGCTGAGGGTCGACCCCATCCTGACAGGTGAGGAAATCTCTGAGATGACAGACAACGGCTATCTGATGAACCGTCAGATGCACCTGAATTACTATGCCGTGAAGGGCCTGCAGGCACGTGTGTACATGTGGACGAAAGAGTACGACAAGGCTCTGGCTGCCGCCAATGTGGTCATCAACTCCGAAGCCTTCCCCTGGGCCGACTATAGTATGATGATGAATGGCGAGGACAACTCGCTGGCCACAGAGCAGCTCTTTGCGCTTAACAACGTGAACCTGCAGACACTGGCCGACACTTACTTCAATGTGGAGTACAGCTCGAGCAACTTCTCGCTTGACCAGCAGAACCTGCAGGAATACTATGACAATCAGACGGCCGACTACCGCTATCTCTACCTCTTCAGGAACAGCACCTATGCTGACCAGATTGATTACCGCTATCTGCAGAAGTTCACACCCTCGGGCGGTGATTCCTACTACACCAACAAGATGCCGCTGTTGCGCGTGGCCGAGATGTATCTCATCAAAGCCGAATGCGACTTCCGTAGCACAGGTAGCGGACTGGCCGCCCTGAATGCGCTGCGTGCCGCGCGTAACGTGCCCGCCCTCGATGCCAACCCCGACGACTTCTATTCCGAGCTCGTTCGCGAGTACCGTCGTGAGCTCATTGGCGAGGGACAACTCTTCTTCCTCTATAAGCGCCTCAACCGCGAGAGCATTATCGGCACCGATGCCGATGTGGTCGCCCTGAAAGGCTATACGTTCCCACTGCCGCAAAGCGAGACTACTGCCGCACAAAGACAGGCCAATCGATGAGGGGTGGAGAGACATACATTCCGTGTGAATCATTCAAAAGAATACTAACATGAAAATGACATTCTATTCTATATTCAGTGATAAGAAAAACGCCCTGGCGTGCTTGTGCCTGGCTCTTCTTCTTCCGCTGCTGGCATCGTGCAGCAAAGAAGAGGTATCTGTCTACGACACCGACACCACGGCGCTGAACATCTGGGTGGGTACGGCATCCATCGCTGCCGACAGCACCATCTACAACTACTCCTACTCGGTCGACAAGGGATTCCTTGTGTTCCATGCCCGTGTGGCTGGCATGCCCGTTGACTTCGACCGTCCCTTCGAGCTGGAGGCTTTCGAGGGAGACCTCCAGTTGGCCGAGGGCAGCTACTCACTGCGCAACTATGTGATTCCCGCCGGGGCCGTGCAGATTTCCGACACCATCGACTTCGACACGTCGAAGCTCCGTGATGCCAGCGCCTTCTCAGTCAACGACGGGCGCATCCGCTTCCGTGTGAAAGAGAATAACACGTTCCAGACGGGGGCCGGCGAGCTCAGTGCGCTCACCATCGTGCTGAAAAACTATCTGGCCAAACCCGCCGAGTGGGATGCCGCCGTATATCCTAGAATGGCCTATGCAGGCATCTTCGGGGTGTACAGCAGGGTGAAGTATCAGTTCATGATACAGATTCTGGGCATGATGGATTTCCACATCGACTATCGTGCCACGGTGCCCTACGATGAGGCTGCCAATACCGTATCCTACAACTATGCTTTGTTCCTGGCCGACAAGATGCGTCAGGCTCTCGACGACTATAACGCCACCCATGCCACGCCATTGACCGACGAGACGGGAACTGTTGTTACATTCTAAAGAAAAGGAGGACATGATATGAAGAAAATATTTTTTGCTGCCACAATGGCCTTGGCCCTCACCTGTGTGTCGTGCTATGACGATAAGGGCAACTACGACTATACCGATCTCGAGGTGGTAGAGGTGGAGAAGCCCGGCGACAATATTCTCGAGAAATACATCATCTCGCGCTTCGACACCCTCACTATTGACCCCAAGGTCACTTATCAGGGTAAGCAGGTCGTGGGTGACGAGGCTCCATTGGATTATCTGTGGACTCTCTACACGACACATACCGGTGTGGGTGTCGATTACACCATCGATACCTTGTCGACCTCACGCAAGCTCGACGCGCAGATTACCCGCGGCGGTGGCGACTACGCCCTGCATCTGACGGTGAGAAACCGCAACGACGGTGTGGAGTATTATATGCAGACACAGCTGACCATCGAAGAGTCTATCAGTGCTGGATGGCTGTTGCTCTACGAGTGTGCCGACGCACCAGGACAGTCTGACGTCGGGTTGGTGGTCAACGAGTGGACCAAGAACAACATCATCAAGAACCGTGAGTTCTGGGACCTCTACAAAGCTTCTAACAACCGCCACCTCAACGGTGAGCCCCGTTGTATCCATCACACCGTGGCCAACCTGGCGCAGGGCGACATTGTGATGATTTTCACTAATAAGGAGTATGCAGGTGTCAGCCATAACACCTTCGAGAAGAACACCACCTTCGGCAACCTCTTCTACGAGGAGCCTGCCAACTACGACTTCAACTATTATGGTCCTGCTGGAGCAGCAGTGCTGGGCGAGACTCTTGTCAACGACAATAAGGTGTATGTCACCTCGTTCATGGGCAGCCGCAACAACTTCTTTGGCGTGGCCAAAAGCGGCGACTATGGCAAGTTGGCTAACTGGGCCAGTGCCACACGTGCAGCCAGCTATGACGCAGTCGTCTACGACCAGACCAACCAGCGTTTCCTTGTGGCACCGCGCAGTGGTGTCAGCTTCACGTCATTTGCAGCACAGGCACCCACCGCAGCCTTCGATGTCAACAATGTCGGTATGGAACTGTGGATGGGCGATTTCGGCGGTGCTATGTTCAACGATTTTCTGTTCTTTAAGAAAGGCAGCGAATACTATCTTGCCGAGGCTAACTTCGGCCTGACGTCGAACATCAATCTTCCTAATCTGGGAACAGGCCTTTACAACATCACCGCCTCGCCCGGCATTGCCAACGCCACCACGATGGCAGCCGCCATGCAGGGACAGTATGTGCTCTATGGCTCAGGCAACAAAGTCTATAACCTTGCCTACAACCAGTCAACCACTGCCACCACTCTCTGGACGGCACCCGACAGCGGCGAGGAGGTCACATGCATTGCCCTGCAGAAGTTCTACTACCGTGTGATAGCCATGGCAGGCATCCTGCCTTATGCCAACCGCATTCTGCACATCGCCACATGGAACGAGAGCAAGAAGGAGGGTAAGTTCTACGAGTACGAGATCAATCCTGCCAGTGGTGCACTCTTGGGCGAGCCGAAGGTCTATACGGTTCCCGGTAAGGTGAAGAGCATGTGCTGGAAGTATGCTATGGAGCGTTAATGCCAGTGCGTATGATTACCTTCCCAATGTTTACAATATTATAATTAGAACCATGAGAAGATCAACAATGCTGATGGTGTCCCTGCTGTTCTGCCTCTGTGCTCCGGCGCAAACGGCAGGGCAGGGCATCGTCTTCGAGCCTGCGGGAACCCAGTTCCGCCAGGCTGTTCAGAAAGCCCTCTCCTCCAACAAGTTCATTTTCGTCGACTGCTACACCTCGTGGTGCGGTCCTTGCAAGATGATGGCCCGCGAGGTGTTCCCCCAGCCGAAGGTAGGCTCGTTCATGAACCCCTCTTACGTCAGTCTGCAAATAGACATGGAGAAAGGCGAGGGTCCAGAGCTGGGCAAGAAATGGGAGGTCTCTGCCTATCCCACCTTCATCGTTTTCAATAGCCGTGGGCAGGAGCTGGGCCGCTTCCTTGGAGGCAGCGATGCCGACCAGTTCATTCAGCGGGTCAAGGATGCCAGCGTCGACAAGGGCGTCGATGCCTATACAAAGCGCTGGGAAGCCGGTGAGCGTAGCGAGGCCTTTCTCTTCGAGTATCTGGGCGTAGTGTCGAAATCTAATAAGCGCGAGCAGTGCAACCTAATTGCCGAGGAACTGCTGCGCGACAAGGCAGAGACCTTTGTCAGCGACGAGCAGCTGCGCCGGGTGTTTATGAGCCATCTCAGCAATCCCCTCCATCCTGCCGCCCTCTATGTCACCCGCCATCCCGAGGCTCTCAGGCAGGTTATGGGCGATGTGCCCGTCGACATGAAACTGCGCAATATGTGGAGCTACTACGGTCGCGACCTCATCAACGAGCACGATGGAGTGGTCACCCTCGACGAGGTACGGTTTCAACAGTGGGTCGATGCCATGCGCGACTGTCAGGTGGCCCATGCCGACGAGTACCGCCTCAATGTCTTGATAGAGTTGGCCAAACGCCAGAAAGACTGGACTGCCTATGTCAGCCGTTGCGAGGAGTTCTTCCACCATCCGTCGCTCGATGTGACCGACATAGAGCTCTGCAAGTGGATGAATCCCCTGATGCAGTGTCAGGATATGGCCGTCCGCGAGCGGGCAGCTGCCCTGCTGCAGCAGCGCTACGACGATCTGCAGAGTGGCCGTCGCGAGCGCCAGACCCGTGCTGGCAACATGATGCTGTCGGGCAACTTGACAGCTGTGATGCCCAAGCTCATCCGCTCACTCAAGGGCGAGCAAGTAGATTTTAGCAAACCGTAACCCCCACAAACTAGACGTACAATGAGAAAACTATTATTCACTCTTATCGCCTGTGCGCTGTCCACAGGCCTGCAGGCCGCCGATCATGGGGTGTTGCGCATCAAGGGAAAACTGCAGGGCTTTGGCGATGCCGTGGTGGTCACTATGATGACCGACATGCGCACGGGAACGACTGACACCATTGCCCTGAAAAAAGGGAAAATCAATTGTTCCATCCCTCTCAGCCAACCAGTCACCCTCTATCTCAGAGCCTTGAAGGCAGGCGGTTCTCCAGGACGGCCGGCAGCACCCCAAAGACCAGGAGGTCCTCGTGCCAGCATCAAGCTCATTGGTGTGCCTGGCGAGACCCTCCAGTTGAACGGCTCTCTAACGGACTATAGCATAGGCGGTAGTCAGTTCTATCAGCAGTATGCAGAGATGGAAGCACTCCTGAAGCCCTTCGGGGGCAGGGAGGGCAGGGCACAGCGCGAGGAAGCCCTGATGGCTTTTGCCAAGAACCATCCTGACTACGAGCCTACGGTGGCCTATCTCGAGAGCATCAATCCCCAGCAGTGGGACAACTATCTCGACATGCTCTCCGCTGAGGTGCGCGAAGGCCGCATGAAACCCCTCTACCAGCCTCTCTACGATATGATCAAGGCTCAGATGGAGCGTCAGCAGCGCGCCGCACAACTGCAGGCACCCGGCTTGGAGGTAAAGGACTTCACCCTCGAGGATATCAACGGCCAGCCTCTCTCGTTGTCGTCACTGCGCGGCAAGTACGTGGTGCTCGACTTCTGGGGCTCATGGTGCGGATGGTGCATCAAGGGGCTGCCCGAAATGAAGAAGTACTACGAGAAATACAAAGACCGCATGGAGATACTCGGCGTAGACTGTAACGACACAAAGGAGAAGTGGAAAGATGCAGTGGCCAAGCATCAGATACCCTGGCTGCACGTTTACAACAAGAAAGACGAAAACGATGTGACCCGTCAGTTTGGCATTACCGGCTATCCCACCAAGATTATCATCGACCCGCAAGGGCGCATCGCCCGTTCAGTCATTGGTGAGAGCCCAGCCTTCTACACCTATCTCGACGAGTTGTTCAGCCAGCCCTAGCGGCATGTGACAGTTCTCTGGAATAAGTGGGAGAGGAGTGAGAATGCTCATTCCTCTCCCTATTTTATTACCGAAATAGGCGAAGAACAATAGGTTTAATCTATTGATTAAAATAGTTTAAACATGTTTGTTTTCTTTTCTTTCTCTCCTTTTTTTTGTATCTTCGCGGCCATGTATAGCAATAAAGAGAATGTGAATATCCTGACGGCCCTGCTTGTGCGTCATGGCGTGCGTCATGCGGTGGTATGTCCGGGCAGTAGGAATGCCCCCATCGTGCATAACCTGAACGAGTGCCCTGATATCTGTTGCTACGCCGTCACCGACGAGCGTTCGGCGGGGTTCTATGCACTAGGCATGGCTCAGTCGACAGGGCAGCCTGTGGTGGTTTGTGTGACGAGCGGGACGGCATTGCTCAATGTGGCTCCTGCCGTGGCCGAAGCCTTTTATCAGCAGGTGCCCATGGTGGTGGTATCAGCCGACAGACCCCCACAATGGATTGACCAGCTGGACGGGCAGACGCTGCCTCAGGGTGATGCGCTGGGTCGCTTCGTCAGAAAGGCGGTGAGCCTGCCTGAACCGGCTGACGACGAGAGCCGGTGGTACTGCAACCGGCTGGTGAACGAGGCTTTGCTCGAGACAGCTCATGGTGGGTGCGGTCCGGTGCACATCAATGTGCCTATCAGTGAGCCACTGTTCGAGTTTACGGTGGAACAGTTGCCCGACGAGCGGAAGATAGAATTGATAGCGTCTGACATGTCGGCAGGTACGCTGACCCATCTGGTGAGGTCGGTGATGTATGCGCGCCGCCCGATGCTGATGGCGGGTCAGCCGATGAACAGCGGACTGGATGAGGCTGTATGGCTGGTGGGCGACGATGAGCGCTACGTGCCCGACCTTGTGGTTTACGTGGGCGGCTCGATTGTGAGCAAACGTGTGAAGCGCTATTTGCGCAAGGCCAGGGAAACCTGGGTGGTGAATGGCAGCGGAGCGGTGACCGACACGTTTATGAACCTGACGAAGGTGATAGAAGGCGATGCCGCTGTGGCCGTCGACCAGGTGCGGTTTGCGATGGAGCAACAGCCCCACCCGTTTGTGCAGCTGTGGGATGAGCTGTTGCAGCGTATCCGGCGGTACGCCGATGGTTTTGAGCCGGGCTACTCGCAGATAGCTGCGGTGAAGTATTTCGAGCAGCACGTGGGCGAGGGTAGTGTTCACTACGCCAACAGCACTGCCATCCGTCTTGCTAATATGTTTGCGCATCATAGAGTGTGGTGCAACAGGGGAGTAAACGGCATCGAGGGTTCATTGTCGACGGCTGCGGGCTTTTCCGTGGTTGCCGACGAGCGCGTGTATTGTGTGACGGGCGACTTGAGCTTCTTCTACGACCAGAACGCCTTGTGGAACACAAATCTGCGGGGCAACCTGCGTATTCTGCTGTTGAACAATGGCAAGGGCGGCATTTTCCATCTGTTGCGCGGACTGGAGCAGAGTGGTGCCCGCGACAGCTATGTGGCTGCCAGCCACCATGCCACAGCCGAGGGTATTTGTCGGCAGAACGATGTGGTCTACCTCAGCGCCAGGACAATGGAAGAGATGCGGCAGGCTACTGACCAGTTGCTGACGATGGAGAGCCAACGCCCTGTGGTATTGGAAGTGCTGACCGACGCAGAGGCCGACGCAAAAGAATATAGAAGATACTATTCGGAATTGAGAAATCTAAAGAAATGACAAATGAAGCAGGTGGTTGCCTGCTTCTTTTGTTATGGGAACTATGAGAATAATTTGGGAACTATGGGAATAATTTGGGTGCTATGGGAGTGATGAGGGAACTAATACTTAAAGCTGGAGCCACCGACAAACTCTCGCATGATGCTCGTGGGCGGTATCTCTTTGTCGCTCACAGGGATGAAGTAATGGATGAACTTCAGCAGGCGGTGGGCCTCAGAATACTCGGGACAGTTCTTGGGCACCGACGAGAGAATGACTTCGGCATGTGTGCGCAGCACGGCAAACTCGATGTTCAGCGCGGAGTTGAACATCACGTCGGCAGTCTCCTGGAAAGGGAATATCCATTGCTCCTCAGCCTCGCAGACGTTCTTCCATTGACTGATGGTCTGCTGTGCGGTAAAGGCACCTTTGTTGTAGTCACGGATGATGCGCCGCAGCAGTCGGTTGTCGCGTGTGGGAATCCAGTTGTGGTCGTCGAGAGAGATGCTGGTAAGCGCTGAGATATAGATTTTAAACTTAGCCGCGTCGGGGATGTGCTGGGTGAGGATGGGGTTGAGTGCATGGATGCCCTCGATGATGAGTACGCTGTCGTTGGTCAGTTTCAGTTTCTTACCGTTGAACTCGCGTTTCCCTGTGACGAAGTTATACTCAGGAATCTCCACCCGTTCGCCATTCATGAGGCGCATGAGGTGGTTTTCGAGCAGTTCGCAGTCGACGGTCTTGATGTTGTCGAAGTCGTAGTCGCCATTGGGCAGCTTCGGTGTGTCGACGCGGTTGACGAAATAGTCGTCGGTGGAGAACGAGTAGGGGCGCAGGCCGCAAGCCAGCAGCTGCACGGAGAGTCGTTTGCAGAAAGTGCTCTTGCCCGAGCTGGAGGGGCCGGTGATGAGCACGATGCGGATGGGGTCTTTGTCAGCGCGGAAGCGCCGGTCGATTTCCTCGGCAATCTGAACAATCTTTTTCTCCTGCAGGGCCTCGCTCACCTGTATGAGTTCGGAGGCATAGCCCTTGAGCACGGCTTTGTTGACGTCGCCCGCATTCGACAGGCGCATGATGATGTCCCACTTCACTTTCTCGGCAAACATCGCGAAGGTCTTAGGCATGTCGACCTTCTCGGCCAGCTTCAACGGGTTGTTCTTGTCGGGAACGCGCAGCAGCAGTCCGTCTTTATAATGCTCGAGTCCCCACACCTTCAAGTAGCCTGCAGTAGGCAGCAGCGGCCCGTAGTAATAGTCGACGGTCTCGCCCAGGGTGTAGTAGTCGCTGTAGATTTGTCCGCTGGTCTCGAGCAGTTTCACCTTGTCGGAGAAACCACGCTCGGCAAAGATGCGCACGGCCTCTTCTGTGGTGGCCTCGTTGCGGCGGAAAGGCATGTTGAGGTCGATAATCTCCTGCATGCGCTGGCAGATGCGCTGCACATCATCGTCGGTGAGGCCCTCGCCGTTTTTCTTCTTGAAGTTGCAATAGTAGCCTCTCGAGAGAGGGTGCTCGATGAAGAGCTTGCTGCCGGGGAAGAGGTCGCTGGTGGCTTTGTAGAGCACGAAGCAGAGAGAGCGCACGTAGACGCGCCGTCCGGACCCCTCGCGGGCATCGAGAAACTCAACATCGCGGTTCTGGTAGAGCCGGAACTTAAGTCCCTGTGAGGTGTTGTTCACTTTGGCCGAAACCACGGGGTAGGGCATCTGCAGCTCATCGGCATAGGCTTGGTAAACGTCGAGCAATGAGGTTCCCTCGGGGAAGCTCTTCGTGATATGGTTGTTCTTGCAACGGACTTGAAGCATAGGAGAAAAAGGTTAATGAGTGATTTCTGGTTGCAAAGATACGAAATTATTCTCAATTTTTTGTATCTTTGCACCTGTCAAATTGCAAAACACATCATAATTATGGATAAAAGAGTATGGAAAAAGATTCGGGATTTCGAGGAAATCCTGTTCGAAGAGTATCATGGTATCGCTAAGATCACCATCAACCGTCCGCGCTACCGCAACGCTTTCACTCCCAGGACCACACTGGAGCTGAGTCAGGCTTTCAGCATGTGTCGAGAGATGGCGAGTATCAATGTGGTGCTGCTCACGGGTGCCATGTCGGAAGTGCCGGAGGGCAAGCGGCTGGAAGACGTGAAACACGCTTTCTGCTCGGGCGGCGACATGCACGTGAAAGGCCGTGGCGGCTATGTGGACGAGGATGGCGTGCCCCGTCTGAGCGTGCTCGATGTGCAGATGCAGATACGGCGGCTGCCCAAGCCCGTGATAGCGATGGTCAATGGCTATGCCATCGGCGGCGGCCATGTGCTCCACCTGGTTTGCGACCTGACCATCTGCAGCGAGAATGCCATTTTCGGACAGACAGGCCCCAAGGTGGGTTCGTTCGATGCCGGTTTCGGCAGCAGCTACCTCGCCCGTATCGTGGGACAGAAGAAGGCGCGTGAGATATGGTTCCTCTGCCGCCAGTACAACGCTCAGGAGGCCGAGCGCATGGGACTCGTGAACAAGGTGGTGCCCCTCGAGCGCCTCGAGGACGAATGCGTGGAGTGGGCTGAGGTGATGATGGAACGCTCGCCGTTGGCTTTGCGCATGATCAAGGCGGGTCTGAACGCCGAACTGGACGGACAGGCCGGTATTCAGGAACTGGCGGGCGACTGCACCATGCTCTACTACTTCCTCGATGAGGCCCAGGAGGGCGGAAAGGCTTTCTTGGAAAAGCGCAAGCCCGACTTCTCGAAATACCCGAAATTGCCCTAGTGGCATGAAAGAGCCTTCCAGCGCTCTGGAGTAGCCCTCTGGCTTTCCAGAGTAGCCCTCCAGCATTCTAGAGCAGCCCTCTGGAGTCGTGGAGCAGCTTTCCCGGCGGAGCGATGGAAGGCATATACCTATTTATATATCCTCGCAGACAGCGTTGACATCAGTACATACAAAGCAACAGAACAGCATGGCGTATCAGATAGACATCAAGGAGCGGACGTTCCACTTCAAGCAGCCCGCAGGCACTTCGCGTGGCATTTACACCATCCGCAAGAGTTGGATGGTGGAGATTAGTGACGGACAACATACGGGCATCGGCGAGTGTGCCCCTCTGCCCAAGTTGAGTTGCGACGATATACCCGACTACGAGCAGGTGCTCAGGATATTCTGCGATGAATTGGAGCGCACGGGAACACTCTGTAATGAGGAACTTCGCCATTATCCGTCGATGTGCTTCGGTTTGGAGACCGCCCTGTTGAGCCTGCGGGCAGGAGGGAGCCATGTGCTCTTCGACAACGCCTTCAGCCGCGGCGAGGAGGGCATCCCCATGAACGGACTGGTGTGGATGGGCACCCACGACGAGATGCTGGCCCGTTTGGAGGAGAAGTTGCGCCAGGGCTTCCATTGCATTAAAATCAAGATAGGAGCCATCGACTTTGACCAGGAGATGGATTTGATTCGCCACATACGTAGCAGATATAGCGAGGATGACGTGGAGATACGTGTCGACGCCAACGGCGGATTCACCTTCG
Source organism: Prevotella sp. UBA2850 (assembly GCA_002350805.1). Taxonomy (GTDB): domain Bacteria; phylum Bacteroidota; class Bacteroidia; order Bacteroidales; family Bacteroidaceae; genus Prevotella. The sequence goes on from DEFO01000032.1 coordinate 12,134, forward strand.
ATGAGGCGTTCGACAGACTCGTGCAGCTCTCGCAGTTAGACCTTCACAGCATCGAGCAACCTATCCGTGCCGGCGAGTGGGGCGATATGGCAGAGCTCTGCCGTGAGACCCCGCTGCCTATAGCGCTCGATGAGGAACTGATAGGTGTGAACCAGACGGAGCAGAAGATACAGTTGCTCGACATCATCAAACCCCACTATATCATTCTGAAGCCTTCGTTGCACGGAGGAATGCAAGGCTGCCGCGAGTGGATCAGACTGGCTGGCGAGCGGGGCATCAAGAGCTGGATGACGAGCGCCCTGGAGAGTAATGTGGGACTGAATGCCATCGCCCAGTTTTCCGCCGATGTCTATGGCAGTCATATCACCATGCCACAAGGGCTTGGCACCGGACAGTTGTTCACCGACAATATCGCCATGCCGCTGGAGGTGCGGGGCGAGCAATTGTGGGTGACCAAAGCGGAATGAAGGGGAAGGACAGCGAAGCGTTGGAAGTGTTGACTAACATCAGAGAAACGGCAGATGACGGCAGAAGAGTTTATCAGCGAGTGGAATAACGACAGCGAATATGTGTCGGTGCATACCAGTGGCTCCACAGGTGTGCCGAAACAGATGTGGGTGGAGAAGCGGAGAATGGAGGCCAGCGCCCGCATCACTTGCGATTTCCTGGGCTTGACGCCGGGCGACACAGCCCTGTTGTGCATGTCGCCCGACTTTATTGCGGGCAAGATGATGATTGTCCGCTCGCTCATTCGTAGCCTTCGTCTTACGGTCGTCGAACCCACTGGTCATCCGCTGGCATCTGTGCCCCATGTCTCAACTCAGGATTCGCTCGCAGCGGTTGATTCCCCTTTCTCATGCGATTTTGTCGCCATGGTGCCCATGCAGGTCTACAATTCGCTGCAGGTGCCTGCCGAGCGTGAGCGGCTGATGGCCATTCGCCACCTGATTATTGGCGGCGGTGCCATCGACGATGGGCTGGCTCAGGAGCTGAAACGCTTCCCCCATGCCGTTTGGAGCACCTATGGAATGACCGAAACGCTTTCCCACATTGCCATGCGCCGGCTCAGTGGCAACGGTGCGAGTGAGTGGTATACGCCTCTTGACCACGTGGAGGTGAGTCTGGATGCAGACCATTGCCTGGTGATAGATGCCCCGTTAGTGACTGCCGGCCGCCTGACCACTCACGACATTGCAGAGTTGTCGGCCGACGGACGGCACTTCCGCATCATCGGCCGGCGCGATAACGTGATTTGCTCCGGTGGCATCAAGATACAGATAGAAGAGGTGGAGCGGCTGCTGCGCCCGCACATCCGAGCGCCCTTTGTCATCACCAAGTGCCGCGACACTAAGTTTGGCGAGACAGTGGTGCTACTCACCCAGGCGGCTGACTCTGCGGCATTGCGTACGGTATGCGAGCAGCATCTGCCAACCTATTGGCGCCCCCGGCACTATGTGCATACCGACCGCATACCATTTACTGCCACGGGAAAACCAGCCCGTGCTGACATTGAGCAACTCGTTGAAGCCTTGCTGGCGGATCATGCATCATGAGCTTGTGCTTTTTTGCGCTATCCGGACATTTTTACGTGTTTTTTGTATGAAAATAACAGTTCTCAAAGACGTTTCCAGGCTATCTTTGTGGCGTTAATACCAAGTAGAATAGAGATATGAGAAAGTTACAATTACTTTTGCTGCTTCTGTGTTCGATGGCAGCCACGGCACAAGATGTCTCCAGCCAGCTGGACCGTCACAATTTCTTTTATGCCGGGCAGAGTAAGCGCATGCGAATGTTTATGGTCAAAGACGGACAAGTGCAATGGGCTTACGAAAACAAACAAGGGCGTGGAGAAATCAGCGATGCTGTGCTGATGAACGATGGCCATATACTCATCGCCCATCAATATGGTGTGGCAGAGGTGACACAAGACTACCAGACAGTATGGAGCTATGCTGCTCCAGAAGGTACAGAGATACATACCGTGCAACCCATAGGGCGCACTCATGTGGTATTTGTGCAGAATGGCAAGCCCGCCAAGGCTGTGGTCATGGAGATTCCGTCGACACGTATCGTCCGCGAGTTCGAGTTGCCCATATCGGAGAAAGGCTCTGTGCATGGCCAGTTCCGCAATGCTCGTCTCTCCTCTCGTGGTACGCTGCTCGTGGCCAACATGGCAATGGGCTGCATCCACGAGTACACGAGCGAGGGCAAAGAGGTGGACCGATGGACGGGTTTCCTGCCCTGGTCGGTTCAGGAAATGCCTAAGACGGGTAATCTGCTGATTACGGGCCGCAAAGGAAAGATACAGGAAATCACCCGTCAGGGAAAGACGGTGTGGGAGTTGAATACGGTCGACTATGGCGTGACCCAGCCCCAGAAGACGGTTCGTCTGAAGAACGGCGGGCACCTGATCAATAACTGGTATAACGAGTGGAACAAAGTACCGATGGACACAGCCAACGCTCCGGTGCAGGCTATTGAGGTGGACAAAGACGGCAAGTTGGTGTGGCAGCTCCGGTCGTGGAAGAATCCCGACCTCGGGCCCTCTACCACCATCCAGCTGCTCGATGACCCCGTCAACCGCAACCGTATGTTCTTCGGAGAGTTCAATGCCCAGGCTCCCCATTTGTTTGTCGGCCCCAATCAACCTATCGGAACAGGCCGCGGCATTCATCCGGGACGTGTGGCATGGGTGCATTCGCCTGGTGTGGCCCAGTGGGACGGCCATACAGGACTGTGGGTGGAAGACCGGTGGAACGACCAGACGAAGGCTGACGCGATGATACCCGAGGCTGTGAGACAGTTGACTGGCGAGACAACCGCAAAGAAGGCTTGGCGTGCCCTCTTCAGGCATTTCAACAAGACCCACGGGCGTGGCGGCAGAGGCTACAAGAAAGGTGAGATGATTGCCATCAAACTAAACATGCCTAAATTCCGCAGCACTTTAGTTTAACTTTCTTTATAAGTACCTGAGCAACAAAAAGTTGCTCAGGATTTTGGAATGTCAGATTTTTCACCTATCTTAGTGTTTCAAATCAAAAAATGGATCAAACCCGACAGACAT
>DEFO01000044.1:0-43818 GCA_002350805.1 Prevotella sp. UBA2850
CCTATATCAGTATAAGTCAAATTAGCATATAATTAGGCATTAATTAGAGTGTAATTAGTCGACTAATTGCAACCTAATTAGGCATCAACACTAGTGTCTATGTTAAATAGCAGTATTCGTTCCATTCAGCAAGAGCGTAATAGCCAACTCTCTCGAAATACTTGCGCTCCATAGATCACGGGAACAGGTTTTTGAAGTGAATTCCACAAATTCATTCAAAAACTAAAGTGAGTCCCCCTGTTACATGATTTCGGTTTTTTATCTTTTTTCTGTGTACTCAAACTTTATAATGCCGTTTACATTATATGGTCGAGGAAGAGGCCTTGCGCCAGATTCTATGCTTGAGGTCTCGGTGAATCTAAGGTTGTTGAATTGCAGGGTGAGGGTTAGATTTTTTCCTTCGCCCTTTTTGTCGATAACCTGTATTTTCCCGCTTGTGGCAACAAATGTGTGCCTATCAAATCCTGCAGTCATCGGGTAGAATAATTCTGCCATGAAATCGTCAGAATCCAAGATGTCACCAGCCTTGATGTCTTCGAGGAAGAAATTGTTACTGTTCTCTAATTTGTTGTAGTATTTGTAGTGGATGTATAAACTAGTAAGTCCAGGGGCGTCATTAATAAGACAATAGAAGGATGGGGATTTATAGTTTGACGTTAACCCATCTGTCCAGCATACCGCTTCCGACACGGGATAAGTTGTATTCTTATCTATGTTACTCAAAATCAGTTCAATGTCTTCTTTCGAATTGTCCATGTTATCGTCGCTACTCGAGCAGCTGCTCATGCCGATAGCCATCATCAGCACACCGCCCATCAGAAATAAGAAGATCTTTTTCATATGCCTACATATTATCTTTTTAAATTATAACACGATTCTTTGAAAAATCTTGCATGCGAGTCCGTGTCTTTAACATTATTTTGTGTGTCAAAAATCACAGCAGAGATCATGGATACAGGTTTGATTTCCATGGAAATTGCAATTAATGCCTGATTATGCTCGAATTAATGCCTGATTATGCTCTAATTGATGCCTAGTTACGTTCTAATTAATGCCTGATTAGACCTTAATTGATTAACTAGTTATAGGGTAATCAGGCATCGATTACAAAATGCGGGTGAAGGCATCGTGACGGCAGAAAGACAAGTGTCACCAAGCATAAGCCATTATCCGTCAGGCGATAGCAAGGTTTAGTGACGAACGAGGGCTACAGAGCTGCCGGTTTCAGGTTAACGTGAATTCGTCGAACTCACGTTAGTTAGCATTTGAACAGTTAGCTTAAAGCTCACCTCTATCTCCCCAAAGAGAGTTCCATCTTGCTTGCGAACAGAGATAAGTGGAGAGAAAAAAAAGAACGGCTCAGAATCTGTATCTGAAAGCCGCTCTTTTTGTTACGTTGTATCGCACTTGTGCGCTTCCTACTTCTTACGTCGAACTCACATTACTTCTTAAACAGTTTGGGGATGAACTGGCGGAAGCAGCGGCGCCATGTGAGCCACTCGTGGTGGGTGCCGGGCGAGACATAATAGTCGGTCTTGATGCCGGCGTCGCGCAGGTTTTTCACCAGTGCCTCAGTGCCGAAGTTCTCCTCGCTGCCGCAGCTGAGATAGAGATAGTGAATCTGACGGTTGAACTCGTCGGGACGGGTGAAGATACCGTCGTAGGCGGTCTTGATGTCAAGGCCGAAGATGGCTCCGCTAAAGGCGCCCATCCAGGCGAAGGTATCGGGATGGTTGAGCACGAGGTCGAAGGTCTGATGGCCTCCCCACGACAGTCCAGCCATGGCGCGGTGGTCACGGTCGGCAAGGGTACGGAAGTGGCTGTCGACGTAAGGGATGAGGTCGTGCATCATCACCTGATAGAACGAGGCACCGTACTGGCTGAATCCCTGGCGGTTGTCGGCACCACTGGCGAAGTCGAAGGGAGCCTTCACGTCGCCGCTCTCCATGACGACAATCATAGGAACGGCCTCGCAGCTGGCAATGGCATTGTCCATGATGTGCTGCATGCGACCCTGACGGCTCCAGCCAGTCTCGTCCTCGCCCATGCCATGCTGCAGGTAGAGCACGGGGTAGCGCCGCTTGATGTTCTTCTTCTGGTCGTAGCCGGCGGGGGTGTAGACCATGGCGTGGCGCCACTCACCGGTGGACGAGGCATAATAGTAGAGGCTGCGCACCTCTCCGTGGTCGACGCCCTGTTGCGGACGGTAGTAGTCGCCCTCGGGGCCCTCGGGTATCTCAATACCGCCAGCCTGACGGTTGCAGCCGAAGAAGGTCTCGGTGGCGGGGTCGATGAAGTTGACACCTCCAATATTGATGAAATAGTAGTGGAAGCCCACCACCAGCGGGTCGGTGACAGCCATCCAACCGCCCTTGCCGTCGGGCTGCATGTCGTATTTCTTCCCACAGATGTCGAGCACCACCTTGCGGGCCTCGGGAGCCACCACACGAAAATAGGCGCGGCGGTCTTTGCCTACCTTCGGGAACTGGTTGCCTGGGATGGTGGTCTCGGCAACGACGGCATCGTCGGGCACCTGGACGGGCTGAGGCATGTCGATATGGGGACGTACGGGCTCATAGCCCAGGAAACGGGCGACGGCCTCGCCGTAGCGGCAGCCCAGCTCGCGGTAGCCGGCGGCATCGAAATGCAGGCGGTCGGGACCGTTGGTGCAGCCATCCGACGAGATGACCTGTGAGGTGTGGACGGTCTGCGGCAGTTCGTCGATCTGTTTCTTACAACCGATGCAGACACCCTTGCCGTCGGCCTGCACTATCTGGCCGGCATAGAGGTTCACCTCCTCGGGCTTGAGGTGCAGGTCGCTACAGAGGTTATCGTAGACACGCTGTACCTTGGCAGCCCACTCGGGGTCGCCGGTGTTCGACTCGCCCTGGTGCATGAGGATGCCCTTGATGACACCCTCTTTCTGGGCTTTGCGGGCCAGGATGACCAGCCGCTCGTAGGGATTGTTGTCGTAGGCCTCGAGCATGCCCTTCATCCAGCCGGGGGCCTCGGTCTTGACATAGCCGGCTATCTTGTCTTTCATGAAGCCCTCGATCTTGATACCGCCGATGGCTACATGGATGACACCTATCTTGATATGCTCAGGCAGGGACGCCACGAGCGTACGGCCGAACCAGTCGGCAGGTGTCAGACCGGTATTGGGACGGCAGAGAGGCGGCACAGCCTCGCACCACTCGCCCATCTTACGACCTCGCTGCGGGTCGTCGACGGCTGACATGAGCAGAAAGCGCGGCCCGGGACTCACCAGGTCTTGTGCTTCGGGACGGGCAGCACCTTCCATGTTCGACTGTCCGAAACAGAGGAAGATATAGAAATTAGGGTCTACCTCAGCGCTGGCGCCTAAAGGCAGAAAGAAGGTCAGGCACAACGGCAATAGCAGCTTTGCCATTTTGTGAATGCGGGGAAAGGATAGAGTATTCATGTTGACTTTTTTTAGTGAAAAGTGACGAGTGAGAAGTATCAGGAGTTTGGACAAGTGAGAAGTGACAAGTGAGAAGTGACAAGTGTGATTACCACTCAATCTTGTTCTCCATCTTCAGGGGTAACCGCCCCTCCCCTCATAGGGGAGGTTGGGTAGGGTCTTTTCAGTTGATGAAAGAGCCCGAATCTTCACAGACTCAGGCTCCGACACATGTAAAGTTCTAAAAATTACCCTGTGCAAAGGATAATGCGTTTACTTACCGCTCAGACCGTCGGCAAAGCCGGCATAGGTGTGCTTGCGGTAGTAGTTCAAATCCCACAGTCCGATAGGACAGTTGGCACGCCATCCGCTATTAGCGGGACTGTCGGTGGCAGCCCACTGGCAGATGCCCCACTGCTGTGCTGCAGGGATGATCTCGAGATACTTAGAGACGACAAACTGGTAGAGGTCTGCCATGGCATGGTGCTGCTCCTCGGTGACATCGGAGGTGTTGACATTGTTGCCATTGGCATCGACCAGACCCATGTCGAGCTCACTGATACGCACGAGCTTGCCAGTGGCAGCCATGAGTTTGAGCATCTCGACGATGGCATTCTTCTTGCTCTCCTGCGTCTGCGGGTTCATGTAGCAAGAGATGTGCATCTGCGAGCCAATACCGTCGATCTTCGTCACACCATCGGCCTCCCAGCGCTCAATCCACTTGATGAGGCTCTTCAGCTTGCGGTTGCCGTCCCAGTCGCTCTCGAGGTTATAGTCGTTGATGAACAGTTTGATGTCCTGAGGACCATACTCACGAGCCAGGCGCACGGCTGTGCGTACATAGTCGATGTCGCCCAGGTAGTCTTGCCAGTAGAAGTTGTTGCTGTCATCCTCAGAGCCTGTGCTGTGCTGCAGGGCATAGACACCCTCGCTGTCGGGATTGCCGCCCGAGATGGCCTCGTTGACCACATCCCAAGCCTTGACCTTACCGTCGCAGGCTTCCATCATGCCCTTGATCCAGCGGCCCATGGCCCATGTCAGGGTGTCCTTCTTCTCTTCGTCGGTGAGGGGGATAGAGTTGAGTTTCACCACCTTGCACACTCTCAGCGAGTAGAAGTCAAGGGTAGCATCGGCAGTCTGTGGCTTCAGAATCACGTCGTAGTTCTTGCTGGGGCTGCCGGTGAGTCCCGGGAAGGGGAGCTTATAGGTCTTGCGGCCTGCCTCCACGGGGATAGCAGCAGTAAAGTTCTGCGCATCGCCACCCCATCCGTTCTGCACGGTGAGCTGAATGCCAGAGGCAGCCTTGTCCGAAGCCATGTCGACATAGAACACATAGTCGCCCTCGTCGAGTTGGTTGTTGCCACCAGGCACCACGAAGAACTGGCTCCAGCCGCCTGTGGGCACGAAGTGGAGGGCACCGTTCTGGATGGGCGGTTCGCAACCCATGGGATAGTGGGGGAAGCCGCCGTCGGGCTTGTCCTCGTAGGTGTAGAAGTTGACTTCCTGCTCCACCTCAACAGCGGGAGACTCGAGCTTGTAGAACTCTATCTTCTTCACGTCGAGGGTTGCATCGGCCGTCTGAGGCTTCAGGATTACATCGTAGTTGGCACTGGGCGCGGCGGTGATACCGGGCAACTGCAGTTCGTAGACCTTGTCGCCAGCCTCGACGGGCACAGCCAGGGTGATGTTCTGAGCATCGCCACCCCATCCGTTCTGGATGGTCAGCTGAACACCGGCAGCCTCCTTGTTGGAAGTCATATAGAGGCGGATGAGGTAGTTACCCTCAGTGAGCGCATTGTTGCCACCGGGCAGGATGAAGAACTGGCTCCAGGCGCCTGTGGGCACGAAGTGGAGGGCACCGTTGACGATGGGCGGTTCGCAACCCATGGGATAGTGGGGGAAGGGACCGTCGGGCTTGTCCTCGTAAGAATAAGAAGAGATGAGTGTCTCGATGAGGGCATCTGGGTCGATGTCGAGTTCCTTGTCTTTCAACAGGCTGTTGAGCCACTTCACGGGCTGCTGGGCGTGCCAGGCCAGTGTGTGGCCATAAACCGAGAGTCCGGCCTCGGTGGCCATGCTCACATAGTCGGTGACCGACGAGAAGTTCATCTCACCCTTTTCGTTGACGCACGAGGCCATCTTCATGGCATTGCCGGCCACGGTCTCGTCGAAGTTTGAATTGGTCAGGCCATACACCAGTTCCTGCTTCAGGTAGTCGCTGACGGTGGTACCCACGCCCAGCTTGAAGTTAGGATACTTGCTGCGGTCTACATAGTTCTTCAGAGGCTCATAGTTGTCCAGATAGCTATATTGCTCCTGCTTATCAGGACGTCCCATCTCATAGCTCTGGTCGAACCGGTCGGCACACGAGCTGATGAGTGCTGCCATGGCCAATGCCATGCAGAGAGACACAGAGACTTTTATTTTCTTTGTAATCATAATTATCAATTTCTTAATTGTCAATTATCACTTCATTTCACGTAGGTGGCTGAGAACTCCTCGAACTTCACACCGCTGCGCTGCCATACCAGCCGCTCGTGCTTGGTCAGCTTGTTGCCGCCGCCAAAGTCGACAGTGTAGTTGAGCTCCATGGCGTCGCGGTCTTTGTTACCCCACGATTTCTTCTCAGCATCGTCGCCCCAAGAGCCACTGCCCGTGACTGACACACCGTCGGTGAGCGAGCTGATGGTGCACTTGTCGCTGCCGTCGAAGGTGAGCAGCATGTCGGCTGTGAAGGTCTTGTCCTTGCCGTCGTCGCCCTTACCCACCATCGAAACGGTGTAGACCGACTGATTCAGTCCGCGGGTCTTGATTTCCACGGTGCCAGCCTTCTCGATATTGTCGGTGCTGGTAGTGCCGTGGGTCAGCCAGAAGCCAGAGTACTTGTTCTGGAACTTCACGCAATAGAGCACATAGTCTTTCGGTGTGACATCCCACACAGAAGCGTCGGTGCGTACGGCTGTAGCGCCTTCCTTCAGTGTTCCGGTGAAGATATGGTCAAAACCGCTCTGACTGGTCATCACCACAGGAATGACATAGGTATTCTTCACGGCATCGGGGTCGTTGAAGAAGGCGTCGGTGAGCTGCACGTCGGTCTTTCCGTTGAATGTGCCGTTGAAGGCCAGGTTGGTGGTCGACAGGGTGTAGTAGCTCTCGGGCATCGCCTTGACAGGTGTGCCGTCGGCAAAGGTCAGGTTGTTGACCAGTGAATTGTCGACCGCGATCTGCACCGAACCGTCGCTGCCATTATACGATCCGCCGAAGGTGGCCTGAATCTGACACTTATGCTGCTTGTCGAGCGTAGTGTCGTACTCATCGTCACCCAGCACAATGGTGCGCACGGGTGTCTGATAGGCGAAATAGACCGTTGTGCCTCCCTCGAAATCGTCGAACTCTTGGTCACCATTCTCACATGCTGTGAAGGCCATGCCCGACAGCAGGAATGTGAACGCATATAATATTTTCTTGTTCATAGTGTTTTAGAATTTTACATTGTTGCCTTGATTACCATCCCTCGTTCTGCTGCAGATTGCTCCACTTCAGTATCTCGCTGTAGGGGATAGGTCCGTAATACATGTAGTCCTTGTAGTCGCGGCTCTCGACGTTGATACCACGATAGTTGAAATCTCCGCTGGCAGCAGTGGTGATGCTCACGCCACGGACTCCCTCGTTGAGGTTGGCCTTCCAGCGGCGAAGATCCCAGAAGCGGTGGTTCTCGAAGCAGAGCTCCAGACGGCGCTCATTGCGGATGAGCTGGCGCATCTTCTCCTGTGAAGTGGCACACTCCTCGAGATAGGGGTCGTTGTCGCCACCTACACCGGCACGCTGGCGGATGGCCTTGATGACGTCGTAGGCTGAGAAGCCTGCTCCACCCACATTGGCCTTCGGGCCAGAAGCCTCGTTGGCAGCCTCGGCATAGTCGAGGAAGATCTCTGTGGCACGGATGCGGGCACCGAAGTGGCGCTGCTGTGTGGTGCTCGACGGGTTGAGGTTGATATCGTCGCGCAACAGTTTGCGCAGATAGTAGCCAGTGACCGTTGAAGAACCATTCTCGCGGTTCAGACCGTCGAGTGTGGTAGCGTCGGCAGCGGTGTTGATAGGCGTATTGCCAACACCCATCAGGTCGCCATTGACGAGGATATAGGTGCGCAGACGTGGGTCGCGGTTGTCGTAAGGATTGCTGGCATCATAGCCAGAGGCAGCGTCTGTGATAGGATAGCCGTTGGCCATGGGGAAAGCGTCGACCAGGTTCTGTGTAGGATTGATGCGTCCCTTACCATAAAGCGAGGGAGGATAATTGTTCGACTCCTGGTCGTTGCTGTCGCCTACTACGCCACGCCAGATAATCTCCAGCGGGTCGGGATCGGTGAACTTGTAGTTCTTGATGAAATCCTTGTTGGCAAACCATTTCCAACCTGTCGGGTCGACACTGCTGATACCGCCGCGAATCTTCAGGCAGTCGGCAGCATAGCGGGCAGCCTGCTCGTAGGTCATAGCACCGGCAGAGACATAGGCAGGAGAAGCGGCGAAGATGGCCACCTGAGCCTTGAAGGCAGAGATGATGTTGGCATCGATCTTACCGCGCTGGTTGTTACCGAAAGCACGGTTGTACTCGGCATCGTCGGCACCAATCTGTGCATACTTTGCGGGAACAGCACTGGCAGAAACGTCGCCATACTCGGCAGGCAGGTATTTCAGCGCCTCGTCGAAGTCGCTCATAATCTGGTCGATGCACTCCTTGAAGGTGTTACGGGGCTGGTTGAAGTCGGTAGAGACATCCTCGGAAGAGAGATGGATGGGCACACCCATCAGCTCGCCGTTCACCATGCCACAGTGGGCACGCAGCAGATAGAACATGTGCAGGCCGCGCAGGGCATAGGCATTGCCGCGGTAGAGGTCCTTGAACATCTGGTTGAGCGACTCACTGGAGTAAGACCACTCCACCTCGTCGACATGCTCGAGGAAGAGGTTACAATATTGAATGGCATGATAGCGGGTCTCCCACTGGTTCACCGGGTTCATTTCCGATGTCCAGTTGCCCGTGGCCATCTTCTTGTAGTTGTTATCGTTATCGTTCGACACAGCATCATCGGTAGCCACATCGCTCACCGACGAGCCGTCGTAAGGAAGCACCAGGAAGGCATTGTCGATCAAGCCACGCGCAAACAGCGGGTCGGTCACCTCAGTGATGTCCTTGTTGTTCTCCAGTGCGGGATCGAAAAGATCGTCGCAGGCTGACAAAGAGGCTGCCAGGCAAAGAGACAGAGAGATATATTTAATATTCTTGGTATTCATAACTCTTTTTCTTTTTATCTTTTTAGAAAGCAACTTTCACACCCAGGTTGTAGAAACGGTACTGAGGCTCGCTGCCTGTGTTCAGTTCCAGCAATTCGCGCTCCTTGGCCAGTGTGAGCAGGCTGTTGCCGCTGACATACACCGAGAGGCCCTTGACGAAGCAGTTGCCGAAGAACAACTTCGGGAAGTCGTAGGTGAGCTGAACCTTGGCAAGGTCGAAACGAGAAGTAGAATACATCCAGAAATCGGAAACCGCAAAGTTGTTGGCTCCGGTCTGAGTGGTCAGGCGTGGATAGGTGGCTGTGGCTGCCGTGGCAGGCGTCCAACGGTCGCGCACCACTGCCGAATACTTGTCCTCGCCGCTGATCCACCAGTAGTTGTCCTCACTGCCGTTCTTCTGGCCTCTGATGCCATGGCCGCCGAAGCCGCCAACACCGAGTACGAACAGCGTGAAGTTCTTGTACTTCAATGTCACATTCACACCGAGGGTTGTGGGAGCGCCATACCAGCCGCCCTTACCGAGGTTCACCTGGTCTTTCGAGTCGATGACACCATCGTTGTTCTGGTCCTTATACTTCAGGTCACCCGGGCGGATGGTACCGCCAAGCACCTGCGTGGGAGAATTTTCCACGTCGGCCTCATCCTTAAAGAATCCAAGACACTCATAACCCCAGATGGCATCGAGCGGCTTGTCCTGACGATACTGATAGACGTCGGCATAGTTGGCGTCGTCGCGCTTGGTAGCCTTGGTGCTGTAGTGCGAGAGGTTGACACCGAAGTTGTAACCGAAGTCGCCCAGGTCTTTCTTGTAGTTGACAGCCAGGTCGAAACCGGTGCGGCGGTCCTCATTGAAGTTGATGTACGGCAGGAAAGAAGACTCGGGATAGTACACACGGAAGTAGCTGGGCATCTGGTTGCCGGCGGTGATGACACCACCTGTGAGCGAGCTGGTGAATACCGATGCGTCGACAGAGAGTGCGCGCTCGAGCAGCTCGGCGTGTACAGAGGCTGACAGCTCTTTGCGATGCAGGAACGAGAAGTCCTCGTTACCACCACGCTTCGACTGAACAGCACTGTGACCCGACTCACCGTTCCAGTCCCACCAGCCACCATCCTGATAGGTGCCCTGGTACATATAGAAGTTGCTGATGCCAAGGTCGGTCTTCAGGTCGCTGTAGCTGGCGCTGACCTTCAAGTCGTCGAAGATGCTGCCTTCCATGAAGCTCTCTTTGGCAATGTTCCAACCCAAAGTGACAGAGGGAGAGATGCCGGCACGATGGCCTTCGGGCAGACGGGCTGACCAGGGGGTGGCCAGGGCGAGGTCGGCATAGTACTTCTTAGCATAGTTGTAAGAGAGCTGCAGACCCAGGTTGGCGTTGCTCAGCTTATGGTAAACGCCTGATACTGACTGCTGATAGCCGTTGGCCACGAGCAGGGCGCTGACGTTGTGCACATCACCGAAGGTGCGGTTGTAGTCGAAGTGGGCATTGAAGGCGATGGTCTGGTTGTCGGTAGAACCACTGATGTTCTGCGAACCCGACTTCTTGTCGACTGTGCCATGGCTGTTGAGGGCCACAATCACATCCTTGCCGTTATAGCTGCTCCAAGTGGGCTCGAAGATGGCATAAGTGAAGTTGAATGCCGACGTATAAGTAGTGGCATAGTCAACACCCACCATGGCGTGGAAGCTCAGTCCCTTCAGCAGTGAGCCGAGGTCGGCGTTCACACCGGCATCGAACTGGAACTGACGGCTGGTCCATGTGTTGGTACCGGCAGCATAGGTGTCGGCAAACACGTTGGTCTGTTCGGTCTGCGAACCACCCAGGAAACAATTGTTGATGATGTTGGTGGTGTTGTCGAGAATCGTCTTGGCAGCCAGGGCATTCTCGTCTAGATAGCTGACTGGAATCAGCGGGCTGATACGGTTGGGGCGCAACGAGGTGGCCTGTGACCAGAAGTTGGCGCCATTGGCCGACTTAGAGTTGTAGTAGGTGGCATTGGCATTCACATAAGCATTGATGAAGTTGTTGATGCGCATATCCACATTACCACGCACGTTGAAGCGGTCGGTGTAGTTCTTCTTGGCCTCGCCGAAGTTCAGCAGGTCGCCCTGGCGATAGTAGCTCACGTTGGCATAGAAGCGGGCACGCTCGTTACCACCTTCAATCTCGGCGGTCACATCGGTGCGGTTGTACACCTTCTTCACATAGTCTTTCGAATAGAAGTCCACATCGGGATAGCGATAAGGATTCAAACCAGTGGCCGTATTGTAGATCTGCTCGGGAGTATAAAGAGGATCCAGTCCGTCGTTGGCACGGGCCTCGTTATAGAGTGTCATATACTCAGCAGACCCCAGGTACTTGGGGAAGGCCTTGGCGACATTCCATCCGGTGTTGGCACGGACATTCACGCTCAGGCCGTCGGTCACATGACCGCGCTTGGTGGTAATCAGCACCACGCCCTTGGCGGCACGGCTACCGTAGAGCACCACTGCCTGTGCGCCTTTCAAGAAGGTAATGTCTTCGATCTCGTCGGGTTTCACATTGTTGGCAGCACGGGGCACGCCATCGATCATCACCAGCAGGCCGTTGGGCGTATTGTCGGCGTTATAGTCGGAAGAACCCTCAAAACCCCACATGCCGTTGCCGTTGAAACCAGCCACATAGCCTTGCATGTTGTCAAGACTATAAGTATTGTAGTTCTTCTTCATCAATTCTCTGTAGTTGAGCGTAGAGACTCCACCGTTCAGGTCTTCCTTCGCCACCTTTCGGAAAGCCACGTTCACCTGAGCCGAGTCTGCCACGTCAATCTGGGCGGCAGCCGGCAAGGCTGCTGTCAGGCAGAGCGACAAAGAGACATATTTTATTATCTGTTTCATAACTCTTTTTCTTTTTTTACCTTTTTACTTTTTTACTTTTTAAAGGTTTACCATCCAGGATTCTGCGGATAATCTCCATTGAGATACACATCTTCGTCCTTCAGAGGCAGCAGATAGTGCTTCAACTCGAAAGCACGCTCGACAATGACTGTCTCGCTCCATCCTGTCACTTCCGCATCGCGAGGATCGTTCTTGGTGAAGTCGTAGTTACCCACGCGCTTGAACTCCTGACGGGTCTTCACATTGTAAGGATACTCGGTGAGCAACAGCCAGCGCTGCAGGTCGTTCCAGCGGAATCCCTCGAAGGCCAGCTCGCAGGCACGCTCGCGGCGAACCTCATCCATGAACTTGTTCTTGTCCATCAGGTACTTCTCAGCCACATGACCGGCACCCACGCGGTCGCGGAGCAGATTGATGGCATCGACAGCAGCACGCTGGCACTTGTTGTTCTTATAGGCAGGACCTTGAATGGCGGCACCGGCCTCGGCATACATCAGATAGATGTCGGCCACGCGCATGTAAGGCAGATAGGTCTGCAGCGCACCACCCCAGTTGTACATTCCGTCGTAGCGGTTGCACTGGTGGGGAACCAGCTTCTGGCAGAAGTAACCTGTGCGGCTTCCATTGGCCGAACGGGCTGGGTCGCCTGTGGGAACCATGTTACCACCGGTGAACATCTCCAGATACTGGAAGGGACGGTCGTCGCTGCCTGGTGTGGTGTTGAGGAACTTAAATCCGTCGAACATAATGTCGTGATAGAAACGCGGGTCGCGGTTCTTGAACGGATGAGTGGGATCGAAGCCCGACTCGGGGTCGGTGATAGGCAGACCATTCTCCATGCCATAGGCATAGTTGATATAGTTGGCGGTCGGCATGTGGATGATAGCATCGTGCTCCACCAGGTTGTTCACCTTCGGGCCCCACAGCTTCGTGAAGTTCCAGTTCGAGCCATTGATATCGGGCATCGGACCACGCATGATAGCCTCTACGCTACCAGGCATCTTCCAGCTCTGACCCGTGGTATAGAAAATATCAGAGAAATTAGAGTTAGAACTCTTGTCGGCCTCATGATTGTAAATATCGCTGTACTTATACTCAGCGAGCGAGTAAGGAGTCTTGCCACTCTCGATGTCGGCAATGGCCTCAGCCAGTGCATCGGCAGCACGGCCGGCGAGCTCGGCATTATACTGATAGGTGACACCGCTCTTGGCAGCACCCAGCTGGGCGCCCTTCTCGTTCAGCGGCGAGGCAGCCCACAACAGCACCTTGCCCAGATAACCCAGTGCACAAACCTTGGTGATACGGAGGTCGTTCTTGCCCAGTGTTCTCTTACCCACGGTGGTGTTATCCCAGTTGTCGGGCAGCAGGTCGGCAGCAGCACGGAAATCCTCAGCACAACGCAGGGCGCACTCCTGGAACGACAGGCGCGGCAGGTCGAACGGACCGTCGGCAGTAATCACATGGTCGACATAAGGCAGACCACCGAACCATACAATCATCTCCTCGTGCCACCAGGCGCGCATAAACAGCAGCTGGCCCTTGATGAGGTTCTTCTCCTCCTGGGTGGCATTGGTCAGTTTGTCAATGTTCTCCAGTCCGAGGTTCATCTTACGGATTACATACCAGGCATGCTCAAGCGAGTGAGCGAACTTGTCGTTAGAGGTCGAGTTCAGGCTACCACTGCCACGGTGCAGGAAACTCTGGTCGTTGCTATACCAGTTGCGGTAGTCGCCCAGGTCGAAGTGTGCAGTGACGTGCGAGTCACCACCACCGGTGTTCATGATTTCGTCCTCACCCCAGTTGAATGTGCAGCACCAGAAGTTGGACTCTTTATTGGGAATGCAGTTGTATGCCTCCTCTACGAAACCCTGGAAGTTGGTGAAGTTCATGAACGCCATCTCCGGATTCACGTCAGAGTCGGGTTCCTTGTCCAGATAGTCGGCACAAGAGACCGATCCCAGTGCCATCGACAAGGCTGCAACCCCCATGAATATATATTGATTCAATAATTTTTTCATTGCTCTTCTCATTTTTTACAGATTGAACTTTACACCAAAGTTGATACGCTTCACAGTAGGATAAGCTCCTGTTGCACCGCCATTACTTGAGAAGTTCGACTCACGGTCGTCGGGCATGCGGGTCCACAGCCACAGGTTGTTACCGCTGACGAATACCTTCAAGTCCTTCACACCCAGCTTGTGAATCCAAGGCTGTGTGAAAGTATAAGCGATCTCGACGTTCTTCAGACGGATATAGCTACCGTCGCAAAGATACTGCGTACCATAATAATAAGTAGGCTTAGAGTTGAAGCGCGGAGTCAGCACGTCGGCATTATAATGATCAGTGCTCCACCATGTGCCCTGGTCGTAGACATTGGCCAGCATGGGGTCAGAGAGGCTGATCATGGTTACATCGCGGGTCACATTGGTCACGCCATAGAACTGAGCGAAGCAGCTGAAGCCCTTCCACTCGAAACCGATGGTGGCGTTATAGGTGTTCTGCGGTGTTCCGGTATAGCCGTAAGGCACATTATCATTGCTGCTGATGACACCGTCGGCATCGAAGTCAACAATATAGTAGTCGCCGGGCAGTTTCTGGTTGTCGCTCGAGTTGTGCGCGGGCGAACCATAGATATCATCATAGGTCTGCATCATGCCCTTGTCGAGATAAGCATGGGTCTGACCGATGGAATAGCCGGCCTGCTTCATGTAGCTAGGCAGCAGCGGCTGGTCGTCGCGTTTCTTGATCTTGTTCTCGGCATGTGTCATGCTGGCGTTGGCCCACAGACGGATGCCGTTGGTGAGCACCTTGTTGAAACGAATCTCAAACTCATAACCCTTGGTGGTTACCTCACCGAGGTTGACAACAGAAGGACTCTGTCCGAAGTAAGTAGGCACAAGTTTCGAGCCCGA
The DNA here is from genome assembly GCA_002350805.1 of Prevotella sp. UBA2850. Taxonomy (GTDB): domain Bacteria; phylum Bacteroidota; class Bacteroidia; order Bacteroidales; family Bacteroidaceae; genus Prevotella. Next base: position 14,507 of record DEFO01000044.1, read on the forward strand.
CACCAGGATGTCGACACGCTTGTCGTGGAAGAACTCCAAGGCACCGGTGAACAGACCGCCGAACAGTCCGTAGTCAAGACCGATGTTGGTCTTCTTCACGGTCTCCCACTTCACGTTGGGGTTACCTACGGTAGCCTCGCGGTAGAAGATGTAGGGTGAGCCGCCTGTCGAGGTGTCTTCAGCTTTGAAACCGCCTGAAGGCGTCACGTCGAGTGAGGTACGTCCGCCGTAAGCCCACTGTGTCATATAGAGGAAACGTGCACCGATGTTATCGTCACCAATCTCACCGTAAGAGGCACGCAGCTTCAGCATGTCGATGATATGCTTCTCGCGCAGGTGGAGCATGAAGGGCTCCTCGCTGATCATCCATCCCACAGCACCTGAGCTGAAGAAAGCCAGACGATTGTCTTTCGAGAATTGCTCCGATCCGTTGTAGGCACCATTGTACTCTACGAAGTACTTGTCGGCATAAGCATAAGTGGTACGGAATACCCAGTCCTGACGATAGTGAGGAATCTCACTACCCGTACCATACTGCTGGCGGCTGAAGAGTCCCATGGCGGTGACATCGTGCTTACCGAACTCGCGCGCCCAGTTGAGCTGCAGCTGGTAGTTCAGGTTACGCTGTGTAGCCCAGTTGTTCACGTTACCACCCTGTGTGCTCCACTTGTTACCCATGGTGTAGTCGAAACGGTCGTAACCCTCGTAAGGCTGCTTGTAGTTCACGGCGCCAGTCTCGGGGTCGATCCATTTCAGCTGCGGGTCGTTATACAGGTCGGCAATACCGCGGCGGTCCTCACGGAACACGTTGTCCCATGAAATCATACCACGGAAGCTCAGGCCCTTGGTGATGAAGTCGAGCTTCTGCTCGAGCACGAAGTCGGTATTGATACGTGTGGTGGTAATCTCCTGCACACCACCGATGCTGGAGGTCTGGGCCGAGTTGCTCACGTTGGTAGAACCGGGCAGGTAACCCCATGAACCGTCGCTGTACTGCGGCAGGAAGGCATCGGGAGAGATATTATAGACACCAGCCCACATCTGCGACATCTGCCAGCCGAGCGAAGAACCGTTGTCCCACTCGTAACCACGCTCCCATGGTGACTTCTGCTTACCGTTCGAACCGGCGATGTTCACCTTGAAGACAGTGGTCTTGGTGATGTTGAAGTCGAGGTTAGAGCGTACGTTCACACGGTTGAACGAGATGCTACGGTCGTAGTGACGACCAGTGGGGAAGCTCTTGAACAAGTCGCTCTCTGTCATGAAGTCGACGCTGGCGAAGTATTTCACAAACTTGGTACCACCGCTGACGTTCAGGTTGGCATTGTAAGACATGGCATAATCCTTGAACATCACGTCCTGCCAGTCTACATTCGGGTAGCGCTCGCGCTGCTCGACGGTGGTCTGGTTGCGATAGTTCTGGATGAAGCTCAGGGGCTTCATATAGGCGAAACTCTCGGGATTGAGGTTCAACTCGTGCTCAACGGCCACGTTACGGGCGACGAGGGCATCATAGCTGTCGTACTTATCGGGCAGCTTCGATGGGATTTTCATGATGGCATTGGCAGAGACACCAATCTGAGCCTTGCCCTCAGCACCACGCTTGGTGGTAATCAAGATGACACCGTTAGCACCCTTCACACCATACACGGCGGTGGCAGAGGCGTCTTTCAGCACAGAAATGGTGGCTACCGACTGAATGTCGACACTCGACATGGGTCGCTCGATACCATCGACGAGCACCAGCGGAGCCGAGTTGTTCCACGATGAGGCACCACGGATGACGATTTGGGGCTCTTCCTCACCAGGGATACCTGAAGAGGCTGTTGTAATCACACCGGGAAGGTTACCTGTCAGGGCTGCACCGATATCGGTAATACCGGCAGCGCGCTGCAGCGTCTCACCTGTGGTCTGTGTGATAGCACCCACCACCGAGGCTTTCTTCTGCTGACCGTAACCCACAACCACCACTTCGTTGAGTTGCGTGTTGTCGTTCAGCACCACATTAATCACACGCTGCTTGCCCACCACTATCTCACGTGAGGTCATACCCACATACGTGAATACCAATGTAGCAGCTTCAGATGGAACCTTCAACGTGAAATTACCGTCGAAATCTGTCACCGTGCCTAGTGCAGAGTTACCCTTCACTATGACCGTGGCTCCAATGAGCGGTTCCGCATTCGCATCTTTGACCGTTCCCTTGACCGTGATGTCCTGGGCATATAGCGTCGAGCTGTATGCCATGAGCATCAAAATCGCGAGAAAAGTCTGTCTGATCAATTGCTTTAACTCTTTCATTTTGTCAGATTTTGATTCATAATATTTACATGTTATTTTAGGATTATGTTATTTTCCGATGCAAAGATAATAGTATCTTTCGGCATGTCTTTTCCCGCGTGTAACACGGTTTTTATCATTTGTAACACTTTTTAGAAATCTTTGTTTTACCGTTACTTAAAACTTCTTTAACAATATTAATACCTTTCACGGGCGCCGACAAGCGCTGACCGCCAAGACTGTAATACTCGGTGCCGACACACTCGCCGCCGGTCACCTGCAGGATGGCCGATGGGGTCACACCGTCGTCACTCAGATACACATCTTTTATATATACGGGCTGACCGCCGTAGGTCCAGATGCCTGCTATATAGATGTGCGAGGGATCCACGTCGTGATCGTACTGTGTGCAGGCATCATCCTTGTAGGCCTTCATTTGGTGCAGGTCGATGACCACTTTGGTGTTGCTGCCGAAGTTCACCCGATAGGGCGAGGTCCAATAGTTGTTGTTGTCGAACAGACGGAATGAGGCACCGCACGACTGAGTCTGCTTTAGCTCCACCACCAGATATTTCCATTTTGAAAGGTCGGCCCCCTGCGGATACTGCCAGCCGCCAAAGCCGTACTTTCCGGTGATGAGGCATCCGGTGGCCTCGTCGAAACTACCCTGCTCCCAGATGTTGGGGTTCACCTCGTCGTTGGTGAGCGCAAAAAGTGGAGCCTCCTTGATTTCGGGACCATAGCCCTCCTGGTTGATCAGATCGCTGTACTCCTGCGAGGCATAATACTCGTACCAGCCGTAGCAGGGGCGCGGACAAGCCTCGGGGTCGGTCAGGAAGGTGTTGCCGTCGGGGGCGCTGGGGTCGTACTGTGCCAGCAGCTCGCCGCCGGTAAAGAGCAGCCAGCTCACATTACATGTCTCGTCGACAATTCGGTGGAAATTAGCTCCAAACCCTGTCCCACCTGCTGTACCAGTACTGGCGAAAGCAAAGGAACAGCGCGTGTCAAACACCTCATTTCCCTGAGCATCCTTATGCGATGGACTATATTTCTTCGGTCCCCAGTCCATCTCGGTCACAACGACGGGGTTGGTCACGGCCACCGGCATGATCTGTGCATCCCAGCCGCGCTTGAAATCACGATAAGTGACATTTACCTCACCTTCGTGTCCACTATTATACCATCCGGGATAGCAGTGGACGGCATAGCCGATGTTCTCGCCCTTGATGGGATATTTGGCAAAACCGGCGTAATTCGACTGATAGCCCAGTCCGGGCACGAGCAGTATGTTGTTGCAATAATGGCGCATGGTGTCCACTATTTCCTGGAAATAGGCCGTCATCTGCTCATCGCCGGCCTGCGTGCCGTCACTATTATATATATGTATAGGCTCGTTGGCCAGCTCGAACATCACCGCTCCGTTGTTCCTGAGCTTCGGGCGCTGGGCCACATAGCGCCACACCTTCAGCAGGTATTTCTGATAGTCATCACCCACACGGATGCCCTCGGGACAGACACCGGGCGGGCGCATCACCACATAAAGGCCCTTGCCGATGGCATATTCGGCCATGGGAATGAACACTTTGTCGAGATACGTGCGGAAACGGTTGAAGTCGAAGGCCGAGATGTCGTTCTCGCCAGTCGTCTGCGCACCGGGTGTGTTCGACCAGTAGGGGTCCATGTGCTGACGCACAAAGGTCATCTTCCAGCCGGCATTCAGGATACCGTCGATGATGCCCTTGTTGTACTTCAGGCAACCCTCCACGTCGTAGTTGGTCCATTTCTTGCCTTGCTCGTTGAACCAGGGACTGAAGGTCTGGGCAAAACCGTGAAGGTTGTGACGCACACCCTGGTCGTCGACCATGAACGGACCCTCCACATGCAATGGTGAGGGGGCAGATGTCTGTGCACTGGCCTCATCGGTGGTGAGCACAGCGCAACATGTCAGCAGCAAAGATAAGAGTAAACTTTTCCTCATTGTCAGATATCGCTAGGTTTTTAGGTTTCACTTGCTTCAGGCTGTCGGGGTCGTCGGGTTTCAAAATGAGCAGGAGGGTGAATCACATCAGCCTCCTGCCAATAAAACTACTAACCATAACTAACCTAAAAAACAATTTTGCTGCAAAATTAACCTAATATACACACACGCGCAATTATTTATGTTACACGCATTTTATTTTTTGTAACATTCATTTGGACTTTTGGCCCAAAAGTGTTATCTTTGCAAATAGTTTGTAACATACCACAAAAACATGAGGCGTAAAGTTCTAACTATTCTTCTAACCTTTCTTTCTGTTTTGAGTGCTCAGGCACAAACCGGAAAACTCTTCAATGCCGACAACCAGCTGTCGAGCAACTTTGCTTCACAAGTGTTCCAAGACCACGACGGCTTTATCTGGGTGGCCACCCGTAACGGACTAAACCGCTACGACGGCTATCAGTTCCGCATCTTCAAGAAGGAAGACGAGCGGTCGGGGCTCAGCGGCAACTATATCAACTGCATGACGCAGAGCCGCAAGGGCACCCTCTATATTGGCAGCAACTACACCGTGCAGACATACGACGGTGCCCGCTTCCACGATTTCCAGATGAAAGACAGCAGCGGAAACCCCATCAGCACCTACATACAATACCTCATGGAGACCAGCAAGGGCAACATCCTGGCCTGCACGTCGGGCTATGGCATCCTGCGGCTGGACGAGAAGACGGCTACCGGACAGACCGACCAGCAGCTGAGCGGCGACCAGAGCTACATCCGCTTTGCCATGGAAGACGCCATGGGACGTTTCTGGATGGTCACCGAGAACAACGGCCTCGTGCTCATCGAGGGCAAGCGCCGCACCCCCTTCTTCCAGGATGCTGGCCACCGGTCGATGCTCCGCGAAATCCGTCAAGACACGAAGGGCAACATCTATGTGGCTGCCACCGGCAAGGGAGTCTACCGCTTCAACGAGCAGAAACGGCAGTTCACACTCATCGAGAAGACGGCAGGACTGCCCGTCAACACGCTCTGCACCGCCCGCGACGGCCGTCTGCTGGTGGGTTGCGACGGACAGGGTGTCGCCGTCTACAATCCTGAGAACGACCTGCTGGCCAGCAATCCCTTCTACAGCCGTGAGATGGACATGACCAAGAGCAAGCCGATGTCCATCCTCGAAGACCGCAACGGCAACATCTGGATTTGTCTGCTGCAGAAAGGACTCTTCATGCAGCCCAAGGCAAAAATGGACTTCGGCTATATGGGCGACCGCCTGGGCGACCACAACGTCATCGGCTCCAACTGTGTGACGAGCACCCTTGTCGACAGCCACGGCCGTACATGGATAGGCACCGACAAAGACGGCCTCTACCTGATGGACGGCAGCTTTGCCGCGGCACGCCATTTCACCCAGTGCCCGGGCACCATCCTTACCATGGCCGAAGACGCCAAGGGCCGCATCTGGCTGGGTTCCTACGGACAGGGCTGCGGATGGATGGACCCGCTGACGGGCCAGTGGCATCCCGTAGACCTCCAGATGGGCAGCAACATCAACGTGTTCGGACTGGCCACGGCCACCAACGGCGATGTGTGGATAGCCACCATGGGCAACGGACTGGTGCGCCTCAACGTGCTGTCGGGACAGATGACGACCTTCCGCATGCAGCAGGGTGCCGACAACAACCACCAAATCAACAGTCTGCCCAACGACTACCTGAGCAAGATATTCCTCACCAGCGACCAGCGGCGCCTCTTTGTGGCCAGCTCGGTGGGACTGTCGTGCTACGATATCGCCGCCAACAGCTGGACCAACACCTTCGGCACCAATTGTCCCAACTACAACACGTTCATGCGCACCGTATATGCCGACTCGCGCAACCGTGTGTGGGCAGGCACCAACGACGGTCTCTACTGCTACGACCTGAACACCCGCAAAGACCGCTACTACACCACTCAAGACGGACTGCCTGCCAACGGCATAGCCTCTATCACCAGCGACCGCAAGGGCAACCTGTGGATAGGCACCGACCACGGACTGTGCTGCTTCAACCCCGAGCAAAAGACGTTCACCAACTACTATGTCGACAACGGACTGCAGGGCAGCGAGTTCAGCGACGGCGCCGTCAGCACCGACACCCGGGGCGCCCTGCTCTTCGGCGGTACCGGAGGCATCAGCTGGTTCCACCCCGCCGATGTGGTGCCCCAGACATGGAAAGCCAATGTATACCTCACCGGCCTTATCATGGGCCGCACACCCGTCACCACCGGCGTGAAGTCGGGCATCTATACCGTCACCGACAGCCTGGTCATCAAGTCCAACCGCTTCGACCTGAGCTACGACGACAATTCGTTCACCCTCCAGCTGTCCACCTTCACCTACGACAATCCCGAGCACATCACCTATCTCTATAGCATCAACGGCGAGGAATGGACCCGTCTGCAGACCGGTGTCAACGAAATCACCTTCAGCCGCATGACGCCGGGCACCTACCACTTCCGCGTGAAGGCCTCCAACAACCAGCAGGAGACCGACATCCGCGAGTTCACCGTCAAGGTACATGCCCCGTGGTATGCCTCCACATGGGCCTTGCTGGCCTACCTGCTGCTGGCGGCACTGGCCGTCTGGCTGTTCATCCGCTTCCGCCAGCGCAAGCTGCAGAACCAGCTGCGCCTGCAGGAACATATCCATGCCGAGCAGATGGCCGACGCCAAGTTGCGCTTCTTCATGAACATCAGCCACGAGATACGCACGCCTATGACGCTCATCGTCACACCGCTGCAGTCGCTCATCAAACACGACGACGACCCGCAGCGCCATAGCCTCTACGAGACCATGCGCCGCAATGCCGAGCGTATTCTCGGACTCATCAACCAGATGATGGACCTGCGCAAGATCGACAAGGGACAGATGCAGCTGCACATGCGCGAAACCGACCTCATCGGGTTTGTCGACGACATCCACACGCTCTTTGCCCAGCAGGCCAAGACCAAGAACATACAGTTCACCTACGAACACGACACCGACCAGCTGCCCGTCTGGATCGACCGCAGTAACTTCGACAAGGTGGTGGTCAACATCCTGTCGAATGCCTTCAAGTTCACCAAGCCGGGCGGCATCGTCAGCATCAACATCACCCACGACGACCGGCAGGCCGTCCTGACGGTCTACGACAATGGCGAGAAGATTCCCGCCGACAAGATGGAACGCATCTTCGACCGCTTCTATCAGCTGCCCACCACGGCCACCGACCGCAATGTGGGCACGGGCATTGGCCTCGACCTCACCCGCTCGCTGGTGGAGATGCACCACGGCACCATCAAGGCCCATAACATCGACGACGGCGACGGATGCGAGTTCATCGTCACCATCCCGCTGGGCAACAGCCACCTGCAGCCCGACGAGATACTCACCGACGAGCACGAACAGGAGACAACGTCCACGGCCGAGGTCACCAGCGAGCCCGAGAGCCTGCCCGACGAGAAGGCCGAACTGGAGAAGAGCAAGCGACGCCGCACCATCGTCATCGTCGAGGACGACGACGAGATTCGCAGCTTCCTCAGCGCTGAACTGACCGACAACTACGACATCGTGGAGAGCAGCAACGGCCTGGAGGGCATGAAGGAAACGCTCAAGACCATCCCCGACCTGGTCATCTCCGACATCATGATGCCCGAAATGGACGGCAACACCCTCTGCACCAAAATCAAGTCGAACCCCTCGACCAGCCATATCCCCGTCATCCTGCTCACCGCCAAGAACCGCGACGAAGACCAGCTGGAGGGCCTCGAGACCGGTGCCGACGCCTATATCGTGAAACCTTTCAACATGGACATCCTCCGGCGCACCATCATCAACCTCATCAGCCGTCAGGACATGCTGCGCCTGAAGTACGGCCGCAACGACCAGCTTGAAGAGCAGGTGGACGACGTGCAGATGAAATCGCCCAACGACAAACTGCTGGAGCGCGTCATGAGCGTCATCAACAAGAACATCAGCAACTCCGACCTCAGCGTCGACTATATCGCCGAGGAGGTGGGCATCAGCCGCGTACACCTGCACCGCAAGATGAAGGAACTCACCGGCCAGACGCCCCACGACTTCATCCGCAACATACGCCTGAAGCAGGCCGCACAACTGCTGACCAACCACAGCATGAACATCACCGAGGTGATGTATGCCTGCGGATTCAACAACTCGGCCTCCTTCTCCACCATCTTCAAGAAGTTCTACGGCCTCTCGCCCCGCGACTACATGCGCGAGCACGACGGGAAGCAGCAAGAGGAGGAGACCACCCAAGCCTAACCCCAAAAAACATCATAGATTATGACAATACTGCTAGTTTTTCTCATCATCATCTGCATCATCCTGTGCTATGCCCTCTATGCCTTCGTACAGCGCAAGAAACTGGTGCACTACGACGACGATTCCGTCTTTGAGGACGAAACGGTGGACGCCACAAAGTCTGCAACCCAGGCTGCCACGAACCCCTCAGCCCAGGCCGCCACGCAGTCCGCAGCCGAGGCTGTCAGCTACATAGAAGACATGAAGCAGCTGGCTTTCAAGATGGGCGACACCGTCTGGCAGCAGTACGACATCCTGCTGGCCACACGGGGATACGGCTGGGATGACATCATCGAGGCTGCCGACTACCTGGCATCTGCCGACATGGACTATATCGACAGCATCTCCACCAGCAGTCCCACCAGTCCCACCGAGGAACTGGTGCATGCCTACCGACAGTCGAAGGGCAGACTCAAGGACCTCAGTCTGCTGGCCGAGGAGAAAGGCTCGCTAGGCCTGGCTGGCCATAGCCGCAAGTTCGACAGGTCCCTCAAGATTGTGTGGTACAACCAGACCCGAGTACTCCGAATCTTCTCCATGTTCGACGATGCAGCGCTCATCAGGGAATATGTCGAGACGATGATGCAACGAGCATTCTAAAAACCAAGTATAACCATTAAAACTATCATTATGAACGAAGAACTCAAACTGACGGAGCAAGCCCAACAGACCTTGCTCAAAGCCATGAAGTGGCTGCAATTCTTTGCCGTTCTCAGCGCTATTGCTGCCGGCATGATCATCATTGCCGCTATCATCTTCTGCATCGTATCCTTCATCAACGGAGGCCCTTCTTTCCTGTTCGTGAGCCTGCTCTATCTGGTGCTGGGCGCCGTCTATTTCTATCCCGTCAAGAAGACGTTCGACCTGATATCCAACACGCGGCTGGCTATCCGTCAGAACGACCCCGACCAGCTGGAACTTGCTGCCGGCAACTTCCACACCATCCTGAAATACTGCGGCATCCTCACCATCGCCATCGTCGTGCTCTATCTGCTTGCCTTCATCGCCATTGCTGCGACTGGTTTCAACCCCTGGGTGGAATGGTGATCAGAGACGGATAGAAAGACTACTCAAAAAGAGGTTGCCAGGATGCCTCCTCAAAAAGAGGCTGGCAGACTACAACTCAAAAAAATTGCGCAGACGTCACGTGACGCCTGCGCAATTACTTTTATCTCGATTCTTCCATTTAATCGATGTCGGTCAGATGGTCGAGTGCATCGCTGAAGTCTTTCGGCTCGTGCTCAGCCATCGGATCGTGGTAGTCGTTACGGTGCTCGAAGCGGTTGCCGTTGCGCTCGCCGCGCTCGCCACGCTCAGGACGAGGACGGCGCTCACCACGCTCACCACGCTCACCACGCTCGGGACGGGGACGACGCTCGCCACGCTCAGGACGAGGACGGCGCTCACGCTCTACATATCCCTCGGGCTTCGGAATGAGCACACGGTGAGAGAGCTTATACTTACCCGTCTTCTGGTCAATCTCCATCAGCTTCACGGTGATCTTGTCGCCTTCCTTCAGACCAGCCTCCTCGACGGTCTCCAGGCGCTTCCAGTCAATCTCGCTGATGTGCAGCAGACCATCCTTGCCCGGCATGATCTCTACGAAACAGCCATAAGGCATGATAGAGCGGACGGTACCCTCGTAAATCTCGCCCACCTCGGGAATGGCAACGATGGCCTTGATCTTACCCACGGCAGCCTCGATGCTCTCCTTGTTGGGAGCCGACACCTGCACCTTGCCCACACCGTCGACCTCGTCGATGACGATGGTAGCACCCGTGTCTTCCTGCATCTGCTGGATGATCTTACCACCAGGACCAATCACGGCACCGATGAACTCCTTCGGAATCTCGAAGGCCACGATGCGCGGTACCTGCGGCTTCAGCTCGGCACGCGGCTCGCTGATGGTGTCGGTGAGGCACTTCAGGATGTGCTCACGACCGGCCTTGGCCTGCATGAGTGCCTTCTCGAGGATGTCGAACGACAGACCGTCGCACTTGATATCCATCTGTGTGGCTGTCAGACCGTCGCGCGTACCGGTGGTCTTGAAGTCCATGTCGCCCAGGTGGTCCTCATCGCCGAGGATATCGCTGAGCACAGCATACTTGTCCTCACCGGGGTTCTTGATCAGACCCATGGCAATACCGCTGACGGGCTTCTTCATGGGAACACCAGCGTCCATGAGTGCCAGTGTGCCGGCACATACGGTAGCCATCGACGACGAGCCGTTCGACTCGAGAATCTGGCTCACCAGACGTACGGTGTAGGGGAACTCCTCGGGAATCTGGCCCTTCAGTCCGCGCCATGCCAGGTGGCCGTGACCAATCTCACGACGGCCTACGCTGCGCTGAGCCTTGGCCTCACCCGTGCAGAACGGGGGGAAGTTATAGTGCAGCAAGAAGCGCTGGTAGCTCTTCTCGAGCACGTCGTCAACGAGTTTCTCGTCCAGTTTCGTACCCAGTGTGCAGGTCGATAGACTCTGTGTCTCACCGCGCGTGAAGATAGCACTTCCGTGAGGCATGGGCAGCGGGCTCACCTCGCACCAGATGGGGCGAATTTCGTCGGTCTTGCGGCCGTCGAGGCGGATACCCTCGTCGAGGATACAACGGCGCATGGCGTCGCGCTCCACATCGTGGTAGTAGCGGTCCATCATAGCCTCGTAGTCGTCGTCGGAAATCTCAGTGGCCTCGGCGTTCTCGGCATTCTCGGCCTGAGCCTTGCGCTCGGCGAAGAACTTCTCTTTGAAGTCGGCCAGAATCTTCTCGAAGGCCTCGGCACGCTCGTGCTTCTCGAGGGCCTGCTTGGTCACGTCGTAGGCAGGCTGGTAGAGCTCCTTGTTCATGCGCTCGCGCAGTGCCTCGTCGTTCACCTCGTGGTCGTACTCGCGCTTGACATCCTTGCCAAGCTCCTTCGAGAGCTCAGCCTGCAGCTCGCACATGGGCTTGATGGCCACCATGGCAGCCTTCAGGGCGCCCAGCAAGTCTTGCTCGCTGACCTCTTTCATCTCGCCCTCCACCATCATGATGTTCTCGGCAGAGGCACCCACCATAATATCCATATCAGCCTCTTTCATCTGCTCGAAGGTAGGATCGATGACATACTCGCCGTTGACGCGAGCCACACGCACCTCACTAATCGGGCACTCGAAAGGAATATCTGAGCAAGCCAAAGCGGCAGAAGCGGCAAATCCGGCCAATGCATCAGGCTGGTCAACTCCGTCGGCGGAGAGCAGCATCACATTCACAAATACCTCAGCGTGGTAGTTAGAAGGGAAGAGCGGACGAAGCACACGGTCAACCAGACGGCTCGTCAGAATCTCATTGTCACTAGGTTTGCCTTCACGCTTGGTAAATCCGCCGGGGAAACGGCCGGCAGCACTGTACTGTTCTCTGTAGTCAACCTGCAAAGGCATAAAATCGGTACCGGGAACGGCATCTTTTGCGGCACAAACAGTGGCCAGAAGCACGGTGTTGCCCATACGCAGAACAACACTTCCGTCGGTCTGTTTTGCCACTTTCCCGGTTTCAATGGTGATGGTTCTTCCATCAGCCAGTTGAAGGGTTTTCGTAATTACGTTCATCTAAAATCTTAATATAAAAAACATCTAAAAACTGTTTTGACAAGCCATTCTTGCCAAAATCGGGTGCAAAGTTACCTATTTTATCATGAATAAACGAATAAACCGCTGTTTATTTTCACTTTACAAACGTTTATTTTCATTTTATCACAGGTTTTAGTGGGGAGGAAGGCTTTTTGATAATGGAGAATGGAGAATGGAAAATCGATAATGTACAATGGATAATTTGCCTGCTTTAACCATTTAATGTTTAACACTAATTTCCGAAAATTACGCACAAATTATCAAAAAAAAATGATTTATGAAGGATTTGTGAATAATATATGCCAATTTGTGCTTAAAAGTTCACACAGATTGCACAGATGAATATGAACCCGGAATGGCCGACGAGGCTGTTCCGGGTTTTTTATGTGGGGAGGTTAGGAGGGGTCTTTGCTCTCCCCCCTCGGGGGAGTTGGTGGGGGCTCACCCCACACTCCCAATACTGGCGACGAAGTAACACTATTCCCAATTTGTGTTAATTCTTGCTTTAAACTCGTCCGTTTTCTCATCATTTACTTTTTTTTTATTACTTTTGTATCGATTTTGCATTAGAAACCATCTTATCAAGATATCGCTTGGCAGAGAAAGAGTTAGACATAGTGCGGATTAATGAGAGAGACGAGGGAGCATGGAAGGTACTCTTCCAGTGTTTCTATCCCGCTTTGTGTTGTTATGCCGAGAACTATGTCGACAACAGCTGCGAGGCCGAGGATATCGTGCAAGAGACGTTTGTGAAGATATGGCACAAACAAGTCGTGTTCAACGACACCCCCCACCTCACTTACTACCTGTACCGGGCCGTCTATAAAAACTGCCTTTCCGCTCACCGCTCGAAAAAGAACATCGTCAATATAGACGTCTCTGACACCGACCATCACAGCATCGACAAACAGGGATGGACGGATGATGACTTTGCCGTTTCCATACGCGAGGAGATGTATCGCCGCCTGTGGGTGGGCATACAACAACTGAGCGAACGGCGCAGGGCCATCATCGAGAAAACCATCGAGGGAAAATCGATCAAGCAGATTGCCGAGGAGCTGAACATTGCCATCAGCACGGTGAAGAATGCCAAGGCCAAGGCGATTGACGAACTGCGAAACTACGCCAACTCCTCACCCATCTGGATGCTGTTGTAACTGTGTTGCCCCACGGTTTTTCTGTACTTCCACCTTTTTTTCTTTTTTTCGATAGTACTTTTTCTTTTATTTGCATTACAAAGGATGTAAATACCTAATGAAAAAGTACAATATGGCTATAGAACAAGATAGATTCGAAGAAATCATTGACGATATTGTCTCTGAGCGCGTGGAAGGACTTGCCGACAAGCACGTCCGGGAGCTCGACGAGGAATATCGGCACGGTGATGCCGCGAAGCATCTGAAAGGTTATGAGAAGTACGATGCCGACCAGGCGTACGATGCGTTCATCGACAGTATCAGGACGAGACTGCGGGCGAGAAGGCAGCGCAGGCGGGTCGTCACCTATTCGCTGCTGGCAGCGGCGGCGGTGGCTGCCCTCTTCGTCTTTGTGCATATCTCGCGCCACGACATGGAGGAGAAAGACGTTGTCGCCACCCATCAGGAAGGACAGACCGAGGAGCGTTCCCTTGCCGAAGCATCACAGCCGAAGTCCATCCCGTTCTACTCTTCGTCAAAGCCCCAACTGCAGCTGCCCAATGGCGATGTGGTGGTGCTGTCGGAGGGCGGAAAGACCTTCGGCGATGCCAACATCACTACGAAGGGCAACACCATCTCGGTGAAGGGCGGCCACAATGAGGACCTTGTCAAACTGAGCATTCCCCGCGGCCGTCAGTACGACCTGATACTGAGCGACGGCACCCACGTATGGCTTAACTCGGAGACCACGCTGTCGTTCCCGCTCTCGCTGAAGGGCGACCGGGAGGTGAGTGTCAGCGGGCAGGCTTTCTTCGATGTGGCTCATACGGGCGACGCCTTCATGGTGCGCTGTTCGAAGGGTGTTGTAAAGGTAATGGGCACCACCTTCGACGTGCGCGACTATGCTGGCGAGGCAACGAGCGTGACACTTGTATCGGGAAGTGTCGCCTATACGACTGCGAATGAGACGACGGCGCTGCACCCCGGCGAGCAGGTGGTGCAAGAGCCCTACACCTCGTCCCTGACGGTGCAGCAGGTGGACACCCACCGCTACACGGCCTGGAAAGACGGCATCATCTACTTTACGGACGAGCGCCTGGAGGACGTCATGAACGATATCGAGCGTATGTATGACGTTCGCGTGGCCTATACGGACGGCTATCTGCGCGACATGCTGTTCACGGGTGAATGCTCGCGGTTCAAGAATGTGGACGAGTTCATGAAACTGCTGCAGCTGACGGGCCTGATAGAGTATAAAATAGACGGAAAGACAATCACACTATCCTATTAACACATAATTAATATCTTATGAAAAGAAAACTATGCCTCTTGTTACTTATGCTATTGCCGCTGCTGGCCATAGCACAGCAACAACGATTCAGCGAGACATTCACTAATGAGAAATTAGAGAGTGTGCTGCAAACCATCAAGAAGAAAACGGGAGTGAAATTCGTTTACAACACTGCCGTTGTGAAAAACGCAGAGCGCATCTCGGCAAAGGCCGAGAATGAGACCGTGAAAGGGTTTCTCGACCGCATCTTACCCAAGCTGAAGCTGGAAGGGTCGTGGCAGAACGACGTCTGCGTGATCAGGTCGCCACAAAAGGGCAAGCTCATTCATGTCTATGGTGTAGTGACCGACTACAACAACGACCCGCTGCCCGGTGTCTCGATTCGCGGACGCGACAGCAACATCCACGCGGTGACAGATGCCAACGGCAACTACCATATCACGGCAGCCGAGCAGGAAGTGCTCTCGTACAAATATATCGGTATGAAAGAGAAAATTGTCGTGTGCGACCGTGCCAATATCGACGTGAAGATGATGGAGGACACAGAGTATCTCAACGACGTGGTGGTGATTGGCTATCAGGATGTAGACCGCTCGAAACTCACCTCGTCGGTGACCTCGCTCAAGATGGAGGACATCAAGAATCCCGGTCTGACAACCATCGACAAGATGCTGGAAGGCCATGTGCCGGGCATGATCTACATGCAGAACTCAGGCCAGGTGGGCTCGACCCCGAAAATCAGAATACGCGGTACGTCGACGCTCGTGGGAAACCGTGAGCCGGTATGGGTGCTCGACGGTATCGTGCTCAACGACCCCGTTCCCGTTGACCCCAACAACCTCAACGACCCCGACTTCGTGAACCTGCTGGGTAATGCGATCTCTGGTCTTAACCCTAATGATATCGATGAGATCAACGTGCTGAAAGACGCCTCCGCCACCGCCCTCTATGGTGCCAAGGCCGGTAATGGCGTGATCGTCATTACCACCAAGAAGGGTAAGGTTGGTGCTCCCTCTGTGACCTACAACGGAACGATGACCTATACCCGTCGTCCGCGCTATTCCGACCGTGATGTGTATATGATGACATCTGCCGAGCGTCTGGATGTGTCGAAAGAGCTCATCGAGCGAGGCATGTATTATAATAATGTCACACAGTGGTCGGGTTACGAGCAGGCGCTACAGGATTACTATTCAGGAAAGATCGATTTCGATGAGTATCACCGACTCACCAACTACTACAGCGAACTGAATACCGACTGGTTCAAGCTGCTCACGAGAGACGTGGTGTCGCACAACCACACGGCATCTATCTCAGGCGGCTCGCCCACCATGCGCTATTATGCTTCGCTCGGCTATGGCGACGAGGGCGGTGTCATCAAGGGCGAGAGCAACAAACGATATAACGCTACGGTCAACCTGAATGCCAACTACAAGAAGGTATCCATCAATTTCCAGTTGTTGGGTAACTACCAGAAACATGACTACTTAGCATCGGGAATCAATGTGATGGACTATGCTTATAATATGGCCCGTACCATGCCGGCATACGGTACCGATGGCGAACTGTTCTATTATCCTATCAGCAACTCTTTCGGCAATATCTACAACTACAACATCCTGCATGAGTTGGATAACTCAGGCAACCAGCAGCTTACGAATAATCTCAACCTACGTACACAGTTGCGTTACAACCTGCTGCAGTGCCTGAATCTCGATGGTATCTTCTCATACGGTATCTCCAACACCACACAGGAAGAGTATTATACAGGCGATACGAAGTATGTCTTCGACCTTCGTGCCGACCGTTCATTACGTTCAGATATGTGTCCGCTCGGTGGTCAGTTGAAACGTGAGGAGACACGTAACAACAACTGGATGGCCCGTCTGCAGGCTAACTTCATGAAAAATTTCGGTGCCAACAACCAGCATCTTCTTACAGCAAGTGCCGGTATCGAGGCCACATCAACTGAGTATAAGGGATTCGCGATCACCCGTCGAGGCTACTTCCGCGAATATGGTGGTTATTTCGACTACGTACCGACAGACTACGCCATGTATTACCAGCAATTTATGGCCTCTGATGAGGGTAAGGGTAAGCGCACCCGCAACCTGCAGAATGAGTTGGCCTACTACGGCACCGTGGGCTATGGCTACCGTGACACCTATATCTTCAATGTACATATGCGTGCTGAGCGAAGCAACCTCTTCGGTACACGTGCCAATGATGAGTTCTCTCCGATCTGGTCTGTCTCCGGTCGTTGGAACATGAAGAAAGACATCCTCCGTAAGGTTGACTGGGTGACGGATGTAGCACTGCGTGCTTCTTGGGGTTATCAGGGAAATATGATTCCTGGTCAGACATCACAGATGATCATCCGACAGAGCACCCTGACGGATTATATCTTCAACCAGCCCTACGCTACGATTACCAACTATCCTAACCCGAACCTGAAGTGGGAAAAGACCTCGTCATCAAACGTAGGACTCGACTTCGCCCTCTTTAATAATAAGGTTCGCGGTACCATCTCTTACTTCTACAAACACACCAGCGACGCCTTCCTGACGAAGAAGATTTCAGAGATCAACGGTATCACACAGTATGTGGTGAATGCCGGAACACTGAACAACCAGGGTGTAGAACTCTCGTTCTCGTTCACGCCCATCGACCAGGCTAACATCAGTGGCGGCAAGCGAGGCTTCGTATGGCGTATCGACCCGCAGATTGGTGAGGTGATCAACAAAGTGGTCAACCGTGCCATCAACAACAAGACGAATGTGCTGCGCGACGAACTGACCTACAACGACTTCCTGAACGGAAACCTGGACGTGGTGGGAAAGCCTGTCGGTACCTTCTACAGCTATAAGTTCAAGGGACTGGACCATGAGACGGGTGCCCCCGTGTTCTACGGATGTGAGGATGAGAAACAGGAAGAGTACAAAGCCGAGTATGCTAACCTCACCCGCGAGGAAGTCTTCCTGAAGGTGATGGAAGAGTCGGGTTGTCGCGAGCCTTATATCCAGGGTGGTATCTCCAACTATTTCGGTTATGGCAACTGGGGTCTCTCGTTCAACCTGACCTACTCGCTGGGCAACAAGATACGTCTCTCGAAAATCTGTTCAGGCTATGCCACCAACGTGGCCTATCCGCAGCAGAACCTGCGCAAGGAGTTTGTCAACCGCTGGCGCCGCCCCGGTGACGAGGCCTATACCAACATCCCGGGACTCTCGACCGAGGCCACCACGAACTACGCCATGTGGTGGAACAACTATCCCGCTACGGCCTATTCGTTTGCCGGTACGGTATACGACATGTACGACAACTCCGACCTCCGTGTGGTATCAGGCAACTACCTGAAACTGCAGACCCTCTCGCTGAGATATAATGTGGACGACAAGCTGACCAAACTGCTGGGCATCCAGGCTGCTTATATCAACCTCGTCGGAACGAACCTGTTTACCCTCTGCAGCTCGAAGCTGAAAGGACAAGATCCTTCACAGAGCGGTTCTGCTCCTGCACTGAATCTTTCCGTACGTCCGTCGTATAGCCTGAATATCAGTCTCACATTCTAATCGTCATACTTTAAAAGCATAAATACAATGAATACAATATATAGTTCTGTTAGAAAATTGATGTGTTCTGCACTTGCTGTCATGGGTGTTGTACTCATCTCCTCATGCGGGGATTTCCTGGAAGAGTACTCTACCGACCAGCGCTATTGTGAGGACGCACAAGACTTGGAAGACCTCATGATCGGCGAGGCTTTCCTGCCGACCAACAACCTGAGCACTTACTCTCCCGGATCACTCTCTCCGGAGAATATGAATACCTACAATATGGCCTATATCCACGTGCTGGACGACGACGCCGACGTGCTCATGCTCAACAACTATGTGCAGTCGTCGAGCACTTGTTCCCCGCTGCATGTGCTCGGAGCCATGTACCGTTGGGCAGCTGATCCAAATATGGATGACCTGAATAAGAAATGGACCGATGGCTCATGGGCAAATATCTATAAGCGCATCGGTGCGATCAATGCCATTATCTTCCAGTCAGAAAAGATTCAACCCAAGAATGATGCTGATGAGAAACTGATGGCACATGTTGCCGGAGAGGCTCATTTCCTGCGTGCCTTCTATTACCTGCAACTGGCCAATGTGTATGGTCTGCCATACGCCAAGGCAACGGCTAACACCGATCTCTGCGTGCCGCTGAAGATCAGTGAGACGATAGAAGACCGTTATTTCTCCCGTAATACCAATGCTGAGGTGTGGGGACAGATCGCTCAGGATCTCGATATCGCCGCCGAACTGCTGAAGGGCTACAACCCCGAGACAAAACTGCGTGCCGGATACTATGCCGTGAAGGCTCTGCAGACTCGTGTAGCCCTCTATATGGAAGATTATGAGAAGGTACTTGAGTGTGCATCTGTCTTCGATACTCCCGTTTCTCCATATGCACTCACCGACCTGAACAGTCATGTCATGGGAGAGAATATTCTTTGCAAGTCATCCAAGGATGTGATCTTCACCATGAGTCAGAACGAGATACCTTGTATCTTTGCTAATGAGGGTACTGCCTACGACAGCAACTGGATGCCCTATCCTGTAGCATCTTGTTTCAAGGCATCGGACGACCTTCTTGAGAAATTCGAGAACAGCGACCTGCGATTGACTCATTATTTCCGTCATACCGAAACAACCAATTCCGTGATGCCCGACAAGTACAAGACTTGGGCTACCTATAATGACAAAGAATGTGTTTCTGCCATGTTCCTGCTCAGACTGGCAGAGGTGGTGCTGAACAAGGCTGAGGCACAGGTGATGCTCGGAAAGAACAGTGAGGCAGCACAAACCATCAACGCCCTGAGAGCCAAGCGCTTTGCCTCAGCCAGTCCGGCACCCGCCGATGGAAACCAACTTGTGAACTTCATCCGTGATGAGCGCCGTCGTGAGTTGTGCTTCGAGGGACACCGTTGGTTTGATCTCCGTCGCTATGCGGTCAATTCGAAGTATCCGCTTTCTTCTGACTACACCATCACTCACCCGGCCTACGCCTACAACGAGTCGAAGGGTACTGCCGAGCAGGTGGGATACTACGTGCTGGAGTCCTATCAGAAAGATCAGGCAGCATGGGTAATACCCGTTCCTGATGAGACGATCAATTTCAACAGAGGTGAGATAACGAACCTTTTGCGTAAGACAAGAGACATGAAACACTAATCACACTATAAGCAATGAAAAAGACTAATTATATATCCAGAACAGTATATCATGTACTGATGGTGCTTCCGCTGTTAGCCCTGACACTGCTGACCGCCTGCAGCGAAGACGAGACAACCT
Source organism: Prevotella sp. UBA2850 (assembly GCA_002350805.1). Lineage (GTDB taxonomy): Bacteria > Bacteroidota > Bacteroidia > Bacteroidales > Bacteroidaceae > Prevotella. Next base: position 34,477 of record DEFO01000044.1, read on the forward strand.
TCCCGGACTATGAGAAAGACTGGTTCCAACTGGAAGACAGTTCTGATCCCGCACAGCATGCTGCCTATGAGTTCTTCAAGCAGTATGGCATTCCTATATTCTTCAATGATACCATCGGCACACAACAGCGTGTGGATGTCTTCGGAAATGAATACACCTTCTACAAGACGCTGACACTCAATGCTGCCATCGGTGGCGGACAGTCATCCTACGGTGATGCTTTCTACAATACATTCACCTATGCTGACCGTTCGGTCATCCCTGATGCTATCCAGTATCTTCGTACACAACTGATGCCTACCATCCCTACATTCCTCCATATCCACAGTATCTTGTTGGTGGAAGCCATCAACGGCTCTTCTGATGATGTGTATGTGGGTCTTAACACCTTGGTGATCACCAAGGCATCGCTCTTGGCAAGCTATCAGGCTGATCAGACCAAGAAACTGCGCGCCGTCGTCTTGCGCTCCTTCATAGGAAAGAAGTTGACCGGCGATATCAACTACGAGGAAGGATTAAAACGCTTCTATAGTGTGTCACGTGCCATCTATGAGGCTCACGATGTGTATAACTACTCAACGTGGTATTTCAACGCTAACAATATGCCTGGTTGTCCTTTCGATCCATACGATTGGTCGGTGCAGGCAAAGGACAAGATGCTTTGGGCAGGCTTCCTCGATGCAGCACCTCCTTACTACAACATGTCACCGACTGAGCAGGGCGACGTCAACATGTTCACGGAGGCCTACTTCACCTATACCGATGAGGAGTTCCAAACCATGTATGGCGCTTATCCTCGTGTGATGGAGAAATGGTCGATTATCAAGCCGATGCTTGATGATATAATGAAACAATAATATAATTAAATAAATGAAACGATTAAAATTCTTATCCCTGTCACTGTTGCTGATGACGGCAACAGTGGCAGTTGCCCAGAACACTATTATCAAGGGTTCATTCAAGAAAGCGGGTATTCAGAATATGATGGCCAAAGAGATCTATGTCGGGACGGCAGAGAACGGCAATCTCAAACAAGTGTTGGCAAACATCCTCAAACCGGAAAACTACGCTTTCCAGTTTGGTGTTGACAACACCACAGGTATCTTCGACAAAATCGTATTCATCGGTTCACAAGGAGAGTATTATCCTCTCTATGTGGGAAAGAATGAGACGATCGAGATCAATGTTGAAAGAGGATGTGGCGTGCTGAGCGGTAAGATCGGCAAGGAGAATAAACTATTTGCTAAGTGGATATCCATCGTGACTCCACTCCGTCAACTCGTCTATACCAGTGAAGGTCGTGGAAAACCCGTTGAGCAATTCCACCAGACCGTTACGAAAGCCACAGAGGAGACTGAGGCACTCCTGGCAAAGATCAATACGGGTAATCGTCAGTTTGATCAAGATGCCAAGCAGGTTCTCCGTTATCTGACCATGCTCGATGTGCTCCACATCTTTGATCAGGGTATCTGTTTCAATACACAAGCAGATTATCCCCAATACATCCAACATATCTTCAGCAATGATATGTTTAAGGATATGAGCGTGATGCAATACTCACCGGTAGCCTTCGACCTGCTGATGCTCTACGGATTTGGAAAACATATCATCTACAACAATCAGGCAGGTGGTTCTGCAGAATTTGTCAGCGAGGATATCTCTTGTCGGGAGTTGCGCTCTCAGTTTATCATCAATGCGGTAGAGCGCGGCATGATCTGGGATCTGAAAGCCTTCGACGAGAAACACGGATCGGATGTGCTGCCGGCACAACGTAAGCAGTACGAACAACTGCTGCGCCGTATCAGTGTCAATAAAGAAGGTGAGGATTGGATAGACTTTACTTATCCCGACGTGACGGGAAAGATGCACTCTTTATCCGATTATAAAGGGAAGGTCGTCGTCGTTGATGTATGGGCGACCTGGTGTATGCCCTGTAAGGCAGAACTCCCGCATCTCGAGGCGCTGGAGCAGGATATGAAAGGCAAGGATGTCGTCTTTATCAGTCTGTCCATAGATACCGAGAAAGAGAAATGGGCACAGTTCATCAAGGAGAAGGCACTTGGTGGCGTACAACTGATTACCTATAATAAAGGTACAATCGTAGACGACTATGCCGTGGATGCAGTACCACGCTTCATGGTCTTCTCTAAGCAGGGTAAGACCGTCTCTACCAATGCTCCGCGTCCTTCCGAACCGGCATTGAAGGAGATGATTGAGAAGGCAATGGAGAATTGATAATGGATAATTGTAAATTGAAAATTGTTAAGATGAAAAATATTTGTATTTCATTACTCCTTCTTTTCATGTTGCCACTCCAGGGTATGGCGGCTGATGGCGTGGTGTTCCGCAACCTGAAATTTGCCGATGCCCTGAAAGCCGCCAAGGCAGAGAAGAAAAAGGTGTTCCTGGATTGCTATACGTCATGGTGCGTGCCTTGTGCCATGATGGCTAAGGAGATATTTCCCCAGAAGGAATGTGGCGATATGATGAACGACAAGTTCGTGAATATCAAGATCGACATGGAGAAGGGGGAGGGTGTAGAACTCGCCAAGAAGTTGGACATCAGATCTTATCCCACATTCATCATCTTCAATGCCGACGGTACGGAGGTCAACCGTATCGTGGGTGGATCAGCAACAGCCAGTGAATTCGTTACGAAGTTGGAGGAGGCGTTGGATCCGGTCAACTCTCTGACCGCCTTACAGAAAACCTATGCAGAGACTCATGACTTCATGACAGGTATGAAACTGGTGGAGACCATGATGGCGAATAGTATGGATATACGTGCTACCCTGCGTGAGGTGTTCGATAACGGTCATGAGTATGAGCGCTATCAGGACCGGGTGCTGATGTATGCCCTCTCTGCTGCCGACTATCGTGATCCCCTCTTTGATCATCTCATGGAGTATAAGCCCTATTTTGACCGTGCCAATGGCAGTGAACGGATCAACAGGATGATATTCGATAATTTCCGTAGTGGCATGTATCTTGTCTGCGATGGTCGTAAACATGATTACACCGTGGAGGATGTCCGCAAGGCCGTGATGCTGACCAGTATGCTGCATATGCCTACCGATGATCCTCAGGTGCATCTCGTACATATCGCCTTGTATGTCATTCAGGAAGACTGGGATGGTATGCTGGATTACTACACTCGTTTTGTGGCTCCGCTTCCAGGTAATAATTCGTTCAAAGGAATCGTCGATGGATTACTCTCTAGTAATGCAAAGAAGATGAACCCCGAACAGCGTGCCAAGGCCAGGAAATATTTTGAGGACAATGCCAAAAGACTCAAATATGAGGGTTCGATGGCAGAAAACGCTATGAATGTAATTGATAACATCAAATGATAAGAACACTATTATCTTTTCTATTTGCTATCAGCTGTTTGGATGTCTGTGCACAAGATAGTGACGTCCTGCTTCAGACGCTTAAGGCTGAGCTGAACCGTGAGTACCAGCAGTTGAGACAGCAGCCGGTGAAACCTTATTTCATGTCGCTGCGAGTGAACGACTTCCGACGGGTGAACATCCAGAGCAACATGGGTGTGACAGTGACCGAGGACACGCAGGAGGGGCGGACGCTGACGCCGCAGATCAGAGTGGGAAACCCACGGCTCGACAATTTCAAACTGACCACCCAGGGTGCTGCCAACAGCCAGGGACGCGACGTGGCTCCATGGGTGCTGCCCATGAACGACAGCGACGTCGATGGCCTGCGGGCCGGCATCTGGAGTGAGGTGCGCCGCCGTTACGATTTTGCCGTGAACGTCTATCGCGAGACGCAGGCGAAAGTATCTACCAATGTGGCCGATGAGGACACCGCAGCTTGTTTCTCCAAGGCTCCCGTGGAACAGTATTACGAGCAGCCGCTGACAGCTGAACAGAAGAAGATCGACCTTGACGCATGGCGCACCCGTCTGAACAAGATCAGCGCCGTGATGGCGGCTTGCCCGGAACTACAGGGCGGAACGGCCTCGCTGAACTTCGATGTCACCCGCCAGTATATCGTCAACACCGAGGGTACCTGCGTGGTGGAGAACAGAGTCGCTGCCCGTGTGATGCTCACCGCCCAGGGCATGGCCCCCGACGGCATGGTGCTGCCGGTGTCGTTCGACTACTATGCCACCAGCCTTGACCGTCTGCCCGACACCGACGTGATGATGGCCAAGGCCCAAGAACTCGTACAGCGTGTCACAGCGCTGATGAAGGCACCCGTCGCCAATCCCTATACCGGCCCCGCCATTCTCTCAGGCCCCGCCAGCGGTGTGTTCTTCCATGAGATTTTCGGTCACCGCCTGGAGGCCCACCGCCTCAAGTCGGGCGGTGAGACCTTCCGCAACATGGTCGGTAAGAATGTGCTGCCAGCCGATTTCAGCGTATTCTGCGACCCCAGTCTTGCCGAATACCAGGGCAAGCAGCTCAACGGCCATTACCACTACGACTCTGAGGGCGTTCGCTCGCGCCGGGTGGACAACATCAAGAATGGCGTACTCAACGAGTTCCTGCTGAGCCGCGTGCCTATGGACGGCTTCCCGCAGAGCAATGGACACGGACGGGCATCCGACGGCCATGATGCCGTTTCGCGCCAGTCGAACCTCATCGTCGAGACTTCTGCCCCGCAGACCGAGGAGACCTTGCGCAAGATGCTGCGCGCAGAGGCTAAGAAACAAGGCAAGGAATATGGTTATTATTTCCTGACGGTGACTGGTGGCTTCACTACGACCGGACAGGGAAATACCATGAACTCATTCAATGTGTCGCCGGTGGAGGTGTTCCGTGTGTATGTGGATGGACGTCCTGATGAACTGGTGCGTGGTGTTGATCTGATAGGCACGCCGCTGTCTATGTTCTCACATATCGCTGCCGCAGGAAATGAACCGACACTCTTTACCGGTTCTTGCGGGGCTGAGTCGGGATGGGTGCCCGTAGCATGCGTATCTCCGCAGATCTATGTCACACAGATAGAGACGCAGCGCCGCAAGAAGGCACAACAGACACCGCAGATACTGGCTGCTCCAGATAACAGTCTGTCGCCAACGAGTGATCTCAAGGAGGTGATGAAGAAAGAGGTAAGCCGCGCCGCCGATGAGTTGAATATCCGTGGCGCCATGCAACCGCTGTTGGTTTCATCTATCGCCAATACCTCCCGTACGGCACATATCGTAGGAGAACTGGGTGGTATCTCCATGAATTATCTCTCTCCCTGGACGACAACGATCGGATCGGAAGTGACCATCGGCGATATCAAACAGTCGAGTAAGGTTGAGGCTGATCGTTACTTCTCTCAGGTAGCTTGTGTCGGTGAGAAGGTTGACGCTAATGCCGTGAGACGTGCCATATGGAATACTACAGACAATTCGTATAAGGATGCGCTCAATATCTATGCGCAGAAACAGAATTATTACACGCAGCATCCGTTGCCGCTCGAATATGCTAATACCAACGACCTGATACTGCCCGCTGCCACATCTGCTCAAGAGCGCATAACAGCCGATATTCAGGATATTGACATGAAACAGTTGGGTAGTCTTGTCGTTGAACTGTCATCGGTATTTAAGAACTATCCCCATCTCTATGATACATCCGTATCTTTCGATGTCGCACAGATGAATACGTTGCGCATCACCAATACGGGTCTTGAGGTGAATGATAGCCAACAAGTGTTGACCATGACCGTCGACGCAACGACGCAAAATGAGGATGGTACACCCTGGAATGACAAAATGGTATTGTCGTACCCGTTGCCTGACTTCTTGAAGAATAAGGGCAGTCTGGTAGATCGTATCAATACGTTTGCCAGTAATCTGATGGCTCTTCGTGATGCTCCTGTGCTGGACGAGGAGTATAATGGTCCGGTAATGTTCGAGGAGATGGCATCTGTCTACTCGTTGAGCGACCCTGTCATTGCCGCCGTGTATGCCAGCCATTCGCTCCAGCCTGCCGACGATGACTTTGGCAAGAAGATAGGTCAGGACATCATCGACAAGCGAATCAGCGTTGTCAACTACAGCGACCGTAAGGATTACAATGGCACACCGCTGATGGGTGCCTACAGCGTCGACGCTGACGGCATCGTTCCAGAGAAAGAACTGCTGCTGGTTGAGAATGGTGTACTCCGTGCGCAACTCAACAATCTGCGTCCCACACCGTTTACCAAGAACAGCACGGGCAGTTATCGCTTTACCATCAATTCCAGTGTGCCGACACCTGAAATCTCTATCGGGTCGTTGCACATCAAAGCTGCCAATGCCACAGCCGATGAGAAGATGGAGAAGACATTGCTGAAGAGTGCCAAGAAAGCAGGCCTGAAGAATGCCTATGTCGTCTCGCTGCCTGAGGGCTGCTCGCTGCTCCGCCTCTACCGTATAGACACGAAAACAGGACAACGCACCCTGTTGCGCACAGACAATATGGTTCAGTCAAAACAGTCTCAGCTGAAGGATCTCGTAGCCGTATCTGCCGCAGAAAAGGTCATCAATTCGGCTAATGGAACACAGAACAGCATCATTGCTCCTCGTGCTTTCATCGTTGCAGAGAGCAAGATCGCACGACCTGTTCTGCGTGCTGCCACCATGCCTGCCGTGTCGTATCCGCTGAAGAAATAACACTGGATTTCAGAAAGAAAAGGTCTTAGTATTTACTAACTTCACAAAAAAGGTCTTAGTATTTACTAACTTACAAACATCAAAAGAGGGCATGCCACCAGTTGACATGCCCTCTTTTTTGGTGCCCGTCAGAGGAATTTTGCCTCCTCAAACTCGTCATTTTTCAATTAGATAATGAATTAGACTCTAATTGATGCCTAATTAGCCTCTAATTAATGCCTAATTAGAGTGTAATTGGTTAACTAATTACAACCCAATTAGGCATCAATTGGAAATCTAGCTTGTTGACGCTCGCTGCTCCAATCATTCTCAATTGCCTTTGGCGATGATTGTCACGACTCGGTCAATCAAGCAAGCTTGTTGACGCTCGCTGCTCCAATCATTCTCAATCCTCAATTCTCAATCTACTACCTTCTTTTGATGTCGCTCCACTTAGGTGGTTGCACACCGAGGAGGTTGCGGACGAAGAAGTCGAAGCGTTTGTGCTCGCCGAAGGTCTCGCCCATGGTGTGGCGGGCACCCGGCAGAACCACCAGTTCGAAGTCTTTGTTGGCACGCTGCAACGCATTGACCACCTGCATGGTAGAGGCAGGGTCTACGTTGTCGTCCATCTCGCCCACCACGAGCATCAGCGGTCTGTTCAGCCGCCATGCATTCACGGTGTTCGAGCAGGCAGCGTAGGTGCTGTCTACGGGCCATCCCATCCACTGCTCGTTCCACCAAATCTTATCCATGCGGTTGTCGTGGCAGCCACAGGCAGCATAGGCGGCCTTATAGAAATCGCCATGGAAGAGCACGGCAGTAAGGGCATTCTGTCCGCCTGCCGAACAGCCATAGATGCCCACACGGTTGATGTCCATATAGGGATAGCGGCTGGCGGCTGCCTTGATCCATGCGATGCGGTCGGGCAGTCCGGCATCTTTCAGGTTCTTGTAGCACACCTCCTCGAACTCCTTGGAGCGGAACGAGGTGGTCATGCCGTCGACCTGCACCACGATGAATCCCAGCTCGGCCAGGTCGGCGAGGTTCCACAGCCACGGCGTAAAGGCTTTGGGCACATACTGGTCGCCAGGACCGGAGTAGATATATTCGATGACGGGATAGCTGCGGTTGGGGTCGAAGTTAGAGGGCCGCTGGATGATGCCCCACATGTCGGTCACTCCGTCGCGCCCCTTGGCCACAAACACCTCGGGCGGCTGCCAACCGGCCTGCTTCAGCCGGGTGATGTCGGCAGTCTCAAGCGTCTGCAGCACCTTGCCGTCGCGCCCCGAGCGCAACACCGTCACGGGTGGGGTGGTCACCGTGGAATAGGTGTCGATGAGATAGGCCATGTCGTCGGTGAACACAGCCTGATGGTGGCCTGCCTCGGGAGTGAGACGCACCAGATGGCGGCCGTCGAGGCCGATGCGGTAGTAATGAACGAAATACGGGTCTTCGTCTTTGTTCATGCCACAGGCCGAGAAATAGACCACGCGCTGCTTCTCGTCGACTTTCTGGATGTCGCGCACATAGAACTGTCCACGGGTGACCTGCCTGACGAGCGCAGCCTTGCGCCGGTCGTACAGATAGATGTGGTTGCGGCCGTCGCGCTCGCTGGTCCAGAGGATGTAACGCCCATCTTCGAAATCATGTCGGTAGATGCGGTTGTAGTTCACATATTTCTCTTCACGCTCCTCAATGAGCGTGCGCACCTGACCTGTCTCAGCCGACAACTCGAGCAGTCGGAACACCTTGTGGCCGCGCTCATTGAAATCGAAGGTGACCGTACGGCTGTCGGCATCCCAGGCGGGCATGGACACATAGTACTGGCTGCGGAACAAGTCCGTGGACGGCTCGATGACGCGCCCCGTGGCCACCTCGACGATGACGGGCACGCGGTAGTTGAGCGAATCTCCGGGCTTGGCATACTCCTGACGATGAAGCACCGGCTCTAAGCGGTCTTTGGGCGACGACTCCACGTAGTAGACATAGTGCTTGGGGGCAGGCTTGATGCGCACTGTGGCATAGTATTTCCCATCGGGCGAGAAAGAGCCCCACGACGAATAATAATAGGTGGTATCGCCATTCGTGGTGAGCGGCTGCTCCTGACCGTTGCGCCGTGTCCACAGGTTATGGTTGCGGTGGAATATCTGCACCTGTCCATCGGGCGATGTGGCTGTAGCATCTTTCTCGTCGGGCACCTCCATCCAGTGGCGCTGCGGTCCCTGGGGAGCCTTGGGCGGTTTCTCAGGATTCTCTGCCAGCAACGTCACCTTGTTCTGAGCGGCATCGACCTCTTTGTAAACGACTTTCTCACCGTCGTACACCGAGTACCACAACCGTTGTGTGCCACGAATGGCATGCGCCTTTACATCGCCGTTTTTCATCTTCCACGAATAACGGTTACGCACGGAGAAAGCACGTTCATAGTCCTCAACAGTGCCTTGAGCTGACAACTGACTGACAGAAGCGAGTGCCACAAGCATGAAAGCACTACGCAGGAATGTTTTTCTTATTGGTTTCATAGTAAATAATGGATCTAGGTTTTGCTGCAGACAGGCGCTACGGTCTTTCATGGAGATTCACTGCCCATCCTTCATGGTGCAAAGATAGACAATATTTCTCGTTCGCCAAAAGATTTGAGAATAAAATCAATCTCCGAAAATTAGTTCAAGGTTCAAAGTTCAAGGTTCAAAGTTCAAGGTTCAAAGTTCAAGAGGCGGAGTATTGTCTACACTCCTACACTCCCACACTCC
>DEFO01000044.1:43830-60896 GCA_002350805.1 Prevotella sp. UBA2850
CTAAAACTTATCACTTGTCACTTGGACTAGCTCCTACACTCCTAAAAATATCTCCGCTCCTAAAAACTTGTCACTTCTCACTTAGTCAATCCCCCAGACCATCAAAACTTCCATCTCAGCTGCAGCTCCACATCGGTGAGGGCAGAATGGTCGACCTGTTGCAGGCCGGTGCCGATGGTGCTGCGGTCGAAATAGTTGGTGGTGCCGGCCTTGGCCATCAGTGCCAGGCGTGACGAGGGACAGTATTGCGCCAGCAGCGAGTAGCGGATGCCATGACCGTAGAACGACTGGAAACCGAAGGAATAGAGCATGCCACGCTCGTAGCTGTAGATGCGCGTGTCGAAGTTGTCGGTGTGGAACCAGCCCAGTTGTGCCGACAACTGCCATTTGCTGAGGCGCATGGCAACCTGCTGGCTCACCATCCATCCCGTCTTTCCCTCCACCGACGAGAGGTCGGCCTGCGACTTGAGGGTCCAGTGGTCGGTGTGGCGCGTCACCGTCAGGCGGCCGCGCTGCATGGTCTCGTCGTCGCGCAACCGGATGCGGTAGCGGCTGCCAACTGTCCAGGTGTCGTTCTGCCACGTCAGCGTCAGCATATTGTCCCACGAATGGGCGTTGGCCTCCATCTGGTAACGGGGCCACGCAAACTGCGCATAGTCTGTATAGGCCGTCAGCGACCAATGGGACGACGGCCGCCAGTTGATGCCGGCATAGAAGCCGCTCTCGTTCTGCACGCTGCCCGCATCGCTGAAGCTGCGCGCGAAGAGCGAATAATAACGGTAGGAATACATGCGCCAGAGGGCCATGATGTCGAGCGCGTCGGTAGGACTGCAGCTCACCATGTTGAGCGTGGCCACCCCGTGGCAGCTGCCCGTGGCCGTCTCGCCGCTCACAGAGAGGCGCCGGCTGGTGTAGCCATAGTCGACAGAGGCATTCCAGAACGATTTCCCCGTGGCATAAATCTGGCGGTAGATCTGCCCGTTCTGCGGTTTCAACTCACGGTCGAGACCGGTGGCAGTGGCTGTCAGCCCTGCATGGAAACCACTCTTTCGGAAATGCAGACTCGCTCCGGTGAGCCACTGGTGGGCATTATGCTTACGGTTCATCTCGCTGTCGGTGCGGTGGTAGCCGCTGGTGACGATGGTGCGGATGGCCTGTGAGTCGGGAGTGAGCGTGGCATCGATGGCCCGATAGGAGGCGAAGGCGGTCACGTCGAGGGCCTTGGCGATGCTGACGGTGGCGGCGGCCCCCTGCAGATAGTTGCTCTCCGAGCGCGACGAATGGGCATGAAGGGTGCTCTGCTGTCGTGTCATCTGCGACAGCAGAGCCAGTTTGCCGAGCGAGAAATCGTTGTTGACAACCAGTCCGAGACCTGCCTTCAGGCGGTAGCACCCCACCACGGCCGCCTTCAGCCGTCCCATGTTGCGCACCATCAGATAGGGCGAATAGAAGTCGTAGCCCGCCTTGTTGCGACCCGCCATGAAGGGTTCGCCGGCATCTTGCGCAGCCGTCATGCCCGCCTTCACATACTGACTGTAGCTGAACTGATAGCGGAGATCGTGGCGGTAGGGCCAGCCCAGGTATCCCTCACGGTCGCCCTTGCGCTCGTAGGTGGGTATCTTAGCCGTGAGCATGAGTTGCTGCTGGCCGTATTTCATGATGTTCGCCCACGAGGGGAACGACTGCGGCGGCTCCTCTCCGATATAGACCAGGCATTGCAGCAGCTGGCACCGCTGACGGTCGAGGCTCTCGATGAGCATCAGCTCGCCCAGCGTCTGCATGCGGCCGTAGCGGTAGAGGTACTCGCAGATATCCTCTATCTGCTTGTTGGTGAGAAAGGGAATGCGCTCCAGATCGTCGCGGGAGGCACTGTTGATGTCGATGGGATGGGCGGCGAGCTCACTCACCACCTCGTAGGCATTCTCCCAGTTGTCGGTCTCGATGTCCTCCAAATCGGATAGCTGCTCGAAATAGGTCTGCCAGTCGGCAGTGTTTTGGGCATGAAGCACGGTCGACGAGAAGAAAAAAAGCAGGGAAAAGAGTCCAAGGCGAAAAGACTGCCAAGTGTGTTTATTCATTGTCTCGTGATAAAGTTAACTATTGTTCAATGATGCAAAGGTAAAAAATTTTTCATCAACGAATGCTAAATAAATGATGTTTTTTAGCATAAATGCAAAATTATCACTACTTTTGCTGCCGGAATGAACAACCTCAGAAACCATATCCTCGCATGGTTGCTATTGCTGGCTGCGCTGCCAGCACTGGCACAGACGGACGGCAAGGGCAAGCAAAACCCCGAAGACCGCCCTGTGGACATGGATTCGCCCACGTTTGTGCCACTGGTAAAGGTGAGCAAGGTAAAGGTGGGAGGCGACTCCATTCAGTACTTGGAGATGAACAATGTGTATGTCTATCCGCAGGCCACCTTTAAGAATGCCAAGCAACAGCAAGCCTATAACCGTCTGGTTTACAACGTGAAGAAGGTGCTGCCCATTGCCAAGGAGGTGAATCGCGTGATGATGGAGACAGCCGAACTGCTTGAGACCCTGCCCAACAAACGCGCGAAAGACGAGCACATGAAGCGCGTGGAGAAAGCTGTGAAAAAAGAATACACACCGCGCATGAAGAAGCTCACCTACGCACAGGGCAAACTGCTCATCAAACTCATCTACCGCGAATGTAACTCATCGTCGTATCAGCTCATTCAGGCCTTCCTCGGTCCTGTGAAGGCAGGCTTCTACCAGGCCTTTGCCTGGACCTTCGGCGCCTCGCTGATGAAGGAATATGATGCCGAAGGCACCGACCGCCTGACCGAACGGGTGGTGAGAATGGTGGAAGCCGGACAGTTGTAAGCTCTTTGGGGGAGGAAGAGTGTTCGGAGAATTCGGAGGATTCGGAGGATTCTGAAAATTCGGAAAATTCAGAAAATTCAGAAAATTCCGATTATTCAGAGCCTGCACAATAGCAAAGGTAATCATACCTCTCAACTCTCACCTCTCAGTTCTCAACTTGAAAAGCTCTCACCTCTCAACTTGAAAAGCTCTCACCTCTCAACTTATTACAATAGTTAATTATTTGACAAAATGAAAGCATGAGACAATACTTGATGTTAATGACACTTAAAAAAACCGTATTTATTGTAGTTTTTTGCTACTTTTGTCGTCTGATTGCGTATAAGAGTTAGTTATAAACATATTTTTTTTTAATCAGCAAAATGAAAAACCTAAGAAAATCGCTCATTGCAGCATTGATGTTGCTGATGGCCCAGGTAGCCATGGCACAAATGATGATGCCTTTGCCCGTCGACAAAGACGTCCGCATTGGTAAGCTCGACAACGGGCTCACCTACTACATCCGTCATAACAACTGGCCCGAGAAACGTGCTGAGTTCTACATCGCCCAGCGTGTCGGCTCTATCCAGGAGAACGACGACCAGCGCGGTCTGGCTCACTTCCTGGAGCACATGTGCTTCAACGGCACCGACCACTTCAAGGGCAACGAGGTCATCCGCTGGTGTGAGAGCATCGGTGTGCAGTTCGGCCAGGACCTGAACGCCTACACATCTATCGACGAGACCGTCTACAACATATCGAATGTCCCCACCACACGCCAGAGCGCACTCGACTCTTGTCTGCTCATCCTGCACGACTGGGCCGACGGTCTGACCCTCGACCCCGAGGAGATCGACAAGGAGCGCGGTGTGATTCACGAGGAGTGGCGTATGCGCCTCTCACCGTCGCAGCGTATGTTTGAGCGTTGTCTGCCCAAGCTCTATCCCAACAGCAAATACGGTTACCGCATGCCTATCGGACTGATGGAGATTGTCGACAACTTCAAGCCCAAGGCTCTGCGCGACTACTACGAGAAGTGGTACCGCCCCGACAACCAGGCCATCGTGGTGGTGGGCGACGTGGATGTCAACCTGATTGAGAAGAAGATCAAAGATATCTTCGGCGACATCAAGATGCCCGAGAACCCTGCACCGGTGGTGAAGGAAATGGTGCCCGACAATGCCGAGGCTATCTACGTGATTGAGAAGGACAAGGAGCAGCAGCAGAATATCGTTCAGCTGATGTTCAAGCACGAGGCCTTCCCCGACTCGCTGAAGAACACGGTGGTGTATCTCATCTCTAACTACCTGACCAGCAGTGCCATGGGCATGCTCAACGCCCGTCTGGCTGAGCTGACCGAGAATCCTGACTGTCCTTACGTGGGCGGACAGGCCGAAGACGGCAACTACCTGCTCTCGAAGACTGTTCAGGCATTTGCCTTGAGCGCCATTCCCAAGGACGGCCGACTGGAAGAGACACTGCAGGTGCTGCTGCGCGAGGGCCGTCGTGCCGCTGAGTTCGGCTTCACCGCTACAGAGTATGAGCGCTCGAAGGCCAACTACCTGAGCTCGCTCGACAAGATCTACAGCAACAAAGACAAGCGCTACAGCAGCCAGTTTGTCAATGAGTATGTGCGCAACTTCCTCGACAAGACACCTATCCCATCGCTCGACGATGAGTATATGATGCTCAAGCAGATTATTCCAGCCATTCCTCTGGAAGCCATCAACGAGTACATGAAAGAGCTGGTGTCGCCCACCGACACTAACATGGTGGTGCTCACCCTGCTCAACGAGAAAGAGGGTAACACCTACCCCACCGAGGACGGACTGCGCAAGGCTATTGCCGCCGGACGTGCCGACAAGGTGGAGGCATACGTTGACAATGTGAAGAACGAGCCCATCATGACCACTCTGCCCAAGAAAGGCAGCATCAAGAGCGAGAAGATGAGCGACAAGTTCGACTATAAGATCTACACCCTCTCGAACGGTGTGAAGGTGTATGCCAAGAAGACCGACTACAAGAAAGACCAGGTGATTCTCTCGGCCGTTGGTAAGGGCGGTTCTACCCTCTATGGCGAGAGCGACTATGTGAACATGAACGTGTTCGACGACGTGATTGAGAGCAGCGGTCTGGGCAACTTCTCTAACACCGAGCTGGGCAAGGCCCTGGCTGGTAAGATTGCCGGTGTATCGATGAAGATGGACGAGCGCTACCAGACCATCAGCGGTAACTCTACACCGAAAGACATGGAGACCATGTTCCAGCTGATGTATCTCTACTTCACCAACATCAACAAAGACCAGAAGTCGTTCGACAACCTGATGAACAACTACGAGCTGCAGCTCAAAAACAAGGCTCTCTCGCCCGACGGAGCATTCAGCGACTCTATCACCGTCACCCTCTACGAGCACAACAAGCGCCACATGCCCATGGAGCTGAGCGACCTGAAGAAGATCAACTACGACCGCATCCTGCAGATTGCCAAGGAGCGCACCGCCAATGCCGCCGCCTATGAGTTCACCGTGATTGGTAACTACGACGAGGCTCAGCTGCGCAACATGCTCGAGCAATATGTGGCCTCGCTGCCCGTACAGAAGAAGATTCAGCAGGGCACACGCACGCCAATCACCAACAAGAACGTCACCAACGAGTTCCACCGCAAGATGGAGACCGCCAAGGCTTCGAGCGTGATGTTGTGGAAGAACGAGAAGATGCCTTACTCGCTGGAGAACAGCATCAAGGCCAGCATCGCCGGACAGGTGCTCAGCATGGTGTATCTGAAGAAGATCCGCGAGGATGCCGGCGCTGCCTACTCAGTAGGTGCCATCGGTCAGGCCAGCCGTGCTGATGACTATCAGGTGACCCTGCTTCAGGTACAATGCCCCATGAAGCCCGAGAAGAGCGCTGAGGCCCTGAGCATCATGCGCGCCGAGGTGCCCGCCCTTGCCAAGCATTGCGATGCCGACATGCTGCAGAAGGTGAAGGAATACATGCTGAAGAACGTCGACGACGAGGCCAAGACCAACGGCTACTGGCTGAACCTGATGACCGCTCACCACAAGTATGGCTACGACCTGCACACCGACTATAAGAAGATTGTCCAGGCACAGACTCCAGCTACCATCAGCGCATTCATCACTGAGTTCCTGAAGAACGCCAACAAGGTAGAGGTGACCATGCTCCCACAGGAGTAATCCTCTACGCTCACAAAGCATAACAATAAAAGTACCGAGGACTGCTTGAGTCCTCGGTACTTTTGTTTTAGGAGAGCTTTCGGAGTATTCGGAATTTTCAGAGTATTCGGAGTATTCAGAATATTCAGATTACTCCGATTATTCAGAGCTTGGCCAATAGTTAAAGGTAATCATACCTCTCAACTCTCAGCTCTCAACTCTCAACTTAGAAAACCCTCTACTGAGCGTTAATCTCTTTCAACAGACGGTCGGCATGTCCCCAACGGTCCATCATGAAGAGCACGTAGCGGATGTCAACACCGATGCAACGGGCCAGATGTGAGTCGAAGTTGATGTCGCTCGAGAGACTGTCCCAGTTACCGTCGAAGGCCAGACCGATGAGGCGTCCCTGGCCATCGAACATAGGCGAGCCGCTGTTTCCGCCGGTGATATCGTTGTTGGTGAGGAAGCAGAGCTGCATCTCGCCAGTGGTCTTGTCGGTATACGGGTCGAAGTTCTTAGCCGAGAGCAGTTCCTTCATGATCGGCTCGGCGGCATATTCGAAATTCTGGTCGGCCATATCCATCTTCTTCACGATGCTCGGAGCAGCGGTATAATAGCCCGAGGGCTGACCGTTGAGCATGAAGCCACCCACCTGTCCGTAGCTCAGACGCATGGTGAAGTTGGCATCAGAGTAGTGAGGCAGGTCTTCCTCCATACGCAGCTTGGCGGCACAGAGATAGCGTTCCTGCTCGCTGATCTGCTCGTTCAGCTTGCCCATGGCGGCCTGCTGGTCGGCCAGGAACTCAATGAGATCGAGTCCGTAGCTCACGCCACAGTCTTTCATGAAGCTCTTCTTGTTGCAGTAGATGCGCTTTCCCTGTTTCATCAGCACCGATTTCTTCAGCAGATAGTCGACGTAACGCTCGTAGTTGCCGCCGAACTTGGTCTTGATGGTGCGGTAGAAAGCCGGCAGATACTGCTGACCCACATGCTGCTCATAGTTTTTCAGTAGGGCGATGAGCACCTCACGGTCGAGGGCATAGTCCCACTCGCTGCTGTTGTCGTCGAAGAGGAAATACTGCTTGTTGGGCTTCTCCTTCGGACCGAGCAGTGGCATGGCGTTGTGCACACGCATGGCACGGGTGGTGAACTCGTTGGTACGACGGAACGTCTCGCTCCAATACATGAAGGCACGCACCCGCTCGAAACGCTGGTCGTAGAGCTCCTGCAGCTTGTCGAAGTCGAGTTTCCCCTTGAGGAATCCCGTCTCGTTCTGCCATTTGCGCAGCGTCTGCTCGAAGTCGCGCTTCTGCTGGATGATACCGATGGAATCGATACATTTGTTCATGCCGATAGAGTTTTTCCAGTAGTTGCTGCTCTGGGCATATTTCGAGTCGTACTTGATGCGCACAGCCTCATCGGCACGCATGTGGCGGAGCATGATTTCCTGTTTCACGCCACGCACCTGGGCACGCGGCTCGTTCTGGGCGTCACGCATCTCGCGGATGCCATAGCTCGACAGATAGCGGTTGGTGGTGCCAGGATAGCCGATGGTCATCGAGAAGTCGCCGTCTTTATATCCCTGCATCGACACAGGAGCCCAGTGCTTGGGGCGGTAAGGCACATTGTCCTTGCTGTAGGCAGCAGGACCGTTGGTCTTCGGGTCGGCATAGATGCGGAACACCGAGAAGTCGCAGGTCTGACGGGGCCACATCCAGTTGTCGGTCTCACCGCCGAACTTACCCATCGACTTGGGAATGGTGAATACCAGTCGCAGGTCGGTGAAGTCGCGGTAGGTGGTGGCATAGAACTTGTTGCGCTCGTAGAAAGGCTTGATTTCGAGGCGCAGCGTCGGGTCTTCGGCCTTCACCCTTTTCGACATGGCATTCTCCAGCGAGTCGAGCAACTGGGCACGCTGGTCGCGCGACTTGTTTTCATAACCCAGCTTCATCACCTGGTCGGTAATGTCGTTCTGGTCGATCATGAAGCTCACGAACATGTTTTTGTTCGGCAGCTCCTCCTCGTAGGTCTTGGCATAGAAGCCGTTCAGCATGTAGTCGTGCTCCACGGTGGAGTGGCTGCGGATGGCCTCAAAGCCGCAATGGTGGTTGGTGAATACCAGTCCGTCGGGCGATACCACCACACCCGAGCAGTAACCCGAGAAGTTGACAACGGCGTTCTTGATGGCATGGTCGCCATAGTAAAGGTCGTTGTAAGTCATTTGAAAACCTTCCTGCTGCATGCGCTCATAGATAGCTGGCGGCAGATTGTAGAGTGTCCACATGCCTTCGTCGGCACTCGTGGGCAAGAAAGAAAAAAGGTACAACAGGATGAGTGCGATACCTTTGGTCGCTGTTTTTCTCATAGATAACTATTATTTAAATGTTATGGTCATTTGAAATACTTCCCGATGACGGGCAGGCTCTTCAACGGCAGGTCGTGGTAGATGATATGTGCGACAAACATCAACAGCACACCCGTGTTGACAACCAGTGAGCCCCAGAGAGGCAGCAGCTGGTTGGAATAGTGGATGATGACGAAGAACAGGGCTGCAATGACGACATAGACGAAGATGTCTTTCAGCGGATAATTGATGGGATAGTACTTTTGTCCGATGAAATACGACAGGAGCATCGACACACCGTAAGCGGCAAAACCAGCCCAGGCACACGCCATATAGCTGAAACGGGGAATCAGCAGAACATCGATAGTGATGAGCACCACGGCGCCAATGCCCGAGAAATAGGCTCCCCAGATGGTGCGGTCGGTCAGTTTATACCAGAACGAGAGGTTGAAGAAGACACCGAACATAATCTCTGCGGCCATGACGATGGGCACCACGCGCAGTCCTTCCCAGTAGCTCTTGCCGATGATGAAACGCAGGATGTCCATATACCCCATCACGGCAAGGAATGCCAGCAGCGTGAAAATGACGTAGTATTTCATGGCTTTGGCATAGGTCTCGCGCTTGTCGGCGTCCTTATTGGCAAACACAAACGGCTCGTAGGCAAAGCGGAACGCCTGGGTGAGCATCACCATGATCATCGCTATCTTGATGCAGGCACCATAGATGCCGAGCTGTTCGCGGGCTGAGGCCACGTCGCCGTCGTAGAAATGCGGGAACAGTATCTGCGAGGCCGCCTGGTTGAGCTGTCCGGCCAAACCCATCACGAGCAACGGCCAGGCATAAGAGAGCATCCGCTTGCAGGCGGCCTTGTCGAAGCCGAAGTTGATGCCGCGCAACTCCTTGAAGAGCAACAGCAGGGTGAAGATGGTACAGATGAGGTTGATATAGAAGACGAAGGCCACGTCGAGCGTGAAGTTCTCGTCGTAGATGCCAAACAGATTGATTTTCAAATCGGGCAGTATCACCAGATAGAGCAGGTTCAGGAAGATGTTCAGCAGGATGTTGGCAATCTTCAGCGCGGCAAACTTGACGGGTCTGTGCTTGATGCGCAGATAGGCAAAGGGAATGGCTGTGAAGGCATCGATGGCCACCGTGGTGTACATCACCGCGATGTATTCGGGATGATCGGCATAGCCCACGGCACTGGCTATCGGATGAAGCAACAGCATCACCACCACGATGGAGACAAACGAGGTGAAGCCGACCATGCGCAATGTGGTGGAATAGATGCGTTGCGGGTCCTCGCCCTCCTTGGTCATAAAGCGGAAGAACGTGGTCTCCATGCCGTAGGTAAGCAGGATGATGAGCAGCGACACGTAGGCATAGACATTGGTGATGATGCCATACTCTCCACCCGAGGCAGCAAAGCGCACCGTCTGGATGGGCACCAACAGATAATTGATGAATCGTGCCAGAATGCTCGAAAGGCCGTAGATGGCCGTGTCTTTTGCTAATGATTTAAGATTAGCCATGATTTATTCTGAATTTTCTGAGTGTTCTGAATTTTCTGAGAGTTCTGAGTTTTCTGAATTTTCTGATTATTCCGATTATTCCGAATCATCCAAAAAACATATATCCTATTCCGATGGCGGCTATGATGCCGGCCAGGTCGGCCAACAGTCCGCAGGTCACGGCATGGCGGGTGTAGCGCACGCCGACGCTGCCGAAATAAACGGCCAAGATATAGAACGTGGTGTCGGTGGATCCCTGGAAGATGCAACTCAACCGGCCCACAAACGAGTCGGCACCAAAGGTGGTCATGGCGTCGACCATCATGCCGCGCGCACCGCTGCCCGAGAGGGGTTTCATCAGGGCCGTAGGCATGGCGTCTACCCAGGCGGCATCGGCTCCGGTCAGTGCTATCAGCCATTTCAGTCCGTCGATGAGCATGTCCATGGCTCCGCTGGCACGGAACACGCCAATGCCCACCAGAATGGCTATCAGATAAGGAATGATGCGCACGGCGGTCTCGAAACCGTCTTTGGCACCCTCGATGAACGCGTCATACACATTCACGCGCTTGCGCATGCCGGCCACGATAAATCCTATGATGACCGTCAGCAACAGTGTGCTGGCGATGGTGGTGCTCACCGTGTTCATGGTGGTGGGGTCCAGCTGATTGAATCCCCATATGATGCCTGCCACCAAGGCGCAGGCTCCGCCCAGCGTCAGCAGCATGGTGCGGTTCAGCAGGTTAATGCGCTGATAGAGACTGGTGACGATGACTCCGGCCAGTGTTGAGAAGAATGTGGCCAGCAAGATGGGCATGAAGATATCGGTGGGGTTGGCGGCTCCCATCTGTGCCCGATAGGTCAGAATGCCCACGGGGATGATGGTCAGTCCGCTGGTGTTGAGCACCAGGAACATGATCATGGGGTTGGTGGCAGTGTCTTTCTTCGTGTTCAGTTCCTGCAGCTGCTCCATGGCCTTCAGTCCCAGCGGTGTGGCGGCATTGTCCAGTCCCAGCATGTTGGCGGCAATGTTCATGAAGATGCTGCCCGTGGCGGGATGGCCTTTGGGAATGTCAGGAAACAACTTGGTGAAGACAGGGCTCAGCAGGCGGGCCAGCATGTTCACCACTCCGCCTTTCTCGCCAATCTTCATGATGCCGAGCCAGAGTGCGAGCACACCGGTCAGTCCGATAGAGATTTCGAAAGCTGTTTTCGACGACGAGAAAGTGCTGTCCATCATGGCAGGAAACACCGATGTGTCCCCCATGAAAATGAGTTTCGCTAACGCAATAATAAATGCGATAAGGAAAAATGCAATCCAAATATAATTCAGTACCATATCAGGATGCAAAAATAAAACAATTTTTCCTTATCGCAAAAACTTTTAGTTGTAAATGCCGAACGACAGTCCGATTTGGCTTCTATTCAGGCTGTTGTTGGTCTTCAGCATGTCGCCGTAGGCACTGACAAAACCACGCGAGCGCACGCCTTTGATGGCCAGCGGGAACTGCCAGGTGAGCTTCAGGCGTGCCCGCCAGTAGTCGGCCTCATAGAAAGCCATGTCGGGCAGCATCACGCTCTGCGCATAGTCGCCCTCGCGGTCGGCCAGCTGCAGGTCGGCCTTGTTGGAGAAGTGATAACCGGCATTGGCCTCCACCCACAAGCGGTCGCCCAGGAGGGCCGTACCGCCTTCCAACTGCAGGTTGGTGCCACCGTATTCCAGCTTCGACTCGGGCAGCAGATGCTTGTTCTTGGCGGTGTTGATATCGGCCAAAACACCGATGAAATGGGTGATTTTTGCCGTTCCGTCGGTCAGATTGGCACGATAGTGCAGGCTGGCATCGAAGAGATTCACCTGGTAGCGTTTCTTAAACGTGATCTGCGTGTTGTAGTGATAACTGCTGTATCCTGTCTTCGGGTCGCTCTCAATCACCAGTTCCTGTCGGTACTCGTCGGCATAAGCCTGCTCATAGCCCGCCTTCACATCGAGCTGATGAATGGCACGGTCGGTCTGCAGACGGTTCTGCGTGGCGAAGCTGAAACCATAGGTGACATATTTTCCCGGCTCGTACTTATAGTTGCCATACACGCCCTCATTGCCATGGCGCATGCCGAAGGTGTTGAGCGTGGTAAAGGCCGAGCCCTGATAGCCGTACGACAGTTCGCCGCCGAAGCTGTGGTCCACCCACTCGCGCTGGAAGCCGGCATATCCGCGGGTGGTTCCCACGGCGCTCTCCATGCCCGTCATGATGTAGTATTTCAGCGTGGCATCGGTCTGAACGGTGTTGATATTGGGTATTTTCTCCTTCCTCCGGTGGTAGAAGGCAGCCACGCCCAGTGTGTGATTGCCTGCCGACCAAGTGACAGAGGGTGTGATCTGATAGTCGAGCAGCTGCGAACGAGAGCGCGGGTCGCGCAGACGGCTGAGGTCGCCCACCTGATAGTCGAGTCTGGCTCCGAAGCGGAAACCGTTGAAACTGGTGGTTCCCACGGCAGCGGTGAGGTCGAAATCCTGGTTGTCGTATTTGCCCAGCACACTGCTTCCGCCGAAGAAGGGATTCGAGTTGTAGGGCCGCATCACGTCGCACCATGCACGCTGCTTGGTGCGTCCCATGTTGAAGCGGAACTTGCCATATCCGTAGAGATACTTGCCGATGGTCTGGTAGCGCTCGGTGAAGAACTCCAGCTGGTTGCGCTGTCCGCCTTCCTGCACGCGGTGGAAGTCGCCTTCGCGGTGCGAGAGGTCGAACATGGCCACGCCGCGATTGCGCGCCGAGTCGACAGTCAGACCGGCAGCATTGGCCGTGTTGCGCCACAGCTGCATGGCATCGTCGTATTGATATTCGCCCATTCCGGCCAGAGTGGTCTGTGCCGTGGCTGCTGCCGGGCAGCCCAAGATGAGCATGAGGCCTAGAAATGTCTTATTCATCATATTCGCGAACTCCTATTGTTGTTGATACTTTAAAGTCGGCAGTACTGTTGTTGGTGTCCTGCAGAATCTTATGTCCGTCCTTGCCGCGGCGCGATGAGGTCTTGCGGTACATGATTTCGCCCGTATATCCGCTGGCTGCCTCTATGTTGGTGTAGCCGGCGTCGAGGTCGTCGTAAAGTCGCTTGGTGGCCAGGTCGATGCCCTTCGATGAGTTCTTGAGAATCTCCACGGCGTCGATGATATACTTCTTAGGCATCACCTTCCACTGGTTTCCCTTAGTCTTGCCGTAGTCGTAGGTCAGATCCCAATCGTCGATACTCTCGTCGGTGCGGAAAATCACTACACCGCACGGTCCGCCTTGCATCAGGTTCATATAGGGAAGTCCCGAACTGAACGTATAGATAAGGTCCATGTCGCGCACGTCGGGATTGTTGATGTAGGCATTCTTGGGTCGTGTGTCGTTCACGTCGAAGTCGGCAGTGAGCAAATTGTGCGATGCAGCGGCATTGGCAGTGTGGTCGATGGCGCAGTTGGCCAGCACCACCGTACCGCCTGGAGCCACTTTGCAGTCGGCATCGAGCGGAATACGGAAGACTTGTTTCAGCAATACTACGTCGCTATTGAACGACTCAGCCAGCTGTTCCATCGTATATGATGGTTTGCTGTTGCTCTCTACCAGTCCGATGTAGAGTCCTGCCACGTCGATTTCCTTGTCGCTCTGGTTGTAGAGCTCGATGTACTGGTCGGCCACATAGTTCTTGTTGTTATTGTCCTTACAGCCCGACGAGGCAATCTTTCCGATGACCAGCGAGCGATTGATGGAGAGCTGGGTGCTCAGCCGCAGCGGTGTGGTGGTATTATCGTCGGACAGCAGTTGCGAGTTGATATTGCCCGAGACGACGGCACCCTCGTTGACAATGGGGTCGCCGGTGAGCTGGGTGTATTCCTCAGAGGTGATGTCCCACGAGGTAGAGACATTGTAGACATCGGGGATGATGCCATGGAACGAGGCCACGCCCTGGGCATTGGTGGTGGCGGTCAGCACATTGCCGCCGTTCAGTTGGCTGATGGTGACGGTGTGTCCCTCCATGTCGGAGCCTTGGGTGAACTCCTCGGGCATGACGAGCTGGATATCGACCGACACCTCGCGGGTCACATCGTCGTAGTCGATGCACGACGAAAGCGACAAGAGGCCTGTTCCAACGAGGCAAGACAACAGGCCTGCCCATGTCTTCCCCGCGATATTTTTATTTTTTATATTCCTCATAATCATCTTTATTACTATTTTTTTTACCACTTTTTTCTACCACGAATGAATCGAATTTTTCGAATTTTCTTTATTTCTACACCGCATTGCGAATCACCTTCGGTGCAACGAATGAATCGAATTTTAAACGAATCATCCATTCGAAAAATTCGTTGTTAAAATTCATTGTCTTCATTTATTTTTATTCGTGTCATTCGCGAAATTCGTGGTCGTATTACAAGTTAAATGAAAGTTCCACGCCGTAGCTGAACGAATTGGTGTTGCGCTGTGTGAGCGTCGTGGTCAGGTTGTTCTTCATGTAGGGCTCATAGAACATGAGGTTGTTGACGTAGAGCGACAACTGGCCTATTTTGCCGAGTTCCTTGCTCAGTCGGCCCTGCAGGTTCCATGTGACGGGCTGCTTCGAGGGCACCGACTCTGAGCTGCGCACCATCAGTCGCTCGATGCTCACGCCCTCTATCTCGGTCTGGTTGGTCACCTCGTGGTATTGCAGGTTGGTGTCTATCCAGCCGATGGGTCGTTTCTCGAACAATGCCGAGTGACGGTAGTCCTGCCAGATGACCTGTGCGGTGAACGAGGCCACCATCTTCAGTTCGGGAATATGGGTCACAGTGCGCAGCGTGTTCACAAAGCGGCGGTACTTGTCGTAGTCCTGGCCGGTGGGATAAACCACCTTGCAGGGCGTCAGTCCGTAAGCCGAATAGCTGGTGGGCAGCAGCGAAGCGGGAATAGAGCTGGAGTTCATGGCGGTCGACCAGGTCTTGGTCTCGTTCAGGGCGCCGCTGAACTGAATCTGTGTGCGCAGCGGCTTGATCTCGCCGAAGTCGACATCAAACTCCAGACCGCGGTTGACGGTCGAGTTGGTGTTGCCCACACGGCCCGTGGTGATGAAGATGACATCCTGGCGGGTGGGGTTGTTGAAATCTATCTGGGTGGCCTGTCCGGGGTTGATGACCAGCGCCTCGGGGCCATAGTAGTTGGCTGTATAGGTGGTATACTCAGTCACAGCGCCGAAACCTTTCGGTGTCTTGTCGCGATAGGCCAACAGGGCGAGATGGCGGTTGCCCGGCAGTTTGAAGTCGATGCCCAGCTCTACCTTCGTCGTCGTGGCGTTCTTCATGTCCTTCGAGTACTTCACCTCGTACATATAGGTATGGTAGTAGAGCAGCTGGGCTGCCGGATCGTTCTGCGGCATATAGCTGGCGGCCACGCGGTCGCTGTATTTCTTGTCGGGATAGAGGTAGTTCAGACCCGGGGTCTTCGAGTTGAGTCCGATACCTCCGCGCAGCGTCATCCACTTCGCCACGTCGAACGACATGTTCAGTCGGGGCGAGAGGGCGTAGGTGGCTACGTCGCCGAAGGGCTGCATCGTGGTGAAGCGCAGTCCGGCAGTGGCTTTCAGTTTGTTCACCTTATTGATGTTCCAGGTGAAACCATCCTCCGCATAGGCCGACAGCTGGTGCAGGGCGGGAATGTCGCTGAAGGCACGCGGGCGGCCGTCGGCATTCGGGCGGTAGGGATGGCTGTCATCTTCGTTGTAGTAACCCTTACCGTTGTTCCAGTCGTAGCGGTAGTCGGCACCCACCTTGAAGCTCTGGATGGTCTTTCCCTTGCGCAGGAAGAAACTGTTGTTCACCTTCAGGAAGAGGTTGCCCGGACGGCTCTCGGTGATACCGGTGGCGAGATACGACTGTGTCATCCAAGGCACCTGATAGTAGCCGGTTTCCATGGCGGTGATGATGGGAATCATGCCGCCGCTGCCGGTGACATACGACGAGTTCTTCGTGTCGGCCTTGCTGAAGCTCAGTCCGGCGGTATACGACAGGGTGCGCATCAGTGGTTTGTCTACCTGTATGCGGCCGTTGTGCGTCAGGTTGATATTCAGGTTTTTGTTCTCAAAATAGGTTCCGTCGTCGATGGCGTCGGGGTCGTTGCCGCTCCAGTCTTTGGCATTCATCACGCGCACCTTGGTGTTGGTGTGCCACTTCTTGGTGATGTCGTAGCCATAGCCCACGTTCAGCGTGTAGCGGTCGTACGAACGGGTCTTCTGCCGGGGATCTCCCCATGCCTGTGCATAGTCGGCATTGATGTTCAGGATGCCCGCCTTGCCCAGATTAAAGCCCTTGCCCAGCGAGTAGTTCATAGTCGAGGGGTTGATCTTGGCCTTTGCCTGCCAGGGGGTCACTCCCACTTTCGAGTGGACCACCACCAGTCCGCTGGTCAGGTCGCCGTATTCTGCCGACGGAATGCCGCGGATGACCTCCACCTCGTTGATATTGTCGGCCGACATCTGTCGAAGGTCTGTACCGGCAAACGACGTGGCCGAAAACGAGCCCTGGCTCACATTACCGTTGTTCGACATCGGCATGCCGTCGACCACGATGCTGCTTCCGAAGGCACTGGTGTTGTTGTTCACCAGCGTGCGCAGCTGCAGGTTCGACTGCGAGGTGAGGTCCTGGTTGCCCATCAGCTGACCGGGAATGAGCTGCATGATATCGGCCAGCGAGTTGGCCTGCAGGTGGTCGATGGCCTGGCGCCCCACTATCGAACTGGTGGAGGTGCCGCTCTCGTTGCGCTTGGCCGTCACGGTGACTTCCTTCAGTGCCAGCGAGGTGGCCGTCATTTGGAACTTCAGGTTCAGGTTGCGCTCCACCTTTACCGTGGTAGTGATAGGTTCAAAGCCGACATAACTGACACTCAGCGTGTAGGTTCCGGCCGGAACATTCTTGAATGTGGCCTTACCGTCCATGTCGGTAACGGTCATGGCACCTGCGGGTTTCAACTGGCAGGTACCCATAATGACGGGCTCCTTAGTGCCTTTCTCGGTCACTTCAACGGAAACCGTGTAGCCGCCGTGCCCGCCCGATGCACTCTTCTGAGCGTAAGTGACAACACTTGCGCAGAATAGCAAAAACGGCAGGACAGCCTTGAATAACAGGTTGTTTTGCATATTTGGAAATGATTGGTATTTCTTTTTCCTCAAATCCGCAACTACGCGC
>DEFO01000008.1 GCA_002350805.1 Prevotella sp. UBA2850
GAACTGAGAGGTATGATTACCTTTGGCAATTGCTCTCAAACTGGCGGGCACACTCCCCCTCGGGGGAGTTGGTGGGCTTGCCGATATCAAAAGGGGCCCTGATTTAGGGCCCTGGTTTAGGGCGACCTTCGACTCAAGCAAGAGTCAGCCGGTTTGAGCTTTCTATAGGCGGAGTATTGTCCTAACTCCCAAACTCCCAAACTCCTAAACTCCCTTCATCTGTTTTGTCAATAAAAGCGAAAACTTTTCCGCGGTGGGCAGAAATAACTTCATTTTTGCTTGCATAATTGTCGATTTTTTAGTATCTTTGTAACTGAAAAACAGGAGCCTCGCGCTCTTGATTCAACTGACTAAAAACTTCTCTAAACCGCTGTCTTTACAACCATTTGCTGACGAAACCACCGACCGTGCAAGCCTCGTGACTACTGCTGGGCGCGCATCGGGCAATTTTCGATATGAGTTCGTTGCCAACAACAATGAACTTCGGACTGACTTTGTGCTTCCTTTTCACGCGGAAAAAGCTAAAGGAAGTGCCCCTTCTATTTGTTAATAATTATTAATGTTTTCAAGGGCGTGGGTGTTGTATAGTCTTTTTTGCTTAATTTTGACAATTCAAATACAAAAACACAGAACAAGAGATGAGAAACAGATATATTTTTGTATTATTCGTTGCTTTACTTACTTCTGTTGGCATCCTTGCCGACAGACAGACCGACGATATGCTCAGCAAGCTGGACGAGAGCCTTGCCCAGCGCTACCGCTTCGAGCAGCAGAAATTAGACCGCATCAAGCACTTGAAGGAAATGATGGGCCAAGCCAAGGCCCAAGGGCGGCAGTTCGAGCAGACCTACGCCCTCTATAACGAATATAAGAGCTATTGCTACGACTCTGCCCGCAACTATGCCTACGAGTGTCTGGAGATCAGCCAGCGCGAGAACAATGCCCAGCGCATTGTCAAGTCGAAGAATGCCATTGCCTTCTCGCTCATCTCTGCCGGTATTCTGAGCGAGGCCCACGAGGTGATGATGTCGATCAACAGTCGCCAGCTGAAAGACAGCCTGCTGAGCGAATACTACGACAACTACAGCCGTCTGTGGCGGTCGATGGCCGACTACGTGAAGGAGGAGCCATTCTACACGAAATACATCACGCAGAGCAATGCCTACATCGACTCGCTGAAGCAGATGACGCCCGAGAACACCGCCCTGTGGTGGTCGCTCACCGGCTCGCATCAGATGCGCGACCATCAGTATCAGGATGCCCTCCAGTCGTTCGAGAAAGTGCTCCAGCTCTGCGGCGACGACAAGCGCCAGCGTGCCATGACTGCCGCCGAGATGGCCTGGGCCTATGTCTATCTGAACGATGAAGACCGTGCCATCGACTACTTCGCCCAGTCGGCCATCGCCGACAACGAGACGGCTACCCGCGAGATTACCGCCCTCTACCATCTGTCGCGGCTCATCTACAAGCGAGGCGACTACGAGCGGGCCAGCCAGTATGTGCACCAGGCGCTCGAGGACGTCAACTTCTACAACTCGCGTCTGCGCAAGGTCGAGATCAACGACATCCTGCCCATCATCGAGCAAGACCGCTATAATGCCATCCGCAGCCAGCGCAACTGGTTGTTTGCCACCACCGGCCTGTTCGTGGTGCTCCTCCTGGCCATACTCTGGAGCTACTGGTTCATCCGCCGCAAGAACCGCAAGCTCACCGAGGCCCGCGAGACCATTGCCGGACAGCTGGAGATGCTGCAGCAGGCCAACCGCCAGCTGAAGGAAGACGACAAGATTAAGAATGCCTACATCGGCCGGTCGTTCTACACCAATGCCGAGTTCATTGCCAAGCTCGAGAAACTCTACCTGACCATCGACCGCAAGATTGCCGCACGCCAGTTCGACGACCTGCGCTCGATGATGAAACTCTCGACGCTCAATGCCGAGCGCGAGAACATGTACGAGGCCTTCGACCAGACCTTCCTCAAGTTGTTCCCCGACTTTGTGACCCGCTACAATGAGCTCTTCGAGGAGAAAGACCGCCGCATGCCCGCCAACGACCATTCGCTGACCTCTGAGATGCGCATTTTCGCCCTCATCCGACTGGGCATCAACGACAGCGAGCGCATTGCCAAGTTCCTCGACTATTCGGTCCACACGGTGAATACCTACAAGACGCGCATCAAGAACCGCTCGACTGCCGAGAATGATCAGTTCGAGAAGCTCATCATGGCCATCTAGCGGTCTTCCGAAACGAATATTTCCTTTATACAAAATCGTGTCGCATCAAACCGAAGTTGCTGATTGTCAGTAGCTTCGGTTTTATATTACCCAATATGGGTTATACATTCACTTGCTTTTTTCTTATTCGTGTCATTAATGAATAACTTTGCACTTGGAAAAACCTAAACGCAAAGTTATGAAAAGATTGATAGTAGTGATCGCGCTTTTCCTCGGCCTCACCTCGGTGCAGGCACAGAACAGCAATCCCGTGGCCGACCCCGGGGCAGTGGTGCTGTCGGGCAAAGCCCGTTTCACGGTTCTTACTCCCGAGATGATTCGTATTCAGTACAGCGACCGCGGTCTCTTTGAAGACCGTGCCACCTTTGCCGTCATCAACCGGCGACTGCCCGTGCCGCAGTTTACCACCGAGCAGGCCGACGGGTGGCTCACCATCAAGACCGCTGCCCTCACCCTGAGATATAAGATAGGTGGTGTCATCGATGCGAAAACCCCGTCGGACAAGGTGCTCAACATCAGCTTTGCCCTCAACGGGCGGAATGTGCTTTGGTATCCCGGCAAGGACGACGCACTCAACCTGAAAGGTACCACGCGTACGCTCGACGGACAGATTGGCGACAACAAACGGGCCGAGATGGAGAACGGACTGCTCTCGCGAGCCGGATGGGCCATCATCGACGAGTCGCCCCTCACACGCCGGGGTGACGGTTCCACCACCTTTGCCTTCGACCGCGACTGCGACGGCATAGAGTGGGTGGCCGAGCCGGTGGACAAGAATGCCGTCGACTGGTATTTCCTGGGTTACGGTCATCAGTATAAGAAAGCCCTTGGCGACTTCATCAAGGTGGCTGGCCGTCAGCCCATGCCGCCGCTCTACGTGCTGGGCTACTGGTACAGCAAATACCAGCGTTACACCAGCGACGAGTTCATGGAGATTGTGAACGATGTGAAGCGCAACCAGATACCCATGGACGTGATGATATTCGATATGGACTGGCACACGCAGGGATGGACCGGCTGGACCTGGGACCGCACTGCCATTCCCGACCCCGAGGGACTCATCGACTGGATGCACCAGCAGGGACTGAAGGTGTCGCTCAACCTCCATCCTGCCGACGGTGTTGACGACGACGAGGACTATTTCACCGAACTGCGCGACGCCATGGGGCTCGACGCCTCGGCGAAGGTGGTGCCCTGGAATCTGAGCGACCCCAAGTTCTATCACAATATGTTCAACACCATCATCCGTGCCCGCGAGAAGCAGGGAGTGGACTTCTGGTGGATTGACTGGCAGCAGAACCTCACCAGCAAATATGTGAAGGGACTGTCGGAGACATTCTGGTGCAACCACGTGTTCTACAACGACATGCGCCTGAACCGTCCCAACCATCGTCCGCTCATCTTCCACCGCTGGGGAGGACTCGGCAGCCACCGTTATCCGATAGGCTTCTCGGGCGACTCGTTCACCACCTACGGCACACTGGCCTGGCAGCCTTACTTCACCGCCACGGCATCGAATGTGGGATTCGGCTATTGGGGACACGACCTGGGCGGCCACCAGCAGACCGGCGGCAACGATCCCGAGATCTATCTGCGATGGATGCAGTATGGCGTGTTCACACCCATCTTCCGCACCCATGCCACCAACTGGCCCGGCATAGAGCGCCGCATCTGGAAATACGAGAACTTCCCCCTGCTGCTCGAAACCGTCAGACTGCGCTATGCGCTGATGCCTTACATCTATACCGCTGCCCGTCAGGCCTACGACACGGGTGTGAGCCTCTGCCGTCCCCTCTACTACGAGTGGCCCGAGGCCAACAATGCCTACCTCTTCGAAGACGAGTATATGTTTGGCGACGATATTCTCGTGGCTCCCATTGTGACTCCTACCGGAGCCGATGGCAAGGCCAGCCGCCGCACCTGGTTGCCCGAGGGCCGCTGGTTCGATGTGTGCCGCAATGCAGTGGTCGAGGGCAACCGCGTCTTCACCGACAGCTACACACAAGAGGAGATACCTTATTTCTATCGTGCAGGAGCCGTCATCGTGAACAATCCGCCCATGATGAACCTCAACACCCGTCCCGACCGTCTGATCGTGAAGGTGGTGCCCGGAGCCGACGGCTCGTCAACGCTCTACGAGGATGAGGGCGACACCGAGAACTATAAGAAGGGTGTGTTCACTACAACCAAGCTGCGCCACGAGGGCTCTACACTCACCATCGAACCGCGCAAGGGCTCATTCCCGGGCATGCTCAGCGAGCGCGCCTACACCGTTGAGTTCCTCTCGGTTGACCGCCCGGCCAGCGTGACCGTCAATGGCATGGCACTCACCAACGGCGCCTGGAACTACAACGACCAGACCAAGACCGTGACCGTGTTTGTGCCCATGACAGCTTGCGACAAGCAGCTGACGGTCAGCATCAAGTGAAATACTAGGCTCTCCTAGGTTTTCCTAGGCTCTCTTAGGTTTTCCTAGGCATTCCTATCACCCAGCATCAAAAAACTCCATAGAAGAAAAAATATGATGAGAAGACTTTATTCATTAGCCATCCTGCTCTTGAGCTGCATTGCGCTCTCGGCAGAAGAATACCAGGAGCTGTGGATTGCAGGCTCGGCTGTTCCCGGTGGCGTGCAGAAACTCCAGAAAGTGAGCAACGACGATTTCAAATATGCCGGCAGACTCAACGTCGGCGAGCTGCGCATCATGACCACCAAGAAGGTTGGCCGGCAGACCCGCTGTCTGACTCCCGTGCTGCCCGATGCCAATATAGCCAACCACGGCCTGGCTTGGCAGGAGACCGCAGGCACAGGCGGCGAGGCCTGGCAGGTGGTGGTGGCCGAAGATCGTTACCGGTTCCATGTCTATACAACCAGCCACACGCTCAAGGGCGAGATTGTGCAGCCTTGGGGCGAGTTGTTCGTCGGTGGCGGTGCCACGGCGTCGGGCTGGAAAGAAGGCAAGATGCAGCTCATGAGACAGTCGCTCGACGATCCCTACGTCTGGACGTGGGAGGGAGAGCTCAAGCGCCATCCAGAGTTCGAGGAGCCAGCCAGCTTTAAGTTCCAGGGGCAAGACCGCTGGTATCCGAAGGCTGTGCATCCCTATCAGGCCGATACCGACATTCTGAAAGACAGCCGACTGCGTACTGGTGGCAGCGACACCAAGTGGACACTCAGTCAGGACGGTATCTACCGCATCACCATCGACTTGTTCCATGAGACCGTCAAGGCGCAGTTGGTGGGGAAACAATAGGCCGACCCGTTGTGCGATGCATGGAATGTGCATCGCCATTGGCGTTTCAAGAGAAAACACTTCAACTATAAATAACTAAAACCAAATGATTATGAAGCAGAATTTACTTATTGCACTTCTGTCCGTCCTATTCGGTTGGGCAGGAGTCTCTGAGGCTTTCGCCTTGGATCAGAAAGATGGTGTCTACCAGATTGGTAATGCCCAAGACCTCGAGGATTTCTCTAACCTCGTGGCCAGTGGTAATGGTGCCGTCAATGCCGTGCTGACAGCCGACATCGAAATGGCTGGTGTCGACCATCAGCCCATCGGTACGGTGGGAAGTCCCTTCAAGGGTACTTTCGACGGTCAGGAGCACTTCGTCCGTAACATGACCATCAACCTGCCCGAGCAGGAGTATGTGGGCCTGTTTGGTGTGCTGAACGATGGTGCTTACATCAAGAATGTGATTGTCGACAATGGCTCGTCGATTACCGGTTTGCGCTTTGTCGGTGGTATTGCCGGTGGAACCAACGGAGGCGGCTCGGTCACCTTCGAGAACTGCGGTAACGAGGCTAGCATCGGTGCCAGTCAGGAGAATGCTGCTGGTATCTGTGGCGTGAGCATGGGTAGTGCCTGTGGCATTAAGTTGCTCAATTGCTTTAACACTGGTGGTATCAGCGGTGGTCGCGAGGCTGCAGCCCTCTGCGGTTGGGTTGGCGACAATGGTAGTGTGATTACCAACTGCTACAATGCCGGTTTCGTCATCGGCATGGATGGCTCCAACTCTATGTGGCGTAATGGCAATGGCAAGGGAACCAACAACTTCGACTCTTATGGCAACCAGGGCACAGCTATCAGCGACGACGAATACGACCTCTCTTGTGGAGCAGTGGCTTATCAGATCAACGGCAACAAGTCGGAAGATGTGGTGTGGTTCCAGCGCATTGGCGAGGATGCCCATCCCGTTCCGTTTGCTTCTCATGGCGTCGTCTATGCCGTGGGTGCCCTGAACTGCGACGGTACTTCGAAGAGTGGCGATGCCA
This sequence comes from Prevotella sp. UBA2850, assembly GCA_002350805.1. Lineage (GTDB taxonomy): Bacteria > Bacteroidota > Bacteroidia > Bacteroidales > Bacteroidaceae > Prevotella. The sequence goes on from DEFO01000008.1 coordinate 6,510, forward strand.
CCTACTCGAACGTCAACGAGTCTAACCGTGACCCCCATACTTTTGTCGACGGTATCTGCTCGGTTTGTGGTGATGTAGACAAGAACTATCTGCCGCTGGCCGACGGTTTCTATACCCTCAACACCGCTACCGACCTCAACTGGTTTGCCGCTTTGGTGAACAAGGGCAACAAGAAAGTCAATGCCCGTCTGGGTGCTGACATCGATTTCAGCGAGTACACCAAGAAAGATGTCATGATTGGTGGCGATTTCTACTCAGCCAACGAGGGTGATGAAAGCAAGTCCTTCGAGGGCATCTTCGACGGTCAGGGACATAAGATCACGGTCAACTACACCGCCTCTTACGATGGTGTGGCTCTCTTCAAGGTAGTCACCAACTCTACCATCCGCAATCTGATAGTCGACGGTACCATCGAGAGCACTCAGCGCTTCATCGGCGGTCTCGGCTTTGTGAGCCGCGGTACCTGTACCTACGAGAACATTGTGGTGGCTGTCAACATCACTGGCTCTTATCCCGGCGATGCTACTCATGGTGGTTTCTTTGCCGTTTGTCATGAGAGTCCTACCTTCAACAACTGTGCCTTCATCGGTTCGATGAATGCCCCCGACTGTCAGGGTAGTGCCGCCATCATCGGTTATGCTCATGGAAGTGTCGAGACCATCATCAAGAACAGCTACGTTGCGGCTTCACTGCTCAGTCTGGCTGGCAACTCCACCGTTCTTGCCCGTCACGTCAACACTCGTCTGAATTGCTATTACACCGACAATATCACCAGCTTGAGCGACGATGCTTGCGAGGTGGTTTCTATGGCTGCCGTGAAGTCGGGTGAACTCTGCTACAAGATCAATCAGGGTGCCGGCAGCGACGCTTGGCGCCAGACATTGAACAGCGACGACTATCCCCTTCCGTTTGTCGACCACGGCATGGTTTATGCCAATGGTTCGCTCAAGTGCGACGGTACCATGGGCGACGATATCACTTATTCTAATACCGAGGGTCAGGCACAGCGCGATGAGCACCAATATTACGACGACATCTGCACGGTGTGCGGTGCCCGCATGATTCGCAATGGCAGTCAGCTGAAGGCTCTTGCCGATGCCATCAACAGTCAGGAGCTCAGCGGCAATGTCATCGTCGACCTTGCTGGCGACATCGACCTTCAGGGTATTGACTTCCAGGGTATTGGTACGCGCAAAGGCGACGAAAAGATTCCGTACACAGGAACTTTCGACGGCCATGGCTATCGTATCAAGAATATGATTATCGAGAGCGACGAGGGCAACAAGGGCCTCTTCGGTCTGGCCAGTGGTGCCACCATCAAGAATGTCATCATCGACAAGAGTTGCGACATCTACTCAACAGGTTACTCTGCAGGTATCGTTGGTACAGCTGTGGGTCGTGCCACACTTACCATCGAGAATTGTGGTAACGAGGCTCCTGTCAACGTAGGTGCCAGTGGTGCCAACGGTGCTGGTATCCTGGGCGTGAATGATATGAGCGAGGCTTATGTGCGCATCATCAACTGCTACAACACCGGTGATATCGTCGGACAGCGTGAGTGTGCTGCTATCAGCGGCTGGCTGGGCGACCGTGCAGAGGTCATCAACTGCTACAACAGCGGTGAGGTGGCTCCCGAGTCGGTGGATGGCGACCGTACCTTCGGCCGTTACAATGGCAGTGGTGTTACCTTCACCAACTGTTACGAGGTGAATGGCCGTCAGGTGACAGCTGCCACAGCCGACGACGTGACCAGTGGTAAGCTCTGCTACGACCTCAACCAGGGCGCTGGCGAGACCATCTACTATCAGACGCTTGGCACTGACACCCATCCCATCTTCGATGCCACTCACCTTGAGGTGATCAAGGAGGGCGACAAATATGTTAATGCAACTGGTTCAGGCATTAGTTCTACAGTCAGCAAGGTGGAGGGTGACGCTGCCGTCTATTCGCTCAGTGGCGTTCGCCAGCAGAAGCTCAGCCGTGGCGTGAACATCGTGCGCCGTGCTGATGGCCGTGTGGTGAAAGTGCTTGTAAAGTAATCAGTCAGTCTAACTAAACAGCCAGTGATGAAGAAAAGAATCACAGCAATCATGTGCAGCCTGTCTGTTGCCCTCGTGGCGGCAGCACAGGCTGCTTTTGTAACGAACGATAGCGTGGCCGTGTTCTATCCTGCCGGCTATGATGCCTCTCAACACGAGCCGTCGCCCATCTTCGAGCGTCAGCCCGTGGCTACTATGCCCTTGCCTGCCAGTTGGCAGCTGCGTCCGAGCTTCAGTGTGAACAATGGTCACAGCGTGGCAACCATCAGCGTTCCTGGCGATGTTGACTTCTATGGTACTGGCGAGGTGACAGGTCCGCTGCGCCGCAATGGCCGCACCATCAGTTTGTGGAATGTCGACACCCCCGCCTACAGCGTCGATGGCGGCAGCCACCTCTATCAGAGCCATCCTTGGGTGATGGGTCTGCGTGCCGACGGCAGTGCCTTTGGCATCATCGCCGACAACACATGGCGTCAGCAGATTGCCATCACCGACCATCAGGTCACCTTCGAGAGCCAGGGACCGGCCTTCCGTGTGGTCATCATCGAGCGTGAGAGTCCGCAGGCACTCATGCAGGCGCTTGCCAGTCTCACCGGCACCATGTCGCTGCCCCCGTTGTGGGCTCTTGGCTATCAGCAGTGCCGTTTCAGCTACCAGCCCGACACACGGGTGATGCAGATTGCCGACTCGCTGCGTCATTACCGCATCCCGTCGGATGTCATCTGGATGGACATCGACTATATGGATGGCTACCGCATCTTCACATTCAATCCCCGTGAGTTCTCCAATCCCCGTCGTCTGAACGACTATCTGCACCAGCGCAATTTCAAGGCGGTCTATATGATCGACCCCGGAGTGAAGGCAGAGAAAGGCTACTTCGTCGACGATCAGGGCACGGCCGGCGACTACTGGGTGAAGCGTGCCGATGGTCAGCCTTTCGAGGGAAAGGTGTGGCCGGGAATGTGCCACTTCCCCGATTTCACGCGTCCTGAGGTGCGCACGTGGTGGGCTACCCTTTATAAAGACTTCATGGCTACTGGCATCGATGGTGTGTGGAACGACATGAACGAGCCTGCTGTCTTCGAACAGCACGAGACCACCATGCCCGCCGACAACCAGCATCGTGGAGGCGACGGTGTGGCTCCCGGTCCGCATGCCCGTTTCCATAATGTCTACGGCCTCAATATGGTACGCGCCAGTCGTCAGGGACTGCTGCTGGCCAATCCGCAGCGCCGCCCCTTCATCCTCTCACGCTCCAACTTCCTCGGAGGCCATCGCTATGCCGCCACATGGACTGGCGATAACCTCTCGTCGCCCGAACAGATGAAGCTCAGCGTCCCCATGACGCTCACCCTCGGCCTCTCAGGTCAGCCCTTCAACGGTCCCGACATCGGCGGTTTCTGCGAGAGTGCCACCGGCGACCTGCTGGCCCAGTGGACAGCCATGGGCGTGTTCTTCCCCTTTGTGCGCAACCACAGCATCAAGGGCAGTGCCGACCAAGAGCCGTGGGCCTTCACGCCCGCCGTGCTCGATGCCTGTCGCACCGCCATCAACCGCCGCTACATGCTCATGCCCTACATCTACACCCTCTTCCGTGAGGCCAGTGTCAATGGCATGCCCGTCATGCGCCCCCTCTTTATGGCCGATGCCCGTGACCGCAGCCTGCGTGCCGAGGACCGTGCCTTCCTACTGGGCGGCGACCTGATGATCACCCCGCGCTGGGCCGATGGCGTGGCACAGCCCCAAGGCGGTTCGTGGCAGCCCTTCACGCTAGAGAACGTCACCGACGCCTGGCAGGCAGAACTGCGCCAGCGTCCTGGTTCCATCATTCCCCTGGCCAATCTGGCACAGAGCACCAGCGAGATGCGCACCGACTCGCTCACCCTTCTTCTCTGTATCGACAGCGACGGTAAAGCCCGTGGACAACTCTACGAGGACGATGGTGACGGATTCTCCTATCTCTCCGGCAATTATCGTCAGCTGACATTCGAAGCAACCCTGCGCAAGCGTGTTCTCACCGTGACGCTCCGTCAGACTGCCGGCACCATGCCGCCCGTCAACCGTGTGTTGCGTGTCGCCTACGTGAAAAACGGGAAGATGCGATACTCTTCGTGGCAACAGGGCAACGAGATAGTTGTGAAAATGAAATAAGGTCATCGGCTACCGTTTTCCTATCATCAGAGCGCAGAAAGATACCTGCGCTCTTTTTTTCTTTTTGGGGAAACAGTAGAGGGGGTGGAGAGCGTGGTGTTCAGCAATATTCAGATGATACAAACAGGTCTGTTTTCAATTCTTAACCATCTGATAATCAGGACGGAAAGTCTTATATATGGAAGATGTGACTTATACATTCCTTATTTATTGATGCGCACGCGAGGAAAAACTGTAATTTTGCACACAGAACAGAACGACATTAAAAGCATGATACACAACATGAGAAAACGATTACTCGCAGGATTGCTGTTGACGGTGCTGACACTAACGGCACAGGCACAGACGGCAGCAGACTGGAATCCTCAGGCCGATCCACAGGCTATGGTGACGTCGGGGAAGGCGCGCTTCACGGTGCTTACCCCACGTATGATACGTATTCAGTATAGTGCCACTCAGCAGTTTGAGGACCGTGCCACGTTTGCCGTGGTGAACCGCCGGCTGCCGGTACCCGCCTATACCACACGCGAGGAAGGAGGCTATCTGTATATAGAAACAGAAGCGCTGACGTTACGTTACAAGGTGGGCAGTGCAATTGCCGCCAGTCTGAAGTCACCCAACAACCTGTGTGTTACCTTCCAGTTGAACGGTCGTGAGGTGATTTGGTATCCTGGTAAGGACGACGCTCTGAACCTGAAGGGTACGAAGCGCACACTCGACACGGCCAGTGGCGACAATCAACGTCCCGACTTGGAAGACGGTATTGTGTCGCGGGCCGGATGGGCGATCATCGATGAGTCGCCGAAAACCAAGCGAGGCGACGGCTCGCAGACATTTGCCTTCGAAGGGAAGGTTGACGGCATCGACTGGCTGGCAAAGCCAAAGGACATGAATGCCATCGACTGGTATTTCATGGGCTACGGACATGATTACAAGGGTGCCATCGGCGACTATGTGAAAGTGGCTGGAAGACAACCCATGCCACCGCTCTATGTGTTGGGCTACTGGTACAGTAAATACCAGCGCTATTCGCAGCAGGACTTCCTGGACCTGGCCACCGAGATACGTAATAATGGCATTCCCTTGGATGTGATGATTTTCGATATGGACTGGCACTTGGACGGCTGGACGGGCTGGACGTGGAACAAGAGTCTGATTCCCAATCCTGAGGGACTGATTCGCTGGATGCACGGCCAAGGCATTAAGGTGAGTCTGAACCTGCACCCCGCCGATGGTGTGGGCAGTCACGAGGACCACTTCAGTGAGATACGCTCAGACATGGGACTCACTGGCGACCGTGTGCCCTGGATGCTGGAAGACTCGACGTTCTACCGCTCGATGTTCAACCACATCATTCGTGAGCGTGAGCAGCAGGGAGTGGACTTCTGGTGGATTGACTGGCAGCAGAACCTCACCAGCAACTACACCGAGGGCTTGTCGGAGACATTCTGGTGCAACCACGTGTTCTTCAACGACATGCTGTTGAACCGCAAAGACCGCCGTCCGTTTATCTTCCACCGTTGGGGTGGACTGGGCAGCCATCGTTATCCCATTGGCTTTTCGGGCGATACTTATTCGACTTTCGGCTCGCTGGCTTTCCAGCCATACTTCACGGCCACGGCAGCCAATGTCTGCTTCGGCTATTGGGGCCACGACCTGGGCGGTCACATGCAGATTGCCGACACCAACCCCGAGCTGATGCTGCGCTGGTTGCAGTTCGGTGTGTTCTCGCCCATCTTCCGCACGCACGGTGCCAATCAGGCTGGCAACGAGCGCCGAATCTGGAAATACAGCAACTTCTCCGACATGCTTGAATGTGTGAAGCTGCGCTACGAGTTGATGCCCTACATTTACACCGCAGTGCGCCAGGCCTACGATACAGGGCTGAGCATCTGTCGCCCGTTGTACTATGAGTGGCCTGAGGAGAACGAGTCCTACCGTCGTGAGGGTGAGTATATGTTTGGAGACGACATCCTGGTGTCGCCCGTAGTAACCGAGTCAGAAGGCGATGGCCTCACATGGCATCAGACATGGTTGCCTGAGGGCCGCTGGTATGATGTGTGCCGAAACAGGATGATGGAGGGCCGGCAGACCCTGAGTGACGAATATGAGGCGCGTGAGATACCCTATTTCATCAAGGCTGGTAGCATCGTGGTGTGTAACCCGCCCATGCAGAATCTGAAGACAGCACCGGCAAAACTGGTGTTGAAACTAGTGCCGGGCGCCGACGGAGAAACTCAGCTCTACGAAGATGCAGGTGACACACAAGACTACCAGAATGGCGCCTACTGCACCACCGTCATCAGTCAGCAGCGCACATCGTCAGGCGTTCAGCTGACCATTGCCCCCCGCGAGGGCAGTTACGAGGGAATGCCCATGGAGCGTGCCTACGAGGTAGTGGTACTCTTGGCCGAACGCCCTTCCACGGTAACGCTGAATGGCGAGGCATGCCAAGACTGGATCTACGATGACGACACGAAGACGCTGACACTCAATATCCCCACTTCGTCGTGCGACAGCCGGCTGGAAGTGAGCATCGATAATGCCTCGACGGGCATCGCCTCGACGGGTAGTGTGGAGATGGTGGCCGAGCGATACTACGACCTGATGGGGCGCGAGCATCCCCGGAAACCCCACGGCTCGTACATCGTGCGCCGCACATGGAGCAACGGAAGCGTTAGCACGGAGAAACATGTAGAATAAACAGAAGCGGTAAAGAGTAATGAAGCATACAAATATGACAAATCCAATGCAAAAAACAAAATATATCCTTCTCGCAGTGGCGTTGCTGCTGCCAGTAGCCATCCATGCCCAAAGCTTTGAAGGCCTGTGGGCCACGGGCTCAGCCCTCGATGGAGGCACCGTACAGCTGACGAAGCGCCCCGACGGACTGTTCCGCTTTGCAGGAGCACTGAAGGCCGGAGAACTGAAAATCATGACCACCGAGACATTCGTACAGGGGACTACCCAGTTCCTGAAACCCTCGTATGTCGACTCCTATCTCATCAACCACGGGCTGCGCTACGGTCTGACGAAGGATGAGAGCCAGGAAGGGTGGGTGGTCTCGTTCCAGGAAGACACCTATAGGTTTCTGGTCGATCCCGTGAACCGCACAGTAACAGGCGAACTGATGCTGCCGTGGAACGAGGTGCTCATCGCGGGCAGTGCTTTCCTTGGAGGCTCCAACAGTGTCGAGTGGGACCGCAATGCCATGCTGCCCTTTACCCGCGACCACAATCAGCCGTATGTCTTTACGTGGACTGGTGAACTAGGAGTCTACAGTGATGTGGTAGAGCCCGGACGCTTCAAACTGGAGGGACAGATGACGTGGGGACCGCGAGAGTTGCATCCCTTCGTGCAGGACGAGGACATCCTGCAGGCCTCGCAGATGCGCACCGGCGGCGACGACACCAAGTGGCGCGTGTCGCAAAACGGCACCTATCGCATCACGGTGAACCTCTTCACGGAGACCATCCATGCCGAGCTGCTCAACCTGCCGGGCACTACCTCGCCGACAGCTGTCATAGCCACGGAGGACAAACGGCAGAGTGGGGAGGTGGTGAGCGTCTACGACCTGAGCGGCCGGCCGTTGGACAAACCCCGCAAGGGCATCAACCTCATGCGGATGGCCGACGGGAGTGTGCGCAAAGTGATATGTAAAGAGTAACAGCAAAAACACGACGGAGCGCCAGCTCCATTTCAATCCCCCAAAACCTATGGTGAAAAAACTGCTTTCTACGCTGTTCGCTGTCTTTATGCTAGCCCCGGAGGCATTAGCATGGAGCGGCAGTGGCGTCTATGTGGGAGGGCATATACGAAGAGAGCGCCCTGCCACGATTACTACCCTGAAGAATTCAGGATTCACCTATGTCATCCTGTTCAATGTGAGTGTGGAGGCCGACGGTACGCTGACCACCGACGGCGAGACCATCTGCAAGGATGGCGAGTATGTGTTCGATAAGACCCAGCCCCACTACATCGGCGATGTGAAGTCGCTGAAGGAGTGGCCTACGGCCATCGAGCGCATTGAGATATGCATTGGCGGATGGGGCAACGAGTCGTACAGCCGTATTCGCGACCTCATCAATGCCCACGGCACCGGGGCCAACACAGTGCTCTATCGGAACTTCAAGGCGCTGAAAGACCAGTTGCCAGAGATAGATGCCGTGAACAACGACGACGAGCACTGTTACGATGTGACCACGGCTGTGAGGTTCCATGCCATGATGAAGCAGTTGGGCTACCGCACGACGGTGGCTCCCTATACGAACAAAGACTATTGGCAGAGTCTGGTGTCGCAGCTGAACAGCGCCTGTCCCGGAGCCTGCGACTGTGTGATGGTGCAATGCTACGACGGTGGCGCCGGCAACCAACCCCGCGACTGGCATCTGGAGGGCCTGCCCCTGCATGCCGGGCGCACCAACTATCAAACTGATATGCAGACCTCTATCGCGCAGATGCAGACATGGCGCGACGAGGACAATGTCACCGGAGCATTCGTATGGGTGTACAACGACGAGACGTGGAACCTCAACCAGTGGGCTTCGGCCATGAACAGGGTGTTTCCCACCAAGACCACCCAGGAACCCGTGCTGTGGCTCTACAGTGATAATAATTTTGGCGGCTATTGTGTCGCATTGCCCGAAGGGCGTTACGGTACCGGAGAGCTGGCGGCGTGGGGCATCAGCGATAAGGACATCGCCTCGTTCGAAATGAAAGAGGGATATCGCCTCACAGCCTATACCGCCAACGACCTGACCGGAACCAGCAGAGAGTGGACAGACACCCAATTGGCCAGGATGAGCGCCTGGGCCAACCGCATCTCATCGCTAAAAGTAGAGAAGACAGAAGCCTCCGCTGTGCAGATTCCAGGCAACAGTCCGTCGGCAGCCCCGGCGTATTTCGATTTGCAGGGCCGTCGGCTGAGCGAGAAGCCGCAGCGTGGTGTCTTCCTCATCAGAAAGGCGGGGACGGTGAGAAAAGCCATTAGTCCTGTACGGCCTCACTAGCATCCTGTTTTCATTAGTATCTCTGGTTTTACTAGTCTCTCAAGTCCTAGCTTCCTTCAATACCTGTCACCTAAAAACCATCACAACCCTATGAACCGTCAACTCGTACTTCTATTCATGATATGGCTACTCCCGTTCACGACAGGAGCAGCCCCCGTCACCCGTCAGCAGGCCCGCCGGCAGGCGCAGCAATTTATGACAGACAAAGGTCTCACCTTGTCAGAGCAAGCCGTGAGGCATGCTCCGAAAAAGAGCAAAGGCTCTCAGCCGTCAGACGATGCCTACTACTATGTGTTCCATGCGGCCGACGACAAAGGCTTTGTGGTGGTTTCTGGCGATGACCGCACTGCACCCGTCCTGGGCTATTGCGACCGTGGCGAACTGGATGAGAACCACATGCCAGAAGGACTGCAGTGGCTGTTGCAAATGTATTGCGACCAGATGGACCGGCTTCCCGCATCCACAACGGCACCCTCGGAAGAACCCTCAAAAGTCAAGGCTGCAGCCACTGCACGCCGGCATATAGAACCTCTGATGCGCACGCTATGGAACCAAGGTCATCCGTACAACCTGCTTTGTCCTCGCTACTATAATGATGATGGCACAGAGGGTGACCGTAGTGCAACGGGGTGTGTGGCCACGGCCATTGCACAAGTGATGGCCTACTACCGCTATCCTTCGGCCACAAAACGGCTCATTCCAGGCTATGTGCAGAAATATCAGACCACTGAGGGCGAGAAACGTGTACAACTGCGAAACATTCCTGCTGGCTCGGTCATCGATTGGGAGAACATGCTCAACAACTATCATGGTGATGAGACCGATGCCCAGCAACAGGCCATAGCAGAACTGATGTACTGGGTGGGAATGGGTTGTAAGATGGGTTACGGACCATCGTCGGCAGCCGGCTTCCCCGAGGGCGTGAATGCGCTGGTGAATTATTTTGGTTACGACGATGGCACGCATATCGAGAGCCGGGGTAATTATACCATTGCCGGCTGGAACGAACTCTTGTACAATGAACTGGCTATCGGCCATCCTATAGCTTTCGCCGGAACTAATACGGGTGGTGCTCATGCCTTTGTGCTCGACGGCTATGACATGGACGGTCTCTTCCATGTGAACTGGGGATGGGGTGGCTTGGATAACGGTTATTTCAGACTTGATGTCTTGGCTCCCGACGATAACAGCGGCATAGGCGCCAGCCTGACCCCCGACGGTTATAACATGGGTCAGGATGCCATCATTGGCATGCGTCTGCCAGACGATGAGCAGGCTCCTGCCAAGACTTATCAGTTGACGGTGAACGACTGGGAAATCCGCAATGGCAACACTTTCTTTGGCAATTATATCAACTGGTCGGGAGTCAGTGCTGACTGGAATACGGGCATTGGCTACCTGAACGAAGAGGGCAGCATGGTGCTGGTGGGCAGTTACCAGACGGCCCAGCTCAGCCAGGACTTCTATGTGGGGCATGAGTTTACCGTGAGGGGTCTGAAAGAAGGAACCTACCACATCGTACCTGTCAGCAAGCGCACTACCGACCGTGTTTGGCAGACTCAAGTCAACCCAGACATTCGCTATGTGCTGGCGGTGGTCGAAGCCGATGGGCATGTCAGTCTTGAGATTCATCCCATTGAAGATGTTGCGATGACGAGCATGTCGTTCCCCGGCAACCATAAAAAAGATGACCGACAGGAGGTGTGCGCTGTCTTTAAGAACAATAACAGCAGTGAGGAGTATTTCCATGAGGTTCATCTGTTTGCCAGTCGCACCGCGGAAAAGGGAAACAGCCGGGGACGTACTGCAGTGAGCATTGCAGCTGGTGGCGAGACTACTGCTACTTTCTTGTTTACTCCTCAGGAAACGGGAACATGGAATGTCTGGCTGGCTACTGATTATCAGGGTAATGATGTAGTAGGGCAGGGCACCGTGGAGATTACTTCCGACGGTGAGCCGGCGCGTGCCAACCTGCAATATGCTACCCATAAGGTAAGCAACCGTTCGAATGGTGTGGTCTATGGCGATAAGATGCAAGGCAGTGTCACCATTCTCAACAATGCCAGTGAGCCTTTCGATGGGAATGTGCGGCTGTGGCTGTTTAAGGAAGGCGTCGATGGTATGTACTATGGTGCTGCCAGCATCTATGTGCCCATGCATATTGAGGCCCGTAAGTCGGCACAGGCTACTTATTTCTTCGACCATTTGGATCTTGATGCTACTTACAAGATGAGCATTCTCTATGCCGGTGGTGGTGATATTCAGAATGGTGGGCTTTTGACCATGGGAACCACTCGCAAGGGTATCGTCTACTGGCAACAAAACAAAACGTTGGGAGGCATGGCCATGTCGTCGGTTGTAGCTACCCCCACTAATGCGGTGGCCATCGAGATGTGCGGCCATGGCAGCTCCATCACGGAGGTGCGCCCCAACGGCAATCCCAACACACTGTACCTGTTTGGTGAGGGAGACACGTGCCCTGACGGACTGCAAGATGCCAACGTTGTCATCGGACAGCAGGCACAGCGCATCACGTTGACTGATGGATACAATTTCTTGGCACCTGTCTCGTTCACAGCCGCAGAGATATCCTATACGCGTGAGGCAGAAAAGGATGAGTGGCAGACCATTGCCTTGCCCTTCGCGCCAGCCGCCTTGCCCACGGGGGTCAGCGTGCAGACTTTCGTCCGTACCGATGACAGCCAACGTGTCGTTTTCGGTAAGGCTGACACAATGGAGCGTGGCATTCCTTATTTGATGAAGAGTGCGGTGGGAGGTGAAACCACCTTTACAGCTACTGATGCAGTGGTATCTTCTTCTGTTGATGTCCCCATGTGTGTTGGAACAGATGAATATCGTTTTTGTGGTACTACTCTGAGAGAGCGGAAGGCTGATATATTTGTCTGGAAGGCTACTCTGGAAACCTTTGAGGCATCTCCAGCACAGGCACAGATAGATCCGTTCAGGGCATACTTCACGGCTCCTGTGTCTGTCGGCAGTGTGACTCCCGTGCTGGATACGGAAACAGGAATTGATAGGACGCCATCTGCTGCTGAAAGGAATGATGGAACGCTCTACGATCTGCAGGGCCGAAGGATAGACACCCCACGCCGGGGCATCTATATTAGAAATGGTAAAAAGATTGCGAAATGGTAAGGTTTGTGTGTGTTTTCATGTTGCTGTTGTGTGGGTGGCCGTGCGTAGCGGCCCCCTCGCAGCAGCTATGCTCGCCCGATGGGAAAGTAAAGCTGGAGGTAACGCTGGACGACACCATCCGCTTGTCTGTTTTCTACGGCGATGAGTCTATCGTCTCTGCCTGTCCCGTGTTTCTCAACATAGGTGGTCAGACGCTGGGTGCGCGTCCGAGAATGCTCAAGGCCATCCGCGGGGCTTTGAATGAAAACATCAGAAATGTTGTACCTCTGAAACAGGCGACTACCTGGCATCATGCCAACAGCCTACTTGTCAAATTTTCGAACCAGTATCAGTTAGAGTTGCGTGCTTACGACAATGGTGTGGCATGGCGCTTCGTGCTCAATAAGAAAGGCATGCATGACATATCAGCAGAAGGTATGCGCTTGAACTTGGCGCAGCCCTGTGGCTTGCACATCTCCAAAACGGCTGGTTTCTGGACTTCCTATGAAAATGCCTACACGCATATTCAGTCGGCAGACTATGGGATTGGCGACGAGATGAGCTACCTTCCTGTGCTCATGGAGACCTCGAGAGGCACCAAAGTGCTGTTCTCTGAGAGTGACGTGCGCGATTATCCCCACATGTTTCTGCATAGTACGGGCAACCATTCGCTCTCTGCTGTGTTCCCACCATCGCCTGAGACCTGGGAGCCGGTGGGCGACCGTGGGTTTCAAGTGACCGGCGAACGGTCGTGTATTGCCCGGACACAAGGAAACCGGACCCTGCCGTGGCGCTTTCTGGTAGTGGGTGATGATGCCACCATAGTCTCCAATGAGATGGAGCGAGTGCTAGGCGGTCGCTGCGAGTTGGATGATACCTCATGGATCAAGCCCGGCAAGGTGAGTTGGGACTGGTGGAATCATTGGACCATCTGGAATGTGGATTTTCATGTAGGCATCAATAATCGTACCTATCAGTATTTTATCGACTTTGCCGCCAACTACGGTCTAGAGTATATTCTGTTGGACGAAGGATGGTGTAAGGATGTGCGAAATCCATTCGTAACACGCGATGAGATAGATGTCAGACAGTTGGTGGACTATGGCCGTCAGCGCGGTGTGGGTGTTTTCTTGTGGCTTACGTGGCTCTCGGTGGAGGAGCATTTCGATGTCATCAAACATTATGCCGATATGGGTGTGAAAGGCCTGAAAATAGACTTCATGGACCATAGTGACCAATGGATGGTCAACTACTACGAACGGGTGGCAAAAGAGTGTGCCCGTCACCACCTGCTGGTCGACTTCCATGGCTCTTTCAAGCCTGCTGGTCTCGAAATAAGATACCCGAATGTCATCTCTTACGAAGGAGTGCGTGGCATGGAACAGGGCGGTGGATGCAATCCCGACAATACCATTTGGCTGCCTTTCCTCCGCAACGCAGTGGGAGCCATGGACTTTACACCAGGCTCTATGCAATCTGCCCATCCTGAGGATAACCATGGAACCGGCTCACTGCCTATGGGTAGCGGTACACGTGCCTATCAGATGGCGCTCTATGTGGTGTTTGAGAGCGGACTGCAGATGCTGGCAGACAGTCCTACCCGTTATATGCGAGAGGATGAGTGTACCCGCTTCATCGCCTCTGTGCCTACTACATGGGATGAGACGCGTGTGCTGTCGGCCAAGGCTGGCAGTCATTTTGTGGTGGCACGCCGCAAGGGCTCCCGTTGGTTCGTGGGTGCCATTACCGGTAGCAAACCACAGCGCCTGAATATCAGTTTGAGTTTCCTCGGACATGACGGAAAGCTGACAGCTTTCCGTGATGGTGTAAACGCCAACCGCATCGCCGTAGACTATCGGCGAGTGGAACAGAACGTCTCGCCAACCGACACACTTACACTCGAACTGGCACGTGATGGCGGTTGGTGTGGAGTGATAGAATAAGTCTTAACTAAATCAATATTTACAGAGTATCATGAAAAGAGTCTTGATGATGATGGCAGCAGGTGTATTGTCAATGAGTTTGTCGGCACAACAGAAAAGCATGAAAGCCTACATGGTGGCTGATGCCCATTTGGATACGCAGTGGAACTGGGACGTGCAGGCCACGATTCGTGACCATATCCGCAACACACTTACTCAGAACTTGTTCCTACTCAAGAAATATCCTCACTATGTGTTTAATTTTGAGGGCGCGGTGAAGTATGCGTGGATGAAAGAATACTACCCGCTGCAATACGAGGAGATGAAACGTTATATAGCCAATGGCCGTTGGCATATTGCCGGAAGTAGCTGGGATGCCAATGAAACCATCGTCTGTTCACCTGAGTCATGGCTGCGTAATGTGTTGTTAGGCCAGACGTTCTATCGTAGGGAGTTCGGCACCGAGGGCACAGATGTGTTCCTACCCGACTGCTTCGGTTTTGGTTATGCGCTACCAACGCTGGCTGCGCATTGCGGATTGATAGGCTTCTCTTCACAGAAACTGGCTTGGCGCACGAAACCCTTCTATGGTGGTAATAAGCGTTATCCATATACCATCGGCCTGTGGCAGGGTATTGATGGCAGCCGCATCATGATGACTCACGGCTTCGGATACGCAGAGCGTTGGAAAGACGAGGACCTCTCGAAGAGTGAGCAACTGCAGAAGGAGATAAGTGAAAGCCCGCTGAACATGGTCTATCGATATTATGGTACAGGTGACATTGGAGGTTCTCCCACGATACCCTCTGTACGTGCCGTAGAGAAGGGCATCAAAGGTGACGGCCCCATACAGATTGTCAGTGCTACGAGCGATCAGCTCTATCATGATTTCATGCCCTATGAGAATCATCCCGAATTGCCTGTCTTCGACGGTGAATTACCCTTGGATGTGCATGGTAACGGCTGTTACACCTCGCAGGCAGCCATGAAACTATATAATCGGCAGAATGAGCATCTGGGGGATGCCGCAGAGCGTACGGCTGTGATGGCCGACTGGCTGGGAACAGCTCCATATCCCTCTGCCCGTCTGACGGACAGTTGGCAGCGCGTCGTCTGGCATCAGTTCCACGACGACCTGACGGGCACCAGCATACCGCGTGCCTATGAGTTTTCGTGGAACGACGAGTTGCTGGCGCTGAAGACTTTCGCAGATGTCGTGTCGCACAGCGCGGCGTGTGTGGCCAGCCAGATGGACACGCAGGTGAGTGGTCAGCCCGTTGTCGTCTATCATAACGAGTCGTTTCCGGTGGCTTCCATCGCCGAGGTGGCGCTCAGCGACTCAAGGGACTATCAGGTGACGGGTCCCGACGGCAAGCGTGTGGCATCGCAGGTGGTGAGGAAGGAAGGACGGAACAGGCTGCTCTTCGATGCGAAAGTGCCCTCGACGGGCTTTGCCGTTTACAGTTTGAAGCCTACGGCCACGGCCCGGCCTGTCAGCCCGGAAGTATCTGAAGGGAAGATAGAGTCGTCGCGCTATGCGCTGACTGTCGACAGTCATGGCGATATCGTATCGCTCGTCGACAAGAAGGCCAACAGACAGTTGGTCGCAGCAGGAAAGAGTCTGCGGCTGGTTGTCTTCGATGACTGCCGGTCGGAGAACTGGCCTGCCTGGGAGATTCAGAAGGCAACGCTCGACAAGGCTCCGCTGCCGGTTCACGACGGCGTGGAGATAACGGTCGAGAAAGGCCCCTTGCGACAGACGCTGGTCATCAGGAAAAGATATGGCGACTCTGACATTTTGCAACGCATACATCTCTACGAGGGCAGTCTGTCGGAGCGTATTGACATAGAGAACGAGGTTGGCTGGCGTTCGCAGAATGCTCTGCTGAAGGCTGAGTTCCCGTTCAGTGTGGAGAATGGTGAGGCAACCTATGATATAGGCTTGGGCAGTGTGCGCCGGGGAAACAACAAAGATAATCTCTTCGAGGTGTATGCCCATCAGTGGACCGATCTGACCGACCGAAAGGGCGACTACGGTGTCACCCTGCTCAACGACTCTCGCTATGGGTGGGATAAGCCCGACGACCACACTTTGCGACTCTCACTGCTTTATTCGCCTCAGACCGGCCAGCGTTATGCATATCAGGCACGTCAGGATTTCGGGCATCATGTGTTTACCTACAGCATTGTGGGGCACGAGGGTCCGCTTCGCTCTGTAGAAGCCGTCCGACAGGCAGCGCGGTTGAACAGTCCGCTTAGAACATTCTTCGCCACCAAGCACAAAGGCATGCTTGGCAGAGAATTCTCGTTTGTCGACACCGACAACCCGCAGGTGATGGTTAAGGCGCTGAAACGGGCTGAGGTCGGCAACGAGTATGTGGTACGTGTCTACGAACTGGGGGGTGAGTCGGTGCAGAGGGCAAACATACGGTTCGCCGCCGACATTGCCAAGGCAGTGGAGGCCGACGGTACGGAGCGAACCATCGGGGCTGCATCGTTCGAGGGCCGTTCACTGCAGGTGGAAATCAAGCCTTACAGCGTGAAAACCTTCAAGGTGGTTCTCTCTCCAGTTGCCTCGCATCCGGCAGAGCATCGCTATCAGCCTTTGACCCTTCCCTTCGACCGCCATTGCTTCAGTTATAATGCATTCCGCAGTGCTGCCGATTTTGAGGGAGGATTCAGCTATGCCGCCGAGTTGCTGCCCGAAGAGGGTATCGAGGTCAATGGTGTTCCTTTCCGATTCGGTGAGAAAGATGCTGCCAACGGCCTCTCCTGCCGTGGAAACAAGCTTCAGCTGCCTCATGGAGACCGTCCTCAACGGCTGCATCTGTTGGTGGCATCCGATAGTGATGACAGGCTGGCGACATTCATCGTTGGAAAGAATCGGCAGTCAGTCAGTGTGCCCAACTATACAGGATTCGTGGGCCAATGGGGACATGACGGGCAGACCACTGGCTATCTGAAGGATGCGGAAGTGGCCTGGGTGGGCACTCATCGGCATTCGGCAGCTGGCGATGAGCCTTATGAGTTTACTTATATGTTCCGTGTGGCTCTCGACATTCCTAAGGGAGTGAGTGAGGTGCGCCTGCCCGACGACCCGCATGTGGTCATCTTTGCCGCAACAGTGGGCGATGCTGCGCCTGTCGTTCAGCCGGCAGCACCTTTGTTCAAGACCTCGTTGCTGTCAGCCGACAAGCAGGAGAAGGCTGCTCAGGCGGAGCGCCATGTGCCCAATCTGTTGAAAGATGCCACCATCATTGATGTGTCGGGCGAAGTCAACGAGCATGAGCGGGCAGCTTTGTTGGTGGATGGCGATGAGCAGACCAAATGGTGCGACAGTCAGACGGCGCCCAATTATGTTGTATTCGATTTGGGCAAACCGACGACGGTAAAGCGCTGGAGACTGCTTAGTGCCGCCTGTGAGCAAGCCAGCTATGTCACGCGTACTTGTTTGCTGCAGGGACGTAATGCCCCCGATGAGGAGTGGCAAACGCTCGATATGTTCGACGGAAACCGTAAGAATATCGTCGATAGGAGCTTTGCGCCTACATCTGTCCGCTATGTGCGACTGTACGTGGTGGGCCCGACACAGGATTACTCTCCCGCAGCCCGTATCTACGAGTTAGGGCTATATTAAGTTCCAAAAACACATGAAGCTTTGGCTTTAAGCAGTGGGAGAGAATAACTCCTGTTGATAGAGAAAGTCGGGATGAGGGAATGAAGCCGGGCAGTCGGTCAGTGATGATAAGGTAATCCGTACATCTGAGTCACTTGCAGGACATTTTTTTACGTACACTGTTTTGGCAGTTAGAAAAAATCATGTATTTTTGCAAGTGAATATGATTAAAACTTTATACCAACAAATAGGGAAGTACAAGACGGCCTCGCTGCTCACTCCTTTGCTCACCGGCGGAGAGGTGGTGATGGATGTGCTTATACCCTATGTCACGGCCTCGCTGATAGACAAAGGAATATCGGCGGGCAACATACAGAATGTCTATCTCTATGGTGCCATCATGCTGGGCATGGCCTTGCTGAGTCTGGCCTTTGGCATCGGGGCGGGGCGCGCGGCGTCGTATGCCTCGAGTGGCTTTGCCAGCAATCTGCGCAAGGCGATGTACCGTAACATACAGAAATTCTCGTTTTCCGACATCGACAAGTTCTCTGCCGCAGGCCTTGTGACGCGCATGACCACCGACGTGAGTAATCTGCAGAATGCCTATCAGCAGATACTGCGTGTCACGGTTCGTGCACCGTTCCGTCTGGTGCTCTCTATTGTGATGTGCCTGGTGATCGATGCGAGACTGAGTGTCATCTTCATCGTGGCCATGATCATCCTTTCGTTCTCCATTGGCTATATCATCTCACATGTGTCGAAGCTCTTCACCAAAGTCTATGAGCAGTACGACCAACTGAACCAGAGCGTGCAGGAGAATGTGTCGGCCATCAGGGTGGTAAAGGCCTTTGTGCGTGAGGATTACGAGAACGAGAAGTTTGCTCGTGCCGCCGAGGGACTCTATCGTTTGTTTGTCAAGGCTGAGACTCTCATGGCATGGAACCATCCTATTATGAATATGGTGGTCTATGGCTGTATGATTGCCCTGTCGTGGTTCGGTGCCCACTTCATCGTAGGTGGAACGTTGACCACCGGTGAGCTCACATCCCTGTTCACATATGTGATGTCTATTCTCATGTCGCTGATGATGCTCAGCATGATTTTTGTGATGCTCACTCAGAGTGCGGCCAGTGGAAAGCGTGTGGTAGAAATCATCAACGAGGAGTCGGACATCCAGAATCCAGCTCATCCCCTTATGCAAGTGCCCGACGGCAGTATCACCTTCGAGCATGTCAGGTTTGACTATAGGGATAATCCAGTTGAGAACGAAGAGCATCTAGTTGAGAACGGAGAACTGAGAACGGAGAGGTATGATATGCCTCAGAGTTCGAACAATTCTTCTCAAAAAGAAAAAGCAAATCATACCTCTCAACTCTCACCTCTCAGTTCTCAGCTAGAGAAAACCTCTCACCTCTCACCTCTCACCTCTCAGCTAAAGAAGCATCGCCGTTCGGCACTCTACGAGATTACTTTTGATGTGCGTTCTGGCGAGACAATAGGTGTTATTGGCGGTACCGGTAGCGGCAAGTCGACGTTGGTCAATCTCATCAGTCGCCTTTACGACGTGTCGAAAGGTGTGGTGAAGGTGGGTGGCCATGATGTGCGTGAGTACGATCTGGCGACGTTGCGCAATGCCGTATCGGTGGTGTTGCAGAAGAACGTGCTCTTCAGTGGTACCATTCTCGACAATTTGCGTTGGGGAAAGAACGACGCTACCCTTGAAGAGTGCAGGCAGGCATGCCACTGGGCACAAGCCGACGAGTTCATCGACCAAATGCCCGATGGCTACAACACACGGATAGAGCAGGGTGGAACAAATGTTTCCGGCGGACAGAAACAGCGTCTGTGCATTGCCCGTGCACTGTTGAAACGCCCCCATATACTGGTGCTCGACGACTCGACCAGTGCTTGCGATACGGCCACCGATGCCAAGATTCGCAAGGCTTTCCGCGACGAATTACCTGAGATGACGAAGGTCATTATTGCTCAGCGCATTGCGAGTGTGAAGGATTGCGATCGCATCTTGGTGCTCGACAATGGCATGATGACCGGATTCGACACTCATGAGAACCTGCTGAAGACCAACCAGCTCTATCAGGAGATTTATCATATTCAGACCGAGGCCGGAGGCGACTTCGATAAACCCGACGAGAAAGGAGGTGCCGCATGAGACAGCCTAACTTCCATCAGCGCGGACCGGGCGGACATGCTCAGGCTGGCTTCCAGAAAGTAGACAAGCAGAAACGCCAGATATTATGGCGGCTCACGCAATATGTGCTGAAGAACTATAAGTTCTCTTGTCTGGCCGTCATGGCCTGCATCGCCATCTCTAGCGTCACCACGCTGGCTTCCACCCTGTTCACACGTACCTTGATAGACGATTATATCGTGCCGCTGACACAGGTCGACAATCCTGAATATGCCTCTTTGGCACAGGCTTTGTTCAAACTGGGTATCATTTTGCTGTTTGGCGTCATCTGCTCGTACACCTACAACCGCCTGATGATTAATGTCAGCCAGGGCACCCTGTTGCGCCTGCGCAAGAGTCTCTTCGAGCACATGGAGAAACTCCCCATCAGCTACTTCGACTCCCGTTCGCATGGCGACGTGATGTCGACCTACACCAACGATGTCGACACGTTGCGCCAGATGATAGGCTCCAGTCTGCCGCAGGTGTTCAACAGCATCATCTCGCTCGTGGTTACCTTTGCCTCGATGGTCGTACTGAGCATCCCTCTCACCTTGGTCAGCATCGTCATGGCCGTCGTCATGATGTTCACTACCACGAAACTGGGTAAGCGTTCAAGGGCCTTCTTCAAGACACAGCAACTGAAACTGGCCGAGGTGAATGGGTTTGTCGAGGAGATGATGACCGGACAGAAAGTGGTGAAGGTGTTCTGCCATGAGGAGAAAGCCATCGAACAGTTCGAACTCATCAACGAAGAGTTGCGCAGCAGCAACTATAATGCCAATAAGATAGCCAACATCGTGATGCCCGTAAACGGTAATCTGGGCAACCTTGGCTATGTGCTCATCGCCGTGGTCGGTGCCACCGTCGCCCTCTCTGCCGCTAGTGACTCTTCACTCGTTTCCCACCTCTCTTTGGGTACCATCGTGGCCTTCCTGACGCTGAACAAGAGTTTCACGCAACCCATCTCGCACATCAGCCAGCAAATCAACAGCGTGCTGAACGCCTCGGTAGGTGCCGAGCGTGTGTTCAACCTCATGGATGCAGAACCTGAGACCGACGAAGGACACTGGGTGATGGACAATGGCAGTTGGGTCAAACCCGAAAAGAACGCATCCTCTTCAACTCCCAATTCACCCTCTTCAACTCCCATCCGTGGTGATGTAGACTTTAAGGGTGTTGATTTCAGCTATGTGCCTGAGAAACAGGTGCTCTTCGATATCGACATCAATACCAATCCAGGTCAGAAGATTGCCTTCGTGGGAGGTACAGGAGCCGGAAAAACCACCGTCATCAACCTCATCAACCGCTTCTACGACGTGCAGAAAGGGCGTATCCTGTTCGATGGTATCCCCATCAATGATATCCGCAAGTCCGACTTGCGCCGCAGCCTCGGCATGGTGTTGCAGGAGACCCATCTCTTCACAGGTACTGTGCTCGACAATATCCGTTACGGCCGACTCGACGCCACCGATGAGGAATGCCGTGAGGCCGCCCGTCTTGTGGGAGCCGACGATTTCATCCGCCGTTTGGCCAATGGCTATCAGACCATGCTCAGCGGCGACGGCGGCAATCTGAGTCAGGGAGAACGGCAGTTGCTGGCTATTGCCCGTGCTGCTATTGCCAACCCGCCTGTGCTCATCCTCGATGAAGCTACCTCGAGCATCGATACTCGCACCGAGACTCTTGTCCAGCGGGGCATGGATTCACTGATGAAGGGCCGCACTACCTTTGTCATTGCCCATCGGCTGTCGACGGTGCGCAACTCCGACATCATCAACGTGATGGATCATGGGCGCATCATAGAGCAAGGCAACCACGAACAGCTCTTGGCGCTGAAAGGCAAGTATTATCAACTGTATACCGGCGATGATACCATGCTGAAATAGACATTCGCTTTTTGGAATGTAGATACTCTAGCCTTTGGGCAAAATATAGCAGAGTGGGGATTTTCCTGAATTGTTTAGGGAAAATCCCCACTCACTTTAGGAATAATCCCTTGTGTAGCATACATAAAAGCATTACTTTTGCCATTGAAAACAAAACTAATGTTCAACCATATAACAATGACGATTATGAAAAAGATGATGTTAACAATGGCAATGCTGATGACGATAGCCATCTCTGCCAGCGCAATGACATACCGTGAGGCTCGCAATTATGCCCGTGTGATGACCGATAGAATGGCTGTGGAGCTCCGTCTCACAGACCGTCAGTATCGTGAGGTTTATAACATTAACTACCGGTATGTGGAAAGTCCCGTGATGAAAGACCGTGCCTTGAGACAAGTGCTCTCCGTGCGCCAGTACGACAAATATATGATGCTCTATCGTGCACCAATGGCCTCCAGGCATCGTACTGTGGTGGTGAGGGGTAACAAGCACGTTCATCATGCACCTGCTGCCGCTCATCGTGCAAGAGTCTACACCCGTTGGTGAGTAGCGAGCCGGCTGACGACTGTTCCATAATTCTGATTATATACCTTCGCGCAAGTGAAGTCCTTGATTGTCAAAGTCTAACAGGCGGGGCACGGGTTGCCCCGCTTTTTCTATGGCCACTTAAGTTGAGTGAGAATTGACAGATAGCTCTTCCGTAAATCCAAAGGGCTCCTTTAGCTGACTAGAGGGCATGATTACGCCCGTAAAGGAGCACTTTAGCTGATGCAAAGGGCATCTTTGAAAATGCGAATGTAATGACACGAAAAAGAGACGAAAGGCAAGTGCCTCCGTCTCTTTATCTTATTCATTTATGATCTCTTGTTGATGTTAGCTTAAGGATGCTTATACTCTTTAGCAATGCCTCCCTCTGCAGTCTCTTTGTAGAGCGAAGGTATGTCATGACCCGTCTGCTTCATGACGCGTACCACCTGGTCGTAGCTGACGCGGTGGACTCCGTCGGAGAAGGCTGCATAGAGGTTGGAATCGAGGGCTCGGCAGGCTGCAAAGGCGTTGCGCTCGATGCAAGGTATCTGCACGAGACCGCAAACAGGGTCGCAGGTCATGCCCAGATGGTGCTCAAGTCCCATTTCAGCAGCATATTCAATCTGTGAGGGTGCTCCGCCGAACAGTTGGCAGGCTGCGGCTGAGGCCATGGCGCATGCCACACCCACTTCGCCCTGACAGCCTACTTCGGCACCGCTGATGGATGCGTTGTGCTTGGCTATATTGCCAATGAGACCGGCAGTGGCAAGTGCATGGAGGATACGGCGCTCGGAGAACTGATGGCCTTTCCACAGATGATAGAGCACGCCAGGCAGCACACCGCTCGAACCGCAGGTGGGAGCGGTGACAATGGTGCCGCCGCAGGCATTCTCCTCACTGACAGCCAGTGCATAGGCGAACACAAGACCACGCGACTGCAGCGACGGTTTATAGCCTGTGGCTTTCACATAATACTTGGTGGCCTTGCGGGGCAGGTTCAGAATGCCAGGCAATACACTCTCGTGATCGAGACCACGCTCGACAGAGTCTTTCATGGTGTTCCACACCTGCTGCAGATAGTCCCAGATGTCATCGTCCTCGCATTTGTCGACATATTCCCAGAACCCGCGGCCGTAGCGCTCGCACCAGGTGAGAATCTCGGTGAGCGAGTTCATATCGTAGATATCGGGCGTGTTGAGCGAACTGTCGTATTCGCCCTCAGAGAGTGCGCCGCCGCCAACACTGTAGACGGTCCACTCGTTGGTGTGGTCGGGGTAGAACGCCTTGAACTTCATGCCATTGGGGTGGAAAGGCAGGAAGACGGTGGGCTCCCATATAATGTTGACGGGTGCCACCGGCTGCAAGGCATCGATAATGGCAACGTCGGTCATGTGGCCCTTTCCAGTAGCTGCAAGACTACCGTAAAGGGTTACCTCGAACGATTCAGCCTGTGGGTTACGTTGGAGAAAGATATTGGCTGCGCGGTGGGGTCCCATGGTATGGCTGCTTGAGGGACCACGTCCGATTTTGAATAGCTCTTTGATGGATTTCATAGGGTTTGGGATGTTGAATGTTTGTTGATGAAAGGACGACGGAGATGAAAATGAATGTATCTGTAGACTAGTTGTCGAAGGTGACAAAACGCACATTGTTGAGCTTAATGTCACAAGCGGCATCGATGTCTTTGTCCTTCTGTGTGTAGAAGATGGTGCTGTTGTCGATGGTGATATCGTGAATCATACCTGGCGCACCGTGAGCAGAGATGCCTGTCTTGGCTCCGCGGCATACGACATTACTGATATGTATGTCTTGGAAGTTGGGCACGAACTCGACCTTCTTTTGCTCTGTCTTAGTGGCTCCCACATGGTTGTCCCAGTAGGTGGTCTCGAAGACGATGGCCTGGTCTTTGATGTCGTTCATTGTGATATTGCTGATGTAGATGTGCTCGGTGGTTCCGCCGCGGCCGATGGAACTCTTGAAGCGCAGTCCGGTATCTGTGCCACTGAATGTATTGTTGCGCACCACAATGTTTTTCATTCCGCCCGAGAACTCTGAACCGATGACAAATCCACCGTGGGCGTGATAGACGGTATTGTCCTCGATGAGGATATCCTCGCACGGACCGTCCTTTAGCGCAGCCTGACCAGCACCGCCTTTCATGCAGATACCATCGTCACCGGCATCGATGACATTGTTGACAATGAGCACAGTCTTGCACTGTCCGATATCGATAGCATCACCATTTTGGGCGTTCCATGGGCAACGGGCTGTGATGCCGTCGATGATGACATTGCGGCAGCGTTGCGGTACGAAGTGAAATTTAGGCGAGTTCTGCAGGGTGACGCCCTGGATGAGCAAATTCTCGCAGTCAGTGATGCGTACGAGATGTGTGCGCATGCGCTCTTGGGCCTCGTAGGTGTCGGCGATGTTGGACTGATGCTTCAGATTAAAGGGGTACCACAACGAACCGTCCTCCACGACGGTTCCTCCCATGGCCATAAACTGGCCCCACTCGGTGCTGCTGACCTTGCTACGCTTGACGGGGCGCCACCATTTGCCATTGCCGTCGATGGTGCCTTCGCCTGTGATGCTGATGTTCTTACGCTTGCTGGCAGAGATGAGTGGGGTAGCGCGGTTTTCCTTGGCTCCCGTCTTGCTGTCGGTCTTCAGATGCTGGCTTCTGTCGGGTGTGGCCATGATGATGGCATGGCGCTCCAAATGCAGGTCCATGTTGTCTTTCAGCGAGATGAGCCCAGTCATATAGATGCCGGCAGGCACCACCAGATGACCTCCACCTATATTATTAATAGCGCTGATAGCCTTTCTGAAGGCTTCTGTGTTGTCAGTCACACCGTCGCCTTTGCCACCAAAGTCGGTGATAGACACTTGATATTCTGGAATCTGGGGTAGGGTGACCTGCGTCATACTTACGGGTAGGTCTTTGTAGTATTTGGTATAGTCGTTGGCTTGCATAGCGATGGCTATGGCAAGGACTAACATGGTTACAATCGTTCTTCTCATAGGTCTGATTAGTTTTAGTTTGTATTCATTTTAGCTGTTTCTTGTTTTGCCTCATACAACTCCATACATGCGTTTTATTGAGAGGGTTCTGTTTTAGATAAAAGGAAACCCGGCTCCACAAGGGAAAACCGGGCTAATGAAAGGAGGAGTGGTACCTCCAGGAATCGAACCGGGGACACACGGATTTTCAGTCCGATGCTCTACCAACTGAGCTAAGGCACCATTTTGTTTTTTGCGACTGCAAAGGTAATGATTTTAATTGATATTTGGCTATTGCGCTCTGATAAATTGCTTTACGTTAACCTTTTTTAGCAAATTATCCTTTCTTTCGACACTTCTCCTACTGTCAATCCTAATGCATTATCTGTTGTCTGCCGCATTCTCATCTCCTTTTATCTCAGTGGGTTCCATCCCTGCGCCTTCAGCTCAAACTCCTGATCGTCGCGGGTTACCAGCATGCAGCCCAACTCTGGCTTGGTGATATGGCCAATGAGTTTCACGTCGTCTACGTTTTGAATCTTCTCGTAATCGCCAATGGGAACCGTGAATAACAGTTCGTAGTCCTCGCCGCCATTCAGGGCGCAGGTGGTGACGTTCATGTTCATCTCCTCGGCCATGACGGCTGTTTGGTAGTCGATGGGTATATTCTTTTCAAATACACGACAGCCGCAATGGCTTTGTTTGCAGATGTGCATCAACTCGCTCGACAGCCCGTCGCTGATGTCCATCATGGCTGTAGGACGAATACCGGCCTCATGCAACCGCTGAATGATGTCGCCACGAGCCTCTGGCTTCAACTGGCGTTGCAACAGATACTCCTTGCCTGCAAAATCGGGTTGGAAATCGGGAATGGGATGCTGTGCCTCAGCTCCGGCAAACTTCTTTCGGTGCTCGTTAACCATTTGGTAGTAGACCGATTTCTCTCGTTCGAGTAGCTGCAGTCCCATATACGAGGCACCCAGGTCGCCCGAGACACAGATGAGGTCGGTCTCCTTGGCTCCGTTCCGATAAACAATGTCGGCTTTGGGAGCCTCGCCAATACAAGTAATGCTGATGGCCATGCCCGTGAACGACGAGGTGGTGTCGCCACCTACAATGTCAATGCCCCATTTGTCGCAAGCCATGCGCAGGCCGCTGTAAAACAACTCGATGTCCTCGACCGTAAAACGTTTGCTGAGCGCCAGGCTGACAGTCATCTGTCTGGGTGTGCCGTTCATGGCAAACACATCACTGATATTCACCATGGCCGACTTGTAGCCCAGATGTTGCATATCTATATAAGTAAGGTCGAAGTGGACACCCTCCATGAGCATGTCGGTGGTGACGAGTACTTCTTTGTCGGGATAATGGAGTACGGCGCAGTCGTCGCCCACGCCGTATATCGTACTTTCGTTTTTCTTCTCAATGTCTTTGGTCAGACGGTCAATCAGACCGAACTCCCCCAATTTTGCTATTTCCATGTATATTTTGATAAGTGAGAGATGCTTCAGCGAACCCACCAAACGAAGCCCAATTGCGAAACGACGGATGGCTGGCCTCTTGCACCTCTGCACCGTTAACGATTACTGTTTTTTGTTGGATACAAAATACCTTGACTGCTTAAATTCTTTTGACCAGTTCTTTCACGATCTCGGTCATCAGCGGCTGTGCACGATTGGCGGCCACCTGCACCTCCTCATGGCTCACTGCCACAGGAACATCAAAGCCTCCGAGGTCGGTGATAACGCTGATGCCAAAAGTATCTATGCCGCAATGATGTGCTACAATCACTTCTGGTACGGTGCTCATGCCAATGGCATCGCCACCTAGCTTGCGGTACATGCGGTATTCAGCAGGTGTCTCGAATGTCGGGCCCTGCACACCCACGTAAACACCATGAACCACCCTGATGCCTTTCTCCTGGGCTATCTGGTCGGCCTTTTCGACCAGGGCCTTGCTATAGGTCTCGTGCATATCGGGGAATCGCGGGCCTGTGGGGAAATTCTTGCCGCGCAGCGGATGCTCGGGGAACAAGTTGATATGGTCTGTGATAATCATCAGGTCGCCGATCTTAAATGTGTCGTTCATGCCGCCCGAGGCATTGCTCACAATGAGTGTCTTGATGCCTAGTTCGTACATGACGCGTATGGGGAAGGTCACTTCCTTCATGCTCCATCCTTCATAGTAGTGGAATCGTCCTTGCATGGCAAGAATATCCACGCCGTCCAGTTTTCCGAAAATCAGTTTTCCGGCATGTCCCTCAACGGTAGACACAGGGAAATTGGGAATCTCATTGTACGGAAACTCGTAGGTGTCAGTTATTTCTGAAGCTAATTGTCCGAGGCCCGTTCCCAGTATGATGGCTGTCTTTGGGCTTGTGCTCATCCTTTGCTTTAACCAGGATGCTGTTTCTTGAATTTTTTCGTACATAGCCTGTGATTTTATGGTTAAACTCTTCTTCTTGGTCGAGCATGAAACTGACCTTGATGGGCAGTTCGTAGATGTTCTCGCGCACTTCTTTGCTGATGTCCTCCATGTCTTGCAACCGCACGGCATCTTTCTCGGTCGTGATGACCATCTTCGGGCCTGGCATAGAGGCAAACACCTCATTGATGTGCCGAATATCCTTTCGCTTGAACTGATGATGGTCTGAGTAGGTAAGCGAAGTGATGTTCGCGCCCATGGCCGTCAGGTCTTCCTGCATTTGTTTGGGTGAGGCAATACCCGTAAGCAGCAGCACATTTGTGCCTTTTACCTGCTCCAAGGGCATCTCCACGTTGCTAAAGAGCGCTTCCAGCGGGCTGTAGTCGATGGTTGAGAAAAACAGCGCCTGATAGGGGAACAGGTTCATAGCCTTGGTGATGACGCGATAGTCGATGGGCTTCAGGTCGGCTGGACATTTAGTGATGATGACAATGTCGGCTCTCGATTTGCCGTCTTTGGGCTCGCGCAGCCGTCCTGCGGGCAAGAGCTTGTCGTAGATAATCAGTCGGTGGTAGTCGACCAACAGAATGTTGACACCTGGCTTCACATAGCGGTGCTGGAAGGCATCGTCGAGCAGTATCACATCGGCAGTCTCTTTCTCGTCCCCACTGGTCAGCAGGTCGATACCGTGACATCTGTTGCGGTCGACAGCTATGGTGATATCAGGGAATTTCTGTTTCATCTGGAACGGCTCGTCGCCAATTTCCCGCATGGTGGTATCTGCGTCGGCGCGCACGAAGCCTTTGCTCTTGCGCTTATAGCCACGACTGAGCACTGCCACTTGATGCTGGTCTTTCAGTAGACGGATGAGATACTCCACGTGAGGAGTCTTTCCGGCACCACCCACCGTGATGTTGCCCACTGAAATAACGGGCGTCTTGAAGCTGCGACTTTTCAGGATACCAAGCTCAAATAGTTGGTTCCTCGTCTTCACTGCAAGTCCGTAAAGCCAGCTCAGCGGTAGCAGCCATTCGTTGATTTTGATGAAGTCGCCTTCCATCTTTTGGTCTTTTTCTCTGTCTTTCTCTCCGGGTTACAAGGAACCCTCGGACATCTTGAGAATGAGGTTGATTTTCGTTTTACTTAATGTTCATCTCAAACGGGATACGTGCCTGGATGGCGTTGTGCTGGTTGATGTTCTTCAACAGCATCATCGGCTCATAGAACTCACCGAGCGTCAGGCGGAGCTGTTCGTCCAGATAGCTGCCCTTGCCAGTGGTGGATTCCATTAGCTGGGTCATCCAGTCGGCCTTGCCGGGATAATAAGCAGGATGATACTCCTTCAGCTTAGCCAGTTGTGCAGCTTTTGCAATGGCCTCGTCGAGGTCGCCCAGCTGGTCTACAAGTTTGATTTTCAGTGCGTCTTGTCCCAGCCAAACATGTCCCTGGGCAATCTTCTCGACCTCTTCTACCGACATCTTGCGGCCCTCGGCCACACGCGAGCGGAATAAGTTGTAACCACGGTCGATATATGCATTCAAGTAAGACATCTCCTCCTCGTTGAACGGACGTGACATCGTACCGAAGCCTGCGTTCTTGTTGGTCTTCACTTCGTCGAACTTCACACCTAGCTTCTGGGTCAGCAGGTTGCTCACATCGGGGAACATTCCGAAAATGCCAATGCTGCCAGTCAGAGTGGTGGGCTCGGCAAAGATGTAGTCGGCTATACAGCTGATATAGTATCCGCCTGATGCAGCCATGCCACCCATACTGATGACCACGGGCTTTTTGGCTTTGAGCAGTTTCACGCTGCGCCAAATCTGCTCTGAGGCATAGGCACTGCCACCGCCAGAATTGACACGGATGACAACAGCCTTCACATCATCATCTTTCATCAAACCCTCTAAGTCCTTGCAAACCTCGTCAGACACAATGCTGTGCCCGCCGATGTTCATCAAACCACCGCCACGGCTGTCCACGATGTCGCCATAGGCGTAATAGACGGCAATCTGCTCGCCTTCGTTCTTCTTTTTCTTGACGTTGCCCATGTCGGCCAGACTCAATTGGTTGATAGTCTCGTCGTCACCGATTTTCAGCATTTTCTTCACTTCGCCCTTCACCTCGTCTGAATAAATCAGTTTGTCAACGAATTTATAGGCAACATAGTTCTTTGGGTCGGTGAAAGTAATCATGTTGTCGGCATATTGGTTCAGTGTCTCCACACTGATCTTGCGGCTCTCCGACACACCTTTCAAGATATTCTCCCACAGTCCCTGGACGTAAGCGGTTACCTGCTCACGGTTCGGGTCACTCATCTTGTCGGCGGTAAACATCTCTGGGGCGCTCTTATAAGCTCCCACTTTTGCCAATTGCATCTTGACGCCGAATTTCGCCATCAAGTCTTTCAGGAAATAAGGTTGTGAGGCCAGTCCCTGCCAGTTCACTTGTCCTTGTGGATTCAGGAAGATCTTGTCGGAAACAGAGGCCAGATAATAGGTGGCCTGCGTATAGGTGTCGGCATACGATACAATCCATTTGCCGCTTTTCTTGAAGTCAAGCAAAGCATTGCGAATCTCCTGAAGTCCTGCATACGAATCGGGAGTGAAAAGGCCTGCCTCGATATAGATGCCTTTTATTCTGTCGTTGTCCTTGGCTTTCTCAATGGCTTTCAGAACATCCTCAAGACCGATGACACCAGTGGCCTGGCCCATCAGCTGGTCCCTGATAGACGATTCGGAGCGCTCGCTCATAGCACCCGAGAGGTTGAGCACAAACGCCGAGTTGTCTTTCACGCTCTTGGTGGCCTCACTCGAGGCTATCATACCCACAAGACTCATGGCACCGAAAATGCCTGCAATCACAAAAAACAAAATCAGACCCACAACGGTGGCGCCTACATACTTAAAAAAATCACCCATAATTACTATTTGTTTGATTTATTTCTAAATAACATTCTGCAAAGTTACGAAAAGCCTTTAGCAAAACAAAGGAATTTGTTCTTTTTTTTGCCAAAATAGGGTGAGTTCGCGACTTTTGTCGCAAAATTATAAAAAAAAAACGGAAATGACGAGAAAAAAAGTAAAAACTTTCATTTATCAAAAATTAAACAACAAAAATCAAAATTCCATGAGGCCACTAACTGGAAATGAGTACTTTTGCACCGCAAACTATATATAGTCGACTTATGAACAAATACCTAATGCCGCTGCTGATAGCCTTGTTTGTTATTCCTGCCAGCGCAAAACCGAGGAAAAAAGCACCCGCTTTGTTCCCTGACGGAACACCTATACCAGCATGGTTTAGCGATACGACCAAAGTAGATGTCAATACCCTCGGCCAACAATATGTTATCACCGATTTTGGAGTGAAAAACGACAGTACGATGGTACAGACTGAAGCCATTCAGCACGTCATCGACCTGGCTGCCGACAAGGGTGGGGGAGTTGTGGTCATTCCGCGCGGCACCTTTCTCAGTGGTTCGTTGTTTTTCAAGCAGGGAACCCATCTGCATGTGGTCGAAGGAGGCAAACTGAAAGGCTCTGAGCGCATACGCGACTTCAAGTTGGTCGATACGCGCATGGAAGGCCAGTCAATCAAGTATTTTGCCGCTTTAGTCAATGCCGACAATGTGGATGGATTCACGATTTCAGGACAAGGAACCATCGACGGTAACGGTCATCTCTATTGGGAGGAGTTCTGGATTCGACGCCAGTATAACCGCCAGTGCACCAATCTCGAGGCCATGCGTCCGCGTCTTACGTACATATCTAATAGTAAGAATGTTACGGTGCAAGACGTGCGTTTGGTGAATAGCCCTTTCTGGACCAATCATGTTTATCATAGTGACCACATCCGCTATATCGACTGCTATATCTACGCTCCGACCAGTGGTGTGTTTGCCGCTGAGCCCAACCGTGGCGCGCCCAGCAGCGACGCCATCGACATTGACTATTGCCACGATGTGCTGGTGCATGGTTGCTATATGAATGTCAACGACGATGCCGTCGTCCTTAAAGGCGGCAAAGGAACCTGGGCCGACAAAGACCCGAAGAACGGTCCCAACTATAACATTATCATTGAAGACTGTACTTACGGGCGCGTGCACGGATGTCTGACACTGGGCAGCGAGTCGGTACACGACCGTAATGTCATTCTCCGTCGTTGCCATGCCGAAGATGCCAATCGCGTACTATGGCTTAAGATGCGCCCCGACACGCCGCAGCATTATGAGTATGTCACTGTTGAGGATTGTACTGGCAATTGCGGCAGTTTCCTGGTAGTGCGTCCCTGGACACAATTCTTCAAGCCCGAACAACGCGGCGACATGCCATTGTCGCAATGCAACAATATCGTCATGCGCGGTATCCGTATGCAGTGTAAGAATTTTTTTGACGTTGGCACATCCGACAAGTATCATCTCACTGACTTCACTTTCGAGAATAGTGATGTGCAAGATGAGAAAAATGCTTTCGATAAGGCTATGATTGCCAATACCATCATTAAAAATCTGAAGATAAATAGCACGGAAATCAAATGAAATGATTATCTTTGCAGCCAAGCCTAAAGAACTAACTGTATAAAGATCAAAAAAGAAACTATTAATAATTTACAAATAACTAAAACTCTAACATGAATAACAAAAAGTTTATCAAGGGATTGTTCCTGATGATAACTGCTTTGCTAGTAGCCGCTTTTTGTCCATTGAGTGTTCAGACAGCCAATGCCGCGCCACAAGATGAATATCTATACCACTATTACCGCCACCGATTACCGTGTGCCCACCTTGATGCACGACCATGTATACCGCATGGGTGTGGCATGGCAGAATGTGGCTTATAACCAGCCGCCTCATCTGGGATATTATCTGCCTGATTATATTGATTCGTTCCAGGGTGTTGCTACCGCCATTCAGTCTGTTGAGGCTGATGAGGTAAACGACGGTGCATGGTATACCTTGCAGGGCGTGCGCGTCGACAAACCATCGGTGAAGGCATTTATATCCACAAGGGACGGAAAGTCGTGGTAGAATAGTTCATGGTTTATCATTCATAGTACATTGTTTTTTGCAGATATGATGAAGAGAAATCTTGTGATAGCGGGATGCTTGTTCCTGACTTTGGGTGCGACCGCCCAGGTTACTGACCGAAAGGGTGTGGAGGATGTTAACAAAGTGGTTGACAATACTTTCGATAGTTTGAAGATTGCTCAAACGGCACGTCCTGTGCCGGGAAGCACGCGACGCGGCAACAACCCTGTTTTGTTCCTGGTGGGTAACTCCACGATGCGAAACGGCACCCTTGGCAACGGCAACAACGGCCAGTGGGGCTGGGGCTATTTTGAGCATGAGTATTTCGACGAGAATAAGATAACGGTTGAAAACCAGGCACTGGGCGGCATGAGCAGCCGTACGTTCTATAACAATCTGTGGGAACCTATCCGCCAGGCATTGAAACCCGGCGACTGGGTGGTGGTGTCGATTGGACATAACGACAATGGTCCGTACGACAGCGGACGTGCACGTGCCAGCATTCCTGGTGTGGGCAACGACACACTGAATGTGACCATCAAAGAGACGGGCAAACAGGAGACGGTTTATACTTATGGCGGATATATGCGTAAGTACATCGACGACATTCGTGCAGCTGGCGCTTATCCCATCCTGATGTCGCTGACTCCGCGCGATGCATACGATGAGAAGGGTAAGATTGTGCGCAAGCCTCACACACAGTGGTTGATGCAAGTGGCTGCTGAACAGGGCGTTCCGTTTGTTGACTTAAACGAAATCTCAGGTCAGAAGCTGGATGGCTTCAGCAAGTGGAAGGAGAAATACCACTTCTTTGGCGACCACATCCACACAAGCAAATTTGGTGCTGAGATGAATGCTCGTTCGGCTGCAGAAGGATTGTGGAACAGCCGTAATCCGATGCTTAAGCCTCTGCAGGCCATGATGAAGAACATAGAATTGCCGCATCATGAGGTTGACCGCTCTGACGGCAAGCCTGTGGTTTGGATTACCGGCGACAGTACGGTAAAAAACAAAGACAAAGAAAAGGACGATATGTGGGGCTGGGGTGCAGTGGCCTACGATGTGTTCGACCAGAAGAAGATTACGGTGATGAATGTGGCACAGGCTGGGCGTAGCTGCCGCTCTTATCTTGCCGAGGGCCGTTGGGACAAGGTCTACAACAGTCTGCAGCCTGGTGATTACGTGCTGATAGAGTTCGGACATAATGACATTGGCGAGATTGACAAGCCGAAGTTTCGTGGTGCTATTGCCAGCGCCAAGGACACCTGCCATGTTTACAAGATGACTGACAAGTCCGTGAAGAACAACGGCAATGTGGTCGACAAGACGCTGCCCGTGACAGCCGGCATTCGTCCGGGAGACTATGTCGTGGTCTATTCTTTCGGTTGGTATCTGAAGAAGTTCATTGATGATGTGCGCGAGAAGGGAGCTACTCCGATTCTTGTCTCCCTGACGCCACGTAACGAATGGCCTGGTGGAAAGATTGAGCGTCGTAACGATTCTTACGGTAAATGGTATCGTGAGGTGGTGGAAGAGACGGGCGTTGAGTTTGTCGACTTACACAATATCACTGCCGACTTTCTGGATAAGAAATGCGGCAGTAAAGAAAAGGCTTCCAAGTATTTCAAGCATGATCACACACATACATCGCTGTTAGGTGCCAAGACCAACGCGAAGAGTGTGGCGAAAGGCTTACGCGATATCAATAGCAAACTGGCTGGATATCTGAAAGGGAAATAAACTCCCTCATCATATTTGGGGTTATACCCATCAAAAATCTGCACCCTGAGCGTTGTTCTTCATGCTCGAAGGGTGCAGATTTTCGTATGGTATCAAGGAAGACTTACTTCGTTTCCAGTTTTGTGGTGATTGTCTTATATCCGTTGGCTTTAGTTCTTAGGACGACCTTCGACGGGTTCCTTCCTGCGCGCAAGATGACCATTGCAGAGCCATTCCACATACGGCGGTGGTTTTGCACGTTCAGTTCATCGGAGTTGATGTCACCATTGGTGACAGCCACAATCTGTGCGTCACCTTCTACCTCAAAGGTCAGTTCGTCTTGAGCCATAGGCACCCGACGCCCTTTACTGTCAATCGCCTCCAGGCGCACATGCATCAAGTCCATGCCATCAGCTTTCCATTCAATGTTGTCGGCTAATGCACTGAGCCTGACTGCTTTTCCGCTTGTCTGGATCTGGTGGTGAGCCACATCCTTTCCGTTGTTGTACGCAATGGCCAGCAGGGTACCGTCAGCATAGGTGATATTGTCCCATCTGATTTGATTACGGTGTTTGGGGTCGTACTTGGGATTCTTTTTTCTGCCAAGACTCTTCCCGTTGAGACGAAGCTCCACCTCGTCGGCATTTGTGTATGTAATGAGTTGCACGTTCTTGCCTGGTTGTCTGTTCCAGTGGTCGCTCATGCCGTCGTTGCCCGTCTGCACACCGTTCCACATCATGTCGCCTTTCGAGTCGATGACGGCAATATGGACCATGGGCTCGTCGGGAACAAAGAAGGAGCGCATGAAGTAGGCTTTTGGTTTTGGCTCCAGCGAGATGTCGAACACACCTTGGGCCCAACCTTTAGCAGGCCAGCCCTGGCTTTCGCCTAGATAATCGATAGCTCCCCAGTAGGCCGAGCCAATCACCTTGTCGAGGTCCATCTCGAAGAAGTTTGGTCCCATGGCCGAGATGCTGGCCTCGCTCTGATAGAATGTCATCCACGGGAAGCGACGTCCATCGCCCGGAAAGTACATATAACGGTAGTTATAGGCTTGTATATCGGTGATTTTTGCCAGTTCACATGGTAGCGAGTCGGTTTCCCAGTTGCGATAACGGGGGTGCATGGCTACTGTGACGAGTCGGGTAGAGTCGTAGCGGTGGAGCAGGGTACGCATTAGCTTGTACATGGTCACTCCAAAGTCGTTGAACGGCTGGTTGGGGTCTTGTTGCAACTCGTTGCCCAGACTCCAGAGCACTACCGATGGTGAGTTGCGGTCGCGCTTCACCCATTCGGGCACGTCGTACTGCCATAATTGCTCAAACGCCACGCGTCCGCCGGTATGCTGGCGTGTCCATTTGTCATATAGTTCGTCGACCACCAGGATGCCATATTTGTCACAAAGCTCAATAAACTCTCTGCTGTACGGGTTGTGAGATGTACGGATATGGTTGATGCCGAATTGTTTCATCAACTGCAGGCGTTTTTCGATAGCCCGCGGGTAATTCGCCGCTCCAAGTGCGCCCAGTGTGTGATGGTTGGCATAGCCCTTTAGCAAAACTTTCTTGCCATTGAGTTTCAGTCCGTAATCGGGACCCATCTCAATGGTGCGGATGCCAAACTGTGCACTTGCCACATCGGCCACGGTGCCGTCTTCACGCAACAGCGTGGCCTCTACGGTATAGAGATTGGGCGTCTCAGTATCCCACAGTTGTGGGTTCTGAATCTCTATCTCTGGCACTTGGTTCACCAATGTGCGTGTGGGCATGTTGCGCTGACGGGTGCTCTTACCCTCGTAGACCACTTGTCCGTTGGGAGCCATCACCTTTACATTCATGTCGATAGCTTTGGCTTTGGTATAGTTGGTAAACTCAGCCGAGATGTTGACAAAACGGTTTTCGCGTGTGGTGATGTAAAGTGGGTGCCGGGCAAAATACAAATCCTTTGATGTGGCGATGAGCTTGACATCGCGGAATAGTCCTCCACCAGTATACCATCTTGAGTTGTTGGGCTCGCGGGTGTCTGCCACCACAGCCAGTTCGTTGGCAGCATCCCATTTCAACTCGTTGGTGATGTCTATCTCAAAGCCCACGTATCCATAGTCGGTACCACCAATGCGTTTCCCGTTCAGGAAGACATCGCCTGTGTACATAATACCGCCGAAGTCGAGCAGAATGCGTTTGCCCTTCATGTCTGCGGAGGGTGTCAGCTGGTAGCGGTAGTATCCTTTGCCCATCTCCTTGAAACCGCGGCTGGAGAGACGGCTCTTGATGTTGGCTGCCACATCGGTATTGTCAGCCTTCTCGTCGGCAGCTGGCGCCACCCAGGGTTGCTCTATCTGAAAGTCGTGCGGTAGGTTGACTTTGCGCCATTCGCCTTCGTTGTTCAAACGGAACTCCCATCCGAAGTTGAGGTTGATTACTTGTCGCTCCTGTGCCGTCACGCCGATGGACGATGCCACAGCCAGTAGCATTATAATTATTCTCTTCATGATGATAACTATTTATTTCTCAATCAGTTTTACTTCAGTGTTCAATCCGCTCTTCACCGGTTCCCAATGCTCATAACCTGTTTTTTTGTAGTTTAGGTCTACAATGTTGATTTCATTGAACTTACGCCATTTGATGCCTTTACGGTCCATGTCGGCTATGCGATTGGCAGGCAGGTTGGTCACCTCGATGCGGATTTCATTTTGGCCGGCTTTCAATGTGTTCTTTGTGTCGAGCACGTAAGGCACTGCCCAGGCACAACCTACGAATGTGCCATTGATGTACACCCGCGCACTCTCGCGCACGTCACCTAAGTCGATCGCCCATTGTTTGGCAGCATCGGCCTTGCTCAGCTTCATGCTGGTGGTGTAGACACCTGTACCCATGGTCACTTGTGCAGCCTCGTCATCAAGCGTCTCCCATGTCTGCACTTTGTCCAACTGGAAAGCCTGTTCTACCAGTGGCGTCTCATCTGTGAAACTGAGGGTCCATGGGGTGGAGAGGGCAATCGTCGTTTTGGGAGTGGGCGTAGAGGCCGGAGCAATCAGCTGAGCAGACTCCCAGTTGACAGCCTTGTCATACGTTTGCAGGATGATGGATTCGCCCGAACGCAGATTCAGCAAAACACTCTTTCCTTCGGTCACGGCTTTGCATATTTCACCTGTCATCGGATTAAACAGGGCTGCGTCTTTGAAATCAACCGTCAGCGGCACCATCTCGCACACATCATTGGGTGTCAGATTGGCAATGAAGTAGTGGTGGCCGGATCCGTTGCTGCGGCGTATAGCGCGTAATCTGTTTTTTGTGCGCATCGGCTCAGGTTTTGCGGCCTCTTTCATCTTAGCGGTGTCGATGCCGTAGATGATGTGGGCACCTTGTGCCTTCAGTTGGTCAAGGTGTGCTTTCAGCTGTTCAGGCATACGGCCACTGCCGGGGATGATGAGTCCGCGGTATCGTGTGCCGGCGGCAGTCTCGAGCATCCCATTCTTGTAGGTGGTCGTCATCAGGTATTTGTCGCTGATATAGTCGCAGTCGAAGCCCTCTTTGTCGATCTCGAGGATGCTTCTAATAAACTCGGGAGCCTTTTTATCCATCGAATGGATGTCGAATTGCATGAGGAGATTCTTGCCCGTTTGTTGCCGCCACATGTCGCGCACCGGCAGATAGACCAGGAAGTCGTTGTCGGGTTTCCCCATCTGCAGGAAACTCTGACAACGCTCAATATACTTCATAAAGTAGGGGGCATCACGCCAGATGCTGTTTGTGGGGCTCATGTCCACACTAGCATAGAATTTCCATCCTGGCCATGGGTCGTCTTTCGGCGAGTAGCAAGTGCCGTGGAAAAACATGTGGTTGACGCCGCAGGTGAACATCAGGTCCATGTCGGGCTTCATCTGTGAGAGCGAGGTGCGAAAGTGCTCGGTCAGCCATGTAAACGTCTCGCTGCTTACGAGCGTCTTGCCGGTGATGTGGGCTGCCGATGCAGCATATTTCAACATCGATACATCGCTGTCGTTCTTCTTTGTGAAACCAGGGTCACGGCGCAGTCCTTTGATGCCGAATTCCGAGAGTCCGAATCCCTCGATCTCGGGAATGTCAACGGCTGCATATACATCAATCAGATTGGCGGGCGAGCCGTGTGCCTGGTTGCGGGTTTTCACACCGTGGCTGTGAGCCCATGCTGTCCACTGCTCGGTGAAATTCTCGAGCAGCATCTCGCCCAGGGTCTCACGGTAGTCAGAGAGTGTCTGACTCTCACCATCGAGCAGGAAGTTGAGTCGTTTTTCCAGCTGGTAACCGCGTCGTTGTGCGAACTCGTCGAGCAGGGTAGGGGTCCAGTCGGCGCCATACACCTCATACGAGTCGTTGAAGAAATTGTGCGGATAAGGTGTGCCTGAGGCGTTGAAGGCGGAGTCGAAACGTTCCAGGTAGTGCTTTACGGCTAGACGGTCGAAGTGGTCGATGACATACCCCTGTCCGCCTGGGGCAGCGCGTTTCACTTGTTGGCGAGTGCGGCTGATATACAAGGCGATGAAGCGCCAGTTGCCTGTGCCGTTTTTCAGTTTTGGCGCTTTCCAAGTCAGTCGGCTGCCGTTCATACAAGCCGTCACGTCGATGCCCTCGTTGTCGGTCCAGGTACTGGAGAGCGTTACAGGGAAAGCCATCACCTTCTGCAGCTTGGCGTATTTCTGTTCTTTGGCAGGTGCTGCCAAATCGATGTCCTTGAACTTGCGTCCCGTCAGTGTTGTGTCAACGAACACTGCTTTGCAGGCAGCTTCCTCTAATGGCACGTTCGGACCGCCAAAAGGCCATCCTGTGCCGGTGCTCATGTCGATGGCAATGCCGTTCTTTCGTCCTTCCTCCTCAGAGTATTTCAGTGCCTCCATCCACGGGGCAGACAGAAACGACAACTCATTCTTTTGATTACCCTGTACTCCGTAGATAGGAGTGATCTCCAGCGAACCGATGCCGGCTTTTGCATATTCCTGCATGTTCCATTGCAGGTTGGCCTTGTCAACGGCACTGCCCAGCCACCACCAGCGTGCGCCGGCCTTGGCTTCCTGGGCAACCTTGGGCCATTCTGGCTGTGCGAATGATGTAATAGGTATAAACGCAAAAAGGAAAAGGGACATGATGCCCTTTCCCCATTTCTTGATTGTCATGTTGATTCTCATTCTTTTGACTTGTTTTAAATGCTTGTCGACGCTCGTTGCTTTTCCAATCATCAATCAACTCCGATAATTGTCAATTCTTAATTGATTTCAGCGATCATTGCCAATCATCAATTATTAATTAAAAGCTTATAATACTCCACACCGCCCAGCAGGAAGCAGCCAGTGCCGTAATCTTCGAAATCGGGAATCTTCGTGTAAGAGAGTGGCTGTCCGGCCGAGGGATCCTTGCCAGTGCCTTGCACCCATCCCAAGAATCCGTCGGCATGCACACAGTCGTCCACCATGGCCTTCCATGCCCGGTCGCAGGCAGGGCGATATACTTTTTCTTTCAAGAAGCCCTTCTGAATGCCCCAGCTCATGCCATAGAGGAAGAGTGCGGTGCCTGTCAGTTCCTTGCCGCCGTAGTCGGCCGGTGATACCATGCTCGGGTTCCACAGTCCATCCTCGCGCTGGCAGTTCAGGATTGCCTTGCTCATGAGCAGGAAGTCTTTCTTCAGTTGCTTGTAGTATTTATCTTTCTTGTCAAGCTGGTTCATCACACGCACCAAGGCAGCATACACCCATCCGTTACCACGGCTCCAATAGCAGTTCTTGCCGTCGGGCGTCTGATAGGGAGCCACATAGTCGGCATCTCTCCACCAAAGGCCCTCCTTCTGGTTGAACAATCCTCCGGCCAGCGTGTTACGGCTCCAGTTATACATCTTCATGGCATGGTCGATATACTTGCGTTCGCCCGTTACCTTATACATCTGTGCATACAGAGGCATGGCCATCTGAATGGCGTCAATCCATGTCCACCATCCGTACAGCTCGTTGTTGGCCTTTGGGTTGCGGGCTTTCATCTGGTTGTCGAGGTTCAGCTTCACCATGGCAATCTTCTCTTCGCCACCAGCCTGCACATAACGGTCAACGTAGGTCTGTCCGCAACACTGGTCGTCGGCATCGTTGGTCTTCACACCGTTGCGTGGCGTCCATTTGTGGAAGTTTGCCCATCGGTCGGTAAAGTCGATGTATGCCGGATTGGCATCAATCTCGTAGAGTGCCATCAGTCCTTCGTAGTAGACCGCACGCGTCCACAGCGAACTGGGCCTGATCTTGTTCACGTTGGTAGGAACAGTAGGGTCGCTGTACTTTGTCATGAAATAGTTGTTGGCCTTTCTCAACGTGCTCATCACGTCGTCTGCCGTTTGTGCCATGGCAACGAAGCCCACCAGCAACACCATTAATGTCAAAATTGTTCGTTTCATAGATTTATATTATTTTTGTTTCTTCAAGTTAAGCACTTCACACACGTTGTCTACCACCTAACCATGAATGCAAAGATAGCGAAAAAGTGGAAAAGTGCCAAGCCGATTATCTAAAATTAAAGTTGAAAGAGCATTTTTTTAGGGTTGTTCGGCGCACCCAAAACGCTCATTGGATATTTTTCAGATATTTTGTACAATTTTACTAGTTTTCTTTACATCTTATTTGTACTTTTGCATCAGAAAAAGCTATCATGCATCAACAATAAAAAAGCTAATCACATGAAACATCTCAAGATTGCCCTCACATGGATGATGCTCATGCTTACCCTCCATGTAGCGGCTGTAGAACGGCAACGTCTTTATTTCAACGCCCAATGGCTCCTGCATATCGGTGACGATGCCGCCATGTCTCAACCACAGTACGATGATCATTCATGGCAGCGCGTGACGCTTCCCCATGCCTTCAACGAAGACGAAGCCTTCGCCCGCGACATTGTCGACCTCACCGACACCATCGTCTGGTATCGCAAGCATTTTCAAGTCGACGCAGATATTGATGCTAAGCGCTTCATCGAGTTCGAGGGCGTCAGGCAAGGTGCTGACTTCTACCTCAACGGCCATCATCTGGGCTTCAGCGAGAATGGTGTCATGGCTGTAGGCTTCGACCTGACACCTTTTTTTAAAGAAGGGGAGAATGTCATTGCCGTACGCTGTGACAATAGCTGGCAGTACCGTTCTAGACAGTACGACAGCCGCTATCAATGGAACGACCGTAACTTCAACGCCAACTACGGCGGCATCCCCAAGAATGTGTGGTTGCATACGACAGATAAACTGTACCAAACACTGCCTCTCTATAGTAACCTTGGCACGACCGGAACCTATGTCTATGCTACAGATATAGACATCCCGAAGCGTGAGGCCGTCGTTCATGTAGAGTCGCAGGTGCGCAATGAAGATAGTCGTGAGCGCACCTTCCGGCTTTTTGCCAAGGTGATGAATGCCGACAATTATATTTGTGCGATTATACCTGGCGAACGTGTCACACTTCACCCCGGCGAGACGCGCACCGTCAGCATCAGCCGTCGGTTGAATGGCTTGCACTTCTGGTCGTGGGGCTATGGCTATCTTTACACCGTGAAGACCTACCTTGCCGACGATGAGACGGCCTCTGCTCCTCTGAACCTCTCTGCCCGTTTTGACGAGGTCGTCATCCGTACAGGCTTTCGTAAGACACGCTTTGGGGAGGGGAAGTTCTGGCTCAACGACCGTTGTCTGATGATCCATGGCTATGCACAACGCACCTCCAATGAATGGCCGGCAGTAGGCATCAGTGTGCCTGCCTGGATGAGCGACTATAGCAACCGGCTCATGGTCGAATCGGGAGGCAACCTTGTGCGCTGGATGCATGTCACACCTTGGAAACAGGACATCGAGTCGTGCGACCGTGTGGGACTCCTGCAGGCCATGCCTGCCGGAGATGCGGAGAAAGATGTTGAAGGGCCCCGCTGGACCCAGCGCACTGACCTCATGCGCGATGCTATCATCTACAATCGCAATAACCCCAGTATCATCTTCTATGAGTGCGGTAACGAGAGCATCAGCCGCGAGCATATGCTCGAGATGAAGAAACTGCGCGACACTTACGATCCGCATGGGGGACGTGCTATTGGCTCGCGTGAGATGTTGGATATCGACGAAGCTGAGTATGGCGGTGAGATGCTCTACATCAACAAGAGTCACAAACACCCCATGTGGGCCATGGAGTATTGCCGCGATGAAGGACTCCGCAAGTATTGGGACGCTCAGAGCTACCCCTTCCATCCTGAGGGTGAAGGACCTCTATATCGTGGAAAGCCTGCCCGCGAGTACAACCACAATATGGATGAGTTTGCCATCGAAATGGTGCGTCGGTGGTACGACTACTGGCTTGAGCGTCCTGGCACGGGCACCCGAGTGTCATCGGGTGGCGTCAAGATAGTCTTCTCTGACACCAACACCCACCACCGCGGCGAGTCTAACTATCGCACCAGCGGCGTTACAGATGCCATGCGCATTCCTAAAGATGCCTTCTATGCCCATCAGGTGATGTGGACAGGATGGGTCGACGACGAGCAGCCTCGCCCCCATATCATTGGCCACTGGAACTATGAAGCAGGTACCGTGAAGCCCGTTTACGTCATTAGTACCGCCGATGATGTCGAATTATTTGTCAACGGTCGAAGCGTGGGCAAGGGCGAGCGGTCCTACAAGTGGCTGTTCACCTTTAAGGATGTGCACTTCGAGGCTGGCACCATTGAGGCCAAAGGCAGCGATGGCTCCACCTGTCAGATAGAGACAGCCGGAACGCCTCATCACCTGCGTCTCACCACCATTGAGAATCCCGAGGGCTTCAAGGCTGATGGTGCCGACATGGCCATCATCCAAGTCGAGGTGGTCGACGCGCAAGGGCGCCGTTGCCCGCTCGACGACCGTATGGTGCATTTCACGCTTACAGGCGAGGGCCAGTGGCGTGGCGGTTTGGCCACACGCAATAACAAAGACTTCCAGAAGGAAGAGAAGCAACGTGACAAGTCGCTCCTCGATGCCGCCAATGTCAAAAACACCTCCGACAACTACGTGCTTGCCACCAGCCTGCCCGTGGAGTGTGGTGTCAACCGTGTCCTTGTGCGCAGCACCACGCATCCTGGTGCACTCATTGTTTATGCCAGTGCCGATGGCCTTGGAGCTCCTGTCAGTGTCAATCTCCACACGCAGCCAGTCAGTGGAAATGATGTACCCGCGCTTACTCTTAAGGGCAATCTTTCGCGAGGAGAGACACCCCTTACTCCTTCCTTTACACAGCGAGCCAACGCCGTGCCCATCCTTTCCGCCACTGCAGGTCATCAGGCCGACAAGGCCATGCTTAGCTACGATGACAACGAACTGTCGGAGTGGCGCAACGACGGCCGTAAGAGCACTGCA
Source organism: Prevotella sp. UBA2850 (assembly GCA_002350805.1). Taxonomy (GTDB): domain Bacteria; phylum Bacteroidota; class Bacteroidia; order Bacteroidales; family Bacteroidaceae; genus Prevotella. Next base: position 50,534 of record DEFO01000008.1, read on the forward strand.
TGGATTACCTACCGCCTGGCTCGCAAGGCTGTGGTCGATGATATCTGTTTGAAACTTACCGGCTGGCGCCTGCGCAGCTATCCGCTTGAGATCTATGCAGGCAAGCGGCTTATCTGGACTGGAGAGACACCACGAAGCCTTGGCTACATCCATCTCACGCCCACCGACCGTGTGCGTACAGACCAGATCACCATCCGCCTGAAAGGAACCAGTAAGGACCGTGACGCCTTTGGCGGTATCGTGGAGGTGGCTGAGCCTGCTGCCGGTGAACTCGATATGTTTAAGGCTAAAAATGGGACTGATACCAAGAATGAACTACGCATCGTTGAGGTGGAGTTCCTGGAGAAAACGAAATAAGAAAACAACATAAGACAAAGGGCAAGGGGGTAACTCCTGTGTCAACCTTCCCTTGCCCTTTGTTGTTACATTTCTGCCTTTTAGATGACCTCAATGCCTTGCTCGGCACAGAGCTTCAGACTGAGTTCCTTCAGTTTGAACTTTTGTATCTTACCTGAGCCGGTAAGGGGGAACTCATCGACGAAAAAGACGTATTTTGGGGTTTTGTAACGGGCTATCTTGCCGCGGCAGAACTCGCGCACGTCCTCTGGCTGCATCTTCACGCCATCGTTGAGGATGATGAAGGCTCCCACTTCCTCACCATATTTTTTCGAGGGGACGGCAGCCACCTGTACATCCTTGACGCCCGGCATGTGATAGAGAAACTCCTCAATCTCACGCGGGTAGACATTCTCGCCACCACGGATAATCATGTCTTTGATGCGGCCGGTGATACGGTAGTAGCCCTGCTCGTCCTTTACACCCAGATCGCCCGAATGGAGGAAACCGTTGGCATCGATGACCTCAGCAGTGGCCTCGGGATTCTTGTAATAGCCTTTCATCACATTGAAGCCGCGGCAGCACATCTCACCCTGTACGCCCACGGGACATTCCTCGCCGGTGTCGGGGTCAAGCACTTTCACCTCCACATGCGGATAGTCGCGGCCCACGGTGGTGCACCGCTGCTCGAAAGTGTCGCTCAGACAAGTGTGTGTCATGCCGGGTGACGACTCGGTGAGACCGTAGACCGACGTGATGGTCATATACATCTTCTCGCTGACCTGTTTCATGAGCTCAATGGGGCAGAGACTGCCTGCCATGATACCTGTGCGGAGACTTGACATGTCGAACATGGAAAACATGGGGTGGTTGAGTTCGGCAATGAACATGGTGGGCACGCCATAGAGGGCGGTGCAGCGTTCCTTGTGGACGGAGGCAAGCACAACCAGAGGGTCGAACTTCTCGACCATTACCTGTGTGCAGCCGTGTGTCAGACAGTTCATGGTGGCCAGCACCACACCGAAGCAATGGAACAAGGGTACGCAGACACATAGTTTGTCGGCGGCTGTGAATCCCATGGCCTCGCCGGTGTAGTAACCGTCGTTGGCGATGTTGTAGTGGGTCAGCATGACTCCCTTGGGGAAGCCTGTGGTGCCGCTGGTGTACTGCATGTTGACAACGTCGTGGCAGTTGACGTTGCGTTTCATCTCGAGGAGCGTGTCGTCGTCGATGTTACTTCCCAGGAGCAGCAGCTCGGCGGTGTTGAACATGCCTCGGTATTTCTCCATACCGATGTAAACCACATTCTTCATGCAGGGGAACCGCTCACTCTGCAGGTGGCCTCGCTCGCATTGCCGCAGTTCGGGCAGCATTTTGTAGGTCATGTCAACATAATCGCACTCCCATGTGCCGTCGGTGATGCAGAGTGTGTGCATGTCGGAGTTCTCGCACAGATACTCCAGCTCGCTCTGTTTGTAATTCGTGTTCACCGTGACGAGTACGGCGCCGATCTTGGCCGTGGCATAGAGGAAGGTGAGCCAGTCGGGCACGTTGGTGGCCCAGATGCCTACATTGAAACCCTTCTTTACGCCGATGGCGATGAGGCCCTTGGCCAGGTTGTCTACACGCCTGTTGAACTGTTCATAGGTGAAGCGCAGGTCACGGTCGCTATATACGATATATTCTTTGTCGGGGGTTGCGGTGGCCCAATGCTCAAGCCATTGCCCCAGTGTACGTTCTGATAACTGTTGTTGCATAGTTCTTGTGTTCTCACTAAAATGGGATATAAACCACAGCCAGGATGCGGGCTTGTTGGCCTGCAGCACCGTGTACATGGTGCTCAACAATGGAGTCGTAGTAGATGCTGTCGCCCTCGCCCAGTGTGTAGGTGGTCTTGCCGTAGTCAATCTCCACCTCGCCGCTCATGACGAAGATGAATTCCTCTCCCTCGTGTGCCGAGAGTTTGAAGGTTCTCTCCTCCGAGGGTTGTATGTCGATGATAAAAGGCTCCATGTGGCGGCCGGTCTTCTGTCGTGCCAGCGCATGATATTCCATGTGCTTCCGGGCGTCGGCGGTGTCGTTCGAGAAACTGATGCTGTGGCTCAGTCGGTCTTGAGCACGGCTGACGACGGGTCCCAGCTCGTCGTTATCGTCGAGAAATGTTCCGAGCCTCACACCCAAGGCGCGAGCTACCTTGATCAGTGGCCCGAGTGAGGGCAGGTGCTGGTCGTTCTCGATGGAGTTGATTTGTTCGACTGACAGTCCGCTTCGAGCCGCCATCTCGTCGATGCTGATATTCTTTGACTCTCTGATTCCTTTGATTTTAGACCCAACGAAGGTTGTATGTTCTCTAGACATAAGATATGTGTTGAAATGAGTTAAATAATAAAAATTGCCTGCAAAGGTACATAATAATTCTGAATTATAAGAAAAATATCGAAAAATTTTAAAATTTGTAGGTTTTGACGGCACTTATGTCAAAGAGAAAGAAGGATGGTCAACAAGAGAGTTCGTACAGACAAGGCTTCTTCCGACATGTTTCCCCTGTTACTTTTTGCACTCTAAAAAGTGCGTGGATGACAAATAGTCTAGATAAAAAACAAAAAATGTAGGTGAAGAAAATCTGAAAACCACTATTTTTGCACGAGAAACGAATCCATTACTGCATATGAACAAGAAACAGACGATTTTGATGACACTTTGTCTGATGCTGGCCGTAGAGGGTTGGTCGCAGGCAATGTTCCAGCATCCCTGGCAAGGGAAGCGCGTAGCTTATCTGGGCGACTCCATCACCGACCCCCGCAACAGTGGGGCAAAGAAGAAATACTGGGGCTGGTTGCAAGACTGGTTGCAAATAACACCTTACGTCTACGGAGTGAGCGGCCGCCAGTGGAACGATATCCCGCGGCAGGCCAATCAGCTGCGTGAGGAGCATGGCACCGACTTCGATGCCATCTTGATTTTCGTAGGTACGAACGACTATAATGCCGGTGTGCCCATCGGCGAGTGGTGGGACGAGCGGACCACTCAGGTGATGGCGGGCATTCACAAACCCAAGGCCATGGTGACGCGCCGGCAGCGTGTGCCGGCCAAGACGGCAGAGACTTACCGCGGCCGCATTAATATTGCACTAGACTCGCTCAAACGCATGTTCCCCGACAAACAGATTGTGTTGCTGACGCCCATTCACCGTGCCAACTTCTTCGCCAACGATAAGAACTGGCAGCCCAACGAAAGCTACCAGAACGAGTGCGGCGAGTATGTCGACGCCTATGTGAACTCAGTAAAAGAAGCCGGCAACATCTGGGCGGTGCCCGTCATTGACTGGAACGCTTCGTGCGGACTGTTCCCGCTGATTGACAACCAACTGCAGTATTTCGCCAAACCCGATATCGACCAATTGCACCCCAACGACAAAGGCCAACAGCGTATGGCCCGCACGCTGATGTATCAGTTGCTGACGCTGCCGTGTGTGTTTGAGTAATTAACAGACCCCAAACTTCATCCATTATGAAATACAGACTGTTGTTCTCTCTTCTGGCAGTTTGGAGCCTTTCGGCCTTCGGTGGTGAACTAGTATGGTTCGACGGCCGTCAGCCTGTCTCGGTGTCTGTGCCAAAGCAACACTCGAAAGTGCTCGATGTGGCCCTGCAACTCTTCCGTGACGATATGTTGGCAGTGACGGGCATGGAACCCGTGCTGAAGCGCAAGGGCATCATCGAAGTGGTGGAGGAGAATCGTGGCGACGATGGTTTCTCGCTGTCGGTGAGCAAGGGCCGCATCCGTGTGGCTGGGCACAGCGGCCGTGGAGCTGCCTACGGACTGTTGGAGCTCTCGCGCATGGCAGGCGTCTCGCCATGGGTGTGGTGGGGCGACCTGGCTCCCGAGCAGAAGTCGCGGCTGACCATTGCTGGCGATTACCGCATGGAACATGTGCCGAGCGTGGCCTACCGTGGCATCTTCATCAACGATGAGGACTGGTCGACACGTGTGTGGAGCAAGGAGCAGGGTGCCAGGAGCTCCAGGCAGGGAACGAGAATAGCCACAGAGGTCACGACGGGCATATACCGTAAGATTTTCGAACTGCTGTTGCGTCTGCGTGCCAATACGTTGTGGCCTGCCATGCACGAAGGCACCACAGCCTTCTTTCTGACTGAAGGAGCCCGCGAGATGGCCGACAGCTGTGGCATTGTCATTGGCACGTCGCATTGTGAACCCATGCTGCGTAACAACGTGGGTGAGTGGGATGTCGATGAGCGAGGCCGTTTCAACTATATTACCAATGGCGATGCCGTGTGCAAGTACTGGCAAGAACGCCTCGACGAGGTAAGCACCGGAACAGGCAATTATCTCTTCACCATCGGTATGCGTGGTATTCACGACGGCTCGATGGAGGGCGTCAGCACCATGGCCGAGAAGACTGCCGCCTTGCAGCAGGTCATCGACGACCAGCGAACGATGCTTGCCGCCAGCACGCTGAGCCGTTTTCCGCAGGTGTTTGTGCCTTACAAGGAGGTGCTTGAAATCTTTGAGAACGGACTACGCGTGCCCGACGACGTGATGCTCATGTGGTGTGACGACAACTATGGCTATCTGACGCGCCTGAGCGATGAGGCGCAGCAACGGCGCAGTGGCGGTGCCGGTGTGTACTACCATCTGAGCTACTGGGGACGGCCCCACGACTATCTGTGGCTGACCACCACCCAGCCGGGACTCATCTTCGAGGAAATGCGGCAGGCCTACGACCACGGTGTGCGACGCGAGTGGATTGCCAATGTGCATGATGTGAAGGTCGCTGCCTACGACCTCGAGCTGTTTCTCGACATGGCTTGGGATATTAACAGTGTCGGCCCGTCGACCGTCGAGCAGCATCTGCGGCAGTGGCTCTGCCGGCAGTATGGGCAGCGGGTGGGAGAGCGTGTGTTCCCCGCCATGCGCGAGTTTTATCGTCTGTGCAGCATCCGCCGCCCCGAGTTCATGGGGTGGACACAGGTGGAGCTCGACAAGCGCAAGTACGACCGCGGTCTCTCTACCGTTACTCAGGTGGGCATGACTGCTGCCGAGGCCCGCGACTACCTGAAGGCCTACGAGCGCATTGTCGCCTTGGTGACCGACGCTCAGCATGAGGTGCGCGGTGAATGGGCCGATAGCTACTTTGCCCACGTGATATATCCTGTATGTGCTGCATCTGCCATGGCGCATAAGATACTCTCCACAGACAAGACCGAGAGCTCACGTGCCTACGACGAGATACAACAGCTTACAGTCCGTTACAACCAGCTGGCTGGCGGCAAGTGGCGCGGTCTGATGGACGCTGCACCACGCCGGTTGCCCGTCTTCGAGAATGTGAATGCCCGTCTGTTGCCCGACAGCGTGCGTGGCAGCGTGATGCTCAACTGTGCGGCAGCCGACTATACTACTGCTACAGAAGGTGCCGTGGTGACACAGATGCTGGGGCATAGCATGAGGGCGGTGCAACTGCCCAAGGGCGGCCGTCTGACCTACGATTTCTCACTACAGGAGGGTGGGGCAGTAGTGCTGACAACGGCACTCATTCCCACTCAGCCCAACGACAAAGGTGACCTGCGCTACAGTGTGAGCATCGATGGTGCAGAGCCGGTGGTCTACTCGCTGAAGGAACCCTTCCGCTCGGAGCGCTGGAAAGAGAATGTGCTGTGTGGACAAGCTCTGCGCTCGCTGCCCGTCATATTGGCAGCCGGACAGCATCAGCTCGTCATCGAGGCCCTTGACCAACATGTGGTGGTAGACGAATGGAGATTGGAAGCCCAAGGCAATCGATAATTGATAATTGAGAATTGTGATATGATGAGAGCAAGATTTTTTTTGTTAAGTGTGGCGTGGATGGTGTTTGCAGCCATGCAAGCCACTGGAGTGTATAATGTGCGCGACTACGGTGCCAAGGGCGACGGACAGACGCTCGACCATACCGCCATCAACCGCGCCATCGATGCCTGTGTGGCGGGCGGCGGTGGTCAGGTGCTCGTGCCGGTAGGAACCTATCTTTGTGGCAGCATCCGGCTGAAGAGTAATGTCGACCTGCACCTCATGGGAGGTGCTACCATTCTGGCAGCCCCTGCCTCGATGAAGGCCTACGACGAGAGTGAGGTGTTTGGCGGGCCAGAGTACCAGGATGGCGGACACACCTATTTTCATAATAGTCTGATATGGGCCGAGGGGCAGCACAACGTGAGCATCACCGGACAAGGCATGATCGACGGTGACGGCCTCACCCGTCATGACACCGAGAATGCCGGCAATGTGCAGGGTGGCAGCATCGGCACGGGCGACAAGGCCATTGCCCTCAAGCTGTGCCGCAATGTGCTTATCCGTGATATCACCATTTTCCGTGGTGGTCACTTCGCCATCATTGCCACTGGCTGCGACATTGGGACCATCGACAATGTCACCATCGACACCAACCGTGACGGTATCGACATCGACTGCTGCAAGTATTTCACCGTGAGCAACACCAAGGTGAACACCCCCAACGACGACGCCATTGTGCTGAAGAGCTCGTATGCCCTCAAGCGGCCGGTGTTCTGTGAACATATTCTCATCACCAACTGCATCGTCACAGGGTTTAAGCTGGGCACCTTCCTCGACGGAACGTATGTGCCCGAGAAGGTGAACTGGGTGTGTGGCCGTATCAAGCTCGGTACCGAGAGCAATGGCGGCTACCGCAATATCACCATTGCCAATTGCACCTGTATGTGGAGCAGCGGACTGGCTTTCGAGGAGGTTGACCAGGGATGCATGGAGAACATCGTGGTGACCAACATCTCGATGAGCCACGTGCACCATTATCCCATCTACATCACTACGGGTTGCCGCAACCGCGGGCCTAAGGAACGCACCGATGTGTCGTCAGCACGCGACATATATATAAGTAATGTGATAGCCGACGACTGCGATTCGCTGGCAGGCATCATCGTCACCGGCATGCAGGGATACCCCATCAAGAACGTGTCGCTCAGCGATATCCGCATTCAGTACCGCGGCGGGGGCAAGGTTGTAGACAAACCCTACCGCGAGCAGAGCACCCACTATCCTGAGCCCCGCTGGGCCGGTCCTACGCCTGCCTATGGCCTTTATGCCCGCCATGTAGATGGTCTGCGCCTGCACAACGTGCGTTTCGAGCTGCTTCGTCCCGATGAGCGCCCGGAGATGCTTTTCGATGATGTAACCCATAAAAACATACAACCATGAGAAGAATAAGTTTTTCCTGTAAGGCAGCTGTCGTGGCTGTTCTCTGCCTGCTCGCCAATACGCCCCTGAAGGCACAGACCGTAGAGCTGAACAAGGTGAGCGACCGTCCCTTCTACTATTCGGTGGCTGTGCCCGACGGCAACTATAAGGTGACCGTCACCCTGGGAGCCCGTCGACGGGCTGCCCGTACCGTTGTTCGTGCCGAGAGTCGCCGCCTGTTTGTCGAGGAAGTGGCCACGAAGAAAGGAAAGTATGCTACCCGTACCTTTATCGTCAACAAGCGTTCACCACGTATTGATGACCGTACCGTCGTGAAAATCAAAGAGCGCGAGAAAGATTACCTCAACTGGGATGACTCGCTCACCCTCGAGTTCAATGGCGCGGCACCCGCCGTCAGGAGCATCAGCATCGAACCCGACACCACGGCACTCACCGTCTTCCTTTGTGGAAACTCAACTGTTGTCGACCAGAACAACGAGCCGTGGGCCAGCTGGGGACAGATGATACCCAGGTGGTTTGACGAGCGTGTAGCCATTTCCAACCATGCCGAGAGCGGACTCACCGCCCGCACCTTCCTGGCCAGCAACCGCCTCGACAAAATACTCTCGATGATGAAGGCTGGTGACTATGTGTTCTGTGAGTTTGGACACAACGACGAGAAAGAACACCGCCCCGGCGATGGAGCCTGGTACCACTACGTCTACAACCTGAAAATATTCATCGACCGTGTCAGAGAGCGTGGCGGCCACATTGTCCTTCTCACACCAACCACCCGCCGCCGTTTCGACGACGCCCAGCAGCGCATGGTGCCCACCCACGGCGATTTCCCCGCTGCCATGCGCATGGTGGCAGAGCGCGAGCAAGTGCCCCTCATCGACCTCAACCAAATGACGCGCGTCTTCTTTGAGACCCTCGGTTTCGAAGACAGCAAACGGGCGCTCGTCCACTACCCCGCCAATACTTTCGAGGGACAGGACAAACCGCTGGCCGACAACACCCACTTCAACCCCTACGGAGCCTATGAGGTGGCTAAGATGGTGGTCATGGGAATGAAGCAGCATCAGCTGCCCATGCTTAAGGCTTTGCGTGACGATTGGCGCGACTTCGACCCCAGCCATCCCGACGACTTCAACGCCTGGCATTGGTATCCAGCCCCCGCTATGGAGGTGAAAAAGCCTGATGGAAACTAAGAGGAGTTAGGAGTATTCTGAGTAATCTGAGTATTCTGAGTGTTCTGAGTATTCTGAGCATTTTGAGTAAAGGAAAATAGTATTCCTGCTTGAGAGATAACACCCCCTCCCTCTATGTGAGCTGGAGGGGGCTTTATATTATTATGTCACTTTCCACATCGTACAGAGGGCTGCTCTGCAGTTGCCGAGAGCGTTCCGGGCTGTCTGGAGGGCTGCTCTGCCAAAGCTAATCATCCTTTTCCCTTATCACTTAAACCAACTTGCCAACCTAACAAAATGTGTATATTGTTCCAAGGGGCGAGTGTGACACTTTGTCATACCTGATGCTTTTGGCATGCTTTTCGCATGACAGTGGGCAGAACGAAAAAACATAATATAAATAACAAAAAACAAAGAATTATGAACATCAAACCATTAGCAGACCGCGTGTTGGTATTACCGGCACCGGCAGAAGAGAAAATCGGTGGTATCATCATTCCTGATACCGCAAAAGAGAAACCTTTGCACGGAACAATTGTTGCCGCTGGCAATGGTACAAAAGACGAGGAGATGATTCTGAAAGAGGGCGATGAGGTGCTTTATGGCAAGTACAGCGGCACTGAGCTCGAGTTTGAGGGCACGAAGTATCTGATGATGCGTCAGAGCGATGTGCTGGCAGTAATTGAGAAGTAAAACAAGAATAAACAAATAGTATTATGGCTAAAGAAATAAAATATAACATGGATGCCCGCGACCTGTTGAAGAACGGTGTGGACAAGTTGGCTAACGCAGTGAAAGTAACACTTGGCCCGAAAGGACGTAACGTGGTGATTGAGAAGAAATTCGGTGCTCCGCAGATTACGAAGGACGGCGTAACAGTTGCCAAGGAGATTGAGTTGGAGGACCACTTCGAGAATACCGGTGCCCAGCTGGTGAAGAGCGTGGCTTCTAAGACTGGCGACGATGCCGGTGACGGTACGACCACTGCTACAATTCTGGCACAGGCCATCGTGAGCGAGGGTCTGAAGAATGTAACTGCCGGTGCCAACCCCATGGACCTGAAGCGTGGTATCGACAAGGCCGTGAAGTGTGTTACTGACTTCATTGCCAAGAATGCCGAGCAAGTGGGCGACAACTACGATAAGATTGAGCAGGTGGCTACCGTCAGTGCCAACAACGATAAGGAGATTGGTGAGTTGCTGGCTGAGGCTATGCGCAAGGTGTCGAAAGACGGTGTCATCACCATCGAGGAGTCGAAGAGCCGCGACACTCATATTGGTGTGGTCGAGGGTATGCAGTTCGACCGTGGTTACTTAAGTGCTTACTTCATTACCGACTCAGAGAAGATGGAGTGTGTGATGGAGAACCCATATATCCTTATTTATGATAAGAAGATCTCTAACCTGAAGGACTTCCTGCCCGTTCTGCAGCCGGCAGCTGAGAGCGGTCGTCCGATGCTCGTGATTGCTGAGGATGTTGACTCTGAGGCGCTGACCACGCTCGTGGTGAACCGTCTGCGTGGCGGTCTGAAGATTTGTGCCGTGAAGGCTCCTGGCTTCGGCGACCGTCGTAAGGCTATGCTCGAGGATATCGCCGTGCTGACTGGCGGTCTGGTGATCAGCGAGGAGAAGGGCCTGAAGCTTGAGCAGGCTACGCTCGACATGTTGGGAACCTGCGACAAGGTGGTTGTGACGAAGGATAACACGACTATCGTGAATGGTGCCGGTGACAAGCAGCTCATTGCCGACCGCGTGGCTGCTATCAAGAACGAGATTGCCACTACCACCAGCTCTTACGACAAGGAAAAGCTGCAGGAGCGTCTGGCCAAATTGGCAGGCGGTGTGGCCGTGCTCTACGTGGGTGCCAACAGCGAGGTGGAGATGAAGGAGAAGAAAGACCGTGTGGACGATGCTCTCTGTGCCACTCGCGCTGCCATCGAGGAAGGCGTTGTGGCTGGTGGCGGAACAACCTACATCCGTGCCATCGACGTGCTGAAAGGTCTTAAGGGCGACAATGCCGACGAGCAGACTGGTATTAACATCGTTGAGCGTGCCATCGAGGAACCGCTGCGCCAGATTGCCTTCAATGGCGGTGCCGAGGGTGCCGTTGTCGTGCAGAAGGTGCGCGAGGGCGAGGGTGACTTCGGTTACAATGCCCGCACCAATGTTTACGAGGACCTGCGTGAGGCTGGTGTCATCGACCCTGCTAAGGTAGCCCGTGTGGCTTTGGAGAATGCTGCCTCTATCGCCGGCATGTTCCTGACCACAGAGTGCCTCATCGTCGACAAACCCGAGGAGCACCCCGCCATGCCTATGGGTGGCGCACCAGGAATGGGCGGCATGATGTAAGCCGTGGGCGATGTACAATGTATAATTGATAATTGAAAATCGGCAATGCGCCATTTGCATTATCTTGCTCATGTGTGTGCCGATATGATACCGGAAAAGAGGGATGGATTGCAAGATTTATCCCCCTTTTTCGGTTTTTTAACATCACATTGCAAATTTTTCGTCAAATTATTTTGGTAATTATATGAAAGTGTCTAAATTTGCACTCGAAAAGAAAGTATCGGAGTGAGTCCGACATTTGATATTTTTTTGATTTGTTTTAGTAGATTAGTTTTTAAGTAGTTTGTTTTTTGAAAATCGGTTGTCGCGATGACATCCGATTTTTTTGTGTATTGATAGTCCACATTTTTCAAGTTGCCGGCTTGTAATTGCCGATTTTTAACTATATTTGCAGCATGGAAGCAAAAATCAACTGGAAACTCGTTGTTTCGTTTATCATCATCATTGCCGGACTGTTCTATATCACCGAGTCGTATCTCATGACTATCGGCATCATGCTGCTGCTCTTTGTTGCCTATGATTTTGTCTTGAAAAAAGCTAAGGAAGAAGAGGAGCGCCAGAAGCAACAGGAACGTCTGCAGGAGGAGGAACGACAGAAGAAGGAGGGTGATTCATGAAGCAGCTGGAAGCCTTGTATGCACAATGGAAGGGCGAGGCACCCCGCCAGGTGGAGCAATTGCCCGGTGCCGGCAGTAACCGCCTTTACTACCGCATGACCGACGCGGAAGGGAACAGCGTGATAGGCGTAGTAGGCACCAGCCGCGACGAGAATCATGCGTTTGTCTACCTGACACGCCATTTCACCCAGCGCCAGTTGCCTGTGCCTGCTATTCTAGCCGTGAGCTCCGACGAGCTGCGCTACCTGCAGAGCGACCTGGGAAACGTGTCGCTGTTCGACGCTGTGAAGGGCGGACGCGATGCCGGAGGACGTTACAATGTGAAGGAGCAGAAACTGCTGAGACGTACCATCCGCGAGTTGCCAAACATACAGATGCGTGGTGCACGGGGGCTCGACTGGCAGCAGTGTTATCCGCAACCCGAGTTCGACGAGGACAGCGTGCTCTTCGACCTTAATTACTTCAAGTATTGTTTCCTGAAGGCCACCGAACTAGACTTCCACGAACTGAAGCTCGAGGCTAACTTCCGGCTGCTGGCCAAGGATCTCGTGACGGAGAAGAGCGACTCGTTTCTCTACCGTGACTTCCAGGCCCGCAACATCATGCTCGTGGGCGAAGACGGTCAGCAGCAACCCTATTTCATCGACTACCAGGGCGGGCGCAAAGGTCCTTATTACTACGACCTTGCATCGTTTCTGTGGCAGGCTTCGGCCAAGTATTCGAACAAACTGCGCCGTGAACTTATCTACGAGTATTATAATGCGCTGAAAGATTATACTGAGGTGCCTTCGAAGCGCCATTTCGTTGAGCGGCTCAGTCTGTTTGTGCTTTTCCGCACGCTGCAAGTGCTCGGAGCCTATGGCTTCAGGGGCTATTTCGAGCGCAAGAAGCATTTCATTGACTCTATTCCCCCTGCCATTCAGAATCTGCGCGAGCTGTTGGGTATGGACATGACTGCCCCATCGCCACTCACGACACAGCTTCTCAGACAGTATCCCTACCTTACCGATGTGTTGCGCCGGCTGTGCGACCTGCCTCGTTTTGAGAAGGAGGTACAACCCGTGGTGCAGCGTGCAGACGGGTTTAAGACGACCGACAACAATCCCTACCGGGCACATCCGCTGGATGGTCCGGCCACCTTCTCGAAATACGACAACCGCGGTCCGTTGGTAGTGCGCGTTTTCAGCTTCTCTTATCGCAAGGGCATCCCCGACGACGAGAGTGGTAACGGAGGTGGCTATGTGTTCGACTGCCGCTCGACGCACAATCCTGGGCGCTACGAGCCATACAAGCAACTCACAGGACTCGACGAGCCCGTCATCCGCTTTCTGGAGGACGATGGCGAGATACTCACCTTCCTCGAGAGTGTCTACCGGCTGGCAGACGCCCATGTGGCCCGCTATATCCAGCGTGGCTTTACCTCGCTCATGTTCTCGTTCGGATGTACTGGAGGGCAGCATCGCTCGGTGTATAGTGCCCAGCATCTGGCTGAGCATATACATGAGAAATTCGGCATTGAAGTTCGCATCGTTCATCGCGAGCAAAACATAAGTCAGATATTACCTTCAGAGAAATGAAACAGATATTGATGATCATGGCCATGTGCCTCTGCTTGTCGCAGACCACTATGGGACAGGAGAAGAGTGGAAGAAAGAAAGTGGCTGTCGTGCTCAGCGGTGGCGGAGCAAAAGGTATGGCCCATATTGGGGTGCTGAAAGTGCTCGAGCGGGCTGGAATACCCATTGACATCATCACTGGCACCAGCATGGGCAGCATCATCGGAGGTCTGTATGCATGTGGCAACCGCGCCGAGAAACTGGACTCTATCGTCAGGGCGCAAGACTGGACCTACGTGCTCTCCGACAAAGACGACCTGAGCCATCAGAGTCTGCACGAGCGCGAGAAACAGAACACCTATGTCATCACATTGAGCCTGAACCTTGGGAAAAAACCTTCAGACGTGGGCGGTGGTATTATCTTCGGAAAGAACATCAACACGCTGTTCAATGCGCTGACGAAACCCTACAATGACTCTATCGACTTCAGCCGTCTGCCTATTCCCTTCGCCTGCGTGGCCACGAACATCATCGACAACACCGAGTATGTATTCCACAGTGGTGTGCTCAGCGTTGCCATGAGAGCCAGTATGTCTATTCCTGGTGCGTTCTCGCCAGTCAGAATGGGCGACATGTTGCTGGTCGACGGCGGATTACGCAATAACTATCCGGCTGACATCGCACGTGAGATGGGAGCCGACTATATCATCGGAGTGACGTTGCAGGGCAAGGGAAAGACTGCCGACGAGATTGTCTCTACCGGGGCTGTCATCTCGCAGATTGTAGACGTGAACTGTAAAAACAAATATGAAGACAACGTTGCCATCACCGACATTCCTATCCGGGTGAACACCACGGGATATGGCACGGCTTCGTTCAATGCCGCTGCCATCGACACGCTCATCAGGAGAGGCGAGGAAACGGCCATGCAGCACTGGGACGAGCTGGTGGCGCTGAGAGAAAAACTCGGTATTAAGCCTGGTCAGAGGACACGCATCCTCATCAACCGTAAACCACTGGTGCAAGTCGAGCGCCACAAGATAGGCGAACTGCGCTTTGTCAATATGACCGAGAGCGACGAGACATTCATTCGTCGGAAGTTCCGCTTGAGAGAGGGTGACAGTATCGACAACAACCGTGCCGACCTGATTACCACATCTATGCGCCTCGACCTCTTCTACAAGACAGCCGGCTTCAGAATAGAGGATAACGGTGCGACGCTGGCAGACGGCTCAAAAGCAGCCAAGGTCATCTTCACGGCTGGAGAGAAGAAAACAAACCAGGTGGGTGTCGGTGTGAGGTTCGACAACGAAGAGATGGTGGCGCTCCAAACCAATGCCTCCATCCCCCTGCACACCAAACAACCCATGGAGCTCGACTTCACGCTGCGCCTGGGTAAGCGTATCATGGCCCGCGCCGACTGGGCTTTCCACCCCGTCAACTTCCACCGTCCGACAGCTTCGTACGTGTTCCGCCACAACGATATCAATATCTACGAGTTTGGCGACAAGAGCTACAACCTTACTTATAATCAGCATACGGTGCAGCTGGCTCCCTTCAAGTTCAACGTGCGTAACTTCGACATCAGCATTGCTGCTGAGTGGAACTTCTATGATTTCCGTAACCTGCTGATGGACCAGCTGCCTGAACACCAGCGCAACCTGCCCGATAACATGCACACCATTTCTTATATAGGGCAAGTAAACTACAACAGCGAGGATGAATGGTTCTTCCCGAGAAGGGGCGCCCGGTTCTTTGCGCGCTACTCATACATTACCGACAATTTTGTCAAGATGAAAGACCATACCGGCATCCGCGAGTATAGTGCCATGTGGCGCATGTCGTTTGGTATGGGCAAGCACTTTACGCTGCAGCCAATGCTCTACGGCCGCATGCTCTTCGGTGAGAACCCACCATTCATCGTCAGCAACATCATCGGAGGTGAATGGTTCGGGCATTACGTTGAACAGCAGCAGCCCTTCGTTGGTATCGGACATGTGGAACAGGCGTGGGACAAGTTCGTGGCCGCTCAGTTGAAAGGACAAATCAACCTGACGCAGAACAATATCATCTTGCTCAAGGTCGCTGCCGGACAGAATGCCGACGAGATAAAAGATCTACTTGATCACAGCACCATGCTCGGAGGCTCGGTGGGCTATTTCTACAACACGATGTTCGGACCGCTGGGCGCTACGCTGAGCTATTGCAACCTGAACAAGAAGCCCGACTTTTTCATCAATCTTGGCTTTGTGTTCTAGGGGCAGGGGCGTGAGAGTGTTCGTGTAATATGTATTTTCAAAGCGAATGATACTGATAGATGCAGCGTAGACTTGTGATCTTTCTCAGTTTCCTGATGTGCGGCTCACTGCTGATGGCACAGAAAAAGGTGAGCGACATGGCCGCTACAGGTTCGTTTAACGACGGGCAGCGTGACGGCAGGAGAGAGATGTCCTATCGGCCAGAGGGAAAAGCATTTGTTTGCGTGAATGGGACAAACCGATATACGCGTGCTCTTTATGGCGGTTATACGGAGTGGCGCCTTGAGACTAGCGACCGTCCCATCTTTGCCGTTTACAAGAAAGGTAACTGTCGGAATGTACGGTTCTATGTGGATTACAAGGATGCTACAGTCCGGCTAGATTCTACTGACTATTGTCGTGCGTCATACCAGTGTGGCCAGCGATGGTATGAGCTGAAAGACCAGCGGTGGGGAGCAGGCCAACTTAGAATAGAGGTTGCTGCTATGCACGACAAAGAGGGAGCAGCCTTTCGCTTTCAAACAACAGGTTTTGATGGTGTTGTGAAGGTGAGAGCCGTTGTGAGTACGGTGCTCCGTCCGAAGATGCAGCGCAGTGGCGACTTGGGCGTTGATGCTCCCGATTGTTTTGATCCTGCTCCAGACGGTGACTGTGGAAGGGTGGATGTTGGGTTGGGCGATCAGCCGCCAGCAAACCAGGCCTTGTCGGTATTTAAGGGACAGCCTTTGTCGGCATCCGAAAGAAAAGCAGGGCAAACAGTATGTTTGTTGTTGGAAGGCACCGACAGTCTGCATGTGGCGCCCGACTTCGATTTCGAAAGACTACAAACGCATTGGGCTCAGCTGCCCACTATCAGTTTCCAAACACCTGATGCTTTTATCAATACACTGGACGGCGCGCTGATGGCCGCAGCCGATGGTATCTGGGACGGAGAGACGTTCCTGCATGGAGCCGTTGGCTGGCGCATGCCGTTGGCTGGCTGGAGAGCGGCTTATGCCAGTGATGTGCTGGGGTGGCATGAGCGTGCCCGCCTGCATTTCAACGCTTATGCGGAAAGTCAGGTGTGTAGCGTTCCGCCAACGATTCCGCATCCTGCGCAAGACGTTGAGATGAACATGGCTAGGGCAGAGAAACGGTGGGGCACACAGATGTACTCTGACGGATATATCTGCCGCAACCCGCATCGTAATAACCAGATGCACCACTACGACATGAACCTGAACTATGTGGACGAGCTGCTGTGGCACTTCGAGTATGATGCCGACACAGTGTACATGCGCAAAATGTGGCCATTGCTCCAGCGCCATCTGGCTTGGGAAAAACGCAACTACGATGCCGACGGCGACCATCTCTATGATGCCTATTGCTGTATCTGGGCTTCCGACGCATTATATTATAATGGTGGAGCCGTCACCCATTCATCGGCCTACAATTACAGGGGTAACCGGTTGGCCGCACGGATAGCTGAACTCATTGGCGAGGATGCCACTCTTTATCGGCAGGAAGCAGATGAGATTCTAAAGGCCATGAATAGCAGGCTTTGGTTGAATCATTGCGGCGTATGGGCTGAGTATCAGGATGGTATGGGCTTGAAACGAATGCACGAGAGCCCTGCTGTATGGTCGGTATATACGCCCATCGACTGTGGGGCATGCACACCGCTTCAAGCCTATGAGGCCACGCGTTACATAGACCATCATATCCCACATATTGACGTAGGAGACAGCGGGCTGCAGACCATCTCGACCAGCAACTGGATGCCTTATGCATGGAGCATCAACAATGTGGCTGGGGCTGAAGTGATGCATACGGCGCTGGCCTATTTCGAGGCGGGACGCAACGATGAGGGTTTCCGGCTGATGAAGGCTAACATCTTAGACAATATGTATTATGGCCGTTCACCGGGAAACTTCGGGCAGCTGAGTTATTATGATGCGGCACGAGGAGAATGCTATCGCGATTTTGGCGATGTGGTGGGCATCTCGTCGCGCACCATTCTCCAGGGCCTCTTCGGTGTTGTGCCTCATGCGTTGGAGGGCAAGTGTGTCGTCAGACCCGGCTTTCCTTCAGAGTGGGACTCTGTTGCGCTGAAGACACCTTATATAGAATATACATACAAACGCAAGGAGGACAAGGTGCGCTTGGAGATTACACAGCATTTTCGCCAGCCCCTACAGATCGTTGTGCGTCAGAATTTGTCGCAAGGCAACTATCGCGACATGGTGGGCACAAACGAGGAACATCAAGTCGTTGAGTTCGATGTCGTTGAGGCAGAAAAGAAAAGTGTTGAGACAGATACGGTGAAGGGTGTTGCGGGTGTGGAGAACTCTACTGCAAGTGCAGCATCGATGGGTCTGCTGGAGCCACAGCCCTCTGGAAAGATGAAGACAATAGACCTCACACCGTACTTGAACGCTCATGTCACCGATATCTTCAAGAACCAATACGTGTCGCCCCGTCCACAGACAACCACCTTGCAGATACCCGTGCAGGGAGTGGGAGAGTGGTGCCATCCTAAGTATACGCCTGAGATTGACGACTCGGTGTTCCGTACGTTGATTACCAAGGATGAGTTTGTGGTGGCTGGCGTTCCATTCCGCACGCCCAAGACAGGCAGAAACATCATCTACACCTCGTTGTGGGACAACTATCCCGATGAGGTGACGGTGCCTCTTCAGGGCAGAGCCTCGTGTGCCTGTCTGCTGATGGCCGGTTCGACCAACCACATGCAGAGCCGCATTGACAATGCCTTGGTGGTGGTCAGTTACAAAGACGGTTCTTCTGACACGTTGCGTTTGCGCAACCCTGACAACTGGTGCCCCATAGAGCAAGACTATTATGTAGACCAACGGCAGTTCCGCACCGTCCAACCTCGTCCCTATCGCGTCAGTCTGGGCACTGGCATGGTGAGCCGCAATCTGGGCGAGGCCCTGAACATACAGGGTGTTTACGGGCGCGAGATTCCGGGTGGCGCCGCACAATTGCTGTGCATGCCGCTCGATAAGAAGAAAAAACTGAAGTCGCTCAGCCTTCACACCCTCTCAAACGATGTGGTGGTGGGATTGATGGCTATTACTTTACAAGTTGATTAACACATAAAAATAGTCATCTTTACAAAACAGAAACGTTCACAATAAAAACAGAATTGTTACCTTCAGAGAAATGAGACAAGCTATGATATTTGCAGCAGGGCTTGGCACCCGGCTGAAACCATTAACCGATAAGATGCCCAAGGCCCTTGTGCCCGTGGGCGGTCATCCGTTGTTATGGCATGTGGTGATGAGGCTCAAGGCTGCCGGCTTTGAGCGAATCGTGGTGAACGTGCACCATTTTGCTCAGCAGATTGTTGACTATGTGGAGCAAAACAACCGTTTCGGATTGGACATCCGCATCAGCGACGAGACGGCCATGCTGCTGGAAACGGGTGGCGGCATCAAGAAGGCATTGCCTTTGTTCGAGCCAGACAGTCCTGTATTGATTCATAATGTGGATATCCTGAGCAATGTGAATCTGGCCGCTTTCTATGAGAGTGCACAGAACAATCCTGCCACGCTCCTGGTGAGCGAGCGGACCACCAAGCGCTATCTGCAGTTCGATGATGACATGCGGTTGACGGGCTGGAAGAATGTGGAGACGGGTGAGGTGAAAGGGCGTGAGGGCCGAAGCCTGGCCTTCAGCGGCATTCATGTGGTCTCGCCGGCGTTGTCAGCGTATTTCAATATGATGCCTGAGCGTTTCGGGATTATCGACTTCTATCTGAAATGGTGCTCCGAGCTGACATTTAAAGGCTACCAGAAGACAGACCTTGAGTTAATCGACGTAGGAAAGCTCGACACCCTCGCCTTGGCGGAGAAGGTTGTGGCAGAGCACGCTTCGCTCATTTGAGCTCCACCTCGATGCTCTTCCGCCTGAATGCCAGGATGTTCTGGCGTAGACGGGTAGCCGACTTGTTGAGGGTGTAGTTCTTCTGCGAGCGTCCTTGAATGACGGGGACGGTGAAACGGATGGACGAGCGGCTGGCGTCGTAGATGTATGGCAGAGGCTGGTTTCTCTCGTCGAGCAGGATGAGTGTATCGGCATTGGTGGTGCCCAGCCATTGATGCACTTCGTCGAGCCCAACCGTAACAGTTTTGTTGCGTTGAGGCTCGGTATAGGTGTTGGATACCAGTATGTTGACCGAGTTGTTGTTTTCGCATGCCGTCAATGAGAAGGCGGCGAGAGCGAGGATGATGAGTTTCTTGTTCATTTTATTTCTTTGATGCTTTGAATGCCCTTTCTGCTGATGCAGACGCGATAGCGGCGGAAACGGGTGGTCTTCTCGTATTTGAATTGGATGATGAAGTTCAGGTAGTAGACTTTTCTGCCCTCGGTCATCACATACTCGCCATTTCCTTTGTTGGCGCATAGCGGCACGTGGTTGTTGTCCATTTTGCGCATAAACTCCGAAATGTTGTATCTCACGATGTCGTTGATGCCGCTCAGTGGATAGGGCGAAAGACGGCTGATGGCTTTGTGGTTCAGGTGGATGCGCTTGCGGTACTGGATGACCTGTTCCTCTACGCCGCGGCCGATGACCAGTGGAGACTTGCGGTTGCGGATCTTGCGTACGAGCGGGGAAATCTTCTCGGGAGCCACGAAGTCGAAGCCCTCTTTGCACCAGCCCACGTTGAGGAATCCCACGCGGATGCCTATTTTGTAGTCGAAGAGCCGGCTGCTCAGTCGGTTGGCAAAGTAGATACGCACCAGTTCCTTGATGCGGTCTTTGAACATGTAGCTGATAACCAGGGCGATGAAGAACGGAAGAGTGAAATTGCCATAGGTTTGTTGGAAGGCAAACGAGATGACGGTGGCGAAGACCATCGACAAACCTGCCGCCAGGCTGAACACCATCTGCTCGAGGAAGACGGCATTGCGGCGCTTGTGGGTGGGCAGATAGAGGTTGCTCTCGATGTATTTCTTCAGCTGTCCGGCATGATAGACAAACTCGGTGTTCTTGTCGGCCCCGCCTTCTTCCACACAGATATAGCCCATTTGCAGGCGGTAGTCGTGCTCGCCATCGAGCACTTTCCGAATCATCGGCTCCACCTTCTCGTAGACGCATTGGGCATGAGCACGCAGATGGTCTATCAGGCGCGATACGTGCTGCTCGACCACATTCGACATGAACTCGTCGCCATAGCGGAAGAATTGCATCTGTTGAGCAGGCGTGGAGTGTGCCATCATATCTCGGTCCAGTTGTCGGCACATCTCCAGGATGGCGGAGATGTCGTTCAAGACGCTCTCGCATTGTTGCTGAAGTTCGTCGCCCTCTTTCTTGAACAAGTCGCGGAAGGTGTCGCGCATGCTGCTTTTGAAGATAGAGGCATACATCTTGATTTCGCGCTCGTAGTTCTCCTGTTCGTCCTTGTCGGGCTTGGCTGGGAGGCTCAGGCAGGTCTCGCTCAGCCGGCGGTAGGGCAGGCAGTTGCTGGAGGCCAGCTCGGAAAGAGGGTAGAAGGGCGTGATGAGCCGGATGTAGGATAAGATGTCGCGATAGAAATTCTCTTTCAGATAGGTATGACGGTTCACGTCGAGCGTCTCAGGGATGTATATCCATGTGTTCATCTCGAAGTCGTTGCTGTGTGTACCGACGGTGGCCTTGTAACCCACCTTGAATTCCAGGGTGGTACGGTCGTGTATCTTGGGAAGTATATCTATCATACGTTTTTATCTCTTGATTTCTATTGTGTTATATCCTTAGATTCCTTACTCGTTGTTCCAGCGTTGTAGAAGGCTACTCCAGCGTTGCAGAAGGCTACTCCAGCTTTGCAGAGGGCTACTCCAGCGTTGTAGAGGGCTACTCCAGCATTGTAGAGCATTACTCTGGCTTGTTAGCCGTTCACTCCAAAGAAGACGCCGTTGGTATAGCCGAACCACTTGAGCAGCGTCTCTCCCCACAAGATGATAGTGAGCCAGCTGATGAACATCATGGTGATGCCAAACTTGAACGTGTCGCTCCAGCTGTATTGGTTGGTGGTGTAGAGCAGGGCAGCAGGTTTGCTATTGAACGGCAGCACATAGACGTGGCCTACGAGCATGGCTACGGGGAAGGCCAGACTCATCACGGGATAGCCGTTCTTCTGAGCCACACCGATGGCGATGGGCACAAAGATAAGGGTGAGCATGGTCTTCGACTGGAAGACGAGCGAGAACAGCAGCATGCCGGCGGTGAGCATGAGGTAGAGCACCCAGAACGGGGTCTCAGCCGTGATGCCGAGGTTGTTGAACAGGGCGTCGATGAGTGTTCCGGGCAGGCCTGTCGCATCGAGACCCGCTCCGAGAGTGTAAGCTCCGGCAGAGAAAAGCAGCAGGTGCCACGGAATGTCGACATCGTTCCATTTCACCACACCGATGCCAGGCAGCAAAGCCACCACGGCTCCCATGAAGGCCACGGCCGTCTGGTTGATGCCGTGCTGCTTATCGGTAGCCCAAAGAATGAGCACGACCACGAAGATGGCCACCGATTTCCACTCGTCGGTGCGCATCTTGCCCAGCTTGTTGAGCTCCTCGCGCAAGCGCTCCATACCACCGGCAATCTGCGGCACGCGCTCTTCTTTCTTCAGGGGGAAGAAGATTTTTGTTCCTACGAACCAGGCGATGAGGATGAGGAACACACTCATGGGGAATGCCACTTTAAACCAGTCCTGGTAGCTGAACGAGGTGGCTCCCAGAGCTCCGGCAATGAGCGATCCGGCCAGCAATGTGGCTCCCGAACCCGTGAGGAAGGCATTGGCGCCCAGGTTGATTTGAAACAGGTTCTGAAGTATCAGGTTGCGCCCAAAGTTGTTGCGGTTCTCGCCGCCCGTGGCTCCGTAGATGGCTGCCACGACCATGAAGATGGGCAGGAGAATGGCTGCCTTGGCCGTCGTGGCGGAGATGAAGGCCGAGAGCACCAGGTTGATGATGATGAAGCTGAGCATGATACCGCTGGCATTGCGGCCGAACTTCAATACGAACCATAGGGCAAACCGCTTGGCTACCTGCGTCTTGACCAGCATGCTGGCCAGGATGAACGAAAGGATGTTGAGCCACATGACGGGGTGTCCCAATTGCGCATAGGCCGTCTTGTCGGTGGTGATGTTGGTCAGTACAATGCCCAAGATGACCATTAATGACGTGAGATAGTTGGGGATGGCCTCGGTAATCCACAAGATGATGGCGGCAATGAAGATGGCAAGCATGGCATAGTTGATGCGGATGAACTTGTCATGCGCCTTTTCGGTCGCCTGCTTCTCCAGCTGCGGTGTGCCCTTCTGGGCCGTCTCGCCGGCAGCCAGCTCTTTCATGGCTGCCTCGCTCAGCTGGTCGTAGCGCTTCATGGCCGACGACGTGAGCGTGGTTGTCTCCTTGTTGGTGTCAATGCGGTTGACGAAAGGAATGTCCACCACCCAGTAAATCAGAATAAAGGCCAGGATGGCCAACGGAGCCCCTATGCGCTGAAGCATCCGCTCGAACCCAGACTTCTGCATCTTCGGCAGTTTCTCGATTCGGTAGTTATTCATATCCAGCGGGTCGAAGGCCGCTTGTGGTTTATTCTCGGTGTTCATAGATGGTCGGTTGAAAGGTTAAAAGTGGGATGGACTCTCACCCTTTGGAGAGCCCTCCCACAGAAAAGTGAGCGTTGGTGATTATTTCCAGTTTTTATATGGATTCTTCATGAGCATGGAGTTGTAGAAGCGCACATCGCCAGTCACCTCCTCGCCCAGCCATTCAGGCCTCTCGAACTGTGCCTGCTCATCGGGCAGTTCTATTTCGGCCACGGTGAGTCCCTCGTTGTCGCCGTAGAACTCGTCCACTTCGAAGGTGTACGGGCCGTTCTTCACCAGATAGCGCGTTTTGTCGATAACGCCAGGCTCGCAAAGCCTCAGCAGCTCGCGCACCTCATCGACGGGAATCTCCTTTTCCCATTCGTAGCGGCTGGCACCACTCTCGTTGCCTATGCCTTTGATGGTGATGAAGCCCTTTTCGCCCTTCACTCTGACGCGCACGGTACGCTCGGGCACGGAGCTGAGGTAGCCTTGTGTGATGCGTGTGCTTTTGAACACTTCTTGCTTAAAGTTTCCCTTCACGAGAAACTTACGTTCTATTTCCTGTGCCATATTCCATTAGTTTGCTAAAGGTTTCTTAATCATTCCAATCACTCTCTTGATAGCCTGCAGGTAGTTGATGTTCTCAACGCCCTCCAGTCCCAGGTCGGCAATGGTCTTCTTGATGTCGTCAATCTCGGTTGACTCCGAGTTGATGGTTTTTACCAAAGCGCCATTGATATATACGTCGCCCGTCTCGCAGATGGTGTCGTTCACCATGTAGCCATAGCGCACCTTCTCTACGCTGACGGCCTGCAGGTCGGGATGCTCGTCGATCATCGCGAGGAACTCCTCAAGTGTGTAGGTGTCTTTGTCGAGCTTGGGCATTCCCTCTACCTTGAAGGCGGGAAACACGTCGTTCTCAAGCACTTCTTTGGCGATGGGGAATTCACCCTTCATGAGTGGGTTCCACTGCTCCAGTCCGTCGACGGTCTGCACGTAGGTCTTGATGTCCATCTTCCCGTTGCGTATCTTGGTGTTGTTCACATCGTTGGTTCTGCTCACGATATAGGTCTCCGTGCTATGACGCTCCCATACTTTCTCTGGAACGGGAACACTCAGACGTGCCATGCGTTTGGCAGCCTCGCAGAAACAACGGCCGAAGCTACGAAACTCAAAGCGCGGCTTCGAAATCTCACCGATTTTCAATTCTTCTTTTGCCATGTTGATAGTATTTTTATAAATAGATGTACATAATGATATGATTAATAACCGAAAACAACGCGATTTATTGTACGACGGTGTCGTCGGGTTCGCCAGTCTTGGCATTCAGCTCGCCGCAAGTAGGCTCGGTCTGCATCCATTTGCCTGAGCCGTCGGGCACACGGCCCCACGATACCTTCACGTTCGGCAACGACTGATTGCCCCAACCGTCGGCTTCCTCGCCACGCTGGAACTTGTCGAGCACATTGCCGTTGGGGTCTAACAGCTCAACGAGCACTGATTTCTTGGCAGAGAAACCGCTAGAGAAACCACGCTCGGTGGTGCCTTTGGCTCCTACCACAGCCCATACGCCATGAGCGGGAATCACCTCGCCATCGATGCCGGTCCATGTGTCTTTGCCGTCTTTCTTCAGCAGCACGTCTTTCAGCTTGATGGGATTGTCGCTGCCATTATAAATCTCGATGAATTTGCCCGCATCGGTCTCAGCGGCACCGAAGAGCTCATTCAGTTTCAGCTTGTTGTACTCAATGGGCGGATCGCCGACTACATACTCGAGCTCCTTCGAGACGGTGGTGTAGTTGGCTGTGTTGACGACGGTCACGAAATACTTCACGGTTGTCTTGTCGGGTTGCGGGGGAATCGTACCTGTCCAGGTCATGCCGCTTCCACTCATCTGCACATCGTTCGAAGCTCCGTTGGCGCTATAGGTGAGCGTCACCGTCTGCGGTGCTTGCAAACCAGAGAATTGGGCCGTTACCACCACGGCATCGTCAGAGGTCGGGGAGGCCTTGTCTGTCGTTACGGAGTCTATTGTTGTCGGACCTTCGTAGACATTGTCTTCTACACATGCGGCAAAGAGTACTGCTGTTGCCATCATGAATAAATATTTAATGGTCTTCATATCTTAATGATTTATGTTTGAATAGTATTGAAACGTAATTGTTGTTGATGATTTCTCTGTCAGGTCGGTTAGAAGTCAATCTCGAAACGCACGGCCAGCATATTATAGCTGACACCGCCCTTTCCCTTCGGGTCGACGGCCTGCTTATAGTCGGCAGTCGGCTTTCCCGATGCGTCGTGGCCAATCAGCAGTTTGCCCTTTCCGTTGGCATAACGGTCGTTGCTGCTATGCTGGAAGTTGATGGCAAACTTGAAGAAGTTATTGATGTAGAAGTTCAGACCGGCCGTGTAGTTCTCGCCACTACCGCCATAGATGTCTTTGTCGTTCAGGTCGAGATAGTCATAACGGAGCACCAGCTCTACATCGCCCCATTTCTTTCCGCGTCCGGGTTGTGTGAACTCGCCCTCGGCCACATTGAAGTGCTGGTTACCACCGAACAGCATATAGCCCAGTGTGAAGTAGTATCCACCGAAGTTGTAGCTGTCGTTCTTCGCCGTTACATGCGAGCCAATCCATTCGCTCTGGAACTTCAGTCCTTTGTAGTAGGCAGCACCCTCAACACCATAGAGCCAGGAGTGGTTCACGTCCTTGATGACATCGGTGTCGATATATTTCTTGCGGTTGATGCTGGTAGAGTTACGGGTAGAGTAGCGCACACCGCCATACTCGCCTGTTGCCATATCGGTCTTCGGCGTGCGGTACGATGCCTTGCCACCGATGTAGAAGCCTTTCTCGCGGTCTCGGGTGTAAGGCATCCAGCCCATCTTTGTCGTGAGCGAGTAACCCTGGCTGCGGCCGAAATCCTTGTTGTTGTCTTGCACGTTGGTGGCTTCCTCTGAGCCGGCTACTTCCTGGAAGAACATACCTCCCGACCAACGGAAATGGTCACGCAGGTAAGCGGCCTGCACACCCAGATGGCGCGAGGGGGCCAGCGCCTGGGCTACCATCGGGCGCTCAATCATCGACAGGTAGCGCGAGCTCGTGGTTCGCTCCATCGAGAAGTCCTCCTTGAAGTTACCCATCTTGAACTCCCAGTTCTTCAGACCGTCGTACTCGATGATAGCATCCTTCAACTCGAAGAATCCGTCGGCCATGTCCATATCCACCTCTCCATACCAGTCTTTGGTAAGCTGGGTTTTCATGGCAAAGCGCACACGGCGAAGCGAGACGCCATTGCCGATTTTGTTGTAGTCGGAATTCAGTCCGAAGAAGGTGGCGCCATCCACTTGCACACGATTGTCGAACCACACTTTGTAGTCTTGGTCTTTCGATTCGAAAACAAGAATGTTGTTCCGTGCCTCCGATTTAAGCTCCTTGCGATCAACGGCCACGCCATATTGGTTATAGCGTACCTCATCATTCTCTTGAGCCGAAATACTGCCGCTGATCAGCAGTAGTGCTCCCAATGTCAGAAATGCAGTTTTTCTCATAATTGTTATTAGATTGATTAATAAATTGTTGTTGGTTATATTTGTTCTTTCATCCTTTTCATTTGCAAGTGGCAGAAACCTCAATGATTTCAGCAGTTGCCCGCCTCCTGTCTATAGCAGTTGCAGATAGCTCACGAGGTTCTCGCTTCGGTCGAGCCGGAGTTTCTTCCTGAGGCGGTATCGGTTGATTTCCACACTCTTGGTCTCCAGGTTCACCATGTTGGCAATCTCTTTGCTCGAGAATCCCAGCCGCAACAGAATGGCCAGGCGGCTCTCACGTTTGGTGAGGTTGGGGCATCGCATCTGCAGGCGTGAGATGAAGTCGCGGTGCATCTTCTCCACCTGCTGATAGATTTGCTCCATTTCGGGCGGGTAGCGCAGCGTGTCTTTCAGGTCTTTGTCGATGTCTATCAGCGACTTCCTGATGTGCTCCGGGTCTCTCTCTTGTGATAGCCGGCGCAATTGCTCGCCCACGCCGGTCATGTAGTCGCGCTGCTGCTTCACGAACAACGACAAGTCAATCAGCTCTTTGTGCTTGAAGTCCATCTCGCGCGACATGCTGTCGAATTGTGAGGTGACAGCCATCACGTCGAGCCGGTTCAGCTCGTTGCTGCGTTCGTCGCTTCGCCGTATCTCGTCGTTCAGCATCCGGCTCACATTCCTCCCCTTGATATATTGCTTGTAGGAGAGCCTGATGGACAAGCACACCAGCAGCACGAACGGCACAAGCACCCAAAATACGTGCGGCCTCTGGTAGATGGGTGCCAATAGCGAGCATATCAGGTACGATAGCATCGGTGTGGCGATGGCGATGGTCACGATGTTCAGCAGGCGTTTCTGCTCCTTTCCGCGTTCCAACGCAATGATATTACCCTCTTTCAGCAGGTTGGCCGGCACAATGACCGAGGGTAGGGGAGCGACGATGAGTGGCAGCAAGAAGTTGAACAATGCCAACACCGATGTCAGCGCGTAGAGCGATGGAAGATGCCTGGTCATCATTCCATTGCGGGGCCTCTGGTAGACATATATCAGTACCGGACTCAGGCACACGATGCTCATAACAATCAGTAACAGCCACAATATCCAGCCGGCAATGCTCACCTTATATAATAAAGGTGTAATGAAGGCATTGATCATCAGTGCATAGTTGCATGTAAGGGCGATGCCGCACAGTACCACGCCGATGTAGGCTAGCCATTTCGCGTAATACTGCTTGACGAGCAGATGCTTCTTCTGATTCACAATGTAGCGTTGAATGAGCTGATGGAAGAGCAGCGAGCAGATGACACTCAGTACCGGCGCCGCCATTACCGACAGGAGCACCACTGTCCATGTGCTTTTGCTTACTCCGCCCTCATGAATGACGGCCATTGACAAGACGGTGCCCCAGAAAGCCGTGACCGTCGAGAAGTGGCAGTTGACAGTCGAGAGAATAGATATCGTCAGCAGCATCGATACCATCATCACCACAATGTCGTCGTAGCTCGTCAGCAAGTGTTGCCCTTTGTGCAGAATCATCAGGCCCATCCCCACCGTCATCGATACTGCCAGACAAGCCAGGAATGGCTTCACGCTCAGGATGTCCGGCACATGAATGTCGGAGTAACTGTAGGCGATTTCTTTCCATCCGAAACAAAAGCCTATGCACATCATCAATATAATGGCAATGGTGGGCGTCATCGTGTGTATGGTTGTCAGAATCGTTGTTTAATGGTCAGTATCGCGAGCAGGTCGGCGGCCTTCATGGTCTCCTCGGCAATCTGCTCCACGTGGAGCGTGAAATAGCGCAGGTGTATCTTCTGGCTGAGTTTGAAGTTCTCCATCTCGTGAAACACCTTCCGCTTGATGGCCTGGGCCAGTTTGCCGGCCTCCTTCTCGTAGTAATAGATACGGTGAATCTTCTCCGGCAGCTGTTGGGGCGAGCGGAAATAGTCGCGCATGGCCTGGGCCGTGATTTCCACCGATAGCGATACCAGCTCCACCAGTTTCAGAAACTCAATGTTCAGCTCAGAGGGGAAGAAAGGTATCTCAATCTCATACTGGACGAGGTTCTTATACAATTGGCCGATAATCATGTCGATATGCTCCATCAGTTGCAGAATGTCCACTCGGTTCTCCGACACAAGAGTGTATGAGTAAAGGCTGTTCTCAATGCTCCGCCGCAACTCAGTAGAGTCCTCCCTGATGGCTGTCACCGACTGTATGTTGTCGACGAAAGCCTGTGAGTTTCCCTCTAGATAGTTCTTGATGCCATTTTTGTAAATGAGTACACACTCGTCCATCTTATTGATGAACAAGTCGAGTTCCGAAATGATATGATTAATCTTTTTGCGTCCAAACATACTGCTTTTCCTAGTTGATATCAATACGATGACAAAGATAGGAAATATATTTGATACTTCAAAATAAAAAATAGAGTTGACGAAAAGCGAGTATATATGGTATGTATAGTTTAAACTCTTCCTATGTAGTTGATTTTATGGTTGTTAAGCTGCTATTTGGAGTAGGTAGTATTAAGTTCGATAAATAGAAATGTAGAGTTTTTGTATAATTATTATTTGAGCATTATTTTCCATTTTCTACCCTTTTCCAGCCGTAGCGGAGGCAAAAGCGGGCTCCTTCTGTTCCAGCGGAAGGAAAATAAATAACGCCCACATTTGGCAGTCTGCCGGAAAATGACTACCTTTGTGGCTGTTATTGTCCATCGGCTAACGTAGATGGAGGTTTCTTACGTTTTTGATTACATATTCATATCATTCTATATGCAACAGAAAATCATTATTCTCGATTTCGGAAGTCAGACCACTCAGCTGATTGGCCGTCGTGTGCGCGAGCTCGACACCTTCTGCGAGATTCTTCCTTACAACAAGTTTCCCGCCGACGATCCCAGCGTGATTGGTGTCATCCTCAGCGGTTCGCCCTTTAGTGTGCACGACCCCGAGGCCTTCAAGGTAGACCTCTCTCAGTTCATGGGCCGTCTGCCTGTTTTAGGCATTTGCTATGGGGCTCAGTATATCTCAAACACACTAGGTGGCAAAGTGGAGAAGGCTGACTCGCGTGAGTATGGCCGTGCCCACCTTGAGACGGTTGACACCTCGAACCCGCTCTTCCGTGGTTTTGAGCAGCACTCACAGGTGTGGATGAGTCATGGCGACACCATCACAGCCATCCCGCAGGGCTTCACCACCATTGCCTCTACCGCCGACGTGCAGCAGGCAGCTTACTGGTCGCCTGCACCTCTGGGACTGGGCGCACAAGATGCTCCCGTCTTTGCCGTTCAGTTCCACCCCGAGGTGTTCCACACTGTGCAAGGTAGTTTGTTGCTCAAGAACTTTGTTGTCGGCGTTTGCGGCTCCAAACAAGACTGGAGTGCGGCCTCGTTTGTCGACACTACCGTGGCTGAGTTGAAAGCTCAGCTGGGCAGCGACCGTGTCATCCTAGGACTCTCGGGCGGCGTCGACAGCAGCGTGGCAGCCGTACTTCTCAACCGTGCCATTGGCCAGAACCTTACCTGCATCTTTGTCGATCACGGCATGTTGCGCAAGAATGAGTTTACGCAGGTGATGGATGATTATAAGGTTTTGGGACTGAACGTGATAGGCGTAGATGCCTCAAGCAAGTTCTTTGCCGATTTGGCGGGTGTTACAGACCCTGAGCAGAAGCGCAAGATCATCGGCCGAGATTTCATAGAGGTGTTCAATGCCGAGGCCAAGAAGATTACCGATGCCAAGTGGCTGGCCCAAGGTACCATCTATCCCGACCGTATCGAGTCGCTCAACATTACGGGCAAGGTTATCAAGAGCCACCACAATGTGGGCGGCCTGCCCAAGGAGATGCACCTGCAGTTGTGCGAGCCCCTGAAGTGGCTGTTCAAAGACGAGGTGCGCCGTGTGGGGCGTCAACTGGGTATGCCCGAGCATCTCATCACGCGCCATCCTTTCCCCGGTCCCGGCCTGGCTGTGCGTATTCTGGGTGACATCACCCCCGAGAAGGTTCGCATCTTGCAAGATGCCGACGATATCTTCATCCGTGGCCTCCGCGACTATAAAGTAAAACTGAGTGGCGAGGATGCCCGCAAGGTGTTGGCAGCTGGTGTGCCCGCAGCCATGACCGATGGTGAGATTGAGGTATCGCTCTACGATCAGATCTGGCAGGCTGGTGCCGTGTTGCTCTCTACCGTTCGTTCGGTGGGCGTGATGGGTGATGAGCGTACCTACGAGCATCCCGTAGCACTGCGTGCCGTCACCAGTACCGATGCCATGACAGCCGACTGGGCTCATCTGCCTTACGACTTCATGGCTAAGGTGTCGAATGAGATTATCAATAAGGTGCGTGGCGTCAACCGCGTCTGTTACGATATTTCCTCAAAGCCACCCTCGACCATCGAGTGGGAGTGATTGATATTCGCTTAGCCAATTGCAGATTGTCAATTGATAATGGATGATTGATAATGAGCCTTGCGGGCAGTTATTAATTATCCATTTTTCTTTTATCCATTTTCTATGGCTCGCGCTAAATGCAGGAGCTGTCGCCCAGAGTAGTGGCAATGGCCGTAATGATACTCACGGTGATTTGCAACATCAGTTTCCAGGTTTCAGTTCTCAAAGTTGGGAGTTAGTTGTTTTTTCAGATTCTTTATGTCAGCCCTAAAATGCA
Source organism: Prevotella sp. UBA2850 (assembly GCA_002350805.1). Lineage (GTDB taxonomy): Bacteria > Bacteroidota > Bacteroidia > Bacteroidales > Bacteroidaceae > Prevotella. The sequence continues at coordinate 81,821 of DEFO01000008.1, forward strand.
CTCGTGTAATGTTTTTTATCATTATTTTTTTTGTGATATGAGAAAGTATGTTTATCTTTGCCCCATGTACTAATTACGAATTGACGATGAAGATACTGGGTAATATTGTTTGGTTGCTTTTCGGCGGTCTGGCTACGGCCATCGAGTATTTTGTGTCGAGCTTGGCGCTGATGATTACGATTGTGGGCATTCCTTTTGCCTTGCAGACTATCAAGATAGGGGCCCTGTGCCTGTGGCCATTCGGTTCGAAGGTGGTCAGGAAGGAGAACAGCGTGGGCTGTCTGAGTGCGCTGATGAACACGATTTGGTTCCTCATCGGGGGGATCTGGATTGCGCTGACGCACGTGGGGTTTGGCATTCTGCTCTACATTACGATTATTGGTATTCCGTTTGGCAAGCAGCATTTCAAGATGGCTCATATCGCCCTGCTTCCGTTTGGAAGAGAGATTATTGACAACGCATAGTTTTTATTAAATCGATAAGTATAAATGAAAAAGGTATATATTTATTTCATGGCTGCCCTCGTGACCGGTCTGACGCTGGTGTCGTGCTCTACGAAACAGCATGCCATCAACCAGCTGGAGAGTTTCTCTTACGAGTTGCGCGACCATAGTGCGCGTTATGATGTGCAGGATTGGCAGCACGCGGCAGAGAAGTTTGTGAGAATCCGCAAGAACATCAGCAAGCATGAGTTTGAGTATACCTCTGAGGAGAAAGCCAAGATTGGCAAGCTGGAGGGCCAGTGTGCCGGCTATATGGGCAAGGGAGTGAAAGAGGGCGTGTTCGACAAGGTGAAAGGTGTGGGCAACGAGATTAAGGGCATTCTTAAGGGTATTTTGAATGCTATCACGGAGTGAACAGACCATTATTATATATAATGAATAGTTGATAATGGATAATGATGGGCTGCCGCCTGTATAGAGTTTCGAGTTCTGAGTTCCGTGTTTCGAGTCCCGAATTTTGTGTTGAGTAAAGTACGCTCAGGTTTGTTTGGCATACTGCTGCTCATGGTGGCGGTGGCTGATGTGTATGCGCAGAGCGACGTGCCGGCAACGCGCCCCAAGGTAGGGCTGGTGCTGGGCGGCGGCGGTGCGAAAGGTGCCGCTGAGGTGGGCGTACTGAAGGTGATAGAGGAGGTGGGTGTCCCCATCGACTATATTGCCGGAACGAGCATTGGGGCCATTCTGGGCGGTCTGTACTCGACTGGCTATCGTGCTGCTCAGCTAGACTCGCTGTTCAGGGCAGGACTGTGGAAGACGGATAATGTGCTGAAACTGCTGGACCGCCTGACAGGCACCGGCGAATGGGTTGACTTCGACGAGTTGCCTATTCCTTTCCGATGCGTGGCTGCCGATTTTGACACGCAGGAAGAGGTGGTGTTGCGCAATGGTAATCTGGCATGGGCATTGCGTGCGAGCATGGCCATCCCAGGGGCTTACAAGCCGGTGCTGATAGACGGCAAGACGTTGGTGGATGGCGGTATGCTGAACAATCTGCCTGTGGATGTGGTGAAGGCGATGGGTGCCGACATCGTGATAGCCGTCGACCTGACGCAGAACAAGCATAAGACGCGTGACTTCTCACTGAAAGACGCCACTGGCATAGGCGGCATCTTCGACTGGCTGGTGTCGAGGCCCGACTGGAAGAAATACAACGACAACCGTGCTGCAGCCGATGTGTATATCAATCCGCCGCTGAAAGGATATGGTGCCGCCAGCTTCTCGGAGAAAAGCATCGACAGTATGATGAGAATAGGGGAGCGCGAGGCGCGCAAGAAGATGGAGGAACTGAAAAGGGTGGTGGAGATGACAAGGCCCGGCATATAGTTGCAGCTTCCTCCGTGAGAGTTTGCAGGGAAACGGCTCATGTGGCGTATCATAAAATAAGGTGTTGACAAAAGTGCCAACACCTTATTATTTATTAATGATCACTCAGCAGGGAGGGATTATTTGTTCTTCAGCAAGTCGCGAATCTCGGTGAGCAGCTTCTCTTCTGCGCTGGGTTCTGGAGCAGGAGCAGGAGCGGGCTCTTCCTCCTTCTTACGGTTCAAGGCTGCGATGCCCTTCACCATGAAGAAGATACACAGAGCGATGATGAGGAAATCGACCACGTTCTGGATGAACTGGCCGTACTTGAGCACAGCAGCACCTTCGCCTTCGCCAATCTGATAAGAGAGGTTTGCAAAGTCGATGTTGCCTGTTGCCATACCGATGAGGGGCATCAGCACGTCGTCCACCAAGCTGCTGACATTTTTACCAAAAGCCCCGCCGATGATAACACCGACTGCCATGTCCATCACATTACCTTTAAGCGCGAACGCTTTGAAATCTTGAATAAATGACATAGTGATTAAGAGTTTAAGGGTTTAAGGGTTTAAAAGTTTAAGTCAATTTTGTTGCAAATTGGAATTTTGATTTTGCAATTTGATACTATTAGACATTTTTTATAGGTTATCGAGTGCGAATTTAAAAAGAATTTTGTAATTTTGCACCGCAAAATAAAGAAAAAGTGAAGAAAAAGGTCATTTTTGTATCAATTTGCCTGCTTTTGGCACTAATTGTAGCAGCTTGCAAGTCATCACATTACTGCAATTGCGGGTAAATCAATTCATAATTCACAATTCATAGTTCATAGTTGAAATTTATAGTTCAAATTTATTATAAACCCTTTTAATTAACACAAACACAATGGCAAACGTAAAAGTTGCAATTAACGGTTTCGGCCGTATCGGTCGCCTCGCTTTCCGTCAGATGTTCGAGGCTGAAGGTTATGAAGTAGTCGCTATCAACGACCTGACCAGCCCCAAGATGCTGGCTCACCTCCTCAAGTACGACACCGCTCAGGGCGGTTTCTGCGGCAAGTTCGGCGAGAACAAGCACACTGTTGAAGCTGGCGAAGACTACATCGTCGTCGATGGCAAGAAGATCACCATCTATGCTATTCCTAACGCTGCTGAGCT